>NC_022571.1:477500-1140000 GCF_000473995.1 Clostridium saccharobutylicum DSM 13864 | reverse complement strand
AAATAAAAATTGCTGGTTTACTTAAATGTATTTATCATATTCTGTTCAATTTTCAAAGACCATTTTTTACAACTTTCGCTGTTATTTTTTATTTTTATACATCACTCTCACGCGACTTTTTTAGTTTATCACCTGATTCAAAATCTGTCAATAACTTTTTTAAATTTTTCAAACTCTTTTTTTAATCTACTTTAAATGACCCACATCTCTTAGCAACGGATTCTATCTTAACCGAAACACTTTCCAACATACTTTCCAACACAAAGCATAATGGAAATACTATATATTATGCTAAAAACAATAGTTCAAATGATTAGTTAAATGAAAAAAACACCAATCTTGCAGACGATTGTAAGTTAACTCCTTGAACCTAAGTTAATTTAATACATCAAAAAAACAAGCCAAAATACTAATCTATTTCGTATTATACTACACGAATATACTTCCTAATATATAGCTATTAGTCAAGCATGTTTGCTTATCTAACACAAAATATACATAACATCTTTAACTTGTTCTTTTAATTCATATTCATTAACTGATTTTTAAGGTAGCTTATTTCCTGCTGCTAAATATATTTCATACCACTCTTGTCTTGTTAATTCTACATTTGACGCCTTGCATATTTCTTTAAGTCTATTAGGATTCATTGTTCCAACTATTGTTTGGATTTTTGCCGGATGTCTTAAAATCCACGCAGCTGCTATTGCAGTATTTGTTACTCCCTTTTTCTCAGCAATCTCATTAATTTTTTTATTTAATTCTGGGAATTTATCATTATCTAAAAATGTTCCTTCAAAGAATCCATATTGAAATGGAGACCATGCTTGAATTGTTATGTCCTTTAAGCGACAATATTCTAATATACTACCATCTCTATCTATTGAATGTTCTATTTTCATATTAACATTCAATCCGTTATCAACCATTCCTGTATGCATTATACTAAATTGCATTTGATTAATTACTATCTTATTGTTTAAATATTTATTAAGTAATTCAATTTGCATTGGATTATGATTGCTAACTCCAAACTGCTTTACTTTTCCACTTTCATATAACTTAGAAAAAGCTTCTGCAACTTCTTCTGGTTCCATAAGTGTATCTGGACGATGCAATAATAATGCATCTAAATAATCTGTTTTTAATCTTTTCAAACTTCCTTCTACTGAATTTAAAATATGTTCTTTTGAGAAATCATACATTTTTCCTGGAACTATAGCACATTTTGTTTGAATAATTATTGATTCTCTTATTGATGAGTTCATATTAATTGCATTACCAAAAACTTCCTCTGATTTTCCATTTCCATATATGTCAGCATGGTCAAAAAAATTGACACCTTCATCTAATGCTGTTTTAATTATTTTTTCTGCTTCATTTTTTCCGATGTTTGCCATCCTCATGCATCCAAGTCCAATTTCTGAAACCTCAATTCCACTATTTCCGATATTTATATTTTTCATTTTTATCCTCCTCCCTCTCACCTTTAATATTTTTAAACCTTACCATCCGCTATCGACTGTTCATGCTGGCTAATCCAACTATATGAATCTTTTTTATCTCTTGTTAAAAGTAAATACAGAACTTCTATAACAACCATAGCAGATACCCTGGAAAAACTAAATTCATCTAAAAATAATTTTTCTCTTGTCGATGTATTTATATGATATGTGCTTTTATTCGCTACTGGAGAATTTTCATGGTTAGTTATAGAAATTGTTGTCGCGTTCCTTTCATTTGCAATATCCAACAAAGTTACAAGCTTCTTTGAAGATCCAGAATTAGATATAACTATAACTACATCTTTTTTTGTTAATGTATATGCAAATGCAAGTTGAGTTTCCCATATAGTATTTGTAACAGAAGATATTCCTAACTGATTAAATTTATATGTTCCATCCATGGCTACTGGTATCGTATTTCCTACTGCTGCAAATTGAACAATTCTCGCATTCTTTATAACATCCAATATTTTTTTTATAGTATCTTCACGCATCATTGATATAGTATGCTTTAATTCTTCAATTTTATTTGCTAATATATTTTGAAGAGATTGTTCTATATTATTAGAGTCTAACTTATTGGATACTGATTGCTCTTTTGAATTAACCATCTCCTTGGCAATATTTATCTTTAAATCATAAAAACCTTTCAATCCACATTTCTTGCAAAATCTAACTATAGTAGCTTCACTTACATTACTTTCAATAGCTAATTCAGAAACTGTCATTTCGATAACTTTTTCTTTATTGTTTATAACATAATCAGCAATTTTCTTTTCTGCTTCATATAAATTTTTATATATGCATAGAATTTTATCTAAAATACTTTTTTCTATATTTTTCATCGTATTTATTGCTCCTTTAATATGGTTTAAAAACTTACCATATTAGAATACTATAATATTAAAATAAATAAAATTCATTTGTTCATTAAATTTATATTACTCAAAAGAATACTTTAATCCCCATTGATTTCTAACTTGATCCATAATACTCATAACATCAATAGATAACTCTAATTGAGTAAAATTGGTACTTTTATTCATAATACACTTATTCATATCTTCGACTTCATAAACTAATGCTCTTGAAGTATAACCATCTTCTATAACTTCAACTCTTCCATCTGGATAAGTAAAAGTAGCTTTATCTGCTCTTGGGAAATTTTCAACAGTTATATAGCCTAATTCTCCACATACTATTCCCCTCTTAGGTTGTTTTGCTCTCATTGTTAGCGAAACAACTGCCATTTCATCATCAGAATTTTTAAGTATTATTCCTGATTGTTCGTCTACTCCTGTTTCAAATTTCTTTACTGTAGTCAATATTTCTTGAGGTTGACTTGAAAGAAAATATCTTGTAAAAGATAATGCATAAGTACCAATATCAAGTAGTGCTCCTCCGGCTAAATCTGGACTAAAAAATCTATTTGTAACATCATATTCTTTTAAACTTCCAAAATTTACTTGAATCATTTTAATCTTTCCAAGCTTTCCATCATCAATAAACTTACGTAACTTCTTATACAAAGGCATATGATAAATAGTCATTGCTTCTGCTACTATTAAATTTTTATCTCTTGCAAGTTTAACTATCTCTCTCAATTGATCTCCATTTACAGTTATAGCCTTTTCACATAGTACATGTTTATTGTTTTTTAAACTTTTCATTATATATTCATAATGATTGGAATGTGGTGTTGATATATAAACCACATCTATTTCACTATCTTTCAGCATTTCACTATAACTTCCATAAATTTTTTCTACATTATAATCACTTGAAAACTTTTGTGCTTTTTCAATAGTTCTTGCACCTACTGCATAAATGCTTCCATTTACTTCTGTAATAGCTTTCGCAAAATCTTTCGCAATCGTTCCAGGTCCTAGTATTGCCCATTTTATTTTATTCATTTATATCACCTCATACATATTATTAAACCTGTTATTTTTATAAAATATACATAAAAATAATTTCTATACCCATCTTTGTTTGTCATTTAATTTTTAGATAATATTCTAACACCCTTTTCACCAGCAATAATTACTTTAGTAATAACATCAGTAAATAATGATGTCTCTATAACTCCACAAATATTTATTAACTCATTATTAAGTTTATTAGCATCCTTGACATTGTTGAATGTTACATCCATCAATATATTTCCATTATCACTTATAGTAAAACCATCTTTTATTCCACTACTTCTAACTACAGGTTTTCCACCTAACTCTGATACTTTTCTTTCAACATATTTTAAAGAATCTTCTAAAATCTCAAGAACAACAGGAAATTTAAATGTTAAGCTCTTTTCAACTTTTCCTTCATCAACAAGAAGTATATATTGACTAGCCATATTAGCAATTAATTTTTCCTTAGTATGAATTCCACCATTGCTTTTCAACGCATTTAAATTTTCATCAACTTGGTCACAACCATCAAATGCAACGTCAACTTTATCCACAAGACAAGTGTGCAAAACTTCTACTCCGTTTTCAACACAAATCATCTTCGTTTTTACTGAAGGGGTAACCACTTTAACCTTAAGTTTTTTATTCTCTTTTATATTTTCTATTAGATATCCTATACTTCTTCCTCCACCAAGACCTATTATCATATTGTTTTCTATATATTTCATTGCCTCTTGTGCACAAATCTTTTTTAAATCGTTATCATTCATATTTATACCTTCCCACATTATTTACACAATTTAAATTCTATACTTAATTTATAAGCTAATATTTATTCTAACTCAGAATTTCATTTCAAAGATTGATATTATAACTTTTGTTTCTAAATCTATACTTTTATAATATTACGAGTTATTTATTTCGTCAATATTATATTACATGAAATTTTATTTCGCGTTGTATCTCAAAAAACTTCTAATGTATTTTAAAAATACTTATTTTATTCTTTGTAAAAATAATTAGGCACGTGAAAATAAATAACAATTCCAATTTGCCATGGATATTTTTCATCAGGCAAGGAGGTGAATTGCCCTCATAGTGGACCTATTAGGTCAATTTAACGACGTAGCATGATGGGAAATAGGCTGGTAAATGAGCTTGTTATTTATTTGAATGTGCCTTATACAAACGTTACTTTGTACAATTGTGTAATATATAATAACTAAAACAAAAGTGATAATCACCTTAAGCAATTATCACTCTTAATTCATAATAATATTGTTTAGCTTTTTATTAGCTCTAATTAAATATATGTCAATAACTAGATGTATTTAATATATTTTCTGATAACTTCTGTAATTGGTAATCCTATAACTGCTCCTACCACAAGCTGTGTAATATTGCCTGGTACGGACGCCATTGGTGCAACCCAGTTGCCATAAAGAATTATTTCTGAAATATAATATCCCGCTATCATCCATATTGCCGATACAAGTATAGCTAATAGATTAATCATAAAGTTAGATCCATTCTTTCCTTTACTCCATGCAATAGATCCTACTATATATCCCATAACCCCTCTTATAATAAACGTAAATGGAGCCCACAGTGCCCAACCTGATGATAAATCAAAAAGTCCCATACCTACCGCTCCTGCTATAGCACCTTTTTGTTTTCCAAAAATAATAGCTGCAATAAATAACATTACATTTCCTAAATGAACTAAGCCTCCACTAGATAATATAGGTAACTTAATGTTAATAAACGAAGTCGATACAAATACTAATGCTGTTAACAATGCAGTTTGTACCATATCTTTTGTTGTAAATTTACTTTTGTTTCTATTAAACTCCACAGTTTTCACTCCTCTTTTGTATTAATCTTTTAAATACTTATTAAATAAAGTAACTAATTCCTTATCAGATTTAAACCCTAAATCCTTTAATCCATTATCAATTACATTTAATGCATATGTTATTTTCTCTAATCGAGCATTTTCTCCCATATGTCCTATTCTAAGTATAATATCATTATACGGTTCTAACGATGTTATAATTAAAGTGTTATATTTTTTTAACATATGATCTTTAAGCTTTAAAGCACCTATGTTCTCTGGTACTTTAAGCGCAGTTACCGTATTTGAATATCCACCATCCAAAAACAACTCTAATCCATACTCATTTATAGCATTTCTTGTTGCATCAGCTATTTTTTCATGCCTACTAAGTACATTCTCTACTCCTTCATCTAAAATGTTTTGAACTGCTCTGTCCAATCCCATAACATCACTTATTGGAATTGTATACGGAAACCATTTGTCTTTATAATAATTTTTCCAAATATTAAGATTGCAATAAAATCCCCTTACAGGACTTTTTCTATTCTCCATTGCTTTTTTAGCCTTTTCACTGACACTAACAAAAGTTAATCCTGTGGGTGCTGAAAAAGCTTTTTGAGATCCACCTAGCGCTATATCAATCTTCCAATCATCAACTCTTATTTCTTCTCCACCCATGGCTGAAACTGAATCTACCACTGTTAAAACTCCATATGTATTTAATAAAACACATATTTTAGATAAATCATTTAATACTCCTGTCGGTGTATCACAATGTACTATTGTTGCATATTTAAAATTATGATCTTTTTCTAAAAATCTACTTAATTCATCCACATTTATTTCATTATCATAATTTCCCGAGAAATATATTGCCTCACCTCCATACATCTCCACAAAATCCTTAAATCCTCTTCCATAGATTCCATTATCTATTACAAGAACTCTATCACCGGATTCAGTAATCGATGCACAAGCTGCTTCAAGTCCTAAAATTCCTTCTCCACTCAATATGTAAATAGAATTATTGGTATTTATAATTTTACCTATTTTTTCACAGGTACACTTATAAAACTCAACAAACTCTTCATCAACATCTGGATTAGTTGTAACTTTTGCTCTTTCTAGCCTTACATTTTCTCTTACATCAGTTGGCCCCGGTGCATAAACAAATTTATTATTCATTTTGCAAAACTTCCCCCTTATTGCTTATTATTAATAAAATATCATAACATTTAATGTATGTAAATTGTATGGATACATTTTTTAGCATTCATATACAAAACAAGTCAACTACAACACTTACATAATTTGATAAAGTAAATACTTCATGATGATATTTTTAAATTAATACTTATATTATTGTGCTATTAATAATTAAAAATACGCTTTTAACTCAATCTAATCTTCTGCATATGTACTTCATCTGATACTTAAGATTGATTGTAATTATTTGTTATTTTTTCACAAATTCAACTATATACTATAAGTGTATAGGTTTTAAAATTTTTTATCAAAGGAGATGTTCACAATGATTTCATATTTCACTTTTATTTATGGTGTTATAATCATTTCACTTGTGGTAATAGCTTACTTAGTCAAATATACATTTGCTCAAGATAAAGGCACTGATGATATGCAAAAAATATCAAATTACATTGAAGAAGGTGCCATGGCATTTATTAAAAGACAATATAAGACCATCGCTGCCTTATCTATTGTAACTTTAATCATAATAGTAATATGTAATTATTTTGGCAATTCATCAAAAGGATCCGGAACTTCCTTATCCTTATCTTTGCGTATAGGAATAGCATTTATAACTGGTGCATTTTGCTCTGCACTATCTGGTTATATTGGAATGTATATGGCTGTAAATTCAAACATAAGAGCTGCTGCTGGAGCAAAAAAAGGCTTAAATAGCGCCCTTCAAATAGCTCTTAGAGGTGGCGCTGTTACTGGACTTGCTGTTACTGCACTTTCTCTTTTAGGTGTCTCATCTCTTTTTCTTATATATGGTGGTTATTCTGGAAACGATATTCTTATAAAAGAAGCCCCTTCTCTTATAGTAGGTTTTGGATTTGGTGCTTCATTTGTTGCATTATTTGCACAACTTGGTGGTGGTATATATACAAAAGCTGCTGATGTAGGCGCAGACCTTGTTGGTAAAGTTGAAGCTGGTATTCCAGAAGATGATCCTAGAAATCCTGCTGTTATTGCAGATCTTGTTGGTGATAACGTTGGTGATTGTGCGGGTAGAGGTGCTGATCTTTTTGAATCTACTGCTGCTGAAAATATAGGTGCTATGATTATTGGAGTTTCACTTTATCCTGTATTTGGATGGAAAGGAATTGTATTTCCTCTTATCGCACGTGCTTTCGGCATTATAGCTTCAATAATTGGAATATTTACTGTTAAAGTAAAAAATGATACTGACGACCCTATGAAAGCCCTAAAAAGTGGTTTTTGCATAACATCTTTAATAAATTTGATAATTTTATTTTTCGTAGTTAAAACCATGTTAAGCGGAACTCTTCCAGATGGAACTAAAGTAAATTATATTTTTTTATACGGATGCGCAGTTGTCGGCATATTCCTCAGCTATATCTTTGTAATAGTTACTGATTATTATACTTCAATAAATCACAAACCAGTAAAAAACATAGCTAATTCTTCCGAAACTGGAGCTGCAACTAACATAATAACTGGGTTATCAGTTGGAATGCAATCCACAGCTTTGCCTGTAATTTTTATATCTTTATGTATATTCATTGCATATAAATTAAGTGCTTTAGCACTACCAAACATATCAAATGCCGGTTTTTATGGTACAGCAATAGCAACTATGGGAATGCTTTCAACTTGCACATATATTCTTGCTATGGATACTTTTGGTCCCATAACTGATAATGCAGGTGGTATCACAGAAATGTCAGGTGCTCCAGAAGAAATTAGAATTATAACTGATAGATTAGATGCTTGTGGTAATACTACTAAAGCTTTAACAAAAGGTTATGCAGTAGGGTCAGCAGCTCTAGCAACTTTCTTATTATTTTCTTCATATTTAGATGAAGTTAAAAAAATACTAGGAATGCCATCAGATTCTTGGTTTGCAGTTGATATTGGTAAACCCGAAGTATTTATTAGTGGATTTGTAGGTGTTATGTTAGTATTTCTATTCAGTTCTACAGCAATAAGTGCTGTTGGAAAAGCCGCTCAATATGTAATATTAGAAGTAAGAAGACAATTCAAAGAAATTCCTGGGATAATGGAAGGTAAGTCTAAACCTGATTATGCCAGCTGTGTTGATATTGTTACTAAAGGAGCTTTAAAAGAAATGGTACTTCCAGGAATACTAGTAATTTTAACTCCTATAATAATTGGAGTACTTTTAGGTAAGGAAGCTGCTGCTGGATTCTTAATGATAACTACAATCGCAGGTGTTATTATGGCTCTATTCCTAAACAACGGTGGTGGTGCCTGGGATAATGCCAAAAAACTTATCGAACTTGGCGAACATGGTGGTAAAAATTCAGAATCACATAAAGCTAGTGTAGTTGGTGATACAGTTGGTGATCCATTTAAAGATACCGCAGGACCATCACTTCACGTACTTATAAAACTTGTTAGTACGTTAACATTAGTATTTGTAGCATTGTTTAGTTAAGGATACCAATTTATAATAAATAAGGCATATTCAAAAAATATTAGAATCACATGCTAATCTATTTTCTGTCATACTTTATTAACATATTTATCTAATAGCTAGCTATTAGATAAATATGTTGATTTTTCCTGACAAGAAATATGCATCTTATCATATACTAATTATTTTCCTTCATATGCCTAAGCTAAAAAAATACCTCCGGAAGTACAGCCTGAGGTATTTTTTAATTTCACAAAATATTATTTTGTCATATCATTAAGGCACAATCAAATAAATAACAAGTCCATTTGTCAGCCTATTTTCCATCATCCTTCTTCGGCAAATTGCCATAATAGCCAGCTATGATGGCAATTCACCTCCTTGCCTGATGAAAAATATCCATGGCAACTTCGTATTTGTTATTTATTTTCATGTGCCTAATAATAAAAATACAATTATATTTCAGATAATTTCTTTAAGTGTTTTTCGGAAATTTCTTTTACTTTATTTACACGTCTTGTATATTTTTCAACATCTGTAATAGGATCAGTAGTCATCCATGTCTTAACAGTTTCCATTGCTATTGCTGAACCTATTATTTTTCCACCAATACAAAGAACATTGGTATCTGAATGTTCACGTGCTAAACTTGCACAGAATGGATCTTGACAAACTGCTGCATATATTCCATATACTTTGTTTGCAATCATAGCACTGCCATATCCAACTCCATCAACAAAAATTCCTCTATCAGCTTTTCCTTCTGCAACTGCCATTGTTGCTGGATAAATATAATCAGGCAAATCACAAGCTTCTTCATTATGAGTTCCAAAATCTATTACTTCATGCCCTTGTGATTCCAAGTAACCCTTTATTTCTTCCTTTAAAGCATATCCTGCATGATCATTCGCCATAGCTATTTTCATTATCTATACCTCCAATTATTTTTTTGATTGTCTCTAATATAGCAAAGTAAAAGGCTTAGAAACAACATAAGCCTTTTACTTTCACTTTTCTAGATTAAACTTAATAAAATTTTATTATAATCTTTCTTACTTCATTTTCACTAGTAATTGACCAGTTTTAACTTGTTCTCCTTCTTTTGCAAAAATAGCATCAACAATACCATCTGCATGTGCAACAATATTTGTTTCCATCTTCATTGCTTCTATTACTACTAAGCTTTCGCCTTCTTTAACTTCTTGACCTTCAGATACAAGTACTTTAATTATATTTCCTGGAATACTTGCTCCAACTTCTAATTTACTTGAAGTATCTGCCATTTTGGTAGAATCTTCATTTTGATTAGTTGTAATTCTTTCAGTCTTATCTTTTATTTTTATCTCTCTTCTATTCCCATTGATTTCAAAATCTAAAGTTCTATTTCCATCGGTATCAAGCTTACCTATTTCAATTAATTGAACAATAAGTGTTTTTCCTTCACCAACTTCAATTTCACTAGTTTCTCCTTCATATAATCCATGGAAATATACATCACTACCCATACGGCTTACATCACCATATTCTAGAACAAATTTTATATATTCTTCAAATACATCTGGGTATAATGCATAGCTAAGTATATCTTTTTTGCATGGATTAAATTTATACTTATCTTTTAAGTATTTTTCAATCTTATCAAAATCTTCTGGAGCCAATAATTCTCCTGGTCTAACAGTTATAGGTTCTTCACCTTTTAAAACAATTTCTTGCAACTTCTTAGGGAATCCACCTTCTGGTTGACCCATCATTCCTTTAAAGTATGAAACTATAGAATCAGGGAACGCCATGTTCTTTGCTTTATCATATATATTTTCAGGAGTCAAATCATTTTGAACCATAAATATAGCCATATCTCCAACCATTTTTGATGAAGGTGTAACTTTTATTATATCTCCAAGCATATCATTTACTTTTTTATACATATGCTTAACATCATTAAATCTATGACCAAGTCCAAAACTTTCAACTTGTGGCTTTAAGTTTGAATATTGACCACCTGGTATTTCAAATCTATAAATTTCAGCACTTCCTGATTTTAAGTCTGATTCAAATTCACTATAAACAGGTCTTACAACATCCCAATAATCTGATAACTTTTGAATTCCACTTAAGTCAATACCTGTGTCTCTATTAGTATTACCAAGGGCTGCTACGATCGAATTCAATGCTGGTTGGCTTGTAAGTCCTGACATACTATTAAAAGTAGTATCAACAATATCAACACCTGCATCCGCTGCCATCAATACTGTGGCAACACCATTTCCTGTAGTATCATGCGTATGTAAATGGATTGGAATTGAAATTTCATCCTTTAATGCACTTATAAGTTTTTTAGCCGCATAAGGTTTAAGTAATGCTGACATATCTTTTATAGCAAGAATATGTGCTCCCATCTTTTCAATTTCCTTAGCTTTATCTACATAATATTTAAGATTATATTTATCTCTATTAGTATCTAAAATATCACCTGTATAACATAAAGCAACTTCTGCTACTTTACCACATTTTAAAACTTCATCTAATGATGTTTCTATTCCCTTTAACCAGTTAAGCGAATCAAAGATTCTAAACATATCTATTCCACTATTTGCGGATTCTTTTATGAATTCCCTAATAACATTATCAGGATAATTCTTATATCCAACTGCATTTGCACCTCTAATAAGCATTTGGAACATAACATTTGGTATTCTCTTTCTTAACTCTTCAAGTCTTTCCCATGGAGACTCTTTTAAGAATCTATATGCTGTATCAAATGTAGCTCCTCCCCACATTTCAAGAGAGAATAAATCTTTTCCATAAGCAGCTGTTGCCTTTGCAATATTAATCATATCCCTGCTTCTAACACGAGTTGCCATTAAAGATTGTTGAGCATCTCTCATTGTTGTATCTGTAAGTAGTAGTTTCTTTTGATCTTTAACCCATTTAACTAATCCATCTGGACCTTGCTCATCTAATATTTGTTTAGTACCACTTAAAGCATCTAAAGTTTCTATTTGAGGAATGACAGGTACATCATATTGTTTTTTATTTCCTTTAGTTTTATTTACTATTATATCTCCAGTAAATTTTAATACTCTTAATTCTTCATCAGTTCTTGGTGATATATCAAATAATTGAGGGTTATCTGATATAAAGTTAGTATCACATTCACCTTTTCTAAATTGTTCATTGTTTAATACATTTATTAAGAAATCTACATTAGTTTTAATTCCTGTAATAGTTAACTCTTTAATTGCACGTATAGATTTTCTTATCGTATCTTCAAACGTTCTTGAATATGCAGTATTCTTAACAAGTAAACTATCATAATAAGGAGTAATTATAGCACCCGCGAACCCATTTCCTCCATCAAGTCTTATACCAAAACCTGCACCACTTCTATAAACATCAATTTTCCCATTGTCTGGCGAGAAATTGTTTGCAGGATCTTCTGTAGTTACTCTACATTGAATTGCATATCCTCTTGTTTTAACATCTGCTTGGGAATGTATTCCTATTTCATCCGAGTCCAATCTAAATCCCTCTGCTATTAAGATTTGGCTTTGAACTATATCTATCCCAGTAGTCATTTCTGTAATAGTATGCTCTACTTGAACTCTTGGATTCATTTCTATAAAGTAATGATTTCCATGCATATCTACTAAAAATTCTAAAGTACCTGCACTTCTATAATCAACTGATTTAGCTATTTTCAATGCATCTGCACATATCTCTTCTCTTTTTTCTTGAGTTAAAGATAATGCTGGTGTAAACTCTATTACTTTTTGATGTCTTCTTTGAATAGAACAATCCCTTTCATAAAGATGAACTATGTTTCCATATTTGTCCCCTAAAACTTGAATTTCAATATGTTTTGGTCCCTCTATGTACTTTTCAATAAATGTATCATCTATACCAAAAGCTTTTTTAGCTTCATTTTTAGCACTTCTGAATGCATCAACAAGTTCTTTTTCGCTTCTTGCTATTCT
This sequence comes from Clostridium saccharobutylicum DSM 13864, assembly GCF_000473995.1. Classification (NCBI taxonomy): domain Bacteria; kingdom Bacillati; phylum Bacillota; class Clostridia; order Eubacteriales; family Clostridiaceae; genus Clostridium; species Clostridium saccharobutylicum. The sequence goes on along the minus strand of NC_022571.1, from coordinate 1,127,128 downwards.
CATTCCTCTTCCGCCGCCACCTGCTGCCGCTTTTATCATAACTGGATATCCACAATCTGATGCTACTTTAATTGCTTCTTCTTCTGATTCAATTGGTTTCTCTACTCCTGGTATTACTGGAACACCAACATTTTTAGCAACTATTTTAGATTTTATCTTGTCTCCTAGCTGCTCCATCATCTCTGATTTTGGTCCTATAAATTCTATTCCAGCAGCTTCACATCTTCTTGCGAATTCAGCATTTTCAGATAGAAAACCATAGCCTGGATGTATCGCATCAACATCTTTTTTCAATGCAAGGTCAATAATTTCATCCATATTTAAATAAGCTTCTACAGGCCCTTTATTTTTACCAATTAGGTATGCCTCATGAGCTTTAGTTCTAAATAAAGAATACTTATCTTCTTCTGAATATATCGCTACAGTTCTTATTCCAAGCTCATGGCAAGCTCTAAATATTCTTATAGCAATTTCACCTCTGTTAGCTACTAATACTCTTTTAAATTTTTTCCCCAATTTAAATACACTCCTTTTAATTTTTATTTGCTTTTGCTTATGAATACTTTTAAAAACCATAACTTACCTAGTAAATTTAAAAGAATACCTTTATCTTCTAAAATTAACTATTTTCATTATTACTATGGCTTTTTATTAACGAATAATACAATACAAATTATAGCATAATTTACGCACCTTTGTTACAAAAATTTATGTTTATTTAGGCACATTAAAGAAAATAACAAATTCAAAATGCCATGATTATTTTGCATTAGGCAAGAAAGTTGATTTTTCTCATAACTGGCTATTAGAGGAATCCGCTGATGCCACATTATGTAAAATAGACTTGATAGATGGATCTGTTATTTTTTAATGTGCCTTAACAAAATAAGAGTTTATATTAACCTATTTAAATTAATATAAACTCTTGTCAAATAATTAGTGTTCTTATAAAGATAATTGTTAATTCAAAATATATCTTATATTTTGAACTTATCAACTGTATTTTTTAGATTTCCAACTAGCTCTTCCAACTTATTTGTTGTTTCTCCAATTTGATGCATATAAGCCGTCTGCTCTTCATTTGCAGCAGTTACTTCCTCAGTCGCTGCTGAATTTTCCTCAGTTATAGATGCTACATTACTTATAACTTCATTTGTAATATTAGCTTTACCTGTCATTTCATTTGATGCTCTTGACACTTCAGATACAATCAAATTTATCTCTCCTAAAACATTCTCTATATTCTTAAAATTTTTACCTACTTGAGTTGCTAAATCAACACCATGTTTTACATCATTTGTGCCTTCGTCCATTTTTTCAGCTATGTTTTCAATTTGTTGTTGAACTCCATTTATAAGTTCTGCTATCTTCATTGATGATGCACTCGATTGTTCAGCTAACTCTCTAACTTCCTCTGCCACTACAGCAAATCCTTTTCCTTGTTCTCCTGCTCTAGCAGCTTCAATAGCAGCATTAAGCGCTAATAAATTAGTCTGCTCCGCTATATCACCTATTACATATACTATTTGCCCAATCTCTTTTGATTTTTCTAATAAGTTTTTCGCTTCTTTAACATTATAGCTATTTGTTATCGCTATATTTTGTATACTACTTACAGCATCCTTAACACCGCTTGCACCTAATGTACTCACCTTTTTAGATTCTTCAACTACAGTTATCATTCTATCACATTTTTTTGAAACTTTATCTATATCATCAACTAATTCGTTCGTTATAATTGATGCCTTACTTGCACTTTCTGCTTGTGAAACAGCGCCTGTAGCTATTTCCTGCATACTTTGAGAAACCTCATCAGTACCTTTTAATGATTCCTCTGTAGCTACAATTAAATTATCCGATAATGAATCGACTTCATTAGCAGAATGACGTATTGCACCTATCATTTCTTTAAGCTTAAGTGCTGTATTATTTAAACTTTTTCCTACTTTTCCTATTTCATCATCTGTGTCAATCTGTAATTCACTTGTAAGATTACCAGATGCAATTTCCTCCGAAAAATGAGATAACTTAATCAATGGAGCTGTTATTTTTCTTGCTAATACAACAACAATTCCTCCTATTATCAATACAATTAACATTGTAATTATAAGTAATGTACTCATCAATTTTTGAGAAGAAGCAAATAACTCATCTTCTGATATTACGCTCGCTACACTCCATCCTGATAACGGAATTTTATTGTAAAATGCAATAAAATTATCTTTTCCTGAAGTAAATCTTACTACACCAGATTCATTATTAAGCATATCTTTGCCCAAGCTCTGAACATTTGAATCATCTACATCTGATATTTTATTTTTCATTACTAATGATTCATCTGGATGTACAAGAATAGTTCCATCTTTTGAAACTAATAAACTGTACCCCTTTTGTCCAAATTTAAAATCCTTAACTTTATCTTGTATATACGAAAGATTTACAGCAGATATCATTGTACCTATTGATTGATCATATGTGTTTTTAATAGGCACGCCAATAATCACTAATGTTTTACCTGTTCCCTTTGATACTACTGGATTTGATATTTCGTAAGGTACTCCACTCATTAAATCTTTATACCACATTTTTTCGGAAACATTCCCCGCCACAAAATTTCCATTTGAATATTGTGCTCTAGATATACCATCATTATTAAATAATGTAGCTGAAGCATTATCATACTCTCCTGGATAATTCTTTTCTAAAGTCTTAATTCTATCTGAATTAAATTTATCAACAGCATCAATGTCAGATTGTATTAATTTAGCTGTTGGAGTATTAGCGGAATTCCTTACCTCTAAAAGTTTGCCTTCTAACCAAGTATTAATATTTTCGGATAATTCATTGGTTGTCTCTATCCTACTACTAATTATCTCATTTTTAATAGTTTCTCTAAATTGGTAAAACGCTGTACAGCTTAAAACCAACATTCCAACTATTACTGTGGGCAAAATACTCGTTAGTAATTTCATTTTAAAAGATAATTTTTTCCACATTTCGTGTACCTCCTTGAAATTGAATTTTTTAAATATATATTATAAATACCTATTATGTTAATCTTATTAGCAAATATTTCACCATTTGGTAATAATGATATTGATTAAAAAATAAAGCCCCTCGAAATACTTAGGAAGCTTTATTTTTTGATTGTGCCTTATATATGTACATTATTTATTAGTTTGTTCCGTTTTAGGTGGATACTTACGTTCAACAAAAATCTCTACTCTTCTATTTTTTGCTCTTCCTTCTTCTGTTGAATTATCATACTTAGGCTTTTGATCTCCATAAGCTTGAATTGATACTTTTTCCTGACTAATTCCTCCTGAGCTAACCATAAAATTCATTACATTTATTGCACGCATTGCACTTAAGTCCCAATTAGAACGGAATTTCGAATTACTTATAGGGACATTATCAGTATGTCCTACAACCTTTATTTCGTTATCCAATCCTTGTAACATTCCAGAAATTTTTGTTAATAACGGATTTACATTTTGTAATACATCCGCCTCACCAGAATTAAAAAGTACAATATCTTGTATTGCAATATCTAAACCATCATTATTAAGTTCAACTTTAATTTTATCTGAATAGTTTTCTTTTGAAATTTCATCATTTAACTGTTTCTCAATTTGAGTCATTTTATCTTCTTCATTCTCAGAATCACTCTTACCTGTTCCTTCTGAAGTTTCTTCCATTGGAACTACCGAATTTCCATCATTATTCATAAAAGATGAACCACCAGCAAAAATAATATTAAACTGTTTACTCATCTGTTGAAGCTTTGCTTTATCAGTTTGTCCCATAGCGAACATAACAATAAAAAGTGCTAACAAAAGAGTTAACATATCTGAATACGGAAGAAGCCATGCTTCATCAACGTGCTCTTCATGATGCTGCTTTTTTTTAGCCATAGATATTCTCCTTTAATTTAGTTATTATTGTTTTCCTCAAATCTACCTCTTGATTTTGGTTCTAACATTCCTACTAACTTTCTTTCAATACTCTTTGGATTATTTCCAGCTTGAATATCTAAAATTCCTTCAAGAATAATATTCATATTATTTACTTCTACAAGTGATTTTCTCTTCAATCTAGATGAGAATGGATGACAAATTACATATCCAGTAAAAATACCATAAACAGTAGCAATAAACGCTGAAGATATACTTTCTCCAAGCTTGTCAATATCATTAAGATTTCCAAGGGCACCAATTAATCCAATAACAGCTCCTAAAACTCCAAGCGTTGGAGCTGTACCACCTGCTGATGCAAATATTGCAGCACCAACACGATGTCTCTCTTCCATACTGCCAATTTCCGTTTCTAATACTTCTCTTATAAGTTCAGGTTCTAAACCATCGACAACCATTTCTAGCCCTTTTTTCATAAACTTATTCTCTAAGCCTTGAACTGTACTTTCAAGTGACAGTAACCCATTTTTTCTAGTTGTTTGAGACATTTCTACAAGCTGTGCTATAATTTCAGCTGGATCTTCCTTATTCTTATCAGAAAAAAGAACACCTATTATTTTAGGAATCTTAAGAACTTCCTCCTTTGGAAAAGAATTTAATATAGCCATTATACTACCAACAATAATTACCATTACTGCTTCACCACTTAATAATACAGCTATACTAGCGCCCTTTAGAAGCATTGCCGTAATTACAACCACAAAACCTCCAATTAGACCAATAATTAAAAAAATGTCCATTTTGTACCTCCTCAAATATTTGTCTATTTTAGATATTTAAAATTTCAAGAAATAGTATTATTCTTATAATGTCTAATAGGTCACTTCTCACATAGATTGTTGCCTAATATTTCTCAAAATGTTTTAAACATATAATACTATACTTCTCATAAACAGAAAGCTATCTTTCTGCAATTCTTTCGATATTATTTAACTTCTAACAAATCACATTTTTTTACTATATATTATATTTCGTTATTTTTTTCATTTACTTTAATAAATTTATTAATTTTAGTTATTATTTCATTATAGATTATAATTTTCTTACTAAAATGCCACAATATCCGCACTTTTAAATTTATAAAACAATAAAAAGAGCCATAATAAAAAAATTATTATAACTCCCTATATTTATATTAAACTTTAAAGATATGCTTCTAAAGTTGTTCTTCATCATTGTCATTTAATAACAAGCTAAATTTTTTCAATCCGCAAATTATTTTTTCCACATCTTCCGAATCCATTTTCCTTATGGAGTTAGTTATTAAATCAGAAAGGACTATTTTTTTCATAGTGCATATATCATTGTTTTTTCTAAATTCTTCGGAAATTGATAGCTTTACAATCCTACGATTATCTTCAGGTATTTCTCTAGTTACAACTCCTTGTTTAGCTAAACGATCAACTATTCCTGAAACTGTACTTTTGCTTAACATCATATGTTCACTTAATTCATTAAGTGTTATTGACGGAGTGTTATATAGATGGAAGATCACTGAAAGCTGAGGTTCTGTAAATCCATATTGTTTTGCAATCTTTTCAAATTTACATCTAAGAGCCTTTTTTATATTTTTAAATGCTTCAATTATCTCATCTGATTGTTTTTGAACTAATTCATTATTTGCACTGGACAACTCTTTCCGAAAATTCACTTTCTTCACCTTCCTAATTTATTTTTTATAATTATTTTCTTGTTCTCATAAACAAAGTTAAAATTATAGCTGCAAATACTATGACAACTGTTACCATAACGGCATACGACATACCATCTAAAGTAGCTTGACCTTGTATCATTTTGACAAGCTGCGATACTGAATAAACTTTAGCATCACTTTGGGATAAACCCGAATGCATAAATACTTTAGTTAAAGTACTTATTGTATCATTAGATGTTTTGTTGTACACATTTATTTGTTCTGCTAGTTTTAAATAGTTATAATCTGCCCTTGATTGCATAATAGTAGACATTATAGTTATGCTAAGTGAACTTGATATTTGTCTTATAGTATTATTAAGTGCTGATGCCCTTCCAACTAATTTTGTTTCCACAGCATTCATTCCTGCAGTACTAATTGGCATCATGGCAATTCCCAGTCCTACTGATCTCATGCAGGTAATAAATATTATATGCGATTTACTTGAATCCATACTTATAGCATTTGCCAGTTCATAAGAACTTATAGCTAATATTATAAGTCCAGGTATTACAAGAGGCTTTGCTCCAATCTTATCAAACGCATTACCACTTATGGGCATCATAACACCAACCACTAGAGCAGAAGGCAGCATAATAAGACCTGTCTGCATTGCTGTGTAACCTCTTACATTTTGTAAAAACAGCGGTAAAATATAAGCTCCTCCCATAAGTGCTAATGTTAAAATGCTGCTTATAATTAAACTTAGACTAAAATCAAATAGCTTAAGAACTCTCAAATCTAACAGCGGATCAGGATGAGTAAGTTCATTTACCACAAATAATACAAGGCTTAAACATCCAAGAGTCATTAACATCGGATTTTGTATTTTTCCCCAATCAATTGAAGATCCTTCTCCAAGAACATACAATATACTAACTATTCCAATTGTAGAAGATAGAAATCCTATTATGTCAAAGGATTTAAATGGCTTTCTTTCTACTCCCTTTAATAAAAAACCCGCCATTATTACCCCTATTATACCTATAGGTACATTAACATTAAAAATAAGTCTCCAATCCATCTTTTCAATAATATATCCACCCAATGTAGGTCCTATAGCTGGTGCTGCCATAGATGCTATTCCCCAAAATCCAAGAGCTAGTCCTATCTTTTCCCTAGGAAACATTTGATATATTATGGACATTCCTACTGGCATTATCATACCACCACCAAGAGCTTGAACTATACGGAATGCTATCATAGTTCCACTACTCCATGCAAATCCACATAGCAATGATCCTAATGTAAACATCCCCAATGCAAACATATAAATTTTCTTAGCTCCAAAAATATCTTGAAGATATCCTGTTAATGGTATAATTGCGCCAAGTGTTAATGTATAACATGTCAGTATCCATTTTGCATCATCTAATGGCATACCAAAAACAGACATCATCTTAGGAAGAGCAATGTTAACTATACTACTGTCTAATATAGACATAAAGGTTCCTATTACAACTACACCTAACGCCAACCAGCTGCTTAATAATCCCTTATTATTCTCTTCCATCATACCACCTCATTACTTAACATGAATTTTAACAACTGCATTAGTTCCTGGAAGTATCTTATTGTTAAAATCATCAAGTTGAATTTTTATAGGTACTCTTTGAACTACTTTAGTAAATGTACCACTAGTTGATGATGGTAAAAGTGATAAAGCGGAATTACTTACTTCTCCTATTGATTTAATCTTTCCACTAAACTTTTGTGAATCATACTCATCTATAGTAATATCAACATTTTCTCCAACCCTTATCTTTCCAATCTTTGTTTCTTCTATATTGGCTGTTATATAAAGTTTATCAGGATCTATTAAAGTAAATAAAGTTTGACTTGATGCTGCAAGCTCTCCAACTGTACCTTGTTTCTTTACAACTATACCATTAATAGGAGATCTTATTAATGACTGTTCTACACTTGTATCTGGAAGGCTATTCATTTCCTGACGTGCTAAGATCTCATTTTTTGTAACTTTATCACCTTCATCTACATTTAGTTCTAATAATTTTCCTTGAATTTGTGGATTTACGTTAACTAAATCCGCACTTACTTTTGCATCTTCAGTTGAAACATAATATGTATTTTCATACCAATAATAAAATCCTATGCTCCCCAATGCTACCACAATTGTAACTAAAATTCCAATAATCAATATTTTACGCTTTGCATTCATATTAAAATCACCTCTTTTCTTATTCCTTTAATCCTATTTCAGCAAACATACCTGGTTTAAGTTGTGAATTTGGATCTGATAAGCTTATTTTAACCAAAATATTCGTACTTTGAGAATTTAACTTTGAATTTATAAATTCTATCTTTCCATTAAATTCAACACCATCCACTTCAGATACTTTAACAACTACATCCTGGTCTTCCTTAAGTTGACTCACAATATCTGATGGTGCATAAGCATTTACATATAAACCATCCAAATTCGATATTGAAACAATTGGTGAACCTGCTGATGCAATCTCACCTACATTTATGTTTTTTGCATTTACTACTCCTGAAATTGGAGATGTAATAGTTGTATTGCTTAAAGCTGTTTGAGCTGTTTTTAATGCTGCTTCGGCTTGTCCAACTTGTGCTTTATAAACATCTATACTAGTTTCTGTTGCTCCATTCTTTAACATATCTAATTGTTCTTGCGCTGATTTTTGTTGCGATTCTGCTGCTACACGTTGTTGTTCAGCTACTTCTAGTTGCTGTTGTGTTTGTGCACCTGCATCAACTAAAGTTTTTGTACGATCATAATTCTTTTGTGCAACTTTATAGCTTTCAGTTGCACTATCTAGAGTTGCCTGCGCTTGTTCTATTTGTTCAGGACGTGTACTATTCATAACATTTGCTAAATTTGCTTTTGCTGTATTAACAGCGGCTTGTGCTTGATCTACCTGAGCCTGCAAATCCTGTGTATCCATTTTAGCAATAACATCTCCCTGATTTACATTTGATCCAACGTCAACAGATATTTCTGAAACCTTTCCAGAAATCTTTGAAGATACGTTAGCTTGATCATTTGCTTGAATCTTCCCAGCCATTATGTATTGATTTTTAGTTTGTTGTTGATTATTTTCAGTTGTTTGCGACTTATTATCTGTACTACCATTATTTGTAGCACTACATCCACTTAACATAGTCGCTAAAATCAAACAAACTATAATAGTTTTTTTCATAACTAATCCTCCCCTACGTGAATTATTTTCATACATATTGTTCGTATACTAACTGTATGTATTATACACCTATATTTTTCTATCTTCAAGACATTATTCGATATATTTTTTTATTTAACATCTAATTACGTCATTATATTTTCTCTCCATATTACATTATGTTATAAGAAATTCTACATATTGTCGTAACATTCATAAAGTCTACACCATATTATGTATATAGAAATATATATTTCTTTAAATAAAAAATATATTATGAGGTGAACTAAATGAATTTAGATACCCAAAAACACGAAGCAGCTAAGCCTACTTTATTGATGCAAGAATCATCAAAACTCTTATTTAGAATTCCAGTATTCTTAAGTCATCCAAGTAGACTTAATTCTATTCAACAACAATTTGTTGATAATATAATTAGGCAAATAAGAAAAGCTTTATTATTCCCACGTACCTTACCAATTTCTGAACAGTATCCTGAAACTCCATTAACAAATATCAGAAGAATGATGTTGTCAAGTTATGGATTTATGGCACTTAATCTACAGCAACGCCAAGTAAATGTAATTCAAAACAACCTTGGAGAACCTCAAAATCAAACAATTTGGGAAGGAAGTCCATTTGCACAAATTGAACCCGCAATGGCTTATCAATACGGACTTCCTATTTTACTCATTAGAGAAACTGGAGTAGAACAAAACGGAATTTGGTCATTTGGCATTGCACCATTTTTACTTTTAGAATGGAACCCTAACGTTTCATTTGAAGATTTCTTTAAGAGCAATGCTTGGTTAGAAATCTTTCAAAATTGGATATCTCAAGTAAGAAATGGATTCTATATTCAAACACAACCACAATTCCAATATACTTGTAATAATGATACTGTAAAATAAATTAAGCACTATTACCAGAAAAATATTTTAAGGAGATATGATAATTATGGAATGCATTAACAATTCAATTATTTTACCAAATCCTATAACCCAAATAGCTAGTATGCCTTATGCTTTATATCTTTCACTACAAGGAAAATATTTTGTAGGCAATACTGGCAATCTCGTGTTTGATAATGGCAAAAAAGCTTGGGGCGGACTAATAAATCCTCGCCATTCTGGAGTTAATCTTCATCTTTATGTTTGGACTGTTACTAATTACGGTGACTCACCAATAAAAGCGCAGATATGGTTTAATTCAATCCCACGCGGTTGTCCAACAAAATCTAATTTAGTAACTCCAGTAAATACTGCTCTGTGCCCATTACCTAAGCCAAAAGCAAAATTAATTAAAGAAAATAATGTTACTAAATATCCTCAAGACGGAGTTAATGCCTTTAATAGAATAGCCCCACCTGACTCTACAATTGCAGAAGAAGAAGATGGAAAATTTATTTTTCCCCCTGGTGGTTCATTTATTATTTTGTTATCTAACCTTGAAACACCAAACAAACCTGCAAAAGGCAATATTGCACTTGGCTGGTGGGAAGAACCTGTAAATAATTCGGATAAAATAATTTACTAAGCCACGTGAAAAAAAATAACAGACCAGTATGCTTGCCTATTTTGCGTCATACTACGTAAGTAAAATCAATTAATAGACTCACTATGAGTTGATTTTACTTTCTAGTCTGACACTAAATATGCGCTGCATCCTTGATCTATTATTTTTTTCATATGCCTTATATTACCTTTTATAATTGTTAAAATTCAAATATATAAATATTCTGAATGTAAAATAGACGTCTGAGATATAATGTTTCAAGATTATGTTTCGATTTTTTCCACCCATTTGCAATTATATCATTATGACTAATTATCTAATCTCCTTTTCTTATATACATAAGCAAAAGCAACTCCAGAAATTACTATCCAAATTAAAATTACAAAAATACCATATGCATGTTCAATACTTATATTGGAACCTTTAAATATCTTATCTAATATAATATTAATATTATAATTAGGCAAAAATACTGCTATTTTTTCTATACTTTCATTAAATTTTGCATACGTTGCTATAAACAAAAAGAACATCATAACAGGCATAGCTATTATATTCGCTGACAATTGATTTTGAGCAATTATTCCTAATATAGCACCAATCTCTATCATACTAACAACTACCAAAGTAGTTAGAATTACATATTTCCACAAATATTGAATATCTATTCCAACAATAAAAAACATTATTATATCTATGATTACTGATACTAAAAGTATAGTAATCATCTTTCCAATTAAAAATTCTAAAGGTGTTACCCCTGAAAGTATAAGATTTCTAAGAGTGTTTTTCTCTTTTTCTTCAGCAATCATTGCAACTATACTAAAACAAGATACTAATAAAAAATTTATATTTATACATAAAAGCAATATCTGCACTTTATCAATCTCAACATTCGATGTATTTCCTTCAAATAACTTTAAGTAAATAATACAAAATATAATTGGAAATGCACACATCATTACAATATTCATATTTTTACTCAAATCTTTTATTTCTTTTTTAATTAATGCATTTACTCTTGTCATTGAAAATTCCATTATAACTCTCTCCCCGTAATTTTTAAGAATATTTTTTCTAAACTTGGCTCCATAGAATGAATTGTAAGCAGACGTCCTTGCTCCATCCAATCTTTAATTTTTTGAGCACCTTCTATATTATTTTTAAGTAAAATTTCTTTATCTGAACCCTTTAAGATTACCTTTATATCATCATTTACATATTTTAACTTCAAAGTTTGCGGACTTCCTATATCGACTATTTCACCAAAATTTAAAAAAGCTATCCTATCACAAAGCTTATCTGCTTCCTCCATATTATGAGTTGTTAAAAATATTGTAGTTCCTTCCTCATTAAGTTTTCTAAGAAGTTTATGAATTTCTAACGTTGATCCTGGATCTAAAGATGAAGTAGGTTCATCTAAAAACAATAACTTAGGTCTATGAATTACTGCTCTTGCTATCATGAGTCTTTGCTTCATACCCTTTGAAAGCTTTTTAGCTTCCTTTTTTATCGCTTCACTTAATCCTATCTTTTCTAATATTTCCAAAACATTATTTTTAGGAACACCATTTATCTCAGCAAACAACATTAAATTATCTAGAACTGATAATCTATCATATACTCCACTATTATCAGATAGTATTCCGAAATATTTAAAAACATCTTTTTTATGTTCATTCACATCTTTTCCAAATACTTTAATCTCACCACTATCTGCTACTAATTGAGATGTCAACAATTTAATTATAGTTGTTTTTCCTGCTCCACTTGGACCTAAGAATCCAAAAATTTCACCTTTTTCAATACTGAAAGTTAAATTTTTCAAAACTTTGTTTCCTTGAAATTCCTTTGTAACATTTTTCATAAAAGCTATATTCTGCAATTTAAAACCTCCTTCTGTTTTCATAAGTCAATTATCACAACAATTGACTATAAAAAACATAAAATTCCCTTAAAAAGAGTATTTTAAATATTAAATGGAGCATATATTTATGTAAATAAATCAACTTTTCAAATAAGGCATGTAAAATCTCTAAAATTACAATTTTAATATAGCCCTTAATTCTTCCAATCTTCCTTTTGCTAAAGGGATAGAACTCTTTACTTTATCATCTAGACTTAAACTATAACTATTTCTTGTCCAAGTAATAACTTCTCTCACTTTTTGCAAATTCACAAGATAAGATCTATGACATCTAAAGAATCCAAAATATTTTAATCGTTCTTCTAAATTAGTAAGTGAAAGATTACACGGAAACTTATCACCTCTAATAAATAAGTTACTAATTCCTTGTTCACTTTCTATATAATCAATCTCTTTAGGATCAAATAATAATATTCTCTCATCTAGTTTAGCAGCAATTTTTTCAATCTCATAAGTTGGTTTTTTCTCTTCAATTTTTCCCCCATCTTTATTCAATTGCCCTATATTATTATCTAACTGAAGTAGACCTTCATCATTTAACCTATAAGCTTTTTCTCCAAGCATCAAGGTATCTTTAAACAACACTGAGGTAATTAATACTGCTGTTCCATTAGAACGTAGTTCCTCAATATTTTCTGCTATTATTTTAGTGCCTTCTCTATCCATATTAAGAATAGGCTCCTGAAAAATCAGAAGTTTCGGTTGCTTTAATCTTTCCCTTGCGAAACTCACCATTCTTCTTTGAGAATAATTTAATTTTTTTATTTTTACATTTGCAATATCTAATAATTCAAACTTTATCATTATATCTCTATAATCTACCTTCGAACATAATATACTGTTAAAAAACTTTAGATATTCTTCTACAGTACTTCTCTCATAAAAAGCATCTTCCCTTGGTATGATTCCAATATTTGTACTGCCATTTTTAACATACTCTAAATTCTTTATATCTTCTAAATATATTTCACCTTTCATTTGCAATTGTTTTCCCAATACTAAATCTACCAGTAAATCACTCATCTCATTGCTACACTCTATACTTATAGAACTTCCTTTTTTTAAATTAATACTTAAATCATTTATTATATTATTTTTTTGTTTTTTATATAAACTTTCAATTTTTAGCATAATAACATCCTTTCAGACTCAATATTACAATTTTACCATAAAAATCAATAACATATTAAAATACTTAAAAATATGTTTTTAAAAACTTCAAGTGAGTGTTTAAGCACATGAAATAAAATAGAAAATCCGAAATTCCCTAATAAAAAATAAACTTGGTAAATCGACTTATTATTTTTTTGAATCTACTAATTTCGAATCCAAATTATATAATATATATTTAACTACAAACTTCTTATAGATATTTATATAGCAAAAACCCACGCAAATTATAAAACATAATTCACATGGGTTTTATAGCAAAAAAACTCTAATGAAATCAATTACTTTTTTAAAAACTTATACATTTTTAATTAATATATGCACTTTTTATTCTTCTAATTCATCTGAAAATACTCTTTCTATATGCATTGCAAGATATCCGATTTCTACATCCTTAATTTCTCTATTTAATCCACGGCCTAACTTCCTACATATATTTTCAGCAATTTCAAATGACTTTGGAAATCTTTCACTAATATAATCATTCATATTAAGTTTTATTGTTTCATCCTTTAATGTTCTCGCTGCCATATATTTAATGTGGCTCATAAGACGATTATAAGATAATGATTCAATATCAATTTTCTTTCCAGTATTTTGTTCAATAGATGTAATACAATCTCTAACCAACATTGCTGTTTCCATTGCCTGAGATATCTTTTCATTTCCTAAACTAGAATGAATATGAATAGCTATATAACCAATCTCATCTTCGCTTATCTCAATATCTTCTACTTCTTTTATAATGTTTCTTCCTTTGCATGCTACTTCATATTCCTCAGGAAATAAAGCTTTAATATCTTGTGTTAATGGATTACTTATCTGTTCATTATTTTTTATTCTTCTTATTGCAAATGCAATATGATCTGCAAGTGGGCATAAAATGTTCTTATCTACTTTTTGGAATTTCTTCTCTGCTTCCATAATGATTGTACTTGTGATTTCTAGGATTTGAGGGTCTATATTATTTATTATTTCTTTAGCTGATCCTCTATCTGTTTCTTGTTGAAGCAGATAAATTTGAGCATTTTCCGGTGCTTCCATACGCTCATTCACCTTTTTCCCAAAACCTATGCCTTTTCCAAGCAAAATATATTCCTTCTGCGTATCCATATTTATAGCTAGTACACCATTATGATTTAATGACTTTATCACTCTGAACATTTTACGCCTCCTCTTACATGTTATTCAAGCACATCAATTGCTATTAAGTCTTCTCCTGCCTTTATATCACCTGTTTTTAACAAACGTACTTTTTGTTTGCTGCTTAATGCTGTACAAATGCATGGTGATGCAATAGATGGTGCATTTTCTTTTATAAATTCTAAGTCAAAGCTTAATAATTTATCACCTTTTTTAACTTTGTCTCCTTCTTTTACGAAAGTTTCAAAGCCTTTTCCATCAAGCTTTACTGTATCTATTCCTATATGAATAAGTAATTCAAGACCATCAGTTGTTGTTAATCCTACTGCATGTTTTGATGGGAATACAAAACTCACCTCACCATCTGCTGGTGCTACAACATCTCCATTACTTGGAATTACTACCGCTCCGTCTCCCATCATTTTGCTTGCAAATGCTTCATCTGGAGCTTCTGATAAATCTTTAGCATCTCCTGTTAATGGACTGCTTAAAACTATTGTATTAACAACTTTTCCTTCCGCTTCCTTTTCAGTTGGCATTTCAGGTGCTTTTTCTTCTACTGCATCTATAGCAACTTCTTCATCAGGTGCTGCAATTAAATAATCTTCTAAATTAGATTTTATAACTGTTACTCTTGGTCCATATATAATTTGAACACCTACGCCTTTATGAACTACTCCTGATGCTCCAGTTTGTTTTAATAAAGCTTCATTTACTAATTCTGATTTAACAACTGTACAACGTAATCTAGTTGCGCAACAGTCAACATCTGAAATATTCTTCTTACCACCAAGACCTTGACAGATCATAGCTGATAATTCATCTATACTTTCACTTTCTCCATTATCTGCATTATTACCTTTTTTCTTTGCATCTAAATCGCTTCTACGATAAAGTTTAACTTCTTCAGAATCATCACGACCTGGAGTCTTTAAGTCAAGCTTCTTAATTAAGAAAGAGAACAATACATAGTATACTACAAAATATGCAATACCTACAACTGCAACCCAAATCCAACTTGTCTTAGCATTTCCTTGTAAAATACCAAATAAGAATAAATCTATAAATCCACCAGAGAAAGTCATACCAACTCCAACATTTAACATATGCATAAACATATAAGCTAGTCCAGCAAATACGCAGTGAATTCCATATAATAATGGTGCAACAAATAAGAATGTAAATTCAATTGGTTCTGTAATACCAGTTAACATCGAAGTTAATGCTGCTGATAATAATAATCCACCTACTACTTTTCTCTTTTCTGGTTTTGCACATCTGTACATCGCAAGCGCTGCTCCAGGTAAACCAAATATCATAAGTGGGAATTTACCTGACATAAATCTTGTTGCTGAAACACTAAAGTGTGTTATTCCTGGAGTTCCAAGTTCAGCAAAGAAAATATTTTGAGCACCTTCAATAACTTTCCCACCTACTGTAGCTGTACCACCAACTGCTGTTTGCCAGAATGGTAAGTAAAATACATGATGAAGACCAAAAGGTATTAATAAACGTTCCATTAAACCATAAAGCCATGTTCCTGCATATCCTGATCTTAATACAAGATCTCCAACTTTATAAATACCACCTTGAATTGGAGGCCAAATATAAAACATTAAAATTCCAACAATTAAATATGTTATTGCACTTACAATTGGAACAAATCTAGTTCCACCAAAGAATGATAATACCTGTGGTAATTCAATTTTATAGAATTTATTATGTAACGCTGCTACTCCAAGCCCTACAATAATACCACCAAAAACACCCATTTGTAATGAAGTAATACCAAGTACTGAAGTTGATGCACCACTAAGAAGAGCATCAGTTCCACCATTAATATTAATCATAGCACTTATTGATGCATGCATTATAAGGAATGCAATTGCTGCTGATAAAGCTGCAACATCTTTTTCCTTTTTAGCCATACCAATTGCAACACCCATTGCAAATAATAAAGGCAAATTGCCAAACACTACATTTCCTGCTGCATTCATTACAGAAAGGATTGAATAAATAAATGTACCAGGTCCGATTAACCCAGTAAGTCCATAAGCTTGAATCATTGTTTCATTGGTAAATGATCCACCTAAACCAAGAAATAATCCAGCTACTGGTAAAATAGCTATTGGAAGCATAAAAGATCTTCCTACACGCTGTAAAATACCAAAAATTTTGTCTTTCATAACATTTTCCCCTTTTTTAAATATTTTTTGTATATAGGGATGTTTTAGATGCTTTGTGCGCAAAAAAGCATCAACTAACATAAACATCCTCAAATATTTATGTATAGTTAATGCCTGCCTACCAGTTACATACTATATCATTGTTTTTTATTCTATCATATTCGTCATTACTGGTCAATATTATCACTACAATATATTATGTACTTTTTGCTTTAAGTACATAATATAACAATAGAAAATCTAAAATGCCATTATTATTTTTCATCATGCACGAGAGCAGACTAATCTTATACTAATCCTATTATCCACTCTGATGATGCATTATGACTGAAAGTAGTTTTTTGCAGATTTACTTGTTATTTTTTAATATGACTTATATATTTTCAACAAATTATTATATACTATTTTATAAAATTTCTTGAATAATTCTGCAATATCCAAGTCAAACTAATTTATATAAATTAAAGGAGTATTGAAATATGTTTGTAGATAGAAAAGATGCAGGACAAAAAATTGCTATTAAACTTGAAAAATTCAAAGATGAAAATCCTATTGTTCTTCCCATTCCAAGAGGAGGAATACCAATAGCTTATGAAACTATTAAAAAATTTGGATTCGAGTGGGATTTAATTATTCCAAGAAAAATTGGATTGCCTCATAATAAAGAAATTGCCATCGGTGCTATATCTCTAGATGGATCATATCTATTTAATGAAAGATACATAAATATGTTAAACATATCTGAAGAATACATAAAAGCCGAAGTCTCTGAACAAATAGAAGAAATTAAAAGAAGATTAAATAAATATAAAGGAAATGACAATTTTCCAAATGTAAAAAATAAAACAGTAATAATTATTGATGATGGAATTGCAACTGGTTTTACTATACAAGTTGCTATAGCATCAATTAAAAAGCATGGCGCAAAAAAAATTATTTTAGCAGTACCAGTGGCACCACATGATACGATTTCAGTATTGGAAAAAATTATCGACGAAGTTATCTGTTTGCTTATACCACATGAATTTCACTCTGTTGGTTTTTATTATAATGATTTTAAACAAACTACTGATGATGAAATCTTTAGTCTAATCTGTGAATTAAACAAAAGATAAACCATCATCTTTAAGACCGATTAAATTTCAGTACAGCAATCATCCAAAGCTTAGTTATTCACCATACTTTTTGCTATATTTAACCTGTATTTTTATATTTGGATGCACTTTGCTAAACTGACTAATCACAAAATAGCAGCTTGGACACGGTTCCCATTTACTATATAAAATAAGATTGCCTTCATTCTTTAATACTTTTGATTCTATCTGTTTATGTATTTCTTCAAATATCTTTTTTTCACTATCATTAACTCTATCATAACCTATCCCTAATTCACCTAACTTATTAACTTTATTACTTTTAAAAACCGCTTTCTCTTTAGATGGCGCTTTGTAATATTTTTTTATATCATTGCTACCACTTATTGCTTTAAACTCCTTATCATCATATATCGCTACCGCTATATTTATGGAATCCTGCAATGCTTTGCTTTGATTTATTTTAAAAGTTGTTTTTTCATATTCATCAACTTTTGTGTATTTATTAAGATTTTTTATTAAACGTCGTATTCTAGGTATATTCTTACTTAAATACTGATGATATTCTACAGTCCCCTTTTTCGCTTTAATATATTGATAATTTATCTGTTTGGGCATTTGTATAGATAGTGTCTTAATTTTAGTTTCATGATCATATTTTTCTTTTATCCCTTCATTTCTATTAAGGACTATCTTTTTTAATAGTTCAATGTCTTTTGCATAAATATACTCATTATCCAGTTCTTTTTCCAAAACTTCCAATATCGATTTTTCTTCTTTATTCATTATTGTAGATATATTGCTTTTTATTTCTTCTATTACATTTACTATATGTTCAACATTATCTTTAACTTTTTGTTCACGTTCATATTCAACTCTATCTATATTTAGTTTTTTTATATTACTTATTTTTTGGCATAGTTTGTTATGTTCATTTTCAAATAATATAATTTTTTTGATATAGTCTATAAAATCCATTACATCATTTGCTCTATAAGTAACATCAGCCTCATTAATGCATATGTGTACCCTCTCCGCTATAACGTTATCTATATCAAAAATTTTAGTAATTTCCTGTTTAAATTTTTCTTCATCAAATTCATTTATCTTATATCCTTCTCTTTTTAACGCATCTTTAAACTCATTTAGATTGTTAATTTTTATTCGCTCTTTTTTTACATTCTTTAACATCGTACTTTTTTGTATCATATTAACCTCTTATCTTCAGCATCCATGTTATAAAATTTAAACCTAATTAATATCATAGTTTTCATTGCATTTTACTTGTAACCATATTATATCCAAGAACTTAAATAAGTAAAACATATTTTACATAAACAGACAATGAATTAAACTTATGCTTTGTAATATAGCAACTGAGAAAAAGAATACAGCTTCTTTGGGTAAGTTATCACATAAGCCTAAATTCAAAGTTGTTTATCTACAGAAATCAAAAACACCGTAAAATTTCTGATTGAATAATACGATGTTTTAAATAATTATTATCTTTTATATGCTAAATTATTATTTACATATATTTTACTTCTTTATCGGAATCCAAAATTCACACTTATAATCATCAGCAAACATATCTCCCACAGGATAAATCTCAAGTTCTGGTGCACAATCATGCTGATATCCCATTGAAGGCATCCATTCGGAATATATCCTCCTTAGAAGTTCGTGTGATGCTTCAGGCAATGGTCCAACCGATTCGAATGCTGCCCAAGTTGCTGCTGGTATAGTTGTTGAAATATATCCTTTTGGAAGCGGTTCATTTATTTCCTCAACTGCTATCATATAGTTAAATTCCTGTGTACATTTATCAAAATCCTTAGATACACCGAGAACACCAAAGTTACCAGCCTTTGATGAAAGTAACTCATACGAGCCATCATTCATACAGTCATACCAAAACTTAGGCACCTGATTAAAATTTTGTTCATCTGCCATAGTTATTCTTGTTTGTTTACCTACTACCTTAAAGCTTCCTTTATCAAAAATCCTATAATTCATCTCTTTATCTCCTTTTATCGAAATATGAAAGGTTAGTTTTGGATATGATTTCAAATTTACTCCCGACTCGCGCGCTGCCGAAGGGCTTATTCCATACATTTTTCCAAAAGCTTTTGTAAATGCTTCAGGCGTTTCATAACCATACTTGTAGGCCACATTAATTATTTTTTTCCCAGATACAATATCTTGAGCAGCAAGTGTAAGCCTTCTTCTCCGTATATATTCCCCTATTGTAACACCCGTTATCATATGATACATGCGTTGGAAGTGAAACGTAGATGACAAGGCTACCTTCGCCACTTTTTCAATATCAATCTTTTCTGTAATGTGATCCTCTATATACTCTACTGCATTATTCATTGCATTAAGCCAATCCATAAAGCATCTCCTCTCTGTCTATATATTAAATATTTTCTAATTGTTTGTCCTATCTTTAAATGCTGTCTTATGACAGATTTGAATTTTATATTTTTTTGTTATCTATAACACTATAGTAAAACTTTTGATTAATCACTATAAAAATTATATTATCACTATTTTATGTCCTAACCAAATTTTATACTATATCAAAATCTATAACTCAATTAAACAGATAAAGTTAATATAGATATCCAATTTAAGAACTCAACTTATTTGTGGTTAATATCTCCACTAGAAAGAGGAAATATTCTTGTGTAGTAGGCCTTTGGAAATAAGTTGGTAAGGCTTCTTAGTTGTAGGTTGTTTCACTTTAGCTTGTCACATTGAAAATGGGAGCATGCTAAAGTGAGCACAACCTACAACTTAGAGCCTTCAACGTCATTTTCATAGTCCTACGTAACAAAAATATTTCTGATTTCGGTTATTTACCACATAAGTATGATTTATAGTTTGGATATCTATAACAAAAAGCTCTAGCATTTTGAGCTAGAGCCTTTGTCTTTGAGTAATTTAATTTCTTAATTCTTATTATCATTCGTATTGCTATTCGTTCCAGAATCATTACTATTTCCTTGATCACTATTAGCTCTTTGACCAGCATTCACTCCCATATCACCATTCATTCCTTTTCCTCCACTTGCACCATTATCATCATTTGTTCCTGGAGCTCCATTCATTGGTGAACCACCAGTCATGCCTTGATTTCCATTTGACCAATGACCACCATTCATTCCTGGTCCACCTTTTTTATCATGACCTCCTCCAAAACCTGCCCCCATAGTTGAAACAGAATCAGAACTTATGTTTTGAGATATAATTGCTGAAGTAATTGACTGATGAAAAATCAATAACATTGAACAAGTAAGCAAGAACATAGCTGCAAATATTTTATATCCTGTTTTTCTCATATTCCTATCCCCTTCTTTTAAATGATGATATATACTTTAATAAATTTCTTTTTGACATAAAATCATATACATCCTTATATCCCATGTATGATAAAACTATTAATAGCGGATATACTGGATAAATATATCTAGACTTAATTTCCCATAAAATATAGAATCCAACAAACCCTAAGATAACTAAAATTAAAAATACTTCTTCAAATTTTTTAGATTTCATTCCATTTATTAATCTAATAAAAATAAAACAATACATTAGGAAATTCATCACATATGATATCCAAAGAATTCCACTTCTATATTTTGAATCACCTTTAAATAAATTTGAAACATATGTATCATAGCTATATCCACTAGCTGTTACCATATTCATCTTCATTCCTTGACCTTGATTAAATGATGCTTCACTTCCAATACCATCTCTCTCTAATTGATATGTTCCTTCTGTCCAAGTCCATACAATCTTCTTATAATACATTTCTGCTAAATCACTAAAAGTCATATCAGATAATTTATTTTTAATCTCTTCTTTAAACAATTCCGTACTTTTTTCTTTATTGTAATTTCCTTCTCGCTCATAAATATTATAACTCTGCATATTATCCCAATACCCAAATGTTTTTTCATTTATTCCCATATTAAGCCACATATATATTGGTGCAGAATTTTTAGTAACAGATTCATTTACAATATGAGTTGATTGCAAAACAGCATTTTGAGTCCAACTTGGAATATTAAACAACACAGCTAGTACACAAAAAGATGTCATTAGCTTCTTAATTCCGATTATCTTTAAATTTAGCGAAATATAAAGAACTGTTGCTATTAAAATAATAACTCCTACACTTCTAAAATAATTGCCAATTGATAAAAGAATTGAAGCAATAATAATATACTTTAAAGATCTCTCCTTTACAAATTTTATTATAAAAAATATAGCACTAGTAAGAAATGCTGTACCTATAATATCATTATATATAAAATTACACATGAATAAAGATGGTATGTATGTTGCAGCAAATATTAAAACACCATAGTCATTTTCCTTAGACTTATAATTTACCTCTTTGTATATTAAATAAATCATTAAAGTTGTAACAAGAGTAAATATTATATTAAAAATCTTTATAACCAAATAGTTATCCGGAAATATAGCTAACAAAGTTTTTAAATATAATACGATTGAAAAATTAAAAGGAAACATGTATAGATATCCACCGCTTTGAAACGTAGAATAATCATTCTTATATAACATATTCAAAGCCAAACCAAGCACCGTTTGAGAATCAGCTTCAGTTAATTTAGTAAATGTAAATATAATAACTATTTGAATCACAAAGCTAAACAGCAAAGTCACTGGAATTACAATTTTTTTACTATACTTATTAAATTTCAAGCATAATTTATATAAAGCTATACTTAACAAAGTTAATAGAACTATGAAGAAAATAAAAATACCAATTTTTTGACTTTGAAGAATGGGAGCATCACCATATACAGTTGAATTATACTTTGCTCTAATAAAAAATGATGATCCTATAAAAAGTCCTATAAAAAAAATTAATACTAAATATATTGTTTTTTTAATTACTTCTAACATATGAAAACTCCTTTATGTGAATTTGTTATCTAAACTTGACCTATAATTAAGAAATATATTATAGAACTAGATTGAGTATCGCTATTTTATGTTTACTGCGTTTTTATATAACGAATTTTTTTCGCATCAGATGCTTAGTTACAACACAAAACCCTTGTCAATTTTAGTATAATTAAGTTTTCTGTAAGTTAGCTTAACAAATATAAAAATTTTTAAAAAAACTCACAATAACACAAAATGTGTTGCTGTGAGTTTTATAGTTTCAAATATTTATTTATTACTTTACCTAAATCAATATTTTTATTTAATTATGCTACTTCTTCAATTGATTTAAGATATTGTTCGCCTTCTTTAGCATCATATTGTTTTTCCCATTTAGATATAACGACAACAGCTAATGAGTTTCCTATTACATTAACAGTAGTTCTTGCCATATCAACAATACGGTCTATCCCTGCAATAAAAGCTACTCCTTCTACTGGAATTCCTACAGAACCTACAGTCGCTAATAAAACAACGAAAGATGCACCTGGTACTCCTGCCATCCCCTTTGAGGTAAGCATTAATACAAGTACTAAATTAATTTGAGTAGAAAGTGGTAAATGAATTCCATATATTTGTGCAATAAAAAGTGCTGCAATTGCTTGATATAAAGTAGATCCATCTAAGTTAAATGAATATCCAGTTGGAATAACAAATGACGTAATTGCTTTTGGACATCCGAACTTCTCCATCTTTTCCATTAGTTTTGGTAAAACCGCTTCAGAACTTGCTGTAGTATACGCTAAAATAATTTCATCTTTTAAAATTTTTATAAGTGATAAAATACTTGTTCCTGATAATTTCGCCACAAAACCAAGCACAACAAATACAAAGAAAATCATAGCACAGTAAACAGTTATAACTAATTTTCCTAACGGTATTAAGGAAGCTAGTCCAAATTTAGAAACTGTTACACCTATTAAACCAAACACCCCTAATGGCGCAACTTTCATAATTTGATTAGTTACCCAGAACATTGCATCTGCCACACCTTGACAAATATTAAGAACAGGCTTTCCTTTCTCCCCGATTGCAGCAACGCCTAAACCAAACATTACTGAAAAGAATATAATAGGAAGTAAATCACCTTTTGCAAGTGACTCAAAAATATTAGTTGGAACAATATTTATAAATGTATCCATAAATCCATGATTAGATGCAGCTTGCGCTGTACTCATATATTTATCAATACTAGTAGTTGAAAGTTCACTAATATTTACTCCATTTCCTGGATGAGCTAAATTAGCTACAAGTAAACCTATTATAATAGCAAATGTAGTTACTACCTCAAAATAAAGTATTGTTTTCCCACCAATTTTACCTACTTTTTTAATATCGCCTACACCTGCAACACCAACAACAAGTGATGAAAACACAATAGGAACAACGATCATTTTAATTAAACGGATAAAAATATCTCCAAATGGCTGTAGGTATGATACAACAACTGGATTACCATAGAAAATAGCTCCTACTATAATACCAAGTATAAGTCCAAGTATAATTTGAATTGCTAGTCCTGATTTTTTCATTTAATAGCCCCTTTCAGCTGTATATAATCTAATTTTTTCTCTTCTTGCAAATTCTCAACACTTGACTATGTGCAAGAAAGTTACATGCAAAAATTCAATTCACAGACTATAGTATAACATAAAAAAAATAATTTTTCCTTATGTTTTTCAATTTTAACAGGGCAAATGTACGCATTTTATCTTTTTTCTTAAGGAAATCTTTAAAAATAAACTTCTATAAACAAGTTATGATTTAAAAACAATCTTTTTATTTCTGTGTCATTTCTGCAAGCTTTTCATTAATTAATATTCTTTTAAATGCACTTAACACATTAAATAATACGAATAATAATACCAACTATACAATATTTCAAAAATCTCTTTCTCCATTTATCCTTAATGTTATTATGAATTTTTATCACAATAGATTAATTATTCTAACTCCATTTTTATAATATTAACTTAGCATTAATTATAATAGAATTCTTTAATTTTAGTATATTGTTCATAAAAAATCCTGCGTACTTTTTATGCATTAACAAATCACATATCTTTATTATTTACTTCTGAATTTGTTTTATCTGCATCCTTAATTTAATCTTTTAACTGTTTTATACAGTTTTTTCATGTACCTAAACTTTCCTGTTACTACTACTTTAAACACCAAAACAATAATCTAACAGTTATATTGCAATTCTGTAACTTAATTGTGATATAACTGTTACTTGAATGACATAAACAACAATTATTATATGTGTATAGAAATACTTTTTTATTATAAATACACTATTTTGTAATATATCAATAAAGCAAAATAGATTTTAGTTTATGCATAAATCTACTAGATTCAGAACAAATTGCTATTGTTAAAAATATTTACAACATCTTTTATAAATAATGAAATGGATATTTTACTGAGGAGGTAATTATAGTGACAGATAAAATAAGACTTAAAAAGAAAAACTTTGGCATAGGTATAATTTTAATATTATCTTCAATATTAAACTTTGCAAATTTAGGAATAGAGGGTTATGCTAATACTTACTATTCTGCAGGCGTAAAAAGTATGATGATGAACTTTAAAAATTTCTTTTTTGTATCATCTGATCCTTCAGGTTTTGTAACTGTTGACAAACCACCCGTGGGTTTTTGGTTACAAACTATATGTGCAAAAATATTTGGTTTTAGCGGATGGAGTGTTATACTTCCGCAAGCACTTGCTGGAGTAATATCAGTATGGTTAATATATTATATTGTGAAAAGATCTTTTGGAAATCTAGCAGCATTAGTTGCAGCATTATGTCTTGCAGTAACACCTATTTTTGTAGCAGCAAGTAGAAACAATACAATAGATAATCTATTAGTTTTATTTTTGTTACTTGCATGTTTAACTGCTTCTATGGCTGCTGAAAAAGGCAACCTTAAATATCTTTTATTAAGTTTAGTATTAGTTGGTATAGGTTTTAATATAAAAATGGTGGAAGCTTATATGATAGCTCCTGCAATTTTTATAACATACTTTCTTTCTTCTGCTATCTCTTACAAAAAGAAATTTAAACATCTTATTTTAGGTACAGTGATTCTTTTTGCAGTATCACTTTCCTGGGCTTTAATTGCGGATTTGGTACCAGCAAATAGCAGACCTTTTATCGGAAGCAGTACCAACAATTCAGTTATGGAACTAATAATAGGTCATAACGGTTTAGAAAGAATAGGCATAGGCGGAAGAAATGCTAACAAAGGAAATTGGCAACAACAACCACAAGATCAATCACAACAACAACCACAACCACAACACGAATTAGACAAACAAGATAATGCATCACAAAACCAACCATCAGGAGCTAGAGGCGGTGGAATGGGAAATAGCTCAAAAACTGGTATTACAAGATTGTTCTATTATAATAATTTATCTGATCAAATATCGTGGTTATTACCTTTTGCTATAATTGGTGTTATAGCAGCCGCAATAAAAGAAAAAGTTAATTTCCGCTTCGATAATAATAGAAAGTTATCATTGTTATTATGGTCTATGTGGTTATTGCCTGAATTTATATATTTTAGTTTCTCAAAAAATGTAACTCACACATATTATTTAACAACAATGGCTCCATCAGTTGCAGCTCTTACCGGAATTGGACTTAAAGCTATGTGGAAACTTTATAATGAAAATGGATGGAAAAAATATCTTTTACCATTAGCCCTTATTGTAAATGGGCTTATAGAAATGCTCATATTATCTCCTAATTATAAGACTTCAAATGGTTATAAATGCACTCTTATAGTAACAGGAATTTTATGCATAGGAGCTTCAACACTATTATTTATAAATGCTGCCATAAACAGAAAAGCTTCGATTAATAATCAAAAAGCATCTAAGAAAAAACCAAATATAGTAATGACTAGCATTGCTTTTATTGGAATTTTAACCGCTCCTACAGTTTGGTCATTTACTACATTATTCTACCCAATGAATGGAAGTAGTCCTGCTGCTGGATTAGAACTTGCATCAAGCAAACAAAACAGAAATTTTACTAGCAGTAACAATTCAAAACTTATACAGTTCTTAGAAGATAATAAAGGAAATGAACAATACCTTGTTGCAGTCCCTTCTGCAATGACTTATGCTTCTGATTTAATACTTAAAACCGGTGAACCTGTTATGACTATCGGTGGATTCAGCGGATCAGATAAAATATTATCACTAGATGAATTTAAGCAATTAGTTACTAGAGGAGTTGTTAGATATGCAATTGTGAGTGATAAAGGTCATATGGGCGGTGGAGCAAGTAAATCTAACTCAAACAATGATATTATGAACTGGATTGCAGCAAACGGAAAACCTGTTCCTGACAGTGAGTGGAAAGATTCAACTAATTCAGATATGCAAAATAATAACCAAAAAACTAGTGAATTTGGCGGCGAAACAAGTTCAGTTAAATTATATGATTTAGCTCAATAATGTTAAACCACAACAAAAAAATATTTTAAGATCTAAAAAGCAATTTTATAAATTATACATTATTCCTTGTTATAACGAGGAAGAGTTTTACATCAAACTGCTAAAAAAATAATTTAAAACAGGTAAATTCTAAACTAATTCTATAAATTAATAAGCTCCACAATTCTGGATAGGAATTGTGGAGTTTATTATTAAGGTTAATCACTGAGCTATAATATTTTCATACAAATAATGCACATCAATTCATCCTATTGTCTCTGCAATAAATTTATTCTGTTCATCTCATCAGCAATAATTTAATAAAATCGAAACTTTTAGAACTTCTATATAATCTACATGCTAAAGATATTGATTACTACATGTTAATTGAATCTCTAGCCATCCTCAATACACTTCTTATTCGAATCACATAATTCATGCAAAAATACAATCAGCACATACATTATTCTTGTTTAATTGACACATTTTTGCTTTTTCAAACTTTTCGCAAACAAAAATATACATTTTTTTGTATAAACGACATTTTATTTACTTTTAATGAAATATTATTATATAATGGAATTGTACATTTTTCTAAATATAAGTAAAAAATAAACAAGTTTGCTTTAAATAAAATTTGGTTAGATCTTTTTGGGTAAAAACTATATTTTATGCTATTCAAACACAATGGAGGAGAATTTTATGTTAAAATTTAAAAACTTATCAGTTGCAAAAAAAATACTAACGTTTTCTACTACTAGTACTGTTTTAATTGGTATTATTTTAATTTCTTTCAGTTATTTTTTGCAGTCTAAAATTTTATTAGAAACACTAAGAAATCAAACAAGTCAAATCACTCAAAATTGGGCAAATCAATTAAATCCTGACGATGTAGAAAAAGCTAAAGAAGCAAAAGATTACGATGATCCATCGCAAAAAAAACTTACCGAATTTTTTGATCTTCTATCTAAATATAATCCTAATGTAGCACAGGGATACATATATGGTACTGAATTACAAGATGGTAATAAAACTTCTGTCATTGCTTTTCCTTCTCATGTTATTAAAGCTTTCAAAGAAGCAGGTTTAAAAGTTGGTGATATGTACGAACAACCTACTGAAATTGTAAATAGTATTCAATCAATGTTAAAAAATAAAGAAATAACCTTCACAAATGTATATAAAGATGACTACGGAACATGGATTAGCATTCTTTATCCTATTACAGATAAAAATGGTAATATATCATCATATTTCGCAGCAGATGTTGATGCAAACATGATAGTTAATGGTCGAAAAGAAATTATTATATATGGTGGAATCGCTATCGTAGTTTTTCTGGTATTAGTACTAACAATTCAATCTATATTTATAAAGAAAACTCTATTTCCGCTTAAAGAACTAGTAAAAGGCATTGATAAACTTAGCAATGGTAACTTTGATGTCAAACTACAAACTGGAACTGATGAATTAGGAATTGTGAATACTAAATTTAATGCAATGACTACTCAAATTAAAGAAATAATTTTAAAAATTAAAGAAACTTCTTATAACATCGATGAATTCTCTAAGGAACTATTAGTTGTTGCTGAAAAAAATAGCGAACATTCAACTAAAATTACCAAAGACATTCAGCAAATAGACTCTGGTATTAAAACTCAGGAGCATTCTATGGTTGAAAGTGCACATGCAATGACTGAAATTGCAGAAGGCGTACATATAATTGCCAATAATGCTTATAATGTTTCTTCTTCTGTAATTAACATGGAGAATAAATCTTTATCTGGTAATAATTCTATGAAAAATGTAGTAGAACAAATGAGCCTTATTTCAAATGCTATGGAAAATACCGCTTCTGCTATCAAAACTTTAAATGAACACTCTAAAGAAATCAGTATAATTATGGAAGTTATCACTCAAATCTCAAATCAAACTGATCTTCTTGCTTTAAATGCTGCAATTGAAGCCGCTAGAGCAGGAGAATACGGTAGTGGTTTTGCTGTTGTAGCAGATGAAATCCGCAAATTAGCAGATCAATCAAAACATTCTGCGGAAAAAATTGTTAAACTTGTTCAAGTTATTCAAACTGAAATTATAAATGCAGTTGATTCTATGAATAAAGGTAACAAAGAAGTTGAATTTGGTATTAAAATTGCAGAACAAACAGATAATTTATTTTCAGAAATTCAAAACACGACAAAAGAAGTTGCTTCACAAACGCAAAATGTTTCTGATTCTTCACAACAAATTTCTACTACAACTGAAGAAATGACAGCTACAATAGGTGATTTAACATCTGGCGCTAGAGTAATTTCTTCAACATTTGATAATATTACAAATAGAGTTGAATCTCAACAGCATTCAATAAGCTATATTGTAGATGCATCTAAACAATTAAATCTTGTATCTGAAGAATTACAAGAACTTATTAGTCAATTCCAAATATAGAATTTTATATATAGATATACAAAGGAGAATATTTATGGATACTCAATTTTTTTTACAAGAAAGATTATCAATTGAAGAAAAAAACTATTGGTTACAAGAACTATCTGAGCCTTTACCAATAATAAATGTTCCAATAGATTTTCCTCAACATAATAAAAAATATTCAAAAAAATTAAGTAAGACTATTATTTTAGATAAAAACTTGAAAGATGGATTAACAAAATTTAATTCTGAATTTAATGTACAAGCAATTATGATTGCTGCATATTTTGCATGGATTGCTAGATTATCAAATGAAAAAGATATTTTAATAGAAGTTAATATTGATAATACTGCTTATCCAATCCGTATTTCAATCGAAAATATTAAGACATTTAAAGATCTTTTATTGTTAGTAAAAGAAAAATTAAATAATGCCTCTAAGTATATTTTTATTCCTGAAGAAATAGTAAAAGATGAAATTTATAAAACTTTATTTCAAACAACTTTTAGTATAAATTCTAATAAAAAACCAGAAAATGAATCTATTATAGATTGGGAGATAAAAGAACAAGAAAATGATATGGCGATCAATGTTCATTATGATGTTGATTTATTTAGAACAAATACAATAGAACGTTTTATTAAATATTATATGAGCATACTAGAATCTGTTATTAAGAATCAAAACACTAGTATTTATAGTATTAATATTTTAACAGAAGATGAAATAAAAATTTATAACGAATTAAACAATACATATATGGAACTTCCAAATTATAATACAATTCCAAAAATGTTTGAAGAAGCAGTGCATAATTTTCCAAATAATATTGCTATATCCTCTGAAGAAGGACAATTTACTTATAAACAATTAAATGAACGAGCAAATCAACTTGCAAATGGACTTATTAATAAGGGCCTTGAAAAAGGTGATTTCGTTACTATTTTTATGAAACGAAGCCTTGAAACAATTATTGCTATTCTTGGTATTATTAAAGCAGGTGGTGTATATGTGCCATTAGATCCCGAACACCCAGAAGAACGTAATACTTACATTATATCGGACACAAAATCACCATTTATTGTAACAAAAGCTGCATATATGAATAAAGCTAAAGAGTTATTATCTAATGTACTATCAGTTAAAGAAATTATTTTAATGGAAAATGATATAAATACTTTTTCAACAGAAAATCCAAATATTGATTTAAACTATGATGATTTAGCTTATATTATTTATACTTCTGGGTCTACTGGAAAACCAAAAGGTACCTTAATTGCTCATAAAGGTGTAGTAAACTTAGTACATTTAATTCGTAATCAATTTGATATTAATGAAACAGATATTTTAACGCAATTTGCAACATATAGTTTCGATGCATCAGTATGGGATACTTTTGGATCTTTATCTTGTGGTGCAAGATTACATTTATTATCTTCAGAAGAACGTATTTCAGCAGATGCTTTTGCTGATGCTATTTATAAAACTAAAGCTACTTTTATTGCGATTTTACCTACTGTATTTTTCAACCAAATAGCTACATATTTATCTGAAGAAAATCACTATAAATTCTCTACTGTTAAAAGAGTTGCTGTAGGCGGAGAAGCTTTATCAGGTGAAATTGTACGAGCTTTCCAAAGAAGGTTCCAAAATTCTATTGAAATTGTCAATTTATACGGACCTACTGAATCAACAGTTGTTGCAACTGGTTATAGCATTAAAAACTTAATACCTGAAGATCAAGCAAACATTCCTATAGGCAAACCATTTAACAACTATGAAATTTATATTATTAATGAAGAAAATCAGCTTTGTCCTATTAATGTACCTGGTGAAATATGCATTTCTTCATTAGCTTTAGCAAAAGGATATTTAAATCAAGAAGCAAAAACAAAAGAAGTTTTTGTTCATAATCCTTTTAAAGAAAATAGCATTATTTATAAGTCTGGTGATATTGCTCGCATTTTGGAAAATGGTTTAATTGAATATGTTAGTCGTAAAGATTCACAGGTAAAAGTGCGTGGTCATCGTATAGAAATTAGTGAAATAGAAGACAATCTTGCTAAACATCCAGAAATAAGGGATGTAGCTATTATTCCAAAGAAATATAACGATGAGACTATTTTAGTTTCTTATTACACTACTAAAGAGAATAAAAAAATAAAAGTTATAGAACTAAAGAACTTTTTATCTGAAACATTACCTTCTTATATGATTCCAAAATACATGAATTATTTTAGAAGATATGCCGATTTCCCCTACAGGAAAAATTGATCGCAAAAAATTAGCAACTTATGAGATTGTTAAAATAGAAGAAAGCACCAATTTTATAGCACCGCAAAATGAAATCCAAGAAATCATTGCAAACTCTTGGAAACAAGTTTTGAAATTAGATAAGGTCAGCATAAATGATGATTACTTCGATATTGGTGGCGATTCATTGAAAATTATGAGTGTTCTAGTATTATTAAAGCCACATTTTCCAAAATTAAAAATTAGTGATTTCTTCACTAATAAAACTGTTGCTGACTTAGCAATACGTGTAAATGAATTACAACTAGAAGATAATAACTCTAACAAAATGAATGAATCTAATATATGGGAAGTTAAGGATTTAAATGAATATCCAAATAGATTAAATTATAAAACACAATTAAATGTAAATACAAAACCTAAAAATATTTTACTTACAGGGGCTACTGGATACTTAGGATCTCATGTTCTTCATGATTTGCTAAAGAGCACAGATGCTAAAATTTACTGTTTAATTAGAAAATCTAATACTCAATCATTATTAGAAAAGTTATTAACTACTATGAAATCATACTTTAACGAAGAAGTTATTAATCAAATAAACGAACGTGTTATTCCAATTGAAGGCGATTTAGAAAAAGATAATCTCGGATTATCTTTAAGTGATCAAGAATTCATTAAGAAAACTGTAGATAGTATTATTCATACTGCTGCTGATGTTCGTCACTTTGGAAATGTATCTCATTTTGAGAAAGTAAATATTCAAGGAACTAAGTATTCACTTGATATAGCTAAATCAAAAAAAGATCTTAGATTTCACTATATTTCAACACTTGGAATTCCAGAAGATTTATCTTTAAGTGGACAATGGGAAAAAGTGATTAGTAAACAAAAATTTGATAATGATTTAAAATTAGAAAGTGTTTATACAAATAGTAAACTTGAATCAGAAAAATTAGTATACAAAGCTGGAGAAGAAGGACTTGCAATTAATGTTTATCGTGCTGGAAATTTAACTTGCTGTTCTGAAAATGGTCAATTTCAAAAGAACATTGATAGCAACGCTTTCTATCGTATGATTAAATCCATGCTTTTATTGGGTAAAGCCCCGAAAGCTAATTGTTACTTAGATTTCACTCCAATTGATTATGCTAGTAAAGCAATTGTATCCCTAGCTTGTCAGGAAAATACTATTGGTGAAACTTTTCATATTTGTAATCCAGAACAAATTTTATATTCATCTGTGGTTGATATGATTAATAACTTTGGATATAAAATAGAATTAATTGATCAAATAGAATATGAAAAATGGCTTTTCAATAAAAATATTAAAAAAACTCAAGAAGGTTTAGAATTAGCAATAGCTCAATTAGACGGTGATGGCGTAAAAGATTCATGCTATCGTTTTGCTTGTCCTAACGCAATTAAATATTTAAATTATAAATCGGTTAAATGTCCACAAGTAGATCAAGATTTTATTGATAAAATGATAAGCTATGCTATCAAAGTTGAATATTTCCCAAAGGCTTAAGAAAAAAAAGATAAGGGTCATTCCTTATCTTTTTGTAATATTAAATAAAAAAGGTGTAAAAATTGAAAAAACATTCAATTTTATAATTATATAATTTAATACAATCATTTTGCATTATTATCATGACAACTTTTTCTTTCTACAAGCTTAACTGGAATAACATAATTAGCTGAAAATACCACATCATCATCTATTGATGTAATAATGGATTTTGTTGCTAATTCTGCCATTTGTAATAACTCCATTTTCATTGAAGTAAGTGGTGGATTAAAATATTTTGATGCTTCAATATCATCAAAACCTATTATAGAAATATCTTCTGGTACTCTAAGGCCCGCTTCTTTTATTGCCTTTATTGCTCCAAAAGCTATTTTATCATTACTTGCAAAAATAGCAGTGAACTTGATGTTTTTGCTAAATAGTTTCTTAACGGCATTATATCCACCATCTTCAATAAATTCACTATTTACAATCAAACTTTTATTTATAGGTATACCTGCTTCTTCCAATGCTTTTTGGTATCCTCGAATCCTATCCTTTGATGAAAATTTAGCTGTTCCACCTGTAATATGTACTATTTCAGTATGATTAAGATTTATAAAATACTTTGTAGCATTATATGCGCCACCATAATTATCAGCATTTACTATCATGCATTTTTTATAAGCAGCATCATCAGGTTTAATTGACTGATCAACTAACACGACTTTATATCCACCATTAATTATTTTTTTTATTATTTTATCATCATCATCCTGTCCTATAAATATACCACCAGAAATTGTTTTATTATAAAAACATTCTTCGATCTTCTCATAACCTTGTACATTATGTATTATATGAACAAGAACTGTATATCCCATTTCACTAGCAGTTTCTATTACTGAACTAGTAAACTCTAAATAATATGGGCTTTTTGTAATTCTACTTTTTAATCCATATGATCTATATACCATGTCTATAATAAATAATCCAATAACTTTATTTTTACTTCCTGCAAGCATTCTGGCTGAAGCATGTGGCACATAGTCATATTCTTTAATTATTTTCAACACCTTTTCTCTTGTTTCCTCTGGGACATTTGAATAATTATTTATAACTCTAGATACAGTACTACGTGATACTCCTGCAAGTTTTGCAATGTCACTACTATTCATAATCTTTTTCATACCTCCATTCATAAACTCGCGTTTATAATATATATTATAGTATTAGTATATATTTTTCAATAACTTTTACAAATAAGCACACTGTACCCTACTATGTTGAAACAAATACATTCACTCATTATCATACAAACTATATACTTATAAAAATTTAAAGGATGTATCAGAAAAAATATCAGATACACCCCTTAAATGTTTACTTTTTATTTCTTTAATTCTTTAAATACTTCTATCATTTCTTCAATCAACGATTTGATTGTTTCTGCTGCCATCATTTGATCTTCTGCATGCATTATTATTAATGAAAATTCCACTTTTTCTCCTGCTGCTTCCTTTTGTATCAATGATGCATGTGCATGATGTCCCTTTACAATATAATCTGATGCTTCAGACATCTTTTTTTCTGCTTCATCATACTTACCTTCTCGTACATCTCTTAGTGCTTCAAGAGCTAATGATTTAGCCATTCCAACATTGCTTATTATTTCAAAGGCTATTAATTCAATTCCTTCCATCTGTAATTCTCCTAACTTATTAAAAATACTTTAAATTGATTCTACTATTTCTCCATCATTTTCATAATTTTTTTCTTCTTCATCTTCTATTCCTTCTGCTTTATTTGCTGCTATTACAAAAGGTGCATATATTAACACGCTGACTGCAAGGCAGATAAAACCTATAACTAACGCTATAACGTTTCCACCTGTTCCTAAGAAAGGCATTAATGGTCCTGGTGTTGTCCATGGAATTCCATATACCACTGGTGGTATTATTTTTAAAACCATAATAGATACATACCCTATTGAAATATTCACCAAAGGCGTTAATATAAATGGAATTATGTAAATTGGATTTAAAACTATAGGCAATCCAAATATAACCATCTCATTAATATTAAATAATCCTGGTGCAAAAGAAAGTTTTGCTATACTTTTTTGTTCCTTTGCTTTACTGAATATTAAAATAGATATTACTAAACCTAATGTACATCCTGATCCTCCATATTCAGAGAAAGCACTAGCTAATCCGCTATATGTTATTGGGTAAGGTGCTCCCCATGCAGTAGCATGTTGAGCTACATATAAAAGATTTGCATTACCAGCTTCTGAGAACATAGTATCACGTATTGCTGCTATAGTATTTGGTCCATGTATACCCATAACCCAAAGTGCTTGAGATAAAAATGATAATATTATTACAGAACCTATACTTTGACTCATCTTTGTTAATGGTGTCTGAATAATGCTGTAAACTAATTCATGTAATCCGCCTGGTGCTATTTTCTTAACAAAAAAGTTTACAATTGAAAATAACATAGTTGTTATAATTATAGGTAATAATACCTTAAATGATCTTGCTACCGCAGGAGGTACTTGCTCCGGCATTTTAATTTCTAGTTTTTTAGATTGTGATAATCTCGACATCAATTCGCCGACTAATAATCCGATTATTATAGCTACAAATAACCCTTGAGCCCCTGTATACTTTGTTGTGATATAATTTACACCTTCTGAATTGAAATAATCTGGATAAATTATAAAGTAAACAGAAATTGCAGTCATACCTGTTAATAAATCATCACCCTTAAGCTGTTTAGAAAGATTTCTTGCGATTAAGAATACTATTAATATTGCAAATATATCTGCTGAGCCCTTTAAGACTGGACTAAATATTGCTTGATATTGTCCGATATTTGGAAAAACCTTATCTAATCTCAATATCTTTAAAACAAATCCTTCTGGCGATAACAAAACATTATTAAGTAATACCATAAGAGATCCTGCCATAGTTAATGGAAATGATAGTATAAACGCATCCCTTACTGCGCATATATGTCTCTGTGAATTTAATTTTGATGCCAGAGGAACTAACATTCTTTCAATTAAACCCTGAAATTTCTCCATAATACTCATAGTTATTTACTCCTTTTTATTTAATTTTAATAAGTGCATCTTCTAAGATTGCTTTTCCGTTCATAGTTCCATATGCTCTCATATCTATTACTTCTACGGGTATTCTTCCATTTACAAGTTTTTCAACTTGTGATTTTTGAAAACGAACTTGTGGTCCTAAAAGAACTATATCTACACTATCAACAACTGTACTGCATTCAGCTACTGGAAGAGCTTCAATTCCTATTTCAATTCCTTGTTCTTTAGCTGCAGCTTGCATTTTAGTTACTAACAAACTTGTAGACATCCCTGCTGAACATACTAATAATATTTTTTTCATAATTAATCACTCCTAATAATATTTTTATTTAATATTTATATAAAATTCAATTATTGACTTAAGCTTTATAATTCTTCTCCATTAGTACTTATAACATCCTTATACCAATAGAAACTTTTCTTTTTAATTCTTTTTAATTCTTTTTCATCATTTTCATCTCTATCGACATATACAAATCCATAACGCTTCTGATATCCATTTAACCAACTCAATAAATCTGTAAATGACCAAGTGCAATATCCTAAAAGATTAACTCCATCTGTCACTGCTTCTTTACATGCTTTAATATGTGCCTTAATATACTCTATTCTATAATCATCATTTACAACTTCATTTTCCTCAAGCTTATCGAATTCCCCAAGACCATTTTCAGTAATTAATATAGGAAGATTATATCTGCTTGTTAATCTTCTAAGTCCAACCCTTAATCCTGTAGAATCAATTGCCCAATCCCAGTTTGTTGTTTTTAAATACTGATTTTTTACATTTTTATATACACCAGGAATTCCACTTTCTTTTGTCGTATCTTTTTTACCTGTATTATTCATACCTTTAGCTGCACCAACTCCATCTAATGGATTCATTGCAACAGTAGCAGTTTGATAATAATTTATACCTATAAAATCTGGTTTTGCTCTTTTCAATATTTCTAAATCGCCATCTTCAATTAATGGTGCAATTCCTAATCTCTCATAGTATTTAAATGCAAATGCTGGATATATACCTTTGCAATAAACATCAAGCCACCAGTTACAATTTAAATCTTCTGCATTTTCTGCTGCTAGAACATCTTCTGGATTACAACTATATGAATAATTAGGTCCAAATGCAAAGCTTGGCCCAATTTTTCCATTTGGCACATAATTCCTAAATGATTCAATAACTTTTGCATTAGCTATATTTGCAATATGATTAGCTTGTAGCATTCTTTTATGATCTTTAACACCTGGTGGGTGTAATGCTGTCAGATAACCTAGTGTTAAAAATACATTTTGTTCATTAAGTGTTACCCAGTATTTTACCTTATCACCAAATCTCTTAAATAGTGTTATGCAATATTCATTGAAATCATTAATTATCTCTCTTGATTCCCATCCCCCATATAAATCTTGTAGATGTTGTGGCAAATCCCAATGATACAATGTAATTATTGGTTCTATATTATTTTTTATTAATTCATCTATTAAGTTTTCATAAAACTTTAGTCCTGCTTCATTTATTTCGCCTCTTCCATTAGGATATATACGACTCCAAGCAATTGAGAATCTATAAGCCTTTAACCCCATTTCAGCCATTAACGTTACATCTTCTTTATATCTGTTATAATGGTCTACTGCTATATCTCCATTTGTATCTTTATAAGTTGTACCAGGAATTCTTGTATATAAATCCCATATACTTTCACCCTTTCCATCTTTATTCCATGCACCTTCAATCTGATAAGCTGCTGATGCTGATCCCCATAAGAAATCATCTTTGAATTTTTCTATTTTTTCATATATCACTTAATAATCCCCCTATAATCTTAATTTATAATTTATTATAATTTTGTCTATTTTAAATCTTTATAATGAATATTAATCTGTCTATATTTACAAATCCATTATTATTTTATATCTGCATTTATAATAGCTCCCAGTATATTTGCATCATTATTATGCATACATCGTTCAATTTCTGTAGTAATAAAATCTGCTTCAAAATATTTAATACACATATCTTTGTACTGTTTTTTGATTTTATCTATAAACCAATCTGATTCTGATATTCCCCCTCCTATACATATAATTTCAGGATTATAAAAAACAGTTATAGCCATTAATTGAATTACTATATTTTTTATCCATTCATCAATTGAGACTTGTGCTATTTCATCTCCATCTAAATATTTCTCACATACTTCTTTTCCATATTTGAGGTAATCATTTTCATCAACTTTGCTATTATATATGTTTACTAATCCTGTTATTGATGAATAATCACCCATTTTTTGAATTTCTTTAGTTTTATCGTTTACAAAAGGAATATTATGAAATTCCCCTGCATATGAATCCTTACCGTATATAACACCATTTTTATCACATACGCAACCACCTGTTCCTGTCCCTATAATTAAAAATGCCGCTGATTGACTACCTTTTGCATTTCCAATTTGAAATTCACACAATCCTGCTGCTTTCGCATCATTTATTGATACAACTCTTTTGTCCATTCTTTTCATAATCTCATAATTTATATTTGTATCATACATAACAGTAATATTAGGAGCCGCATATGATTTTACATTTGATTTTTCATCTATAAGTCCCGGCGCACTGACACCGATTACATCAATTTCATCAATATTACTTATATTAGAGCATATATAATCATATAGATCATCTTTATTATCAAATTTAATAGTTTTGTTCTTCCATTTTTTTTGAATATTATATTGCTCATCTACTAAAGCATATTTGATAAAAGTTCCTCCTATATCAATTCCTAAATTATATTTCCTCATAACATCTCTCCTTAAATTTAATGATTTTAATATGATGACTTTTATCAACTTCAAATAATTTCATTGATATTTATTATTTGAATATCATAATATGTTCATAAATCCCTAGTTTATAAACGCGTGTTTATTAGTGTTTAAAAAAATTTAATTTTTTTGTTGTATAAACTATTCTTTCCATAATACCAGTTCAAATCATAATTATTACCACCATATAGTAAATGTGATAATTTAAAACTGCCATCCTTTATAATTCTCGTGTTAGAATTTATACTATTTATAATACGATTACGTTTCATGAACGCGTGTTTATGTTTATATAATACACTATATATTATTACATTTCAATATATTTTTTGCATTTTTGTATTTAAAGTAACTATTTAGCTATTAAATAATTTTAATATAAGTGGTAGCATTAATTTCTAAAAAGCCTTTCTATTATCATTAGTATATCTTGTTAGTATTCTCTTTAAAGAAATTAATGAGAATGTTTCTTACTATTTGGATAATATTTATTATCTTTACTTTGGCCCGTTCTTTTTATACAAATACTTTAAACCACAAAACAAACTGCTTCCCCTAATTCCCCATTTTTATATATATTTGTATTAAATTAACTTTAATGTTACAATGTTCTTAGTATATTTTCCTTAATATTACATTAGTTCTATAAACTTTATTGTTCTTAATATTTAAATAAAATCCATGAAGGGAGGAAAAAACTATCTTTTAAAAGTTTATAGTAAATAAAAAAAAATTATTAATGTAAAAATATACTAAGTATAGAATATTTATAATAGGGGGTATTAACTTGTTTTCAAAAATCAAAAAAATTAATTTTTTTAAAAAAACATTTTCTTTTTTAATTGCTGTTGTAATGATGTTGTTTACAGTATTAGGAACAAATACTTATAAAGCTGAAGCTGCAACAACATCTTTTGGTGGACAGCTCAAGGTAGTTGGAAGCCAATTATGCGACTCAAATGGTAAACCTATTCAGCTTAAGGGAATGAGTTCACATGGTCTTCAATGGTATGGTCAATTTGTAAATTATGATAGTATGAAATTTTTAAGAGATAAGTGGGGCGTTAATGTTATTCGTGCTGCTATGTATACTAATGAAGGTGGATATATCTCTAATCCATCATCCCAAAAAGAGAAAATAAAAAAAATAGTTCAAGATGCTATAGATTTAAATATGTATGTAATAATTGACTGGCATATATTAAGTGATAATAATCCTAATACCTATAAGGAACAAGCAAAATCATTTTTCCAAGAGATGGCTGAAGAATATGGAAAATATTCAAATGTAATATATGAAATATGTAATGAACCAAATGGTGGCACTAATTGGGCTAACGATATAAAACCTTATGCCAATTACATAATTCCTGCTATAAGAGCAATTGATCCTAATAATATAATAATAGTAGGTACAAGTACTTGGAGCCAAGATGTCGACATTGCTGCTGATAATCCATTACGTTATTCAAACATAATGTACACTTGCCACTTTTATGCTGGAACACATACTCAGTCGCTTAGAGATAAAATAAATTATGCAATGTCAAAAGGCATAGCTATATTTGTTACAGAATGGGGAACATCTGATGCCTCAGGTAATGGCGGACCATATTTAGATGAATCACAAAAATGGGTTGACTTTATGGCAAGTAAAAATATAAGTTGGACTAACTGGGCATTGTGTGACAAAAGTGAAGCTTCTGCTGCTTTAAAATCTGGTTCAAGCACAACTGGAGGATGGACAGATTCTGATCTTACTACTTCAGGCTTATTTGTAAAGAAAAGCATAGGAGGAAGTAATACTACTTCTCAAACATCAGCTCCAACTTTTAGTTTACAGTCAGGAACATACGATTCAGCTCAAACTGTAACCTTAACTTCTTCTGATAATGATTCTGTTATACATTACACTACAGATGGAACAACTCCTACAAGTTCTTCACCTGTATATACTAGTCCTATAACTATATCAAAGACTACAACAGTTAAGGCTTTTACTACAAAAACTGGCATGACTGATTCTAACATAACATCAGCTGTTTACACTATTTCTAATACTGATCCTGTTAAGCAAGTTTCAGCTCCAACTTTTAGTTTACAATCAGGAACATACAATTCAGCTCAAACTGTAACATTAACTTCTTCGGATAATGACTCTGTTATACATTACACTACAGATGGGACAACTCCTACAAGTTCTTCACCTGTATATACTGCTCCTATATCTGTATCAAAAACTACAGCTATTAAAGCTTTTGCTACAAAATTAAATATGACTGATTCTTCTGTTGTTACTAATACTTATACAATCACTAATGAAACATCTAATTCTCCAGTAGAAGTAGAAGTAGAATATAAAATTGAAAATCAGTGGAACACTGGAGCAACCGTTAAAGTAACATTAACAAATAATAGTTCAACTCCAATAAATGGTTGGAAATTATCATGGATTCTACCTGATAATCAATCTATTAATAATATGTGGACTGCTAATTATTCAATAAAAGACTCAGCTATAACTGTTAAAGATATGGGATATAACAATATTATACCTGCTAACGGTGGAACTCAAATCTTTGGCTTTAGCATTAATTATAGCGGTTCAAATTCTAAACCAGAAAGCTTTACATTGAATGGTGTTGAATGCCAAACTAAATAATCAATGTCATTTTAAATAACTACATTACAGATTAATCATATAATTTATCTGTTACAATATTTTAAATATTTTAGCAACTAGTATATAAATCTTATCTAAAAAAAATCAGAACTTCCTGCAAAGTAGGAAGTTCTGATTAATACCAACACTATAAATTTTCCTCATTTTAATCCTCAATTGCTATTTCTACTATATAAAAAATACCTATAGACTAAACACTTTTTTCATGTGTGCAATCTATAGGTATGATTTTACTATGCTATATCCTCTTTTTTTAACTGTGTAACTTTATTTTTTTCAATAAATTTAAAGACATAAGTAACAATAAACGGACAAACAATAGCTGATATTACGCAAGATGCCGCAACTTGTGCTGTAGCTGCTGTAGCAATAGTAATCAGCGTTGGATCAGTTGCTGCAACTGCAATTGGTGTAGCTACTGCATTTCCTGAAGTTGACCCTGTTGCAAGTCCAAGTACAGGGTTCTCTCCAAATAACTTCATAAGAAGAAAAGATCCTATTCCAGTAAAGGTCGCTATTATTCCTAATACTATGCCAGGCCCTCCTGCTGTAACAATATTTCCAAGATTCATTCCTGCACCTAATGAAAACGAAAAGAATGGTATTAATAATAATTTACTTCCGCCAAGAAATTTTCTCATTTCAGTATCAAGATTTCCTAATATCATCCCTATTAATATTGGAATTAATACCGCAACTAGTGACATAAATGGAATTTGTGCAAGCCCTGACGCACCTAATGCAACTAGTGTAAAAAATGGTCCATCTTTTATTGACAATATAGCATAAGCTCCTACATCGG
The DNA here is from genome assembly GCF_000473995.1 of Clostridium saccharobutylicum DSM 13864. Lineage (NCBI taxonomy): Bacteria > Bacillati > Bacillota > Clostridia > Eubacteriales > Clostridiaceae > Clostridium > Clostridium saccharobutylicum. The sequence goes on along the minus strand of NC_022571.1, from coordinate 1,084,205 downwards.
TTTCGTTACCATATTGTGAAGCAAGTGACGCATACAGTCCGCCATTACAATTTGTTAATGCTGCAAGGATAGCCAATGGTGATAGCCCTAATACTCCAGCTGGTCCAAAAACTTTACCTACAAATATACCAATCCCAGCACCTACTATAAATTGTCCTAATACTAATAGAACACCTTTTTTTATTGCCTTTGGTGCTAACTTAAAATTAATCTGTGAACCAATTAGAAACATGAAACAAGCCAATATTGTTGATGATGCCTTTGGTCCAAACAATGCTGTTGTAAATCCACCAATCTGTAAAAATTGCGGACAAAATGTATTAACTAAAACTCCTATAAAAAGTGGAACAACCATCATTCCTCCTGGAATTTTATCAAGTGTCTTCTTAATTGGAATTTGCATTTTTATATAACCCCATTTCTTTTTAGTTCTTCTTTAACATCCTTTGCTCTAATATTTAAAACATCTCTAAATATACTGGAAGTGCAAGAACATTATCGACTTGGTTAGGAAACTCTAACCTTCTTGTACCTATTACCTTTGCTATAGCTGCTTTAGCTTAATCTTGAATTAGATTTATTTAAAAAACGTTAAATTAAATCTTCCTTCTCATTAAAAATTAGTTGATATTATTTTAGAACTTATATCATTATCAATAAAATCACTAGCAGTAATTCCAAATCTCCCCTTGCTATTTTGATTGAAATAATTTTCAACTCTAGAATTAATATCATTAGAAACCTTAGGAATCATAGGAATAAATGCCATTGGCTTGTAGCCACTTGTATAGTTAATATATAAGCAGTTGTTATTTTGAAGTTTCGCTTCATTATAAAGCGCCTCAATAGCACTCCATTTTGAATCATTATTTGATACCTTATATTGATCTTGAATTTTAATTTGTGAATATCCATTATTTATAGAAAACGTAGCATTATCTGCCCATCTTGTGGCATTAATACCTTTTGAACTAGAATTAGAACTAAAACGTCTTACTAAAACTATTTTTCCTCTAGCTTGATTTAATGTAGGAATGTTTGATCCTAAATACCATCTATTAGATGTTTTCGCAACATAAGAATCAAAAGTTTTCTCAAAACTTTCTGTATTATTTGACGCATCATATTCTTCTTTAACACTCATAATAATACATTCTGTAGGATTCTTATCTAGGAAACTTATACAATCATTTAATACATCATCAAAATTCATATGTTGATATATAGAACCATGATGTATAACAAATGAATCATTAATATGACGACATCTTATATCTAGATAGCGTACTCCTATATTTAACTGTTCTGAAATTGGAAGTTCCTGACACTTTGCTGTACCATAAACTGGTTCATATCTTGCACCAGAATCATGTGTTCCAGGAATAGATAATTTTGATATACTTGTATTATTGTCAAGTGATCCCATCCAATTTGAATTTGTGTAAGCACTAGCTTTATTAGGTACTCCTAACATCAATACTAAAATTGATAATAATAAAATTGAAACTTTTTTCTTCATACCTCATTCTCCTCTTTTTTATATTATTTATTGTAAATATCAGCTAATAAAAATTTGTTTAAAATAAAATTAAAAAGTAGAATTAATTCCACTTTTTAGCTAACTATATATCTTTAAAGATTTAATTATTTACCTTTTTCTATATCATCTATTTTATTTGCAATTCAAATAAATCAGTCCAATATTACAATCATTCACAAACTTGCATGAATTAATATTATCAAAATATGTTGATAATATTAATACCTTTTGCACCAATAGTAAAAAATAATGCATTAAAAGAAATTATGCTCATTTTCCGATAAATTATCTAATAAAAAGTCTCTCAAAAAGCGCTTAGCATTTCTACTGAGTGTTAATTACGATCCTATTATACTCATACCATATCATCCTATAATTAATTCTTTGATATAAGCCTTTGAATATGCACCATTAAACTAAAAAACAGGCTGTATAAGATTTTCAAATCTTATACAGCCTGTTTTCACATCATATTTATTATATAAATTTCAAATGAATCATTATCAAATTATATTTCTATTCTAATCACAACTCCAAGTCTAACTCATCATCTAGTGATTCCCCAGAATTTGTTTGTTCTTCGTTTACTAATTTAGCATCATACATTTTGATGAATGGGAAGTAAATTAAGAATGCAAGCACACCGTTTATTAATGCTAATAATATTGCTCTAAAGTCTCCTGCTGTTCCTATGAATGCTCCAATACCAATTGGTGATGGCCATGGAACTTGTGCGATTATTGGATTAACCACGTGTAATGTAATAGCCCAGTAAGCAGTTGATGCACATACCATTGGTGCTAAGAAAAATGGAATTGCAAGATATGGGTTATAGATTATTGGTAATCCAAATATCATTGGTTCGTTAATGTTGAATATTGAAGGTACAAGACCTGCACGACCTAAAACTTTTAATTGTTCTGATTTTGCTAAGAATGCAACGAATATTGTAAGTCCAAGTGTAGCACCAGAACCTCCCATGATAACAAATGAGTTTTGGAATTCACCTGCAAATGGAATGTTTGCACCTTGCATATTTAATGCCATATTTGATAATACAATTGGAGTTAAGAATGAACTTATAATATTTGCACCATGAATACCTACGATCCATAAAGCATGAATTAAGAAGTAAATTACTAATAGTCCAATCCAGCTATTTGCAATGTTTGTTACAAAACTGAATGGTATTGCTATAACCTTAAATATATCTGTTCCTAAAGAAACAAATACACCATTGATGAATAATACAACAAATGCTACAAGGAATGCTGGAATTAATGCAGTGAATGAACGTGCTACCCCTTCTGGAACAGCATCTGGCATCTTGATAATTAAATTGTGCTTTACACATACACGGTATAAACTTACAGCTACAACAGCCATGATAATTGCGGTAAATATGCCAGTAGTTCCTAAACGAGATACACCATCTCCACCAATATTCCAACCATTGATTATTTTAGCATTATCAGTAATTTGATTACTTAAGCTTATTTTACCATCTGATAAAACTAATTCTGGAATAGTCATAAAGAATGCAAACATAGAAAGAAGTGCTCCATTTAATGGATTAAGATTTAAGCCTTCTTCTTCTGCAATAATCTTTGTATACTCATATCCAATAACAAGACAGAAATAAAGTGCTAAAATTCCCATTGTACATTTATTTGCTAGCATGTACAAATCACTTATACGGAAAAATGTGTTGTTAAAAATATCTTCTAAGAAAGTCATTGTTTGAGGTAATATATTCAATACAAGAAACATAGATCCTACAATTGTAAATGGAATAGATGCCATACCTGCAGCCATAACTGCACGAACAAGACGTAACTGTGATACTTTCCCCATAGGTCCCATTAGATATTTCTCTAAGAATTCAAAACCCTTATTTGTGTTTTCCATAGTATTTCTCCCCTTTTCTTAACTAATACTTTTTTCGTATTGTTTTATATATTTGAATTGTTTATCAGTATGGTTATTTATTTGATGTAACCGTTTCAAAATAACACCACAAAAAACCAATCCAATAAAAATAATTCCTAAAACAAATTCATGAGATTTAGTGCTGTTTGTTAAAAACGGAAATAGCTTACCAAACAACGGTGTGAATAAAGCCCCTGCAAGTATTACATTAATACTCAATATTACTTTATATGCTAAAATTGTTTTCCCTGCATTATCAATAGGTGAACTAAACATTGTGCATTGTTCCCATATAGCTCTTATTATAAATATTAAATTAACTCCTGGTACTAAAGCCCAGGCTTCGTAACTCATTAAAAGAGAGCAAAACCAATATAGATTTGCAAAGAAGAAACCTGCTGTAATATATCTAACTAATAGAAATCTGTTAAAGTACATTGTCTTTAAACTTGTTTCTTTCTGCCTCTTTTCAAGTTTCTCTTTTGCATCCCTATGCATTAACTTCTCCATTTTTTAATTCATAGATTTGCTTATACATTGCCAAGAATTCAATTGCCATTTCTCTAAGTGTCATTGTAGTCATTAAATGATCTTGAGCATGTACCATAATAACTTCCATAATTATTTCATCACCATTTGCATAGTCTTGAAGTAACTTTGTTTGTGATTTATGTGCTTCTAGAAGTTCATTATTTGCATCTTCCATTTTCTTTTCTGCTTCTTCAAATTTTCCTTGCTTCATTAAATCAAGTCCTTCATGAACTATAGTTCTTGCATCACCACTGTGAAGTATAATTTCAAATGCTACTACTTGTAAATCGTCTTTTGTCATAACCATTACTTCCTTCCATTCTTAAATTAATTCTGTAAATATATCTTCAAATTGCTTAAAGTTTTCACACTCTAATAATTTTTTCTGCATGTCATCATCTTCTGTTAATGAAACAATAGCTTTAGTAATATATTTTAAATCAATATTTTCTATTTTAGATGGAGATAATAAAAATACAAATTTTATTTTTGAGAAACCATCACTCCACTCTATCCCATCCTTTACTATTGCTACAGCAATATGTGCACTTTCTCCAAGTGATTTAGCTGGATGAGGCACTGCTATCTGATCACTAAATACAACTGAACTCATGAGTTCTCGCTGAGCGATTTGTCTCATCATAATTTTAAAGTACCCAGGTTCTTCGTATTTTTGTAATGAATTCACTAAATCTTCAATTATTTTCTCTTTTGAAGCTGATTTATCTAAAATAGTAAAACAATCTTCCTTAAAAAACTTTTTAAATATACATTTCTTTTCAGATAAAATATTTGAACTTATCTTTTCATTATCTTTATTTTGAGATGTTCTTCTTTCAATAAATAATTTAATTTTATTTATTTCTTCATCATTTAAAAAAACACTCACATGTATAACAGGTATATTGAATACAACTGTATATAAATCAATGGATGAAATAATCATATCAATTCCATTAAGTTTTTCATCATTAATTTCATAGTAACCAATTACATCAATAATATTAATATGTTGTCCAAATTCTTTCTTTAGTCTTACACTAAGCATCTGACCACTACCATATCCTGTTGCACATATTACCAGTACATTCAGCTTTTCATTATCCTTATATCTTTCTATAGCTGCCATAAAATGCAGACAAATATAAGCCCATTCACTATCAGATACTTTATAATCCTTCAAAAATGACATATTTGAAAGATAATGCTTTGTAAGAAGTAAAGTATAACCATACTTTTCTCTTATTTCATCAAGTAATGGATTTTCCAATATAACTCCATGTTCAAGCCTCATCTGTAATGGATAAAAATGTGCCATAAGCCCATTAATAAGCTGCTGATCATTTTTTATAAGATATCCTGTATCATGTTCAAACTTTTCTAAAATCTTTACTAGCTCATCGCAAATTTTCTTTTTATTATTATCCACTTCAATATCATCTGCATCTTTAGAAGTACACTTTACTTTTAAATGAAGAGCTACATAATAAGCTTCTTCTTTTGGGAATTCAATATTGCTAGATAATGTTATACGTTTTAAGATGTTTTTAGCCACTTCAAATTCCCGTTTGCCTTCCATAGAAGTATCGACTTCGCCTATCTGTAAATTAAATCCATCTCTTATTCGCCTAATTGCTAAAACAATATGAAGTACTAGATTTTGTATTATATAATCCGAAAGTCTAAGTCCAGCTCCACGGCATTCATCTAAAACTATTATTGTTATTTCTTCAAAACTTATATCTCCTAAAAACAATGTATTTCCAACATATTTATTAATTGAAATACTGAAACTGTTACTAAAGAAATAATCCATTATAAAATGTCTTTTATCTCTTTCATCACCGTCAATATAGACCCCTTTTTTTACTTTGCTTACTACAGATAAATTATAAGATTTTAATCCCTTCCTTATCTCTGAAAAATCATTTGATAACGTTGAACGTGATACATATAATTCATCACATAAATCTTCAAACAAAACATATTCATCTTCAAATAATAATTTATTTAAAATATGATACTGCCTATCTTTTGATTCATCTAATTTATGTTGATTTTTTTTTATTGAATTACCTTCATTTTTTCCAAGGAAAGTGTTAAATTCAGATTCGTGATTAATCTTAAGTGTATAACCACAACCTGGTCTTGCAATAATTTCTGCACCATTTTCTGATAATATCTCCTGCAACCCTTTAATGTAATTACGTATAGTACGATCTGATAAATTCAAACTATCTGCTGCCATTTTGCTAGTTATTATATTACCTTTATTTTTTATGAAAAATTCTAAAATTGCTTTTTCTTTATTGCTTAACAATTAAACATCTCTCCTCAAAGAATTAATTTTAGGCACATTCAAAAAAATAATAAGTCCATGTGCCTTATTTTAAACTTTCAACAATAAGTTTAGCCATTTTTTGTATTCCCATTGGAATTGGTACATATGCTTGTGGTGGAATACTTACAACTGGCTTATTTACTTTTTTACCAGTCTCTGCAAATTTAGCATAATACATTTTAGTTTGTGGACTTATTAAAAACAAATCAAAATCACTATTTTCTATCATGCCTTGTCCTTCTGTTGCTGATACTGCATCTACTGTAACTTCTTTACCCTTACTCTTAAAAAATTCTGTTGTTTTTTTTGCCATTAAAGATGATGACATTCCTGCTGCACAAATTATTAACACTTTTTTCATAATGATCACTCCATTTTTTTAAATTATATCATAAAATCCATTTTTTATTATTAATTAACTTTTTTTACACCTCAAAACATTTTTAGTATATCCTTCTATCCTTAATCTAATTTTTCACCATTTAATTTAATTACTTGTTTATACCAATCAAAAGACTCTTTCTTTGATCTTTTTAATGTTCCATTTCCTTCATTGTCTTTATCAACATAGATAAATCCATAACGTTTTTTCATTTCACCAGTTCCTGCTGATATTAAATCTATACATCCCCATGGAGTATACCCCATTAAATCAACGCCATCTTCATCTACTGCCTTTATCATTTCTTTTATATGAGCCTTTAGGTATTCAATACGGTAAGTATCATGTACCATTCCATCTTCACCAATTTCATCTATAGCTCCAAATCCATTTTCTACTATGAATAATGGGAGATGATACATATCAGTAAACCAATTTAATGCATATCTAAGTCCTTCTGGATCAATCTGCCATCCCCATTCAGATGCTTTTACATATTCATTTCTTACTAAGTCTCTTGTTTCATCATATTCAAATAATTCATTTCCTTCATGGTACTTAGCTGCAAATGACATGTAATAACTAAATCCTATATAATCAACGCATCCTTCTTTAAGGTCTTTTGCATCTTGCTTTGTAAAATCTAAATTTATGCCCTTGCGTTTAAGATATTTATTAATGTGCTCTGGATATTCACCATGTACATGTACATCTGTAAAATAGTATCTCTTCTGCATTGCTTTTTGAGCCATCAATATGTCTTTTGGAGCACATGTTGCTGGATAAATAGGACACATTGCAATCATACATCCAATCTTTAAATCTGGATTTATTTCATGTCCAATTTTTACTGCACGTGCACTTGCTACAAGTTCATAGTGAGCAGCTTGATACATTATTGCTTCACGATCTTCACCATCTTTATAGAAAACACCTGAATTTGTAAATGGTGCAAAATCTGTCTTATAGTTAGCTTGATTATTTATTTCATTAAAAGTCATCCAATACTTAACTTTGTTTTTGTAACGTTCAAAGCAAACCCTAGCAAATCTTTCAAAGAATTCTATAAGTTTACGATTACGAAAACCTCCGTATTCTGTAACAAGATGATATGGAAGTTCAAAATGTGATAATGTAATAACTGGTTCAATTCCATACCTTAAACATTCATCAAATAGATTATCATAGAATTTCAATCCTTCTTCATTAGGTTCTAATTCATCACCATTAGGAAAAATTCTTGTCCATGCTATCGATGTTCTGAAACACTTAAATCCCATTTCTGCAAAAAGAGCAATATCTTCTTTATAATGATGATAGAAATCAATAGCTTCATGATTAGGATAATATTCTCCTTCTAAAATTCCTTCTGTAATCTTACGATTCACTCCATTTGCTCCTGCTGTCATTACATCAGCTACACTGATTCCTTTACCACCCTCTCTATAGGCACCTTCAAGTTGATGAGCTGCTACTGCTCCTCCCCAAAGAAAATTATCTGGTAACTTTGTCACTGTAATCGCCTCCCTTTATATTTACTCTACAAATATTAATTACAACGTTTTCAACAAAGGTGACTGACATCTCTTATATGACAATAAGTATTTCAGAATATGTATCTATTCACATATTCTTTAATTATTTACTAAAAAATAACTCTGTGTACTTTTTGTCTCACCTCTTATATATATAATACATATAATTCCTTTGAATTTGAATAGCATCTTTTTCCGTATTTCAAAGGAAAAACATTATATATAAGGCACAATCAAAAAAATACATGGCTATAACCCAATCAATTCAAATATCTGTCTTCATTTCTATTTCCTTTGCACCCCAAAATTCTAAGATCGAGTAGGAGGAAAACAATTATTTTGTTTTCCGACCTCTCACACCCAATGTCATCAACTTAAGAAACTTATATTAAAAATTGAATACAACTATATTTAAAACCTCGGATTTGTATACCTGTAATTACAAGTTTTTCCATTATGTCGTCAAATTCCATTAGTTACCATATTTACAAAAATAAAGGACATGCTTATTAATAGGTACTAATGCTGAAAGCTTATGATAGAATACTGGAAACATTTCAGAAACTTGATTCTTCAAGAATAAAGCAAGTTGGAAGGCTAGAAAACAAAGATTTCACTTGAGATAGAAAGATGCCATTCAATTATATCATGAAATATATTTTAAGTCAGAAGGGTAAAACTACAACCATGGAGTATAATAATTGATATGATATACGTATTAGTAGAGATGTTTATTTTTTAATGAATCTACTATAAAATCATAAAAATTATCCAATTTTTTCTTTAACTCATGGAACTATGCTAACACAATTTCCTCTGTATCTGCCTTATAAACAAGTTTCAAATCTTTCATAAATTCTTTCCTGTTTTTATAAGAGACATATTTTATCGAACTTCTTATTTTATGTATTATACAATTTTGAATACATACCTTTGGAAAAACAGCTCTAATTGCGTCTGATAAACCTCTTAATCCATCCATACATTCAATTAAGATATCTTTAACACCACGATTATTTAAATCATTGAATACACTTAACCAAAATTTTGCACCTTCAGCTTCGCCTATCCAAATTCCTAAAATATCTTTATAACCATTCACATCAACACCCATACAAATATATGCTGCTTTAGAAACAATTTTTCGGCTTCAAGTAATTGCTGCATAACATCTTTTAATAACCTTTGCATCAATCCATTCTTACCGACAACATCATCCATACTCTTACATTTTTTAATTTCTTCTTGATAATTAATATCTGGTACTTTGATTTGAAATCCCCCATTATTATTTTCAAATATATTATTCCAAAGCTATCATCAAACAATACCAAAAAAAGAATGTAGTAGATTTATTTTACACAAATCTAGCTACATTCCCCAGACCTAATAAGTGCTGAACTTACTTACCTTTAAAAAGTAAATCCTATAAATTTTTTATGAATTATAGGAAGGAATTCTTCTTGCTGGCAAGTGATTGTTTGGATTGAAAAAAATACCATCTCCATTTCCACATCCTATATTTGAAGGAAACCCTCCTCCGTTAATTTTCTCTAATTCTTTTTCATTTAATGTTTCCATAATAAAAACTCCTTTATATATTTATTTAATAAATACAGATAGACCTTTTTATAGTATCTATTGTATATTATTAGCAATTTAGTCTAATTCTCACTTTAAATTCATAAATCTTATTGCTTTAATTTTTTAGATTTATCTTTTCAAGTAAATAATAAAGAATTTTCTTTTGTTTAGTAACAACTTGTGCTTCACAAGTCATTCCCATCTTAAGTTCTCCTTCTTCGCCCTTATAGCTGAATAAAGGTTTGTTTTCTATTTCAGATTCAACTAAATAGTAACTTGTCCCCGTTTTAGCATCGACAGTTGCATCTGTTGCAATATCTGTAATTGTTCCGCTAAGTTCTCCATATTCTTTATAAGGCAATGCTTCAAAATGATATTTAATTTTCTGTCCAACTTTAATGCCTGCTATATCTTTATTGGATACATATAATTTAACTTTATATTGTGAACTATCTTGAGGTATAACTGATAAAATCTCTTCTCCAGTCTTTACAAGTTGACCTTTAGCAATATCCGCTTTAACATTAATAACTCCATCAATTGTAGCTTTCACAGTACTTTTATCAATATTAACCTTTAAAGTTTCTATATTATTTTTTAATTCATCTATTTTTTTTTCATTTTCTTTTGTACTATCGTCTAATTTAACTAATGTATCTATTTTATATTTTGTAATATCATTTGTAGCTAATTCTTTATTAACATCATCAAGTTCAGGTGTTGCTTTAGCTTTTTCTAAATCAGCCTGAATCTTTTCAGTAGCATTTGTTGCATCGGTTTGTAATCCAGTTTGTTTTTGAATTAATGATAATTTTTCATTAGTTGTACTATATTGAAGATATTTATTATAATAATCTTTTTCATCTTCATTATTAACATCAAAATAGTTTTTATTCTCTAATATTGAATTTCTAAGTTTATTAATATTATCAGTATCTGCTTGCACTGTTTCTAATTGTTTCTCATAATTATCTTTGGTTAAGTTCATATCTTTACATTCTAAAGTATATAATATGTCCCCTTCCTTTACATTCTGGCCTTCTTTGAAATTTACTTCGGCAACTTTACCATCAACTTCATTTAAGACAGAAATAGTCTTATCTTTTGATTTTACAACTCCATTAGTCTTTGTAACTATATCTATTTGACCAAAGTAACTCCAAATCAAAGCAGCAGCTAATATTGATATTAATCCATAGGCAAATATGCTGGTAAACTTATTAGGTTTTGCTTCAAGCATCTCTCTGCTATCTGTGATTTCACTTAAGTTTTGTATAATGTTCACTAGATATTCACCTCTATTTCCTTAGCTAACGCAACTTCGTTATTAAAGTACTCTGGCATTTGGTCTTTCCATAAATTGAAGTAACGTCCCTTTTTATCTATAAGTTCATTATGTGAACCACCCTCTATAAGCTTTCCTTTATCCATAACATAAATTTTATTGCATCTCATAATAGTACTTAATCTATGAGCTATAATTATAGTAGTTATATTTTGACTAAATTCATACATTGTTTTTTCTATAGCTTTTTCAGTAATTGAATCAAGACTGCTGGTTGCCTCATCCATTATAAGAATTTCAGGCTCTCTAATTAAGGCTCTCGCAATAGCAATTCTTTGTTTCTGACCTCCTGAAAGATTAGAACCATTTTCTTCTATCATAGTTTCATACCTTAAAGGCTGTTCATTAATAAAATCATGAATCCTTGCCCGTTTGCATGCATCTACTACTTTTTCAAATTCTATGTCTTCCTGACCAAATAGAAGATTTTCTTTTATAGTTCCACTAAATAAAAATATATCCTGAGATATACATGCTATTTTATTTCTTAAAGCTTCTATATTTATATCTTTAATGTTATATCCATTTATTAATACTTCACCTTTTTCACATTGATAAAAATTCATAATAAGCTTAGATAATGTAGTCTTCCCTGAACCACTTTCTCCTACTAATGCTATTTTCTCTCCAGATTGTATAGTAAGATTTAATCCTTCTAAGATTAACTTTCTAGTACCATATCTAAAATCTACATCTTTAAATTCTATGGATCCCTTTAAAGTAGAAGGATTAATTTTCTTACTTTCATTTTCACTTTTTTCTAATTCCAAATCCAATATCTCACCTAATCTATCAGCTGCTACAATAGCGGTTTGAAGCTGGCTTTGTAAATTTATTAAATTCTCTATAGGATCAAGAAAATATGCAAGCAAAGAGTTAAACGCTAATAACTGCCCAACAGACAAGACACCTAAAATACACTCATAACCACCTATCCATAATATAACTACTCCAAAAATTGATTTAACAGCCCCTTTAATAGATCCTTGTACATTACCAATCAGACCTGTTTTAAATGCACTTTTCATCAATTTAACAAATCTTTTTTCAGTTTCACCATTTACTTCTCTTTCTGCATTGAATGCTTTTATAGTTTCAATCCCAGAAAGAGATTCTACTAAATAAGAAGTTATGCTTGCATTATTCTCCATATTTTCCCTATTAATATTTTGTATAGGCTTTTTAAATCCCCAAACTATAATAGCGTATAAAATAACAGGAATTACTGTTATTCCAAATAAAAGACGATTTTGCATAAATAAAATAACTGCGCCTGCTATAGCCATCAAAGTATCAATCATTATAGTTAAAGTCGCACCTGAAATTGCTTCTCTTATTTTAGTGGCATCATTAAATCTAGATACTATTTCACCTACCTTACGTGTTCCAAAAAAATTCATAGGAAGGTTAATTACATGCTCATAATATCCTAGCATTAGAGGTATATCTATTCTCTGTGCTAAATACATAAGTAATTGACTTCTAAACGCATTAAGTAAAATCTTGAAAATATTAAGCATAATAAATCCTATTGAAAGTATATGTAATGTAGTTAATAAGTTATATTGAAGTACTTCATCTACTAACAATTGAAAATAAAAAGCACCTAATATACCCAATAAAGTAAATATTAAGGATGTAAAAAATATATTTAATATTAAAGTCCTTTGAGGTTCTATAAGCCCAAAGAATCTTGAAAATAGTCCTTTAGTCTCATCACCTTTTTTAAACTCTGCTGTTTTAGCCATAAGTATCAATACGCCTGTCCATATTTTAAAGAAGTCTTCTGGTCTATACTTAACAATCCCTTTACCTGGATCTGCAATTAAAATTTCTTTTTGAGTTATCTTATGTATAACTACATAATGCAAAAAAGAACCATCTATAACTACATGGGCTATGCATGGAAGTGGAAATTCAGAGAATATATCTTCAGGTTCACTAACCTTTACACCTTTTGCACTAAAACCAAGCTGTTCAGCTGCTTTAATGATTCCATAAGCACTAGTTCCTTCTTTATCGGTACCAGCAACTTCACGTATCTTTGAAATTGGAATTTTTAGTCCATATTGTTTTGAAATTGTAGCTAAGCAAGCAGCACCACAATCCTTAAGATCATGTTGCTTTATACATATATATTTTTTAAATGGATTTTTCATTTATTTTCTCCTGTATATAATTTTTATTATATTCTAAAATATGATATTATTTTTTTATACCAATACAATTTTTAAAATGTAGATACTTGACATTTAGGTACAATCAAAAAACAACAACTCCATCTGCTATTAATGTAATCAATTGCAAAAAAATTGAACTTGGTTAGCAATTTGTTGTATACCTTTCTAATTATCTTTGTATATTCAAGTATCATTTATTCAACATTTTAATTAATCGCATTTTGTTATAATTATTATCATTATACATTTACATATATCAATTATTCCAAATGCATTGTTAAAAATTTTAGAAACTATAGCTATTCTTTTTGTAAAATCAGACTTATTTTTTAATATAAGCATATGAAATAGATTTACATGAATTGAAATTACAATTATAGAAACCGTATAAATATTCAAAACCACTTTATCATTAATAAACGACTTCCGAAATCAATTTATTTTTATAGGTTAACACTATTTTAAAATTTGTTTTTTTGCTTAAGTATATTATTACTAGATACTTAAAATTAATTCTAGTGATGGGTGAAATCAATATATTATATCCCTCTGTCGCAATTGCTGCTACCATCAGGAAGAACTCCTCCATTTATATCACTTAAAACTTTAAAATTAGTCATTATATCTTGTCCATTTCTACAATTTGATATTTATATATATATAATACTACATTAAATTTAATTATTTGTAAAGTATTGTTTATTTATGAAAAATAATGAATTATTTTTTATTACTTTATTGGAGATTTTTATTAAATTAGATTGCACTTATTTATTAGATGAACAACTGATTGAAATTAATGGCAGTGGTTATTGGAGTGATGACTTTTCAACTGATGTCGGCAGATAAATATGATCTAATTGGCTATAGATGGACTACACCTCTTTTGGCACAACCTAAATCAACTAAAGCTGATGAGTTGGAAAAATAAGCTTTTTAAAAAATGATACCCCTTATCAATACTGTAGGAAATGCTTCTGATACTGTTATATATGCAATGGATGAAACTTATATAAGATTGGAATCTAAAAATCGCAGTAGTTGGAGCCCTAAAGATATATCTCCGGTTCTTGAAAGAAATCCCCGTCATATTGGAGCCAATATCTTCGGTGCTAACCAAATCTATGGTTCATTTGAAACTTTTACTGATATATATAATTCAGACCATAGTATTACTAATAAAGAAGTTTGCAATTTTTTAGATTATTTACTTGAAATAAATAAATATAAAAAATTAAGCTGTATTAGATTGAATAAAAATGTTCAATCTAATACAGCCGAATGCTTCAATAATCTTATAACTGAATAAAATAAAAAACTTTAATAAACTTTATTTTTTGATTCTCATATAAAAGTAAAGTTTTCATTTTTATAGCTCTGTATTTAAAAAAACTTAGAACCATGTAATAAATGAAAATAATCCCCTATATTGGGATTCAACATTTGCTAAATGATTATATAATTTTAAAACTGATTCTGGAGCTTTAAAATGATTATGTCGCACGTATGTTGCGATAGCATTAGTCAATTTTGTACAAACTAACTTATACTCTCCTCCATTTTCTAATTTATCTTTATATGATGTTAAAATATGTGCTAATTCTTTATCGCTTTTAACTTTCGGATCATCTAATATTTTTTGTAATTCGTTTATTAAATCATAATATTTTTTATTCATTTGATTACTACCTTTATAGATAAATTATTTTTATCTATGAGACCAAGGTCCATTTTGTACCCAACCATTTACAACAATTTGACCAATTGATGATGTTGCTTCTGACCAATCAACATGGCAGTGTCCTGTAGAATCATCACAATAAAGACCGTTTGGATACTTAGTAACTTTTCCTCCAGAAATTTCTTGTAATTCTTCAACTTTTAATTCTTTAATTTTTTTCATAAAAATTCCTCCAATAAATATTTTTTGTGATTTTGTAAAATATTATCACAATTTGATAATATCATAATTTTAACCATAATTCAACAAAAATAAAAAAAATTTCAAACTCAAACTATTTTTATCACTATTATATTCTTTTATTTTGGATTCTATATATTTATGCTTAATCCTTATTCTTCTTTTGTCAGGCATATATACTTTTACTTTATTGGGAATTTTTATTAAGTTAAATTGTAATTATTTATCACATGAGCAATTGCTTGAAATTAATGCTCACTTACTGACAGTTATTTTCATTAAATATGATTATTTTCTAAATAATTTATATATTTCATTACAATTACAAGGATGATTAATGAAATAAAAACCTCAGATTCATATACATTTATAAATATGAATTTTATTGAAGTAAAATGTTTATCGTTTCCAGCAACTTCACGTATCTTTGAAATTGGAATTTTTAGTCCATATTGTTTTGAAATTGTAGCTAAACACGCAGCACCACAATTCTTAAAATCATTTTGCTTTATACATATGTATTTCTTAAATGGATTTCTCATTTCCTCTCAAATAATGTCTGATTTTATGTAATCTCTACTATATTACAAAATTTATAATATATTTTGTAAAAATTCAATATTATTAGTATTAAACGTACATTTTTTGTAATAAAAGAATCTTTTATTACATTTGGATATATTTTTATACTATTTTGCTTTTAATCCTATTTTTTTACGCTTTGTGTAATATGTATTTACTTAACTAAATATTTATGTGAATATATAGCTGTAAAATATAACAAAGTATATACAGAAAGAGATTTAAATATGGACAAATTTGAATTATTGACTGATGTAGAACTTTACATGATAGATGGTGGAAAATCTAATTATGATTTTGGGCGTGAACTTGGTCATGATATTGCTTCAAGTGCTGAATGGGTTTGGGAGAAAATACGATTGATTGTAAACGAGTTCAATATTATAAATGAGCATTTTCACATTCATTAATTAACAACACAAGTAAATTCAATACTTTAAATGTCTTTTGAATTTAAATTGTGTGTCCTATTGATAATGCGTAAACCGTTGATTTTACTTAATATGTACATAAACGTTAGTAAATTTGCTCATTTATAGTTCACTAAAAACAATTCTAAAGATTTGTTTATTTTGAAATTATAAGAACGTATTAAATTGGGCTATTTAAATAATAACCGATTAATTTTAAATTAGGAGGATAAAAAATGAATATGTTAAATTTAAATGAAAACGAACTTTGGGATATACACAGAGGTTTCTCCATAAAAGATATCGAAGATACTTATAAGGAAATTAAAAACATTTATAAAGATTTAAGAGATGCTTATAATTCAGCAAAAGATTTTGCTAAAGGCTTTTATGACGGTATAACTAGCGTTGGATTTCATTAATTTACACATTAAATATGTGAATTTATTATTTATTCGTTTATAATTAAAGTTCAAGACCAGCTAAGCAAAGTCAAGTGAAATAGTGAAATATTAAAAAATATTTTTATTAAAATTTTGCATAGCAAACAGACCGTTAAAAATATTACAACTGAATTTGGGACTAAATTGAGAATGAATAGATCTATTCAGGTCGAAGGGGCATTTGGAGTTCTAAAAAGTGATTATGAATTCAATAAATTTTTACCACGTGGAAAAAATAGTGTCAAAACTGAATTTATTTTGCTTTGTTTTGGCTACAACATTAACAAATTACATTCTAAAATACAAAGTGAAAAAACTCAGAAGCATCTTCATGAATTAAAGCCTTCTGCCTACTTATGGAATAGAGTAACTAAGCTTATTTAAGTGTGCTTAAAAGTAAGAAATCTTTAAATAATTGATGTAGAATTTTAAGTATTTGGGAATTCACTAATTTAAACCGAAAAGGAGCATCGCTCCTGATTAAAATTTAATCATTTTGCGACACTCCCTCTTATTTTTAAATTGAATCCATTCATATAGGTGTATTAACTTATCCATTTAAGATTTTCTTTAACTAGCTTATTAACTCTTCTTAAATATCGATTTCACCGCTCGCTTCACTACATCAAAAAAACTTAACGAATAAACCATATGCTCTGGATCAACATAATTTCGAATAGCACGAAGTACTTTTTTTGCTTCTTTAGAAGCAAAAGTATATGTACCATTTTTCTTTGTTTTAATTGCATATCGTGGAATCCACTTTCCTTTAAACAATACGGATGCAATGACATAGTCAACCTCTTCCCAAGGAATTTGAATGAACTTACGAAAATCACGAGAATTATAGAACTCAAAACCCTTGTCGCCGATCATAATTTTACCATAATCTGCAACTCCAGTAAAAGCTGTTGCATCAATTGCTAGATCTACCTTTGTATTTAGTGATTGAACCATTCAATCCACCTCTCTTCTACTTATAAAACACATTTATTTTTATTATATATCTTTTATATATTTCTATCAATTATTCGAAAGCCGATTAAAAATAACACATATTTCCCCAATTTATTTCATTAGTATTTTAAAGATTATTTTTTTGATTGTGTCTTACATTAGTTAACAAAAGCCCAGGCTAAAAAGCCTAGGCTAAGTAAAAAAGTATTACATTAAACCGATTAAGTGGAAAGCAATACCAACTACGAATAATCCAAGAATGATAGCAATTGGTGATACTTTCTTTTTAAGTAACCACATACAAAGAAGTGTAATTAATAATCCTGCAAGTCCAGGAATTAATGAATCCAAATTATTTTGTAGTGTTGTAATCTTATGATCAGTTAATGACATACCAGATGCTTGTTGCATTAAAGCTTGTTGAATGCCTTGTGCTCCTTCAGGAAGCTTGCTCCAGTCAATAAAAGCACCATCACCTAACTTAACAGATGATACTGTTGGTGCGAACTTAACAGATACCCATCTATTAACTAATGATCCTAAAATGAACATACCAAGGATAGATGCTCCTTTTGTAATATCTTGCAATAAACCACCTGATAAATCATCAGTAATACGAGAACCTGCTTTGTAACCAAACTCTTGTGTATACCACATAAATCCCATACGGATGATATTCCAAGCTAAGAAATAGATAATTGGTCCAAGGATGTTACCAGTCGCAGCAAGTGAAGCAGCTAATGCCCCTAAAATTGGCTTAACAGTAAACCAGAAAACTGGATCTCCGATACCAGCTAAAGGTCCCATCATACCAACTTTAACACCTTGAATAGTTATATCATCGATTGGTGCACCATTTGCACGTTCTTCTTCTAAAGCTAATGTTACACCAATGATTGGTGAAGCTACATATGGATGAGTGTTAAAGAACTCCAAGTGACGCTCTAATGCAGCCGCTCTATCTTCTTTAGTCTTATATAATTTTTTGATTGCTGGAATCATTGCAAATGCCCAACCACCATTTTGCATTCTTTCATAGTTCCAAGAACCTTGAAGGAAAAATGAACGGAACCAAACAGAAATACGATCTTTTTTTGTTAATTTTAATTCATTTGACATTTTCGTTTCTCTCCCTTCTTCTTAGTATCTATCAATAAGATCACCTAATGGATCCCCAGTATTTGAGCTTCCGCCATTACCTGAACCGCCTTGTTTTCCAAGTGCCAAGTAAACAAGAGCTAAAGCTACACCAATCGCACCAAGTCCGATAAGTGTAATTTGTGAAACAGTTGCTAATACAAAACCAATTGCAAAGAATGGCCATACTTCTTTTGTAGCCATCATGTTGATTACCATTGCATAACCTACGGCTACAACCATTCCACCACCAATTGCTAAACCATCTGTTAACCAAATAGGCATAGATTGAAGTAATGTACGAATAGGACCAGCACCAATTGCTAAGATTAAGGCTGCTGGAATTGCAATACGTACACCCTGCATACAAATAGCAATGATTTGCCACATTTCAATCTTTCTCATATTTCCTTCTTTAGCAGCAGAATCCATGAAATGTACAAACGCTGTGGCAATAGTACGACAAATAATTGTTAATAATAGTCCTGCAACTGCTAAAGGAACAGCAATAGCAATAGCTGAAGGAACTCCGTCTTTGCCTTGTCCTCCAAGAACTAAAATAATTGCAGATGCAACAGATGCTAATGCTGCATCTGGTGCTACAGCAGCACCTATATTTGCCCAACCTAATGCCATCATTTGAAGGCTACCACCTAAGATTAAACATGGTAATAAGTTACCTGTAGCTAACCCGATTAACGTACAAGCAATTATTGGTTGGTGGAAATGAAATTCATCCAAAACACCTTCCATACCAGCTAAAAATGCTACAATAATGACTAATATAACTTGAACTATATTTAAAGTCATGGTTATTAATCCTCCTTTTTCTCTAAATAATTAGATTATTTTAATTTATTTAATTCATCTTGTGCTCTTTTAAGTATTTCGTCCATATTTCCTTTTGAATCGTTTGGTACTTTACGAACATCAAAATTAAGTCCAGCTTGTTTAAGCTTATTGAATGTATCAATATCTTGTTGATTGAAAGCAAGAACTTTGTTTGGTTGAACCTTACCTGTAGAGTGAGCCATTGAACCAACATTGATTGTCTTTAATGGTATTCCACCTTCTACTGCTCTAAGTACATCTTCTGGATTTTCAAAAAGAAGCAATGCACGTTCTTTACCAAAATGTTGATCATCTTTTGCAAGTTTAATCATATGATCAACTGGAACAACATGAGCTTTAACCCCTGGAGGAGCAGCCTGTGTGATCAACTTCTTACGAAGTTCATCTTTAGCAACTGCATCTGACACGACAATAATTCGTGTAGGATTTACAGTTTTTGTCCAAGCAGTTGCTACTTGTCCATGAAGTAAACGAGAATCAATACGAGCTAAAACGTATTCAAATGATCCAGGTGCACCTGCATTAGATTGCCCTGCTGAAGCTGCTGTAGCTTTACTATCATCTGCTGGTTCCAATTCTTCCGGCTTAACTTTAACTCCTTCTTTACCTGAATTTAAAATATAAGCCGCAATTTCATGTGCGGATTCCATTGAAAGACGTGCACCATAAGCTTCAATCAACATTGGTAAATTCATACCAGCTACGATTGCCCATTTATCTTTGTGTTCTTCAAATAAAGTATTTGCTTGGTTGAATGGTGTACCACCCCAAAGATCAACTAAGAATAAAACCTCATCTTGGTTGTCAAACGATGCAATTGCGTCTTTCATTTTTGCTCTAACATCATCAGGTCCTTCACTAGGCATCAACGTAACAGCCTTTACGTTTTCTTGTTCTCCGAAAATCATAGAACCAGATTGCAAGATGCCTTTAGCAAATTCTCCGTGACTAGCAAGAATAATTCCTACCATTTTTATACCTCCCATTTTTTTATTTGTTACAAAAACAAAAGACATAAGCATTAGGGAATAAAACAATATATGTTCGAATTTCTCACATCACTTGTACACAATTTGAATCATAAAAAAACAGGATAATACCTTATAAAACTGTACAAACTATATGTTATATAACAAACAAATATTAAATTGTTTTATTTTCCTATGCTTATGCCTGATCGAATCAGTAACACGCTGGAAATTATTATTTTATTGTAATCTACTTAGGAACACTAACTAGATGGCCCTTTCTTGATTACGTTTTCATAATAACACTTTAGTTCCAAATTTGCAATATATTTTTTAGCATTTTATAAAACTTTTTTCTATAAAATAACATTAATATAAGGACTTACCCATTGGAAATAGACTGTATACATAATTAAAAAATACTTTTTATTCTTCTATTTTATTTTTCATTGTTTCATCTATTATTATAGTTACATCTTCATGCAATTTTAACATTGTTGCTGGATTCTTTGTTGTAATATTTCCATTTAATAATTCTTTTACAACTCTTATCTTATCTTCACCCTTTACCAACAATAGTATTTTTTTTGCCTTCATTATTGATCCAATACCCATAGTTATAGCCTTAGTAGGTACTTCATTTATTGATTTAAAAAATCTTGAATTCGCTTCAATAGTACTTTTTGCTAAATTAGTTACATGAGTTTCTGATATCAAAAAATCATCTGGTTCATTAAATGCAATATGTCCATTATTTCCAATTCCGAGAATTTGTATATCAATTCCACCTAGCTCCTCTATTTTTTTATCATAGCTTTTAGCTTCTTTTTCAGGGTTTTCTGCTAAACCATTTGGAACAAATGTATTGGCTTTATCTATGTTTATATGATTAAATAAATTCTCATTCATAAAATATCTATAACTTTGAGAATTTTCTCCTCCAAGTCCAACGTATTCATCTAAATTTACTGTCTTTATGTTACAAAAATCTATTTCCTTATTTCTATTCTTTTCTATAAGTTTCTTGTACAATCCAATTGGTGTACTTCCTGTTGCAAGTCCTAAAACAGCATCTGCTTTTTCAGCAATTATATCTTTGAATATTTTAGATGCAACTAAACACATTTCCTCATAATCTTTAACTGCTAGTAACTTCACTTATAATCTCTCCTTTATTGTTAATTAGTTAAGGCACATTCAAATAACTAACCAGTTCATTTGCCAGCCTATTTTCCATCATGCTGCGTCGGCAAATTGACCTAATAGGCCCGCTATGAGGGCAATTTACCTCCTTGCCTGATAAAAAATATCCATGGCAAATTGCACTTGTTATTTATTTTCACGCGCCTAAACAAATTCTATACCTATACTTATCTCCTCTTGCTATAGTTATAGTATATTCAATGATTCCCTTTTGCTCATATGCTATTCTTTCAACTTTTAATCCTGCCTGTCCTTGAGGTATTTCCAAATAGATACTTTCCAATTTATTTATTAAAACACTCTCAATTACTTCCTCTGCTGATATTATATTTACATTAAAAATATTCTTTAATAATTCATACAATGGAACTTCTTCAATCATTTCTTTAGTTAGTTTTTCAAATCTTTCATATGGCAAATATGTTATTTCATACATCATTGGGGTATCATCTGCAATCCTTATTCTTGAGATTTTAAATACAAGTTCATTTTCTTCTATTTTTAATTTTTTAGATATTTTATTACTTGCTTCAATAATCTCAAAGTTTAATAATTTTGAAGTTGGTTTTTTCCCATGCTTTTTCATTTCTTCTGTAAATGACGAAACCTTTATTAAATCTTGCTCTACTACTCTTGGAAATATAAAATTTCCTTTTCCTTGTACTTTATAAATATATTTATTTTTTTCTAACTCGTCTAAAGCTTCTCTTACAGTTGTCCTACTAACCTCATACTTTTTACAAATATCTCTTTCAGAATCCAATTTATCATTTTCATCCATTTCATTTTGTATTTTTTCTATAAGAATATTCATTAGTTGAACATATAACGGAATTGTTGAATTTTTATCAATTTTAATCATAAATGCACCTCTTTTAGTTCTAGCAGTTTATGATTAATTATAACCTTACTTAATACAAAATAAAATATTTAGGAATATGAAAGAATCTAATTCTTAAATTAGATATCTATATAAAGTCAAACTCAACTGGTAATTACCACTACAATAAAATTATAATTAATTATTATTCTCGTGTCAATACACACTTGAATCTCTTCTATAAATCATATATAATTAATACAAACAGCTGGTAATGTCCACTTAGTAAAATAAAAAAAATTGCACCTAAAGGAGCGATAACATGATAATAAAAAATTGTAATATAATTTATCTAGATAAAATAGAACAAGGATCAATACGTATAGAAAACGGAAAGATTAAAGAAATAAATCCTAGCAAATGCTGTGATGAAGATATATTGGATGCAAACGGTTTATACGTTTCACCCGGTTTTATTGATGTTCATATTCACGGTGCAGGTGGTTATGATACAATGGATAGTACCAGTCAAGCAATTAATACCATTTCTAAAACAATAGCTGTACATGGGACAACCTCCTTTACTCCTACTACTATGACTGTTTCTATAGAAGATATTAGAAAATCATTAAATGTTATAAAAAATATGAAGGAAATTGGTTGTGATGGAGCTCATGTTTTAGGCGCTAATTTAGAAGGTCCTTTTGTGAGTCCAAGCATGCTTGGTGCACAAAATCCTAAATATCTCTTACCTCCATCTATTTCAACTTATAAGAAGATAGTACAAGATTATGAAGATATTATTGTTTCAATGACACTAGCACCTGAAATTGAAGGATCTAAGGAACTTATCAGGTATATCTCCGATACTGGAGTTATATGCTCACTAGGCCATACAAATGCAACTTACAAGGACATGATTGAAGCCATAAAGTGTGGTGCTAGTCATTCAACTCATTTATATAATAGAATGACACCTTTAAATCATAGAGATCCAGGAGCCGTAGGCGCTATTTTTGATAGTAACTTAACTACTGAAACAATTTCTGATGGAATTCATATTACATATGCAGCTTTAAGAATTGCATATAAGCAAAAAGGGACTGATAATGTTTTATTAATATCTGATGCTATGATGGCCTGTTGTATGCCAAATGGTAAATATTCCTTAGGCGGTCAAAAAGTCATAGTAAATAATAATGAAGCACGTTTGGAAAATGGAGCTTTAGCAGGTTCTGTACTTACCCTTGATAAAGCAGTTAGAAACGTATATAAAAATTCAAATTTACCTCTACATGAAATTGTGAAGATGGCTTCATTTAACGGAGCTAAACATTGTAAAGTAGATAATCATAAAGGACAAATTAAGGAAGGCTATGATGCTGATTTAATCCTATTTGATGATGATATTAATATAAAGAAAGTTTTCATTTTAGGAAAAGAAATATTATGATACTTATAGATATCCAAACTATAAATCATACTTATGTGGTGAATAACCGAAATAAGGGGAATTCTTTAGCTCGGTTGCTAGATAATTTAGCTGTGGATTTCTAACAGCAGAAGTTGTCCCATTCTTGCATTCTCCTTAAACAAGTTGAGGACAAGCGAGAATAGAACAACTTCTGCTGAAGAAATCCTACAACTAAATTATCAACGCAACACTACGCAAAAGAATTCCCATTATTTCTAGTATGGAAATACATTCCAATTATAAGTTTAATTCTTAAATTGGATATCTATAAGATATAAAACTAAATTGAATAAAGCTAAGTCATAATTGGCATTATAAAAATTTAGCATATATACGTTGATAATACTTCATAACATATACTAGTAAATAATTATTTTGAGCTCATAGTTATGTTCCCACCTGAAGATATTAATACATACTAATCATCGGTAAAAGTTTCCATAGCTGACAGAGGAAATATTAACATAACTTTAGTTCCTTTATTTACCTCAGAGTCAATATTAATCTTCAATCCTAATTTTAAACAGAGCTTTTCACATAAATACAATCCCATTCCTGTACTTTTGCTAAATCTCCTTCCATTCTCACCAGTAAAACCTTTTTCAAATACTCTATGTATATCCTTGTCAATTATGCCTACTCCATTATCCTCTATAATCAACCTTACCGAATTAGCTTTCTTAATCGAATGTATATTTATTATTGGTTCTTTATTACTTGAATATTTTATAGAATTTCCTATTATCTGATTAATAATAAATTCAGTCCATTTCACATCACTATATACAAATTCATTAGTATCCTTTATATTTATTTTTATTTTCTTATGAATAAAATCTCTATAATTTTTTTTAACTACATTCCTTACTACATTATCAAGATTAATTTGTTTTATAATATAATCTTTGCTAACATTATTACTTCGAGAATAGTAAAGTACTTGTTCTACATACCCCTCAATCCTGTCTAATTGATAATCTATTTTATTAGTTACTTCATTTTGATTATTTTCAATTGTCAGCTTTGTGGAAGCTATTGGTGTCTTAATTTCATGTATCCAGGTTTCTATGTATTCTCTATAATCCGCCTGCATATCTTTAAAATATTTTACATTCTCATGCATATCTCTGCATATTTCTTTAAGAATACGATTAAGTTTTTCTCCTTGTATAAAATCTGCTTCCTTTAACATCTCTGGAAGCAGGTATTTCTTGTCCAATTTTTCTATTATCCTATCAATCTCATCATAATAATTTTTATATTTTACAAACTCTACAGTTATATATGATATTAATGGGAAAAACCAGATACAAAAAACAAATACAATTATAATTAATTTAACATTAATTATAAACAATATAGCTGATAATATAATAAATAGCAGCATATTGCATAATATTACAATAACTTTATCTCTAATAAATTCACCTATACTCATGGCATAATATACCCTAACCCTCTTCTGGTTTCTATTGGATTTTCTATCCCTATTTCTTCAAGTTTTTTTCTTAATCTATTAATATTAACATTTAAAGTACTGTCATCTACAAAATAATCTGCTTTCCATAAATATTCCATTAGTGAATCTCTTTTTACTATACTCCCCTTATTATTTATTAAATATGAAAGTATCTTAACCTCATTTTTAGTTAACTCTAAAGATTTGTTTTTATAAGTAATAGTTGCATTTGAAAGATTTATATTAAAATCTCTGTAACTTAATATACTATTAGTTTTTAAGTTTCCATATGTTCTTTTTAAAATATTTGTTATTCTTGCCAACAGTATTTCTGTATTATAAGGTTTTGTTATAAAATCATCTGCCCCTAAATTCATACTAATTAATTCATCTGTTTCGCTATCTCTGCTTGTAACTATTATAATTGGAACATCTGATGTTTTGCGTATTTCTCTGCATATATAATAACCATCATACATAGGAAGGTTAATATCTAGTAATATCAAACTTGCATTCTCATTTTCAACATATTTAATTATGTTATCCATACTTATAGGTGCTTTTACTTCATAACCATACTTTATTAAAAAGTTTTGTAATTCTTCTCTTATAGCTTCATCATCTTCAATAATAACAATTTTCCCCATTATCTTCTCCCTTCTATACATATAAGGCTGAATACAACTGCATTTTACTCATCATACTTAGATTTCATATATGACAGGCTGCCTCTAATTGTTATGATAAACTAGTAAAAACACCATTTCAATAAAATATTTACTTTTTATTTTGATTACAAGATATCAGCATCATCCCAAATCCAGCTAGTCCAAATATTAGTTTTCCAACTATTACACTTACAGGTATTGAGAATTCTGGTTCTACCATATCAAGAAATTCTGGATATTTTGCAAAGAAATTTTCTCCAAGCAAATCAACTGCATACGGTAATGGAACATAACTAAGCAATATTACTACTACCATAAGTGCAAAAATTATTCCTTGATGGTATCGTCCTCCTAAAATTCCTAAGCCAAGCATAAAAAGCATAGCTGGCAATAGTGTTACAAAACTAGGCAACACAAGAGTTCCAAAATTAGTAAAATTAAAATTCACACTATAGAACCACAAACTATAGCTAATCGGCACTGCAGAAATTAAAATAAATGCTATAATAATGGCTCCGTAACGTAGAATCTGAAACTTAAACGGATCAATAGGCGTCGCTTTAGTTAAAGTCTGTACACTCTTCTCTTGTTTTGAATAAAGAAACGATATGAAAAATAGTAATGCAACAAGTAAAATTGGTAACTCTTTAGCAAGATATGCTCCATAGCTCCAACCTGAGAATGGGGCTGTGTTTGCAACCCCAAGGATAATATCTCCAGTCATAACCTGATGACTATAAAAAGCAGAAATAATAAGTAATCCTAAGAAAAATTTATTTATAATCAGTCTTTTAAGTTCATATTTAAATACTCTACTCAATGTTTAAGTCCTCCTCTTTAAGATTGCAATCATCTAAAAAATCTTGCCATGTGATTTTTGATTCTTGGCTATTCTCATATAATTTAGCTAGAATTTTATCCATCTTGTCTTCTCCACCAACAAGCTCTGCAGCTTTTAAAATTTGAAGAGGCATTTTTGAATATAGACGTGTAACTTCATTGCACTCACTAATTTCATCAGCATATTTTTCAGGTAGTATATCTAAATATTCTGGATGTCTATTATAAAAATTATTATCCTGAGCTTTCGAAGCTTCTTTCCACTGGTTCACATAATTTTTTTGAGCATATTCTTCACCATGGGTTTCCTTTGCAACTCGATAAGTTGTATAAACGGCGAAGCCTTCTGCAGACCAGTTTTCATTATTTTCACCTTCACCTATGGTTTCCAGTCCCCACCACTGATGAGCAAGTTCATGTCCCAGCACTTCAGCCACATTTGATCCATTTGATTTATTATTTAAATTTTTATCACTAAAGCTAATTTCACCAATAATGCTAAGATTCGGAAGCGCCATTCCACCACCCGCAAATATTGATCTTTGCGCTATTCTAAGTTGACTATTCTCAGAAACATTATGTAACTTACCATAGTTACAAGTACAATATTTAATAGTATCCTCCATAACTTTATCAGCACTCTTATCTTTCATTCTGTCTTCCATTTTACGACTATAATAAAACTCTATTGGCATACTCTCATCACCTAGATTCTTCATAACATAATCACCAGCCATAATAGTTAACCAACTACTACCATTAAGATGGAAAGACCAAGTTCTATTTTTCTCATCCTCAGAAAGTATTTTTACTGTATTAGCATCTAAATTCTTTATCGATTTATCATCTGCAGTAATTTTCTTATTTTTCTGTCCATATACAATTGGTGTGAGCTCTGAAGGCATGGTAAATTTACCTGTAATTGGTGCTCCATCTTTACTTTTTTGTACTCTAAGCTGTGGATAAATATTATCTGAATTAATAAGCTCTATACATTTATTACTCATATTACAATTTACTACTAAAAGGTCACTATAAGTTTCTTCAATTTTAGGCACGCCACTATATTCTATGTTAATCTTAACCTGTGGAACATTCGGTACATTAAATACAATGTTGCCTTTTCTATTGTTTAAATTTTCAAATATAATCTGTTTTCCATTTGCTGTGATGTGGTGAATAGTATATCCAGGATTCATCATAATTTTGCATTCCTGTTCACTACCACTCAAATTTTGAAGACAATAAGTTGCCTTTCCTGAAAGACTTCCTTTATTGGTATCAAATGATATTTCCAAATCAGTGTTTGAAACTTCAAGTTGTTCATTGATTTCATCTGAATTATCAACTTCAGACTCTAAATAAATATTAGGTTGATTTATATACGTATAGCCTCCACTACATATTAGTACTACAGCTAATAATGGAATGTAGATTTTGCTTGAATTGTGCAAAATTGACTTAAATAAACCTTTACCATACCGACGGACACATAACAATCCAATTACCCACATTCCACCAATTGTCAAAAACCAAAACAAACGATTATGCTGCATTGCTTTAAATACTATGTTATTACCAAAATCATCAGAAAGTACATTAACAATTGGATTTATCCAGTGTAAAATATTAATATTATCAAACCATTTGCTAAAGCCCACCAACATAAATGCAATAAATGCAGCCATACTGATATCTGCACGATAAAAAATCTGATAAAATGCAGAAATCACTAAAATTGATAATAATACAGAAGGAAGCATTAAAAGAAAGAAACTATTCCAATAAGTATATGACTCAAAGGTATTTTCCATTTTCATAAATGTATATGGAAAATAAATCACTGCTGCAATAGAAACAGAAATTATAGCTGCTGTTCCTATGGATATTAATCTTACTACATTTAATACTAAAGGTGATACAACACTATTAATTAATGCTTCTGTTTGATTTTTGCGTACTCTATCAAATTCTAACAAAGTTAAAATTGCAAACAATATCCCCCCGCCAAGAGCTCCAGCACTAGCTGGATTTCCAATAAAATGACCAGATAACGTTTCATCAAGCATACCATTATTGTATAACTTATATCCTGTCATTTGGGAAATCATCGTTAATATCATAATCAGATAAACTATTTTTGAGTGAAAAATACGATTTAATTCCACCCTTAAATAGGAAAAGATTTTCATGATTACTTCACCTCTTTTCCCATAATAAGATACATATAAGCATCTTCAAGCGTAGGCTCCACGGCCTCTGCAAAAGTTGGCAGTATTTCTGCTACAACACGACAGGCAATTCCTTTTACTGTATTAACTCTTGCTGTCACCTTATATTCCCAGTCAGAACTTTCTCCCGCTTTTTCTTCAAAGACACCAACATGATTGTGGGCCAGCGCTATCAATTCTTCTGGTGTACCAGTAAACAAAATTTGCCCATGATTAATAACAATCAGTTTATCACACACTGATTGTACATCTTCAATTATATGAGTAGATAATAAGACAATCTTATCTTGTGCCGTCTTAGAAAATAAATTACGGAAATTAATTCTTTCCTCTGGATCAAGTCCAACAGTTGGCTCATCAAATATTAATAATTTTGGATTTCCCATAAGAGCCTGGGCAATTCCGACACGCTGCCTTTGACCACCTGATAACGTTGAAATACGTGCTTTTCGTTTTTCTGTAAGATTTGTCTTGTTGATTACTTCTTCAATAACCTTTTTACTATTTTTTATTCCTTTTAATGCTGCCATATAATCTAGAAACTGCCAGACAGTAAGCTCATCATAAAGTCCAAAAGATTGTGGCAGATATCCTAAGTTTGCTTTTAACTTTTTTTCATTCTTAAGCAAAGGCTTCCCATCTATAAGAATCTCACCACTGGTGGGCATTAACCCTCCTACAAGAAGTTTCATAAGTGTTGATTTTCCTGCTCCATTGGGTCCTAAAAGTCCAATAAGGCTTGGACTTTTTATTTCTAATGACACATTCTGTAATGCTTTTTTCCCTTTTGGGTAAATCATATTTAAATTTTTAATTGAAATCTTCATAGTTTTATTATCCATTCTTTCATACTCCTTAATTATTCATATCTCTTAATTGTCCCTTACATATTATTTTTCACTATGTTTTTATATCCTGTATATGTTATATAAAAATATCCTATATAAACCACAACAAATATTAAAGCTGTTATTAATGCTGAAAATCTAATATCTATTGGATTATAAATACCTATCTCTTTATTAACTACTGCAACACCAATAACTGAATGAATTAATGCCATAATTACTGGAAGGGTGAAATGCATTAATGTTTGAATAAAAATTGTTTTGTTTATCATTTTTTTGCTTGCACCAATCCTCTTTAAAGCTTTATATCTTTCTATGCTATCACTAGCTTCTGATAATTGTTGAAGCGCTAATACAGCCATGGTAGTTATTAAAAATACAATACCTAAATATAATCCAATAAACAGTTCTGAAGTTGTAACTCTTTTTCCACCGGAATAAACACTATCCTTTGAATGAGCATCTATATCTGCAATGCCTAAGCTACTATATTCACCATCAATAGAAGAATTTTTGATTTGATCGTATTTTTTGTTATTTTCCTCTCTATTTTTATCTGTATACATTACATTAATCACTGATTTAAAAACTTTGCTATTAGGTAAAAACTCATCATTTATAACTATTGTGCAAAAAGTCGCTTCTATTATAAAATCATTAAGATTATCTTGTATCGCTTCATGATTTTTAACAAAATATTCTTTTCCATTAATATTAACTTTATTGTTATTTTCTAATTTTTCATTAATTGGCTTAACTAATTTGCTATAATTTGATAAAATCAAAACCTCATCCTTCTTTAAATTTATTTCCTTTTCGCCTCTTAGTTTTAATATTTTATTATAATCAGATATTTTTACAAAGCTTCCAAAATAGCCCTCAAAAGTTTCATCTTCTACTGAAAGTAACTCCTTCAGCTCTACCGCTGAAGCATATTCATTGTAAGTTGTAGCTTTTTCATTTTCACTTATTTTAAAATCAATTTTATTAAGTACCTCTTCTATATTGTTGTTTTCATCATTAGCATATAATATTATACTGGCATCAAATGGCGCTATTTTATTGAGACTTGCTTCAAAATCTTTTTTAAGACTTATTCCTGTGGATAATATAAGAATTGTAATAAATAGCATGAAACATATTACTGACATTGATATGAAATTTGTATTAAATTTACTGTTTATTTGTTTTACCACAAATATATTTAAGCCTTTAAAATATACTTTTTTATTTTTACTTATTATATATAATACAGCTCCAGATAAACTAAAGAAGAACAATACTGTTCCTGCTATTGAAATGGCTACTGATAATATAAACATAGTATTTTTAGGTTCTAAACCTATCTTTAATATAGATTTATATGAAAATGCCAATAATACTACACTTAACACAAATGATGCTAAATATATAAACGGATTTTTATATTTTATATTTTCATTTTTTTTATCTGCTGCTAGTAAATCAATTATCTTATATCTAGAAATAACAAATACATTAAATATCATTACAAGTAAAAACATTATTCCGAAGTACAATATAGTCTTACCTATAGCACTTATTGAAACAGCAAATCTATATTCATTCATTCCAATATCAAATAACTTTAATGTAGATACAGATAAAACCTGTGCTGATCCAATTCCTAATATAAGACCTCCAATTAAAGATATAGCTCCCACTATAGAAGTTTCTGTTACTAAAATTCTAGATATTTTTCTTTTTGACATACCTAAAGTCATATAGATTCCTAATTCTTTTTTACGTTTCTTTATCAAAAAATTATTTGCATACAATATTAAGCTAACTAATATTACTGATACAAATATTGAAAAGTAAGATATAATATCCATTAATTTTTCTATATATTTTGCATTTGAAGATTTTATATCCCAAAGTGCCTTTTGTGAGTCAATAGAGTTAAAGCTATAAAATATACAAACAGCTAGTATTAGTGTTAAAAAGTATATAGTATAATCCTTGTAGCACTTTTTAATGTTTCCAGAAGCAATTTTAAAATACATTGTTATCATCACCTCCAAGAAGAGAGATAACTTCTATAATTTTATTAAAAAATTCTTTTCTACTATCATTACCTCTTATTAGTTCGCTAAAAACTTTTCCATCTTTAATAAAAAGTATTCTATGTGCATAACTTGCTGTAAAAGAATCGTGAGTAACCATAAGTATTGTGGTCTTCAACTCCTTGTTTAAAGTTTCAAATCTTTCTAGTAACAATCTAGCTGATTTAGAATCCAGAGCTCCTGTTGGTTCATCTGCAAGTACTACTGATGGATTTGTTACTATTGCTCTTGCTGAAGCAACTCTTTGCTTTTGTCCTCCAGACATTTGATAAGGATATTTTTCTAAAACTTGTTCTATTTCTAAATTTCCTGCTACATCTTTTATTTTTCCATCTATTTTTGAACTTTTTTCACCTTGTATTGTTAATGCTAAACCAATATTCTCATAAGCCGTTAAAGTATCTAATAAGTTAAAGTCTTGAAATATAAACCCCAGCTCATTTTGTCTAAACTTATCTAATTCCTTTGGTTTTAATCTAGTAATATCACTATTATTTATCATTATCTTTCCAGCAGTAACATTATCAATTGTTGATATACAATTAAGTAATGTAGTTTTACCACTTCCTGAAGGTCCCATTATTCCAACAAACTCTCCTTCATATACCTTAAAACTGATGTTATCTATAGCTTTTGTTACATTATCTTTACTACCATAATACTTTTCAATTTTTTCTACACTTAATATGTTTTTCATTTATAACTCTCCCTTTTGTAGCTATGTCTTATTATCTAAACCTCACTGTTAACTTCACTTCATGTAACTTATTCTATATCATTCCATATATATCATCAATTTAACTACATATCATTAACATTACATTTTTGTTATGTTATTCAAAAAGAAAAAATAAAGGACCAGAATTCTTTCATATTTTGCTTCCTTGCCTAACACAAAATATGAGTCACATCTTTGGTCCGTTATTATTTCATTTATCCTAATATAATTTTATATCTCTTTCGTTTGTCGTTCTTACAATATAAACTGTTTGTTCTAGACCTTACGAGTTTTATATACAAAATGGAACTTTATTACCTGTGGAAGTATATCTATAAATATATAGACATTTTATTTATAGCATTTATTCTTTTTGGGGCATAAATTTATATACTTGAATGTGATATACCACATACCAACGTTTCTAAACTTTAGTACTACTAGATGTGATTATTTAATAAAACATAGGAGGCATGAGAATTAACATGTGCACAGCAATAACGCTACAATCAAAACAGTTGGAAAATTTTTTTGGCAGAAACATGGATTTTTCTTATAATATTGATCCAGAGCTTTATATTGTACCTAAATATTATGTATGGAACAATATTCTTAACATGCATAAATCCTATAATTGCTATAGTTTTATGGGAATTGGACAGGAAAGCGATGGAATGCTTGGCTTTTTTGATGGAGTAAATGAAAAAGGCTTTGCGGCAGCAGCATTATATTTTGCAGGTTATGCAAAATACAAAATGCCCTCAAACTATATTGATAAGGAACCTATTTCATCTTTAGATTTTCTTCATTATATTTTAGGAAAATGTGGATCAGTAAAAGAACTTAAAGAAATCCTACTGGACATATATCTTGTAGGTCTTGAAGACCCAGTGACACAAACAGTCGCACCTTTACATTGGATTGCCACAGATAAAAGTGGAGAATGTGTTGTTATTGAACAAACAGAAAAAGGTTTAAAGATGTTCCAAAATCAAATTGGAGTTATGGCCAACAGCCCTGATTTTCAGTGGCATATGACTAATTTAAGAAATTACATGGATGTATCACAAACACAAACTAGTGATGTATGCTGGGGAAAAGTTCATTTAAAACCATTCGGTCAGGCAGCAGGAACCATGCAGCTACCAGGAGGCTACACATCCCCAGAAAGATTTGTAAGAACAGCATATCAAAAAACGCATATCGAAACACCTAATAACAGTTTAGATGCAATAAACGCTTGCTTTCATATTATGGAAAGTGTCACCATTCCAAAAGGAATAGTAATAACAAATAGAAATACTTACGATTATACAAAATATACTGCTTTTATTAATACAAATACTTGTGAATATTTCTTTAAAACTTATGAAAATCCTCTTATTACAAGTGTAAGCCTTTGGGATAACTGCACAAATAGTTCTCAGCCAATCTCATTAGGGAAATTAAGGCGCCCTGTTAAATTTGAAAAAATACAACAATATTGAACTTGTAAGTGCAAATTCACTTAAAGAATAACCCACCAAAATCTAAATTTTAGATTTTTGTGGGTTTCATGTCTAAGCACCATGATTTTGATACAATTTAGCAATGATTTTAAGGTAAAGATTGAATTGATTAATGGTAAATTGTATGAGTAGTTCTAAAAAGTACACACCTGTACAATTTAGAATTAAATCTGTTAATTTATTATGAAACTATATTTTTTTACTTATTCTATCAAAAAACAAACTCTACATTTCTCTTTTTTTATTCATTAAGTGGCTTTTACCAACATATAGGAACTATTCAAACATAAAATGCTCTCTAATTAATTTGCTTTGCGTCAAATTGTATGCTGTACTCTTTATCCAGTCGTATACAAGCTTGCACCTTAACTTTTTCTTTTATTTCCCATCTAGAAACACCATATTTGCAGTCTTTGTAAAAATTAAACCTATCATTTACTGAAAGGTAATATCCATATCCATCTTCATCATATATTATAATATCATTCAGTTTCTTAAGAATACCATAATTCTTTTTATCAGGTTTATAAAAATTACACCTTCTATATTTATAAGTAATTTGATATTTTGCTACCTCTGGATATTTAATCTGATTTTCTTTTATTTTCATAAAGTCATAATATTCTGGTTCATTTTTAGGAATTATTTTTAAATTAATTTTACAATTTTCTTTCTTTAATATTATTTTCATTATATCGTTAAGCTTATTTTTCTCATCTTCGTTATAATTTTCTTTTCCCACTAAACTTTCATATACCTCGTCATATTTGAAGTCATAATAATATTGTGGTACCGGGTATATAATTTCTTTCCATGTTCCCACAAAATTAGGTGTTAAATAAGCTATAGGCTTATCATAAATAACGAACTTATTCCATTCATTTTTTACTGCCTTCACAATTTTAATGTTTGGGTTCACCAATTCATTTAAAATAGCCCACACTACTAAATCTTTAGCCCTTTCTATATTCAAGCTATTATCTTGTTCTTTATCTTCGTTATTATCTCCACATTTATCACTACATAATTTTTTTAAAAATTTGCGAATATAAATTATATTCTCTTCACACATTGTATCGAAATACAATGTTCCAATTCTTTTCTTTCCCTGGCTTCCTGCATTAAATGTTCCACCAACTAGATTAACTATATTATTATTTTCTGAACTACCTTCTGCCTTCAACTCTGTTTCTAATGAGTTCAAAATCTTGCTTATCCTATCAAAATCATCCACTTCAAGTATATCGATAAACTTTACAGTATCATTTATATCATCTGTATCTCTTGTGTCATTAAAACTCTTTAACTCTAAAGCATGTTTACCCAACTGTTCATTATTTAACTGTTTTTCCCAATATATCATCCTGCAACAAAATTCCAAGAACCTCATTTCCATCAATTCTTCTCTTGATGTTTCATTAACCAAAGTAACTTCCTTAAATTTATAAAAAATATCGAGCCAATCATTATCAATATTTGAAAACCATTGTTTTTTTGTTTCTTTGTCATTTATGCACTTATCAGCCTTATTATTTAAAAGACATTTAAATATCTCATATGGAACAATCGGCACACCACTATTTATATCTATAAAAAATTGTTCTGCCGTAGATAATTCCCCCTTAACAGAAACTCTATCAAATTTTATTTTCTTTAATATAAATACTTTTAAACTAACAAAATCTAAATTCACAGCCCTCTTATTAAAGGTCTCTTTTAAATTATTAACTGACTTAGTTGCATATGTAACTAAATTATCATTATTTTCTTTGAACACCTCATTAATTGCCTTCCTAAATTGAAACTGAATTTGAGTCATTATATTCTGAAACGAATCTTCTGAACTCTCACAATTACACTCTTGAATCTTAAAATCTATAAATTTTAATAAGCAATACATTGTAAAAATACGCTGCTGTCCATCATAAATATAAACATTTTCATTATTCTCGTATACAGTAATAGCACTTAGCACTATATTTTTGTTTTCATCAGCATTATTAAGGGAATATTTACGAAATTTATTTAAGATATAGGTTAATAGACTATCATCTGCATCCATATAACTTCCCATACAATAATCCCTCTGTATAACAGGAATAATAATATTCTTTTCTTTACAAAACAAATCTATTAATCCAATTTGTATTGATTCCCTCATTTTATCACTACCTCATAAGCTTATAGTTTCAAATTTTTCATTTTCCAATTCTTTCTCGTGGGCAACAATATATTTATATAGCATATATTTTCCAGAGCCATGAACCATATCAATTAAATCATTTTTTTTCATTGGAAAGAACTTCTTTTTATTTTCATATCCACCTTCATTATTAAAAAAAGCTTTAAAATCTGAATCAGATATTTTTTCTCTTTGTGTATTACTTGATAATGCATCAAAATATCTATTAATCTTATATGTATCAGTTGCACCTATGTCATCTTCTAAATCATTACTATTATTTTGACTTTCCATCCTACTCAAAATTAATCTATCTATACTAAATTTTGAATGAATAATCTTTGCAAGAAGTTCTTCTTCTGACTGTGTACCTTCTTTATCTTTGCTTACCATCTCAAATATATATTCATTTAACAAATCAAAGAACCTAATGTCTGTTAAATGATTTAATTCTATAAATGCACGAATCGTTAAATAATAGGACTTACCTATATCTTTTTTTATTTCATCAAGCATTTTTTTATAAAAAACAATACGTTGAATAATAATCTTTTCTTTACCAACAAGATTATCCTCATGAAAGTCAGAATAATGAACTTCTTTCTTTGACCTAGCATTTGTTAACCCATAATCTTCTGACGCAAAAAGAATATTTAAACGATTATCCCTAGTGTTGTCCGGGTCAAAGTAAGATAGTTTAACTGTTTTATATATTTCATTATCATAAAGTAAATTGGAGATTTCTTCGAACATTTCTGCTATTTTTGTCTTATATTCAACATCTAACTGTAATCCCAAAGTATCTGAAATTGTAATTAAATCCGTATTTATTGACATATAAATAATAAGTTTTGCTCTTATCATATCACATATCCGAAATTTAATTTTTTTACTGTTCATATTAAGGAATTCTGAAACGGGTTCATCTGAGGTAATATGTAATAACAAATTCACATTATTCTTTATAAATTCAGCGAATGTATTGTACTTATCATGTGGAAGTCCTTCATTTTCATCATTTATTTTCTCTTTGATACCTATGTAATTATAAGTTAATCGCCTTTTATCAGACAAAGCTTTAGTTTGCTCTCTAAAAATATCCTCAGCACTTTTTCCCATTTCATGATGATTCATCAAATGGCTCAAAAACATAATTCTTTTATCCTTGTTATCTAATTGAAAATCTCGTTCAAATTCCAACCTTATGAAATCATCCTTATGCTCAATTGCATAGAAGATTAACATAAGTGTAATCATCCTTTGCTGTCCGTCAACAATTTGAATTTGATTATCTTTAACATACAAAGTAAAAAGTGAAAGTGATTTTGATTTTCCATGCTTAAAATTATATATCAACTCTTTAATTAATCTCTCAGCATTACTGTTTCCTGTACTCCGATTCCATTTATAATTACGTTGATATATAGGAATATAAACTTTACCTTTTTCACCATCATTAGTTATTTCATTTATCAAATTTAACAATTGACCAAATGTTATAGTTTTTCCATTTAACTGTTCATATAGTTTCATATCCTTATCTCCATACATTTTATCTCATATAACTATTTTTTAAATCGTTAATATATACCTCTAAATTATCATTAATAATTCCATAATTCTCATTTTCTTTTTTGGGCTGATGAAGTTTTTCTATATCAAAATCAATTTTATTCAAGATTTCTTCAATTTTTTCTTTTTTCACATCACTTGTTATTATCTTAATTGAGTTGTTTGCATTAGAATCTGTTTGTAATTCTATATCTTTTTCACAAATTTCATTAACAATATCTGTAATACTTTTTTCCTGAACTTTCACTTTTTCAAAATAAGAACTCATTAATATATAAAATTCTTCAATTGTTAGTTTATATTTTTTATAATTCTGTGAATTCTTAGAACTATTTTCATCCCAACTTTTATAAAATATAACTTCTCCGTCATATATTGATCCACATTTTTCCTTACTTACTTCAGATCCAGTAGTTTTCTTAAATAAATTATTCAAACTAGCTATATCATCATCCCTATCCTTCAAGAAATCACTAAAATCAATAGAGAAATCGTCAAATTCAACTCCACTGCTATTTTCCAAGCATCTCTCTTGATATTCTTGCAACGATACTATCCCAACATTAGTTTTAACATAGTTAACTGGCATTTTTTCATAAATACATATATTATAATCAACATTATCATTATTAGAATAATCATTAAAATATTTCATCATACATCTTCCAAAATATTTACTTGATGAATAAAAATTTAGCATTGTCCCTTCTATATGAGCCTTGCATCGCTTTAATATATTATCAAAATTTTTACCATCTGAGCACAAATTCCAATTTCCACCTTCACAACCATCATAACAATGAAATAATGTCATATTTTGCTTTTTCCAAAAAATATTATAATAATATCCTAATCCCTCAAATTTTAGTTCGTCATATTTATCATTAAAAATGTAATGACTGATAGTTCTTTCAAACCTTCCCTTATCATCCCTATACTCATCCATTAAATCTAATGCCAACATAACATATCTCATATAATATATATATGATTGTAATTGAAATGCATAAACATTTATTTCATCTTGTTTATTAATAGTAAAATCAAATAACTTTTCATCTAATTTAGATCTTTTACATACATATTGTTTTATTTCTTTTGCCGCATCATAAAACTGATTTTTATTGTCATCATAATCTATCGACATTATTTTATATAGTTTCTCAAAAAAGGTAAAAGTCTCTTTTGTGACATATTCCTCAAACAAAGGATGTATTTTATTCCACTCCAACATAATTTCATTAAAATTTTGTATTGACTTGTCCATTTTTTCTCCGTCTTCTACCTCTAAAGTAATAGGT
Source organism: Clostridium saccharobutylicum DSM 13864 (assembly GCF_000473995.1). Lineage (NCBI taxonomy): Bacteria > Bacillati > Bacillota > Clostridia > Eubacteriales > Clostridiaceae > Clostridium > Clostridium saccharobutylicum. Next base: position 1,044,660 of record NC_022571.1, on the reverse strand, counting down.
ATACTTCGAACATTTTCCATACACAACCTTTTTATCATTTGCAAAGAATTATCATTTTTGATATTAAAGCATTTACCATGTTCATTCTTCTCTTTATCGTAGTTTGATAAATGAATCAACTGAAGTAATACCTTATTTTTTTCTATATATCTGGATACATATTCTTTCAAATCCTGTTTAATTCCCAATATTTCAAAGTTAGCCAAGACATGGCAAAAGTCCAATACTGTTCCAAACTTTTGCTTTTTTACATTCTTGGCAGCATAATCAAGGTTATCCGTTTCATTTCTATTGCTATTCTTTTTACTGTTATAAAGTATTTCATTACAGATTTCTGCCATCTCTACATTTTCAAATCCATACCCAAAATTTTTTCCTTCAGTAAACTCTACATTTTTTCTTTCTATAACTTTAAATGGAGTAATATTTTCAAAAGAAATTGTAATATTATCATATACTTTAACTGATTCCACAAAACTTATTAACATATCATTCTCAATTACACCATTCGTGTAAAGATCATTTTTTTGTTGAAACAAACATGAACCATCACTATTAAATGGACATTTAAATTCATTATCTTTCGTACACCCAATTACACAGCCCGTATGAATAATCACTATTACGTTAATTTTAAATTCCTTACCACATTCATCAGCAAATTTGCAAATCTGATTAAATATCTCCCTTTCCTCATTACATGTTACTATTTCACACAAAGACATGACATTCGTAGAACACTCATTATCATAATCACATATAGTCTTAAATTTAGAACTTGGACAATGAACTGCTTTAATTACAGCATGCTGCTTTTTTAATATATGTTTTATGTCATTTGTTTTGTCACTTAATGAAATAGCATCGCTTCTACTTATAAATAACTCTAATTCTTTGTGTTGCTCTGTGATACTTCTAAGCTGTTCTATATTCGCTTTTTTTATAAATCTCATTCTCACTTCCAGTATAATATGCTTATCTCAAAATAATTTTATGATATAAACACTTTATACTCTCCTTTCTCGGATTATATAAATAGGCGTTTGCGAAACGCCGCACCCCTCATAAATGCGGAATATTTTTTTAACAAAATAAAATAACTCATCAGTGATTTATGGTAAAATTGAATTACCTCAAAAACACTATCGATCTTGATGAGTTAGTTCCTGCACCCTTCATTAACCATTTTTACGCTTCCACAGGAAGGCCGCGAAAATATCAGCTTTATACTATGATTAGTGCTTTAATTTTACAACGTATTTTTTCTATTCCTAAAGATGATCTTTTAATTATTTTTCTTAAATATTCTCAAGAACTAAGAGACTTCTGTGGCTTTTTAAAAATTCCAGATTCCTCTAAGTTTACTCGTTTTAAGCAGGACTTTCTTTTGGACTTACAATCCATGTTCGATAATCTTGTTGATATTACTGAACCGATATGCCAACAGATTGATGAAAATCTTGCTTCCATGACTATTTTTGATACTTCAGATATTGAAACATTTGTCACTGAAAATAATCCTAAATATGCTAATCGCATTATAAAGCAGCTTCTGGCTGTATGCCTTCACACGCTTCAGCCAATTCTGCCATCCAACAGATGTATATCAATTGACATTTTTGCTATGCTTTTAAATTCGGCATCATTACTAATGGCCTCGGTATCGTAAGAGATATTTCATTCTATAATAAAGATTTTCTCAAATCATATCCTGATATTATTGTTGAAAAAAAATCTGATTCACCTGATTAAGATAAATCTCTTATCCCTGTTCTTAAAGATTTTTTTAACGAGCATCCACTAATAAATCCAAAAATCTTTTTAGGTAATGCTGCTTTTGACAGTATTCAAATTTGTCGTAATCTTCTTCTTGAATTAAAATTTGATAAAGCATATATTCCTTTAAAAACTAAGCTGACATTAGAAGAAAATGTTGATTGCCCTTTAAACGAAGACGGCATTCCATGCTGTCCGAATGATCCAACTTTATGTGAAAATCCATGTACAAATTCCTTATGTGGACGAATGTTTTATATTTATCCTGAAAAGAACCTGCGCGCATATCCTGGGATAAGACGAGGAACCCAAGAATGGAATAATACTTATAAAATCAGAGTAACTGTTGAAAAAAATATCAATCATTTCAAAGACAGTTACTGCGTTGTAGTCCGTAAAACCCAAAATTAGCAAACGCTTCATGATGATTTACTTCTAGCTGGAATAACTCAACTAATAACAGTCATCGTAACAGATAAAATACATAAACATGAATATATACGAAGCCTTAAGCCATTAATAGCATAAACTTTATTTGTAAAAATCAGAATGCAGTTTTGCTTTATTTTGTACGGCCTTTTTTAGCTAATAAAACCATTGCAATTGTATAAAAGCAACTTTTCCATCAATTAATGATGTTTTTGCAATTTCTAATCAATTTTTATTCAGTTTTATAAATGAGTTTCACAATTACCTAGATAATTCTGATTATACTTTCTAATCGGTCTTTAGTTACATTAATCCGAATAATTATTTAAAGTCTAGATTAATCTAAATTCTGTAATAATACCTGTCCTAAAAATCTACTCACAATGTCTCTTATTTGTATTCCTTTATCTTTTATTTTGTTATAGTGCTCTCCATAATCTCCTGTAATTCTTTCAAATTCTTCATTTGACAGTTTATACATCATATTAACATATTCTTCTACACTAATATTTTCCTATCTTTTTCTAGCTAATGGATTTTTATCATAATTACATACCAATGCTTGTAAAAGAGGTGAATATTCTGGATGATAAAAATTATATATCTCCCCATCTCTTCTTTAAAAAAATCTATTTTTCTTTCTTTTTTCTCTTTGCATAAAATTACTACCTCCTATTAATTAGCACTTATAATTTATAGTATTTCTTTTTATTATACCCTTTAAATGTAATTTCATATAAAATATCACTTTAACTACAAACCCCTTACATCTATAGCTATAGTCTATCTATTATATTTTCTTATCTACTATTAGTATGAGTTAAGTTATACTTTTACGCAATACCTAGAGAAATATACAAAACATCTTAGTTCTGCGTAAAAGCACATCCCCCTAAAGCAAAATTCCCTCAAACCATCAGTTTGAGGGAACATAAAACACACTATTAAATTTTCTTAAAGACCTCTAACCTCTAAAATGGAACCTATGAAATAGACACTTAAAAAAGACTATTTTTATAGGTTCTTTTTTTGTACAATAAAATCAAGTATAAATTCAGTCAGGATGTGAACTAATGAGTAAAAAACTATTTACTAATAAAGAAATTGAATTGTTATCAAAGAATAAATATATAAAAAACGTCACAAATAAAGCAATCACGTATACAGATGAATTTAAAATACTTTTTATCGCTGAGCGTAGCAAAGGTAAACTACCTATTCATATTTTTCAGGATGCAGGATTTGATACAGATGTTATTGGAAATAATAGAATTTGGTGCGCAAGTAAAAGATGGCGTAATATTTATAATGAATCAGGAGCGCTTGGATTGAGAGATTCTCGAAAATTAAATAGTGGTCGTCCACTAAAACGTGAACTAACCGTGAATGAAATAATAGCTAAAAAAGATGCTGAAATTGCTTATTGGAAAGCGGAGGCAGAACTATTAAAAAAATCGAGCTGCAAGAAAGGCAGGTGAAAAATAATAAATTAAGTTCAACATCAATATTCAAGATCATACAGAGTATAATTTCAAAATACAGTTATAAAAATATAATTTCTCATTTATGCAAAATAGCTGAAGTCTCTAGATCAGGATATTATAATTATTTAAATTCAAGTAATAAGCGTAATTCTAAAGATGAAAAGGATTTAGAATTAAAGCATATAATTCTTAAAGCATTTAATCATAGAGGCTACAAGAAAGGATCACGCTCTATAAAAATGGTTTTAGAACATGAATTTAATAGAGTAATAAATCGAAAGTGTATACAAAGAATTATGAGAAAATATAATATTGTGTGTCCAATTAGAAAGGCAAACCCTTATCGTAGAATGATGAAAGCTACTAAAGAACATACAGTTCTACCTAATACTTTGAACAGGGAATTCAAACAAGGTTTGGTCGGTAAGGTATTATTAACTGATATAACTTATTTAACATATGGAGCATCTAATAGAGCCTATTTATCTACTATTAAAGATGCTTCTACAAATGAAATTCTCTCGTATCATCTTTCAGAAAGTCTTACATTAGATATAGCTACTGAAACTGTTAAAAAGCTGATGAGGAATCATAAAAAATTACTTGATAAAGATGTTTTTATTCATTCAGATCAAGGCGTTCATTACACTAGTCCTAGATTTCAAAAACTTCTTAAGAAATATAAAATTGGACAATCCATGTCTAGACGCGGAAACTGTTGGGACAACGCCCCGCAGGAATCATTTTTTGGACATATGAAAGATGAAATAGACTTAAAAATTTGTACAACATTTTACGAATTAGAATCAACAATTAATAATTATATGGATTACTATAATAATTACAGATACCAATGGGGACTTAAAAAGCTGGCTCCTGTTCAATATCGGGACCAGCTTTTAGCTGCCTAGCCTTTTTCAAAATGTCCTTGACATAGGGACCATTTTACTCTTTGATATTAGCCTATTTCTTAACTAGCTTACCCACTGTCTCAACGTGCCTTGTTACAATCAACTAAATTCACTAAAGTAAAAACCTTCCGACTCTAATGAATATTTTTCTTTTCATGCGAATATTATGGTTTGCCCCCTCATACATTCTAATTAACATTCCATTCGATATAGACTAGCTTATGGTGTTTATATATACAAGTAAATGTTTTAAACTTTACCTTATCTTGTTTTAAACTTAAATTACAAAATTAATCATTCATTATTTAACTTATCATATAAATCCATTAACCTAATAATTTTTTTTCCACTTGCTTCAGCTAATTTTGGTGGAACTGCATTCCCTATTTGCAAGCTCATACTATCAAGGCCGCCATAAAATATAAAATTGTCATCAAAAGATTGCAATCTAGCAGCTTCTCTTACTGAAATTCCTCTATTTTGAATAGGGTGACCAAATCTTCCTTTCGTTATTGCTGTACAACCACTTGTTAATGTTGGTGATGGTTTATTTATACTCATAATACCATAAGTATCTCCATATGATGTATTAGCTTTTTTATGGCATTCAAGAACTAATTTTTCAGACAAACATTTTCTAGAACCACCATTTTTCCTAATGTAATCTAATCTTAACAAATTCGTGTCAGATAATTTTCTAGCAATGTGATTGTGTATTTTTTCATCTTCATAAGATTCACCAGCCTTTATGACTGGAAGATTCCTCAAAATCTCCCCAACAGAAACCCAATTTTTTTTTCTATTATTTATTCCATTCTCATAATGCGTTTGAATCGGAAAAATATTTTCTATTTCTTTAGGATATACTTTATTCAATTTTACATATACATCATTTCGGATACCATGTAAAACTAACCTTTTCCTTATTTGTGGAACACCATAATCAGCAGCATTTAAAGTATCGTATTTTAGATAATACTGTTTTTCTAATATTTTAATAACCCTTTTAAAAATTTCTTTTCCTACTCCTTTAGACATTCCTGGAACATTCTCCATAAGTATAAATGTAGGTTTCATTTCTTGAATTAATCGTGTATATTCAAAAACCAGTTGATTTTTTAAATCAGTAACATCTCTCTTGCCTATATTAGAAAATCCCTGGCAAGGTGGACATCCTGCTAAAAGAAAATTACTCCCCTTTTTAATTTTTGAATTTTTGAACAAAGTATATCCTGAAACATCTTTAATATCTTCTTTAATAATTACTGTTTTAGAAAAATTATTGGAATATGTTATTAGTGCATTCGTATCAATATCTAAGCCTAATCTAATATTGAATCCAGCTTTTTTTAAACCTAAAGAAAGACCTCCAGCTCCGCAAAATAAATCTATTGCATTATATTTCTTCATTTCAATCACTCCTCCATATAGGTTAACTTTCAAATATCGTATCAATTATTTTTATAATTCTTATACAATTGCTATTCTCTTCTTTTGCAAATTGATTTGATAAGATTGTTATAGTACTTCTATAATTGTCATCATTGATTTCACCATGTAATGAATTAGTGATTTCTTTAACTATTTCTTTTGCATTAATATTATTAATGTTGCTATATTTATTAATGATATTACCATATGTATTTCTAACATAATTACTATTTAATATAATAACTTCTGGAATAGATTTTGATGGTAAATAGTAAACATTATTATAATGATATTTTATGGATTGCTTGTATACATCTATTTTTTGATCTTCTCTTCCATGACCTTTATTACCATCAATATAACCATTTATTACACAATTTGTTGATTCCTTAAAATATTCTTCTAGAGTAGTCGCAGATTCTAATACAGACAAACTTAATGATTCTATATCGTATCTTTTCTCATAATTTTTATCACCATCAAGTACAATATACATTGTTTTTTGAAAATCATCATTTGTAGCAAATACAGGTAAATATTTAGTGATAATCGTTTCAGCTCCACCATGAACATATATAACATTAAAGTATTGTATTTTTCTAATTTTAGTTAATACTTTTTCTAATAATATTTTAGCTGATATATCTTCACAAATAATAGTTTTCTTATCACTAACATCATCCTCTATGTTATAAAAGGCTTCTTGGGTTGTTACACCATTTGTAATAGAAAATTTTCCTGTAATATTTGTTTCAAAAAGCTTCAAAGATTCTTTAGGCATTTCTTGTATTAAAACAGGTGAATGAGTAGATATAACAATTTGATGTTTTTTATTGATAATCTCATTAAGTAAAAAAGCCTTTAATCGTAGTTGAGCACTAGGATGTAATGAAACTTCTGGCTCATCCAACAGAATAAGAGAGAATGGTTTAGCATTCATTATTTTATATACTAATTTAATAATTGCACTTTCACCACTTCCGGAATTTGCTTCTGAATATGTAGATTTAAATCCTGTTTTAACAAATATAGATGTGCCCCATTTTTCATATACTTTATGTTTTACCATCTTAATCTCTATATAATTTTTACCTAAAATTTTATTTATTATTTCAATATGCTTTTTTTCCATTATAATCAACTTATCAAACAATTTATTATCAGGGTATCTTCCATACCTAGCATCATCGCCATCAAAAATTTTCGATAAGAATTTAGAATGTTTTCTTAAATAATCCTGTTTTTTACCATTACGAGGTTCAAAAAAGTAAAAATATTTGTCAAATGCACTTATCTCTCCTCTAAAATCAACATATATTACGTCCTTCACAACAGGATTATTACGTGAATTCTTATCAGATAGTGGTATCATTCCATCTGTTATGGATGGTCTAGTAGTTTCCCAATAATCTAAATCAGCTTTTTTGATGTTTGATTCTGAACGTTTAATTCTAGCTTTTCTTACCTCTTTAATATAACTTTTTGAATTTTCCTTGTACCCATAAAAATATCTATTTCTTTCTGAATCACCAGTTTCAACAATTGGATCAATATTAGTTGAAAACCAATATTCACCAGTGCTATATCCTTTAGGTGCTCCATAGAAAGCATGTAAAGTTGAACTTTTTCCAGAACCATTTTTTCCAATTAATATTGTCATCGGAAAATTCAGTTCAATCCTAGAATTAGGTTCTAAATTTTTATAATGTGGGAACACCATATATTCAATATAATTATAAAACTTCCCATTGCTTAACATTTTATCAATTTTATTAATATACTCATTAATTGTTTTTCTTATGCTATTCATTTTTTATCTTCTCCATAAACACAAATCTATATTTAGAGTATAGTAGATTTTAGATAATACTTCAATAACCACAAATTGAACTTTCATTTATAAATATCAATGCTTAATGCACTCTGCTTTCTTTTTGATTTATATTATAATCTTAAAAAATATTAAATATTATTTTTGCTAAAAAGTGCACACCCATAATTAGAAAAGAATCAGAGGCGTGCATGTCCATTATATAAATCTAAACTCAAAACTTAAAATTTTCCACCACTGTTTGTTCCAATAAACACTGAAATCAGTGGCTTTGCATTGCATTGCATTGCATTAAAATTCTAGTTCTTATTTGGTGGAGGCAAAGCGTGACATTTGAAATCTACTATTAATTTTTTAAGAACCATCAAACACTTTTAGTATTCGACGCGAAACTACATGCAAACTCTAAATCTTATCATGATTAAATATATATGAAATTTCCTTTCTATAAAAAACGTAAATTTTTGCTATCCTATACCTTCTTAATTGAAAATCAATTAATTCACAACTAATACTGACAACAAAAGTTTGTTTTTCACACAAACTTTTTTACTTTTCATATGTTTAAAATTATTATTATAATTTAAAATTATTTACTTGTTTAATCATATCTTTAGCCATATCTCTTAAGTTCTCTACTGTAGAGAATAAGTTTTCAGCAGTTGCACTCATTTCTTCAGATGAAGCTGCAATTTCTTCAGATGAGGCAGATGTTTCTTGTGAAATCGCAGATATATTTTCAACTTTGCTTAAAATATTATCTTTTTCTTTATTTATATTTTCAGCAGAAGAATTTGCGTTATTTATTTTGGGAATTACATTTTCAACTTCACCAACAATTTCTTTAAATGATTTTATTGTTGAATTTATTCCAGTTAATTGGTTATTTAATTCAATTTTCATATTGTCACTATTCTTTAAAATAGAACTTGTATCATTTGTAATACTGCCTAATAAGTGAGCAATTTCATCAGCAGAATTTTTGCTTTGCTCTGCCAATTTTCTTATTTCATCTGCTACTACAGCAAATCCTTTACCAGATTCCCCCGCCCTAGATGCTTCAATTGCTGCATTTAATGCTAATAAATTTGTTTGTTCTGCAATGCTATCAATTAAATTAGTAATTTCATTTACTTTATTTACATTTTGACCTAAAAGACTAAGCTTTTCTCCAAATTCTTTAAAAGTTACATCTACACTTTTTACTGACAAAACCAATCCACTCATATTGTCATTTCCTTCACTTGCTGTTTTATTAATGGAATTAGTTTTTTCTTGTATATCAGTTAGTGTCTTTGTCATTATTTCAATTGCTGTTGCAAAATTTGAAAGTATATTAGTTGCATTAATCAAATTATGTGCCTGTTCATCTGTACCCTTAGCAACTTCTTGAATTGCATTAGCAACTTCTCCTGATGAATTGGATACCGATTCAGCAGCGTCATGTAAATTTTCAGCTTTATTGTTAATACCATTAGAATGATTTTGTATTATTGATAACATTTCTTTTAATGATGACTGCATTGTTTTAGTTGATTTAGCTATTTCACCAACTTCATCATTAATCTTTAAATATTTAGAATCCATTTCTACTGAAAAATCACCATTTCCCATTAATTGTAGGTGACTAGCAATATTACTTATTGGATTTGCAATTTTTCTAGCAATAAAAATTGTTATCGCTATGCTTAATATTGAAAAAATTACAATAAATAAAATTGTTACCATCCCTATGCTTCTAGCACTACTCATAAATTCACTTGTTTCTACAAAACATATGTATGTCCAGTTTAAGCTTAAATTTGAATTTGATTGTTTTTGAACACTTATAGAATAATTATTACCATCTGGCATTTTAGTTTCAAAAGAAGTATTGTTATTATTGGTAATATCTAATTTACTTATATTTAATTCCTCTACTTCTTTTGAAACTAAACTTGTATCTTTAGGATTTGCCAACATAGTACCATTTTTATCTACTAATACAATATATCCATTCTTTCCGATTTCAATATTTTCGATCATTTTTGTAAGTTCATCAAGGTTAATATTCATAGTTATAACCCCTTTGATAGCGCCAGTAGAATCCTTTATTGCTGAAATAGAAATAATGCTTTTTGAACCATCTGAAGAAATATAAACATCACTTAAAATAGGTTTATCTGGGTGTTCAAGCGCTAATTTATACCAATCTCTTTCTCTTGCATCATACCCATTTGTTCTAGCTGAGGCAGGATATTGAACATAGCCACCATTTGATTCAACTCCTAATGAAATACTTGATATTTCTGGATGTGAATCTTTGAAGTTTTTAAAAGTATTGTAAACTTCTGCTTCATAAGAATTATTTTCAAGAGGGGTCATTTGAACTTTCCCAGACGCATCCTTCTTTTCAACATATGAAGTTATTCTTGAGTCTGCTTGTTGAATAAGAGAACTTTGGGATACCATGCGTGTATTTTGTTGAATTAATTCTAGATAATTTTCTATTCCATCATTTACATGGCTTATCTCTTTGTGAATAAAATTTGTATAATCGTTTTTTGTTTGATTAACCACTATTGCATAAGTGATTATTCCCATTAATAATAATGAAATTACAATTAAAGAAACAAAGTTAAATATTAATTTATTTTTTATACTGTATTTAAAATTTAAAACTTTTTTCATTTATTTATCTTCCCCTTTCGAATATTTTTCCCTTATTTATCTATATTGTACTATATTATTCCATGATTTCACATAGTAGATATTATTTTTTTATTATCTATATATTAACATTATAAAATAAGTACATTTTTTCTACTGTCTTTATCTTATCACTCTCTCTTTCTATATATTTTTTAAAATTTGGATAACACTTACATCTCTTTAAAAAATTTCAGTAATCATTTCCAAAATGCTCATAAAAAATTAGCTATTAACAGCAAAATGCAATTATAAAATATAATTATTTTTTCAGCTTTCTTATAAATCTTATAATCAAGTAACCTAAACCTCCAAAGAAAATAAGCTTTATAATAATTGCTACTATTCCATTTTTCAAATTACTGCTTTTAGTAGTTACTTTTGACGCAGTTACTGAATTATTAGGCACAGTATCTACATTACTTATTTCGTATAAACTAAAAGACCCACGAAAATCCAAATTCCAGATTTTCGTGGGTTTCATGTTAGAGGCAAAGCGTACTCTTTTAAATCCACTAAACTTTTTAGCATTAATTTTTAATTGTTTATGAAATAATTACTTACCTGTACCTGCTACAATAGAGCTGAACTTAAAGTAATCAAAATCTTTGCATATCCACTAGTATTAGGAGCAGTTATATAGTTAACTGTAGCTAATACACTTATTGATAAAACATATTTACTTAATATCTCCTACAAATGTAGTTACACTTTGTGCTGGAAGTGTTGCTGTAAAGTTTCCATTGTATACATTTGTGTTTGAAGCTGATTTAGCCAAATTTGCTGTTGCTGTAGTTTGCCATGATGATACACTAGAAACTTTGCTATTTGGCATAGTGAAGCTTTGTTTTACATCAGATGTTCCTTTGTTTATTGCAATAATAACTACTTTGTTATTACCTTTATACGCAGATAAGTAAACATTTGGTGTTGGATTCTTTGTTGCATCAACCCTTACATATCCAGGACGAACAAACTTAGAAAAATGAGCCATCATGTAACCACGCTTACTTACATTACCGTCTTCTTTAATGAAACCATATGATCTACGGATGTACCACCATACATATGCCTGAAAATCTCCCTCTACCATTGCATTGTTTATATGATCTGCAACATCTAATGCTTCTGGCCATCTATCTGCTGAGTTAGTATCACTATTTGGAACATACACTTCTGTCATCCAAAGTTCTTTTCCTGCTCCTTTTTGTTTAAAAAGAGGATAAGCAAAATCGTTAACTCTAGTACCATAAGTATGAGTACCAAGAATATCCATATTAGCAAGTGCCTGTGGATTATTCAAAATAGGGTCGTACATGTTTTTTTGATAAGAAAATGACTCAGGTGACATTACCCTACAATTAATTGATCCAGCATTTTCTTTGATAAATCTAAGTATTTCTTGTGGAGTCCACCATGTCCACTCTTTTCCATAATCAGGTTCATTTTGAACTGAAATAGCATAAAGATTAACACCATTATTTTTCATGTATGAAACAAAATCATTAAGATGTTGAGCATATGCAGCATACTTATCGTATCTAAGTCGTTTTGCATTTGTATCACCATTACGATTGAATTTCTCAGTCATATAAGCTGGTGGATTCCATGGTGTAGCAAAAACTATTGCTCCGTGTTCAATCGCTTTTTTTGCAGTTGCTAATTCTTTGTACCAATTATTTTTGTTATCATCTACATAGATTCTTAAAACCGAAAGACCTAACTGATTATCTCCATTGCCAAAAGCTGTTTCTCTTTGAGCTGCTGTCAAATCTCCAGCCCAAGCAGGAAGATTTATTCCTCCGAAACCTCTAATAACTTGTTTTTGTGCTGATAAATTTATTGTAGCATTCGATGCAGCATTAGCTGTTGTTGATAATCCTACAAATAGTGAACTTGTCATAGAAACTGTTAATAAAGATAGCAATATCTTTTTTATCTTAATATTCATTTTGATATCCCCCATTTTCTTTCAGTTAATTCATAAAATTTTCAATTGACTTTTTTAATTTACTTCTATAATAATTAAAAGTAGCTATTCAGGTACCCAAACAATTACATATTCTCATAATATTTAAATTAAATAAATGCATTTTCCTCTAAACGTATAAAATAATACATTAAACTACTAACTTACTGAAGTAATAATAGGAAATACTCCCGCTGTCACCAAAAGAATCAAAGGTAAATTTTCTGCTTCATCGTGATTTTTCTCAACTACAGATAAATAATAAAATAGGGTGTTGCAAAACGATTTTTCAAATCATTTTGCAACACCCTTTTCTTCTATATGTCTAAAATAAAGTTATAAAACACAAATATCCAATTTCCAAAACAGGCTCACCAAAACCCTCTCTAAAAAATTCTATAACTGCTTCAGTATTATTACCAATAATTCTTGAAAAAACTACAATATAATCTTTTACATCTTCAACATTTATTTCTTTATTTTCATTCATACAATATTTTAAAAATACAGCATACCTTACTAATAAATACTCTACTGCAATCATTTGAAATGATATAGTCATCTCCTCAATATCATCGCTTATGCAGCTACTTAAGATATCAGATACAATACAATTCTCAATTAACATATTATATTGTTCAAACAAACTTTTATAATCATGCCACTTTATTGAAAGACTTTCAATTTCAATATTTTCCGCAAACTCAGAAATATCTTTTAAAAGAATTTCAAAATTAGAAACTTCTTTATAATTCTTTATAATATCTAAAAATAGATAATTAATTTCTTCAACTGAATCATTTATGTCTGACTCTATTTCATTATACATATCTATAAGACCTTGCATATTCCCTTTGTTCTTATACCTTTCTAGTTCTTCTAATAAACCTTCTTCTCTAAAGTTTTCTTTTTCTAAAACAGTTAATAACATTTGACAACTAACGATAAGCTTATCTTCTAATGAAAAACTTTCCTTCTGCATAATATCAATCAAAACTTCCCTGATTCTAAGTTCTAATAAATTACTTTTTAAATTAGTACCATTTTCTGAAATAATATTTATTTTTCCATTTATGCTACTTATAAGTTCTACTACTTCAGGACATGCACATGATAGTGAGAGTTCCTTTCTATCTTCAAATATATTCTCTACCCTCGGAAACCTATGACATGTTGATGATAGATACTCTTCTCCAAGGCTTTTTACTACCTGGCATAACCCTTGTTTATCTAAGAGCGGACATGCTTCGTGATTTTCTTTATTTATAAAATATCCTTTTTTACTTCCACATTTTCTTATTTTTACATTATTTAAAATAAACTCTGCTTTATCATTTTCTTTTTTCCATTTATTATAGGTATCTGTATCTATACTAACGTCCCATCCATCACAACATGTAAACCTACATTTATCAGCTATGCACTTAAACTTATCATAATTTGTAATTTTTAAGGTATCTACTACTTTACTCATATAATGTTACTCCAACTTCTTATAATATTTGCTCAACCCTTATTATAATAGAATTCTTTAGTTTTAGTATACTGATTTACTTTCTTATATTAAATAAAACTTTATTTTTTATTCGCATACTTAGGCACATTTAAATTAAACCTATTATTTTATAAGTTTCTCATCAGAGTTCCCCTCATCTAAAATTATTTGAACATATCCTTCTATTATATTCAATATATTTTATCCCCCAAAAGACCATTGCGTAATTATTTGCTCCCCTTCATTTAAAGGAATTTCCCCTTCAGTAATACAAAATATCGAATTATCATCTGTTTCTTCATCCATACTCTCAATTGAATTATCTTCTTTCTTCTTTTTACCTGCATTCTTACTCTTTTTCGTTTCTAAAAGTATTGGAATATCATCCTGTGAATTGCTATCAGCATTCTCATTACTCATATTTTTATCATTTATATGAATATCAGCTTTACTGATCTCTTTATTATTAATTTCAATATTACAGCTTTCATTGTCTACAATACTTTCTGTCTTATTTTCACTGATTTTACTTTGAGGTTCATTTATTTTATTATCATTAATTTCAGCTTTTACTTTTTCACTTATCTTAACTTCTGGTTTACTTATCTTAACCTCTTCATGTTCAGATTTATTTTTTCCCTTAGCCTTTATATTTTGGTGCTTTGCAAAGTTTTTCACTCTATAAATATTATGTTCAGTAAGCTCAACCATTTCTAATTCTATTAATACATCTAATGCTAATTTAATCTCTTCAACACCTCTGTTGAATTCTATTGATAAAGTTTCTACTGTGTATGGAATGTTTTTTGAAAGATATAACTCACCTTCTAAATTAACTTTTCCAGCCAAAACCACAATTCTATTCCAAACATAATGAATAAGATCTCTTTCTGGTCTTCTATCTATTATTTTAAATTTAGTATCATCATACATATCAACTCTAAATTTTACATATTTTCTTTCTCTCATATTCATCATACCCCTTAAAATTATTTTTCCATCTATTATTTATATATTAAGGATATACGTTTCTATAAAGATTATTTCATGAAAATCAAAATTTTTTTAATTATTATGTCTTATTCTTCATTTAGAATATTATTACTAAAAATACAAAGTGCATTTTTTTGTATAACCGGTCTAGACAATTAAAAAGTGTAGATTTTTAGAAAATATCACTAAAAATCTACACCCACATAAAAAATATATTTCTTTTAAAAATTAGTTATCAATACCTTCATTTATTGATAGAATATTAATAATTTCACTTGATAAAATCCCGCCAAAACAACGATTAGCAAATAATAATATTACCATAATTGCTCCACTTATAGTCTGTAAAATTGCTAATAAAGTAGCATTTTTTAAGCCAGCTTTCTTATTTACTAATGTAAGTATAGCAATCAAGAATAGAAAAATTGCTACTGCAATACCTACAAATCCGTAATAATGTTCTTCAATTGCCGCAGAAAGAACAAGCGCTAAAAATATATTTACTATTCCAAATAAAATTGTTAAAAACTTAGGTAACCCCCTCACTCCATTATACCCGGTTTCATTATAAATTTTTTGCGCTAATTTTTTTAGCGGAAACATTGTAATAATTCCGACTATAAAAACTAAAATAATTAAAATCTATTTTAGGTGACATTATAAAATTATCATTAATTTTAGTCTAATGCATATTCAGTGGAGCTGCCCCCTACGCATAACAATAAAACCCACACATGTCTGTAAGGAGCTATTTAAGCTACATACAAGTAGTCGTGGGTTTCATGGTGGATGCGAAACATGACCTTTAAAATCCACCACTTATTATATCTTAAACCTTTTTCAGTGTTTAATATCTTTATCTTAAAATATCACTTTCAATATAATTTAAATTTTTTCTGAGTGCAGATGCTATATTCCAACTAATCTCTCCATTTTCAAATAAAGATTGTATAATATTTCTTTCTAATTGCATTGCCTTAATATCAGCTTTTTTCTTTTCATATTTATTCTTTTTTGCTAATCTAAGCTTGTTTGATATCAAATACACCCCTTGATAATATAAAATTATTTCTTTAAGCATTTCTTCATTTTCAGATGTAATATTAGATTTAGCATATTCGATTATGTATTCTGCATTAGTAGCCTGAAGTTCTTTCAGTGCTATATCCTTTAACTGTTGCTTACTTTTCTTTTTGTTTTGCATTTCTCTTAATATGTCCCTAATTCTTCTTATATTATGGATATATATGTATATTCTTTCCAATGTTTCTTTAACTATTAGTGAAAAGCCTTCTACAGATGATATTAATTTAATTTTATTTCTAACTATTTTTTCATAAGCATATGCAGTTGATTCTTCTATTTTTTCTTCTTGCAATAATTTTTTAGTATTCTCAATTTCCTTTTTATAACACAAATTCATCCACTTCTTATATTCTTTGCTACTTCTATTCCAGTTCTTATAATAAGAATTTCCATGCTTTAATTGATTAATACGATACCTATATTCATTTATGGTAAAATGAATGTATTTTTTGTTATCAATTTCTAATTTTAATTTATTTATAGTATCACTCCAAACCCTTATTTGTGCTTTATTCAAGGCTTCTAACCAATTTATATCTTCAGTTTTATCCCTTTTAGCAAATATAGGCAATATAAAAGTTGCAATAAAAAGCGTAACTAAAATTACTCCAACAGCCAAAAATAAAATAAGTGTTCTTTGTGGAAATTCCTGCCCATTATCCAATACTAAAGGAATTGAGAGAACTGTAGCTAATGTAACTGCCCCTCTTACTCCTGAAAGTGAAGTTAAAAGTGCAGCATGAAACTTAAACTTATCTTCTTTCACATCACATTTTTCTCCCCAAAATTTATACATAAATATAACCCACAAAAATCTAATTATAAGTAAGGCCAATGTTATTAATAAAATATCTATAATAGCCATCATATTGTTTATTGAAGTTTCTTTAAAAGCAGTTTTAATTATATTGGGTAACTGCAATCCAACTATTATAAATATAAATCCATTTAGAATATACACTATAACAGACCATGTATTGGATGATATTGCATTTGATTTTGCATTTTTTCCTCTTAATTTTTTCGATGATAATGAAAATATCATTCCAGCCACAACTACAGCTAGTATACCTGAAACTTTAAATACTTCTTCCGATATAATATATATTATAAATGGAGTTAGAATTTGGAGTAAAATTTCCACTGTAGTGTCTTCCATTCCAAGATTTTTTATCCAACGTTCAAAGTTAATTAGAATGTGTTCTAAAACTAATCCAGTAATAATTCCTCCAATAGACACCATTAAAAAATTTGTCGTTGCATTAAGCAATGAAAATGTTCCAGTTACTGCTGCTGCTAATGCAAATTTAAAACATACAAGTCCTGACGCATCATTCATAAGACCTTCACCTTCTATAAGATGTATTATCCTCTTTGGCAGCGAAATCTTTTTTGAAAGTCCACTAACTGCAACGTAATCAGTTGGCGATAAGGCTGCTGCAAGTGCAAATGCTACTGGTAATGAAATAGCTGGTATTAACTGATTTATAAGTAATCCAACTAATATTACTGTTACCGCAACTAAAGCCAATGCCATTAAAAGTATATTTTTTCTCTGTTTCCATAATGATCTTTTATCTGCTTTTTTCCCATCACAGAAAAGAAGCGGAGCAATAAACATTACTAAGAATGTATGTGGATCAAGCTCAATTTTAAATTCAGAATATATTATTGAAATTAATGCTCCCATTACAATTTGTACAATTGGCACCGATAAGAATGGTATAAATCTACTTATTATATTTGAGCATAAAATACATATTAATAGTATTAAAATATATGTAAACATATCTATACCTCCTTATATAATATATTTAGGTTGATAAAGGTAACCTGATTAGGATTATCAAATCTAAACATTATGTTTTAATTATAACATATTATTTAATTTGCCTATTAAAGGCATATTTTATTACTTAGAAGGAATAAGGTATCCTAATATTAAAACACCTTATTATTCCTAAAAATATATTCTTGACATTTTAGTTATTTCTTCCTTCAACATATTTTTTAAATACTGTGGTGAAATAATTTCTGCATCTGCTCCTCAATTCAATATCCATCTAAGCAGACCTTCGTTTACAATTAATTCTCATATGGTTTAGTTCTTATAATTCTAAATACTTTTCTTTAAAACTCAAAAAATCCTCGACAATACTACATTAGTATTGTCAAGGATGTGCTTGGTGGAGGTGAAGCGTGACCTTTAAAATCCACCATTTTTATCAATTATATACTTTCATGCAATCTAAGTGAATGCACTTGTGTTCTTTTTCTAAACAATAGTATTAAATTTATATTTCATTATTCCTATCAAATATAACTTTTCCTGCACAAACCTTAGATTGACCAAACCACATACATTTTGCACAGCTTAAGCATTTGCCAGTATCTTTACTTTCTTTAGCATCATTTGCCCAATTAGGATTTATAAGAGCTCCCCTACCGATGTCAACCATGTCCACATCTCTTTCCCTTACTATTTCTTCTGCAGTTTCCGCTGAATAAATTCCGTTAACTGCAAATACTGGAACTGAAACTTCTTCCTTAATTCTTTCAGCGGCATAAACAGCATTAGAGTATTTATATCCTTCAGGTACATTCATTTCTTGTTCGCTACCAAAACCATAAGAAATGTCAAGGAAGTCTATCCCATTCCTTTCTAATACTTTAGCGTAATGTACTCCATCCTCTATTGTTGGTTCAAATCCTCCAAGACGTATTCCAACAACAAATTCTTTTGGCGTTATTTTTCTAATTCCGTCTAATATTTCTATTACAAATTTTTCAGGATTAGTACCATACTCATCAGTTCTCTTATTTACTCTTTTATTAAAAAACTGACATATTAAATAGCCATGGCATCCATGAAGTTCAACACCATCATATCCTGCTTTATAAGCTCTTCGTGCGGCTTCAATAAAATCATTTTGTATACACTTTATATCTTCTATAGTCATTTCATGTCCAACAACAGTTTTTGTAAGATTTTTATATTCATAGTCACTTGGACATAATGGATTTTCTGATATTCCAACAACTCCTGCATGATGAATTTGAATAAATATTGGGCAGTTTTCTTCATGAACTGCATCAACTATTTTCTTTAGTCCTTCAATTTGATCATCTGCCCATATTCCAAGCTGCTTTTCTGATAATTTCCCATCAATATTTACACATGTAGCTTCTTGAATTATTAATCCCGCACCACCTTGAGCTAACTTTTTATAACGTTCAACATTTTCAGGTATTACAGATCCATCATTGCTGAATCCAACTACCATTGGAGGTATACAAATACGATTCTTCATTTTTACATTTTTAATATTAAATTCACTAAATAACTTTTTCATAATTTAATACTCCTAATTCTTTAATTTATTTACTTTATCAATTTCAAATGACCTATTTTTTATTAGTTCAAAACATTTATTAATCATAATACTGCATCTTATTTCTGTTAATTAACTATATATAACAAATTATAAATTAAAAATCTGTAAATCACAATTTAATTAATCTGTTTTTACAGATTAATTAAATCGCCTTTTACAGATTAACATATTCATACTATTATTACAACATAAAAATGAAAAGACAGTAATAAATAAATTAAAATTATTGGCATAATTTATTTATTACTGTCTTTTTCACTGCTATAATTCGATTTTCATCCATTCTGTTATTTCCTTAATTGCTTTCTCATTTCTTCTAAAATAAGTATATTGACCAATATTTCTTGATTCTACTAGCTCTGCCTCTTCTAATATTGATAAAAATCCTGATATAGTTGACTGACTTAATCCACTTACCTTTCTTATGGCCCCTACACATACACCTTCTTGAAAATCATCCATTATTGATAAATGTATCTGTGGTCCAAAATTTTTTTGTGGATCTTTTAACCATAATAATATATTTAATCTAGTTTCATTTCCTAGCGCTTTAAAAATCTTTACCTTATCCATTTTCTTTTCCTTTCATTCTAGCATCTGTCATTATAACTTTTATATTATCATATATTTTTTATTATATGCAATCTTATATTAAAGCCTTTAGATTTTTTTCATAATTTAATATCCACGAGTAGATTTTTAAATTATTATGTCTTATTCTCCATTTACAATATTATTACTAAAAATACAAAGTGCATTTTTTTGTCCACACTTCTTACTATACTGTAATCATAATAAATATTAATTAACTTTAGGAAGGAAGTGCTTTTATATGGCAATGCAAAACACTGTACAATTATTAGGTAAGATTACTGAAATTCTAAATGATGATAAAACAAAATTTAAATTATCAATAAAAAAAAATGATACTAAGTTTGTTTATCCCGTTATCAAATTATCAAAACAAATGGAATATTTGAAAAATACACTTGAAATTGGTAAAACAATACTCCTTGAGGGAAAGATATTTGTAGAACAAGAGAACTACACTTATATTTGTCCTTGCTGTAATAAATTAAATGAAACTTCTTTTCATAGAACAACTATCTTAGCTACAAAAGCTTTTATTGTTACTACAGAAGATAAAGAACCTTATCTCAATAAGATTCTCCTTATTGGCAGCCTCTGTAGTAACCCACAACTAAAATATATTCCAGGTAAGTTTTCCCAAATTCCTAATGCTAAATATCAAATTGCAACAAAAAGAATTTGTGAAGGTACAGATTTTCCTTGGATTGTTACTTTTGCACGACAAGCTGAGGAAGATATGAAAAGACTTAAGACTTCTTCTCAAGTTATGGTAGATGGAGCTATTTTAACTAGACCCTTTAAAAAGAAATTCCAGTGTGAACACTGCAAAAAGGAACATAATATTGAAGATACTACTACTGAAATCCATGGATTAAAAATTGAATACTTAAACAACTGTAATTTTGATGAATTTGATAATATTCAATCAAAAAGCATATTTCAAAAGCTAAAGGAATTTTTAGCAAATTAGTTGAAACCACAAGCCTGTAATTAGAATAGCTAGGGGACATCCCCTAGCTATTCAATTTCACTATCTATATTTTTATTAAATTATTTTTTTATACCTATTTAATCTTTATCTCAATTTTATTTTTCATACTTTCAGGTCCCATGCACCAAATTTTATCTAATTTAAAAGCAAGTGAGTTAGATTCAACGTAATCAGTTAAATAAAATTTAAAATCTTTACTCTCCCCTGGTACCACAGTAAATTGAGTACCTCCATTTGCTAACTGCTTATGAATATCCATAGCAAATTTATTACCATTTTCATTCATCATATAAATTCCTTCTGGCCAAAAATTTATTTCCTTATCATAATTATTCACAATATTTACATTGACTACTAGATCTTTACCATCAACCTCATAATTACTTAGTTTCGCTACTAGTTTTCCATTAAATGTACTAGCAGATTCATTTGACACTTGAACATTAGATTGTTTTTTATTGTTTGCATCTTCATTAGTAGTTTTTTGATTGCTAGCCACATCTTTTATATTGCTATTATCATTATTAATACTATCATTTGAATTCTTACTTTCTTGCTCTTTATTTGATTTATTATTTACTTCTATATTTGTATTATTTTTATCAGTGCTTAACGTTTTATATATACCAATACTTCCACCTGAAACTAAAATAATACCTACAATAATACTTGCTGCTATTATTATAACTTTATTTTTGCTAATATCTTTTGCTTTCATCGAAGAAGGATTTTTACCATTTTCAACTCTTATTAAGTCTTCTTTCAACTCCTTAATAGACTCATATCTATTATTTTTATTATAATCCATTGCTTTTTCAATTATATAAATTATCCTTTTATCTGTACTTTTCTTAAACCTTTGTTCCTCTGATGTTATAGGATTCTCACATTCACTAATATAATATAATGTAGCACCTAAGGAATAAATATCATTGCCACTTGAACCTATCTCCCCTCTTATTTGTTCTGGAGATGAATAAACATAAGTCCCTGAATATGTACTTGTTAATTTTAATCTGTTATTAACATTACAAGATATTCCAAAATCAATTAATGATAATTTATTATAATTATCTATCAATATATTACTCGGCTTCAAATCATTATAAACTATATTTTTCTCATGCAAATATCCTATTATATCACATAATTGCTTCCCAATATCTATTAATACTTTTAAAGAAGGTGATCCTATTTTATCAATAAATTCTTCTAAATTCATGCCATCTACATATTCCATTACTATATAATACGTTCTATTTTCTGATATGACGTCATAAATATTAGGAATTCCTTTATGTTTTAAAGAAACTAAAATTTTCTTTTCATTTTCAATAATATCTGAATCAACTGTATTGTGCTTAATTTCCTTAATAGCTACATATATTCCTAATCTTTTGTGATAACCTTTAAATACTCTTCCTGAAGTTCCTTCACCTATAAACTCATCTAAAGTTACTGTTTCATCTATAATATCCAAAACTTCAGCCTTTAGCTTATCTATTCCCACTACTATATCTTCTCTCTCCAAAAAACCCAAACAGCTTAATACTTCTCCATATACATCTAAAGCTTCTTCAACTTTATTATAATCTACTAATTCATCAATAGTAGTTTTAGTACTATGCGCCACTACATTTCTATAATACTTAATTTCTTTTAATCTTTTAATTAAATTACTAGGTATTATTTTATCATTTTCTCTTGTCATAATTAACTTGTCTATAATCCCATAATACCTTCCATTCACATCTCGATTAGGAATATTCCCATTTTCATCTTTTAATACATTATCAATTACATATTCCACTAACCCTTGGGCATCTAATATTGTCCTACTATAATAAATAGAATCCTTATTTTTATTAAGCCTCTTATTTAACTCAATCCATTTATTTAACACTGTTTCCTTGTTACTATACTTATTTAAGCTTTTTTCATATGACTCTTTACGCATTAGTTTCTCCCCTAATCTTTATAATATCTTAATGCTTTTTTAACAGCCTCTATTATTTCATCCCTTAATTCCTTTGGCTCTAGCACTATAGCTGAACTTCCAAAGCTTCTTAACCATTGTTTAAAACTATTAATCCCTATAACTTCATCAGAATATATAAAATAATCATCATATTCCTCTATTGTTTTATATATTCGTCTTTGCAAATCCCTTTTTACTTTTTCTTCAACATTAGCTTCTTTTATAAATTTAATCTTTACCTTTACTCTATTACCTGATTCCATTCCCCATACATTAGCTAAATATTTATCAAAATCAATGTTTAGGTTGTCCATAAATCTTTCATTAGTAATATCTGTTTTTATAAATCTTTCCAAGCTATATGTCATAAGATTGTTATTATATTGGCCTAACAAATAAAACTTATTTTCAAATTCATAATATACTAAAGCTAAAGGCTCAATTTTCATTTCATTAACTTCATTTTTATTGTTTCTGTATTTTACATTAATTATTTTTTTCTCATTTATAGCTGAACCTATTAAAGGAATATCCTCTTCATATTCATTTATGCCATATAATTTACTGATGATAACATCTAATTTATTATTAGATGAATTAATTACCATATCAAAAATACTTTTCTCAAATGTATCTAAGCACATAACATAATCATACTCACTACGAACTTTATCAATATAATTTTGTATTCTCCATCCCCCGCCCTCTTCATACGGCTGATACTCAAAATACATTTCAGGATTATTGGAAATCTTATCTAAATTATTTTTAATAATATCTTTCGGCAACTTTGTTATATATTGTAATTCCTCAATGGTACATCCATCTTTATTTCTATTAGCAATAATGGCTATAATATTTAATAAATCTTTATGTTTATCACTACTCATTTAAATTTACTCCATAATTTTCAAGTATTCTTTCATATGTATTTTTCATTATATTCTTTAACTCCATTGGTTCAATCACTCTACATGAATATCCAAATCTTCTTAAATAATTAGCAAAATCATACAATCCACAAATTTGATCTTCATAAATTAATTTTTCTTCTACAACCTTCAATATACTCGTAGTTCTGCTTTTGTTAAGTCTCTGTAATTTATCTTTAATATTAAATATATTATCAAACTCAACCTTTACCTTATATGGAGTTGATAAAGAAGCTTGAAACATTAATTTTACTCTATCAACACATTCTCTATCTCCAAAAAAATAATTATATTCTTCTAGTTCTTGAATCTCAATTATAGTATCAGTGTTTATTAAAATTGTATTACCTTCATTATTGCAAATAATATATAGTCTGTCTTTCTCCCAACTATAATAGAATATACATACTTCTATGGCTAAACACAAAACTCCAATTTGAGATTTAAATTTAATCTTTAATTTTTTATGCTTATAATCATATTTATCAATTTTTTCAAAAAACTCTTTAAAATTATTACGCTCATATTTTCTGCCCAAGCTATAAACAGAATACTCCCATCCCTTAAAATCACATTGTATATCAATCTTTTCTTTTAACTTATTAGCTTGAATAGAAAAAGGAATTGATGTATTATACATATCACATTTATCAATAAAATTAGAAATATCATCATCTGAAATTTTATATAAATTACTAATATTTAATAATAGCCTGTACTTTTTATCTTCTAATTTAATTATTTTTTTATCTTCACATTTTTTTATAGCTCTTAGTAAAGTTTTTTCGCTTACTACCTCTTCATCACAAAATCTATTTCTAATTTGGTTAACTAAGTGCTTTCTATTCAACATACCATTATTAGCACCAACTGTAGTTAAGATTTCTATTTCTCTCATTGCCTCTTTATCTATAACTTTTGCTTGTGCTTCATCTATACTGGCTAATGAATATATTCCCTTCTCACACTTAATATTAAAACCATACTCTTTTAAGTATTTAACATAATTTTTAGCATTTCTTTCTTTAACATTTAACAGAGTTTGTATATCATCTAATTTCAGCTTTCCACTTCTCTTAAATTCTTCCAGAATCTTATTTATATTTCTATCTTTTAAACCCATATATACCTCAAAACCCCATAATTTTTATTCAATTATATCAAATTTAACTTCTAAAAACTACTAATTGCCATATTAATCAAATGTGATTTTACTATCCAAGAAAATCTGCTTCGCAGACTATGCTTTTCTGTATTAACACTTTATTCATATTTAAATCACCTTTACTACTGTTGTAATTACAATACTTCCAAAAGTTATCCACAGATTTGCCTACATTATAATTTTCTAGAAAATAAAAAAAGATACCCTTTCGAGTATCTTTAAAACATTCCATTATTAAAATCATTAAATGAATTTCCCTGCGTCATATCATATCCACCCATTTCAAATGGTGTTACACTTTTCAATGATTCTTCCATAAATTGTTGATCTTGTTGTCTTATAATTTCTTCATTAAATGATCTAAACTGCTCTTCCTGAATTAACCTTGCCTGTTCATTCTGCTTATTATCATAAACTTCATAGTCATATCCATCATACGATTCTGACTTCATTGAAAACTTCTTTAATCCATATACAAGTAACCCCAATCCTATAAATATCATACTTCCAAATGAAAACAACATCAAATACATTATCTTACTCTGCTACTCAAAATATGGACAAACATACCCATATCGAGATTATTACTATTTCAACGTGTTCTGTCTTGCCTATAGCTACTACAGCTTTATATAACACTCCATAGTCGTAAATTCCCCAAATAGCCTTGGGTACATATATAAGAACTTGTTTAATTTAAGCTATCTTATATTTTTTAGCATTAGCTAAATTTATTGAAGCATTTAAATCTCTATCTATAACATTTCCACATTCACATTTATAGATTCTATCTGAAAGTTTTAAATCTTTCTTATATGCTTTACAACACGAACATAGTTTAGATGATGGATACCATCTATCAACTATTCTCACTTCAATATTATTTTGATTCGCCTTTGAAATAAGCTTAGTTCTAAAATCATAAAATTTTTGCTGTGCTACTGCTTTAGCTAAATACTTATTTTTCATCATTCCCTTAACATTTAAATCCTCTATTGCAATAAAGCTTGGTTTTTGCTTTACTAACTCACTTACTGTTTTATTAATATAATCAGTTCTAATGTTTGTAAGTCTTTGATGAATTTTTTGTACATTGACTATTTGTTTTTGGATATTTTGACGAATAGCTTCTCCTTTCTCTTTTTTATTCCTTAACTTTAAACTCTCATATTTCCTTGAAAGTTTTCTTTGTTCTCTCTTTAATTTCTTTTCTGCTTTTTTTACTATTTTAGTTTTATTAATATTCTTTTTAGATATTCCATTATTACAGATTGCAAAATCCTTCAAACCTAAGTCAACACCTATTCCTTCTGAATATGGTTTAGATTTAGATATAATATTTTCTTCTACTAAAATTGATACATAATATCTATCAGCTTTTTGATTTACTGTACCACTTTTAACTACAGAATCAACTGGAATATATCCAAATTCTTTAAGCCTTATCCATCCTAATGTTGGGATTTTTACTCTATGTCTTTCAATAGTCCAGTCTGTTTTATTATTCTTTGGGAAATAGACTTTGACATCTTGATTTTTCTTTTTCTTGAACTTAGGGAAACCACTTTCACCAGTAAAGAACTTCTTAAATGCTTTTTCACCATTCATAATGGCTTGTTTAGTAGCTTTGGAAGATACCGCCTTAATCCATTCTTTATCTTGATTATTAGGAATATATTCATTATTAAGCCATTTAGAAAAATCCATTCCACTAACAAATTTCTTTTCATTCTTATAAACTTCTTTATTATGTGCAATATAAAAGTTATATATAAATCTACTCACACCAATAGTTTGATGAATTTTGGTTATTTGTTCTCCTGTCGGCTTAATTTCAATTTTGTATGCTTTCTTCAATCTCCTTATCCTCCTTAATCTTTTTCTTATACTTTCTCAGACCATATATTCTACAACTAAATACATGAAGTATTGATATTATATCTTGAACTAATTCTTCTTGTGAGGAAAGACTTTCATTATTTACAACTATAATTTTTGTATTAAATTTTCCTATAAATCTTTCAAACCACTCAAATCCAAAACGTATAAACCTATCTTTATGAGTTACCAATATAGAATCAATTTTATTTTCCATACATTCCTCCAATAGTTTATTCCATTTTTTACGATTATAATTAAGTCCACTTCCTATATCTTTTATAACTTCATCTACTATAATACCTTTAGCATTTGCAAAATTCTTCAAAAATTCAATTTGATTAGCTAAATCATCTTTTTGATTATTAGTAGAAGCTCTACTATATATAACTATCTTCCTATCAACATGATTGTCTAACCCTTTAAATTTTAAATATTGGTCATAAGTATAATACCTTCGATTAGTTGGAGTTCGTTTTGCATGAAGTATCCCTTCTCTATCCCAGCGTTGCAATGTTTTTACTGATACATTTAATAATTCAGCAAAATCACTTGGTTTATAATTTGTTATATGTTTCAATATACCCACTCTCCTATGAGTATATATCAACACATTCACACACTTTTTTCTATATTTTTATTAACTAAACACTCTCTCCTTTATTATTAATAGTTATAATTTGTTTTACTTGAGGTATGCAAATAATTTAAATCAGCATTTTGTTTCTTTATACTAGCTGCAGGAAATGTAAAGGTCCATTTAATATATTGGTGTGGTCCTATTGAAGCCCCTTTCATAACACTAAATTCATCACTAGCTATTACTCCTGATTCATTAGATAAAGTAATATTATCTACCCCTATATCATATACAGTACGATTCAATCCATTAGTTACATAAGCATCTAACACCAATGAATCGCCCTCGTAATAAACTCTACCAGGACTTATATTTACACAATTTTCAAGAAAAATTGGTTGTTCACTCATAAAAATATTAGCATTGGATTGTTCTGTTGAATTTGCTTTATTAGTATCAGTATCGTTATTTGTTTTTGATGTTTCATTTTCAGTTTCATTTTTTTTCTGCTCTGAATCTGTATCTTTAACTTCTTCTTCTACTTTTGTTGTTTCTAGTTGCTGTGCAGTTTCTTTTTTGTCTTGTCCGCATCCCATAAGACTAACTAGTAATATTGCAATAATTGATGATAATATTATTTTTCTTTTCATTTTTTTATTCTCCCCTTATTCTTTGGTTAGTGATTATGTATTTATTATACATAAAGCATTGGACATTTTTTTGCACTAAATTAAAATACTTTTTAACATAAATAGTTAAAAACTTACTTCATGATGTATAATCATAAAAATAACCCACGAAAATCTAATATTTAGATTTTCGTGGGTTTCATGGTCGAGGTGAAGCACAACCTTTGAAATCCACCAACTATACTATTCTTTATTTTTATCAATACTTATTTCATTTTCTACTCTTTCTATAACTTTTATTGCTCTACATTCTAATGTAAATTTCTCAATCAAATCCTTCATATTAACCTCTTAAAAAATCTACCAAAACATTGAAACCACACTTTTTAGCATAATATTCAATGTTAGTAAGAATATCTCCCATTTCTTTTGCTTTTATATTATTTTTAACATACACTTCTATCACATAATATCCATCAAGTTCTTTATATTTAAATTCTGATATTTTATCTACTATATTTATATCTAATGTATTTTTAGCATTATTTATTATATTGCTCTTTACTCATTTATCATTAAACCTCACTTTGTAAATGAATTTCTTTTCTAAATTATATCCTACTCTTATAATTTAGACATAGTTTATTTTTTATTTCTCTTTCAAGAATAATTATTTATATGTCAAAATAGTTAATTATTTTTAAATAAAAAATAAAAGACCCACAAAAATTGTTGGTCCTTCTGCAAATTCATTAGAGCTTTTCTATTTGTAAATAATGCTATTTAATTTAACTAGCACAACGAGTTAAATTAAATATATTTTATTTGCACATTATTTCTAATTTTACTAAAGTAATTTCTTTACTCTTATATGATTTGGGTATGATCCATGTTTCACTAAAATCACCCACTACATCAATTTTCTTATTTATTATGTAATCAGTAAGTTTTTTATAATATTTGTATTTATTATAACTGTTATCATCAAATATAATTGAAACATAATAACCTTCAGGTAATATATTATAATTATTAGAATCATATTTATTATCAATATAATATCTAATATCCATATTAACAATCTTATTTTCTACTATGTATTTTTCATATAAAGTTCCAACCCCAAAAATTGAATATACTTCCCTTTGTCTGCTTTCAACATCTAAAATCGCTCTTCTTAAATTTACTTCTTGTTCTTCGATATTATTAGAAACATAATTATAAGAAATGTATCTTCGCTCTTTATTAAATTCTATAAATACCTCATTGTTTTTTGAATTCATAGCATCAGTTATGGTAGTTCTTAACTTTTCCATAGAATTTTTTATTTTTAGTAATTCCGATATTTTTGAATTAAATACATTTATCTGATTTTCTATAATTGACAAAGTGTCTTCTATTGAAGAATCACAATTAATAACATTTTTTATTTCCTGTAATGACATTCCCATTAATTTAGAATTCTTTATAATATCAATAATTACAAATTGATCAATAGAATAATATCTGTACTTACTTTGTTTATCAATAAATGCTGGCTTAAATAATTCTATATCATCATAATATCTTAATGTTTTTATTGGTATATTAAATAATTTTGATATTTCTCCAATAGTAAAATATTTATTCACTTCATCCTCCAAGTTAAAAATAGTTAATCTCAATTACATTATAATATTTTTAGTGTAATTAGTATTTTTATTAGTACTCTGTTTTATTTAACATAATAGCATATGAACCTACTGGAAAGTTGGTCACTTTTCCCATATCATATGATTCATATCCATATATCTTCCCATATGAACGCATTTTATTTAAATCTAAATCCTCAACTACAGTTCCTACTGTTGGTACTACCCTCTCCAGCCAAGTAAACCAATATAAATTTTCTTCTATTTTTAAATAAAAGCATCTATCCGTATCACAAAGTCCTTTTTCTATTCCACTTACACAATGCCATGTATAATAATTTTCATTTAAATATATATGCTCATAAGCATCCTTCGAACTATACTTGAATAATATTCTTTTTCCAATTAAATCACTTGTAAACTTATGTTTCACTGTATCACTACTAAATTTTGTATCTATTGAAGCATGTTCAAACTCTGCTTTAACTGATGTTAATGGTAATCCCTTATCTCCTCTTTCAAACTGGGAAATAGCTACTTCCTCTTTATTAGGCAATTCAGCTATTAATGTTGTAGCGATATTTTTATTTAAATCAATAACTGTAGTAAATGATTTAGTTTCTCCAAATGACCATATAAAATCTATTACATATATTTTTTCTCTTGGCGATACTGCTGTATAAATAGCTGATATTTTTTCTTCCACTTCTCCATTTATATATTTAACTTTTATAGTTTCATTATCTAAAAATTCATAAATCATTTCATATCCGTTTTCATAATTTAGTATTATCTTTCTTCCTACTAATTCACCCGCCTGAGGCAACTTAAATTCACTAAATCCTTGTGATAATTCTTCAACTGTTGGAAAATCTCTTTCTTGTACTTCATTCATAAAACTTATCTCCCTATACTTTGTAATTTTTTTATGGTTAAAATTATAAGAGATACAGTAGGTGGAGTGTCAATAATATTTTTTAAAATAAAAATAAACCCACGAAAATCCCAAAATTAGATTTTCGTTGGTTTCATGGTGGAGACGAAGCGTGACCTTTAAAATTCACTAGACCTCTCTAAAATAAACACTTTCTATCTTACAAGTATGATTTTTTATTTTTGAATCATAACATATTGCAACTAATAGTACATTTTCATGCTCTTTAATAAATTTTTGAAAATACTCTTTTTCCTTCATTTGCTTAATTGCGATATCAACAGTCTCATCTTTCTTAAGTTCAAGAATAAATGGCAAATCTGCTTTTCTCATAGGATGAAATGTAAAATCTGCAAAACCTTTTCCTGTTTTTTCTTCTCTTTCAACCCTATAAGTATCCCTTGCACTCAAATAAGCTAAAGTTACTATGCAGGATAAACTATTTTCATCATTATACTGCAATATAGGTATTTCTGAATTATGAATATCATGTAATATTTGTGCTACTTTTTCAGTTTCTTGTGATACCGTTGCCTTTAACATGCTTCTAGAATTTTTTTATAATTTCTGATACATAACCAAAGGATTCATCTTGAAGAGCTTTCTCAAATTCTCTCATTAGTTCTTTATTGGGTATTTTTAAATATCCATCGTAGTAAGATAAAAATCCTAGAATTATCATAGCTGAATATATTTCTGTTTTAGTTTTAGGTGGTTCTTGACCTGCTCTAAATTCTTCATTTATTATGATATCAACATCATAGCCTGATACCATTTTTATTACATCTTCCCGTACCTCCATAGTATTATATTTTAAATATTCCTTAACTTCATCCATAGCCCCTGTGTTAGTCCAATAGCTTATACATTTTCCATTTTGAAGTGCTTTAACTACAGAACGTGGGTTGTATATTCTATCTCCATCTTCATTTATATATCCATTATACCAGTCACTGATTTCTTTAAAAGAAATCTTACTTTGCTTTTCACATAATTCTTTTACTTCTTCCTCTGTAAAACCAAAATATCTTCCATAAATCATATCATTTAACATTGTATATTCATCAAACATATTCAAAGCTGATGTACTTGAATGTTTTTTTATTGGAAGTACTCCTGTCATATAAGCAAGTGCAACATATGTTCTATCTTTCAAAAGATTTCTTAAAAATTCTAAAAAGTCATTTTGATTATCTTTAAACATTTTATTATTAAAAATATAATCCCATTCATCAATAATGAATATAAATTTATCATTTGTAGCTTCTAACATATCACTTATTGCAAAATATTTTTCTGGGTCAATTTCAGGGTACTTTTCTGCAATATCATTTATAAGTGAAGTTTTTATCATTTCCATATAATGATTATAAGTATTCCCCCTATCTGATAACTTATTAAAAGATATACTTATGACATTATATTTATTTAAATTTTCTAAATAGCTTTCACTATTACTTATTTTAAATTTATCAAAAATTTCCTTACTATTAATTTCTTTTGTATAATAAGCTCCTAGCATGTTAATAATACTTGTTTTTCCAAATCTTCTTGGTCTTGTTATGCATATATATTTGTCAGAAGAGTCTATGAATTCATTTAATTTTTCTATTATTAATGATTTGTCTACCATATATTTTTTTCTGCACAGTTCTTTAAAATTTTCTAGTGGTCTATTTGTATTTAAATATATCGCCATAATACTTCTCCTTTAACAAAACCATTTATATGTTAATATTATATCCCATTTAGAAGAACTATTAAACATAACAAAATTTACTTTACGCAGCATCTTTTATATTTCTTTCTACTACATTGAAATTAAAGCTATTAGCAAATTTCTAAACATTCCCTTTAATTTTATTAATTCACCTAACTTACTTAATATTATATTTATAAGATTCATCTCCCTAACTTTTCTCTAGTTAAATCTTACCTAAATATATTTTTTAATTTCAACTTTTTTCTTACGAAAATTTTAAGTTTTTATTATATTTTTGATTTAATTGAAGTAACAAATAAATATCAAATTTCTCTATAAAATAAAAAGACCCACGAAAATCCAAAATTTAGATTTTTGTAGGTTTCATGGTGAAGGCGAAGCGTGACCTTTAAAATCCACACGGATTATACATTCTTTAATATATGTAAGAATTCCTCAAAATCCATACATTCAGGCATTGCATAATCCCAATCTTGACCAAAGAACATCCCCATTAATAAATATTTCTTTATCATTTCATTATTTTGTTCTAAAATTAAATTGAATACCACTGTTAATTTTATTTGCATAAACTCATATAATTCTTCAATATCATTTTCAGATAATTTACCATCAGCATGCATATCTTCTACTGGTCCATTTCTATATGCATAATGTGTTGTTACTACTGAAAGTTTATGAATAATATCAGGATCATCTAAAAGCTTCTCCGCATTTACATAATTACTAAAAAAATTTTCTTCCATGATCTATGTGTCACCCTTCATTCATATATTATAATAATGATTTTCCCATTATTACATTCCCATCTACCCTCCTAGATATTGGCTTAAACCCCTTATTTATATAATATTTTATAGCTTTTTCTTCATTCTGAACAACTTTATCATCATAAATTCTTGCTGGAATTAAACCTACATAATTAACATAAATATAGTTAAAATAATCTAATATTTCATCAATAAATAAGCTACAATATCCTTGGCATCTATATTCTTTATCTATTTCAATATGATCTAATTCACTTATCTCTTCATTTTCTTTAGCTTTGCTGAATACATATTAATGTTTTCAATTCATTAGATCTTCTTTTATCATTTCCACTTCATCTATTTCAATTTCTGCTGCACTTGCTACTTGTTGAACACTCAAACCCATTCTCAATAAATTTTGTGCTATCTTTATACTCTTCTCATTTGCGCCCTTTTCTTCAGCACATTTAATTCTTGTCAACTGATCTCTAAGTTCTGCTTCTCTTGCCTCATATATCATTCTCGCTTTTTCATCTTTACTTATTATTTGTAATAAACTATATGCCTTTTTTATACTTTCATTTTTCTTAGCAAGCATTTCCATAACCCCCTTTGACTTTCCATCTAAAAATTCCATCCATTGAACTATTGGATCTTCTTCATCCGTTAATATATCCTCATCAAATAATTTAGGTATCTCTAAAAAATGTATTTCAAGTATATCTGTTAATTTGTAACTAGTTTCATCTTCTACCAAATGATAACTTGAATGAATCTTCTTTAAAGGTGTACATTTAAAATCAACTATGTTTATTGTTATGCACTTTTTTAGTTTGTCATAAGTATCACCTGGTTTAACTTGAGCTGTATACATTTTACTCCAATAAAATAGAGTTCTCTCGGGCATAAATTCTGTTGGTAGTACTTGAATTTCTATATCTATCTGTTTTCCGTTTTTAGTTTTTGCTCTAACATCAAGAATTCCTTTTTTATCTTCCTTAAATTCACGAAATAATTCTGTATTTAGTATTTCAATACCTATAAATTCACTCTCTGGCAAATCTAACACTGCACTTAGGAAGGATATTAATAAGTCTTTATTCCTTTCATCTCCGAATAAAAGTTTAAAAACAAAATCTATTTTAGGTGACATTATAAAATTGTCATTATTTTTTTTCTTTGGCATTTAATCACATCCTTTTAGATTTTCACTTTTATCTTCTATGTATAATTATTTTATCAAAATTATTGATCTTATACCATAATTATAATCCAAAACTTTCAGTTCTATAACAGTCGTTACCATATAATATTTAATATAAATTAATATGCAACTCATTCCTTAGTTTTAGTATAATGCATATTTAATGGAACTATCCGTAACAATAAAAAACACGATCACCTGTAAGTAGCTATTCAAGCCACATACAAATGGTCGTGAGTTTCATGGTGGAGGCAAAGCGTGACCTTTAAAATCCACTACAAATATTTATTGGATTTCTATATTATTAATTTTTATATGTTATATTTAAAGCTTCTTCCCCAAACTCACCATTCTCCAATTTTATTACTTCCATGGTGAACAATCAGATACATGTAAATCTCTTCTGTTACTATTCAATGCTTTTTATATATACAAATCCTTCTCAATTCTATCTGAAATTTCGTTTACCATAGATTTTATTTGTTTTTTTAAAAGTTTTATATCGGCGATAATCCTACCATCATTGCATAATAATCCATACTTTTTATTCTTTTTTAGCTAATTCCCGCTCCTGTGGAATGTTATCATTCATAAACTGAGGAAAAAGTAAGTGAGGAGCAAGTGGGATACAATTCATCTCCAATGCAAACCTACAGAAAACACGTGCCTTTTTTACATTAGTATCAATATCTCCTGAATATGGTGAATAAATATATACAAGAGGTTTAAAGACAGAGTTTTTTTCTGCCTTTAAACCTTTAATAATATTAGTAATTGCTGCATAAGGGGTTGGGTCATAATAGCCTTCAGAATTAAATTTATTAACTCCCATACTATTTACCCTCCATTAAATATTTGTTAATAAAATACTGCTGACCTTTTCCTGTAACCTTTGTTGTTTTTGAAATTGTTACATGACCATCAGAATGTGTGATTGCTGTTTCTTTAACTTTAAATAACCCTAATTCCATAGCCATCTGCGTTGGAGCATTATAGTCTGTTCCTCTACGTTTAATAAGGAATCCTTCTTGACGTAAACGTTCAAACAAACGGTTTTGTCCAATATCAAGGCCATTACCTTTGAGAATTTTAGCAAGTTCTCCTATAAG
The DNA here is from genome assembly GCF_000473995.1 of Clostridium saccharobutylicum DSM 13864. Taxonomy (NCBI): domain Bacteria; kingdom Bacillati; phylum Bacillota; class Clostridia; order Eubacteriales; family Clostridiaceae; genus Clostridium; species Clostridium saccharobutylicum. The sequence continues at coordinate 1,009,075 of NC_022571.1, read as the reverse complement.
TATTGTTCCATCTGATACCGATACTGAATCAGCAAAAACAACCTTAGGCTTATCCTCAGTTACTTGAACTTTTAGTTGCTCTTTTTCTTCTCTTTCAGCCTTAAGTGCAGTCAATATCTTTATCCATGAATCTGGGTCATTCATAATTTCTTCCATCTTCTGCGTTGTGATATAAGCACCATGCTTACGAATAGAAGGTAAAACTTCATCAAAAACCCATTGCTCAAAACGCTCTGCAGCAGGTAATTTGCTGTGAGTTATAAGACGATAAACATCACCCTCTGGAATAAATATCATTTCAATTGTCTTATCCTTTGACTGTGGATGAGGTACGGTACATTTCATACCATACCTACAATGACGTTCTACTGCCTTATGAGGTTGGTCATAACCAAGAGAATCAGCTATGTCTTTACCACAGAATAATCCCTTGCCATTTTTTTCAATGAATCTAATTACCCCAAACTCTGGATTTTTAAAAATTTGTATTTCGCTCATACGAATACCTCCGTTAAATTTATTGAGGAAATATCCCTCTATCCATAAGCGAAAAACTGAATATAATCGAACCCCTAAATATTAAAAACTTTTTATTCTTTTTGTTCCTTATTCTTTTTTATAAAATTCACATTCATATCCATCAGCATTAAATATCAACCCTTTTGCCCATGATGGAGTTTTACTCATCATCCTGCAAACTTCTTCTACTGAAGATTCTCCTACTGGTACTTCAAGAACCACTTCATCATGAACGTGCATTATAATTTCATATCCTTGGTCAGCTAACCTAAGCATTGCCTCAGCTAAAATATCACGGCTAATTGCTTGTACAATATTTTCTACAAACTTCGGACCATAGCTTTCTATGCGTTCCCACTTTTTTGTTCCACCTACACCTTCATAGGTAATAGACTCACCACCGAACCTGTTCTCTCCAATAAGAGGTTTTACATAGGCAAGCTTTCTGCCACTTGGCAGTTTAATAAAGAGAATAGCACTTTGATGTATAAACTTAATACCATGGCTTGTTGTGATAGTTCTTTCTTTAATACTGGTTTTAACTGTTTTATCAACATCCCACCATAGACGTACAATATTGGGATTAGACTGTCTCCACACATTTACCAAAGGTTGTAATTCTTCTTCGGTAAGCCCCATCTGAATTGCACCCATGGCTTTTAATGCTCCAACTGATCCTCCATAGCCCAAGGCCAATTCTGCTATTTTACCTTTCTGCCTTAAATGTCCGTTAATACCATTTTTCTCAACAGGAACATTAAACATCTGTGATGCAGATGCACAATAGATATCTCCACCACCTGCAAATACATCCATTCGCCAACTCTCTCCTGCAAGCCAAGCTATAACTCTAGCCTCTATTGCAGAAAAATCAGCTACAATAAACCTACATCCACTCTTTGGTACAAAGGCTGTTCTAATTAGTTCTGATAGCACATTTGGAATACTGTCATAGAGTAAATCCAAAGCTGTAAAGTTTCCACACTTCACCAAACTACGAGCCTCTTTTAAATCTGGCAGATGATTTTGAGGCAAGTTCTGCACCTGGATTAGCCTACCTGAATAGCGCCCTGTTCTATTTGCACCATAAAACTGAATTAAACCTCTGGCTCTCTTATCAGTACAAACTACATTTTCCATTGCTGTATATTTCTTTACACTACTTTTTGCAAGTTGCTGCCTTATAGAAAGAGCCTCATATATTTCACCATCTGCATCTTCAAGTAACTCCGAAACCACTGCCTTGGAAAGAGAGTCTGTTTCCATTCCTTGCTCAAGAAGCTAATTCTTTAATTGTGCAGGAGAATTAGGGTTTTCAAGACCTGTTAATTCCTTTGCTTTTGCTATATTTTCTGTTTTAAATTCATCATCACAAGAAATTGCCTGTCCTACAAAATCCATATCAATGGCAATTCCACGATCATTGATTAACTGATCTAAGTGATAATTCTGCCACTCATTTTCTGACACTGGAAATTTAGATAGCTTATTTTGTATTGCAAGTTCTGTTTCTACATCACGCTTGTTATAGGTGATAGACATTTCCCATTTATTGATGTCATGCTTTGGTATATTTCGGATACGTTCTCCATTAGATTTTGTTGGTAAACAAGGAATGCAGAAATATCTAATCAGATTTTTACCTTCTGATAATTTTTGTTTTTCAAGACCTAATACTGCTCCAGCCCCTTCAAGGGATAATGGAAGTCCTAGAGTTGCTGCCCAAACCATAGTACAATGCCATGACTTTGGAGAAAGATAAGTACCTGTTGGTATTCCTAGCCATTTTGATAAACAGATTCTTTCAAACTGTGCATTGAAGGCCCATTTTTCAACTTCATCATCAGTAAGAGCATTTATAATTTCAGCTGAAACTTGTTCACCTCTTGCAATATCAACCACCTGCACCTCTCCTCCATCTACCGAATATCCAAATAGAAGAATTTCAAAATCATCACTTTCTGCATAACGATAAATCCCAGACTTCTGAAGATTTACACTACTATATGTCTCCAAATCCAAAGATATAAATTTCATAAATACCATCCTTTCAAATGTAATAAGGTGGCAGAAGAATATCTTCCACCATCTAGTTCTTATAGTTGTTTATCTATTATGATAAAAAATCATCATCTTCCACAGTTGTGAAATCATCAGCTGCATTTGTTCTACCACCTAAAGACTCACCATCTTTTATTTTTTGAATGTTGCCAAGTCCACAAGCAACTCCCTTATTGCCATTACTGTTAAAAGCATAGAAATTTAAAGACACTCTTGCATAGCAACCACTATAAACTTCATTACGGTCAAGGATAGGTCTTACTGCCTTATCTACAATCTGAGGTGCTGTTATACTATTAGCATTTATAAAATAATGCCCTTTATATGCCTCATCATCACGCTCTACATCTCCATCTCTTAGAGGTGTTTTTATAGCCGCTTTATTGGGTTTCTTCCCACCAAATTTTGCAATTCCTTCTTCAATTGCTGAATCTACTGCTGCATTAATAGCATTGATAGTTTCTGTATCTGTCTTAGGAATAAGCACTGATACACTATATTTTTCAGCACCTCCATTTATTGAAACTGGCTCCCAGCCATGGAAGTAGCTTAAACGAGAGTTTACCCCTGTGATAACTTTAGTTTTGTTTTGATTCGCCATAATTTTATTCCTCCTTAATTTCATTAAATTCACTTTTTGCATTTGATATATTCACAGCCGCTCTTTTATCCGAAATTGAAACCAGTGTCGGCTTTCCTGCTGGTTTATATATGAGATTTCCTAGAATCTTTTCAAATTGTTTCTTGCCCATCAGTTTCTGCATTTCAGTAATTGTAATAAGGCTCTGATGGTAAATGTCTTTATAACCATTTGCCTTAGCTGCATCTGCCACGGCATCTTCATCCTTATACTTACGATTAGAACGACCTTCTACTACCTTAAAACCACTCCACTCTTTACCGTGATTAATTGCAGAATCAGTAGCATAAGCCATGATTTCATTTGCCCACTTAGTGATATCTGGTATCTTATGAAGAATTTCTTCTATCTCTATATCCGTTAAAAGAGGTGGTAATTTAAATTCAGACCTTGCAAGTTCCAATTTTGCCTCTGCTCTTGCCCGGCATTTAACTGATGCTCTACAAAAGGTACACCATTCACCAGTGAGATACTCTCCCTCGCCGTTAATTGCCATTTGAGCCTTTGGCTTTAATTCATTTTCTGCCCAATCTTTCAGTTCTTGTATTGGAATTGTCCATGTACTGATATTCTCCCTACGAGGTTGAAATATGGTCATTGATACTTCCTTAATGTCATAAAGGCTATCGTAGATTTCCAAGGCACCAAGTGCATATAGTTTCATTTGTGGATTATCTACTGCATCTACTAAAACTCCCATACCATATTTAAAATCTATGATGTGTAGATTTTCTGAAACTATAATGCAATCTCCTGTCCCAAAGCCTTGTGGTACATAGCAAGAAAAATCTAGTTTCTGTTCAATAAGTATCAATGGATCTTTACAACTTTGCTTCACTATTTCTAATTGCTCCATTACAAAATCTACATAGGAATCACTATGTTCTTCCATTTCATCAGAGTCATAACTTGATGCAGGTCTTTTACTCCTCATCCTAAGTGCTTTGCGGAGTTTATGCTCACAAAGAGCATGAGCAGCACTACCTTCAGCAGCAGCTGTGGTTTCTTTATTTTCAAATTCAAGTTCCAATCTTGCAGACGGTAAGCAATTAAGCCACCTATGAGAACCCGATGCTGAAAGTACTGCATGATTACCCATTGGTAAGCCCCTCGGCATCCTTTAAAATATCTGAATAATGCTTAGCGTTAATCTCACTTAATTTTGTAGCACCATATCTTTGGATGATTTCACGTACCCCTGCTGTCATTCCAGCCTGGCTCTTTTCTGCAAGCACTGCTCTTACATCCTCTAGCTTAACTTCTTTTATTTTTGGCTTTACTGTTTTCTTTACCTCAGCCTCTTTAGTAGGTTCAGATTGCTTTTCAATATCTGTAGACTCACCTTCTACCATTGCATCACAGATAGCTTGTATGCTATCTGCCAAAGAACGCATATCTGAAACCACATCAAGTAACAACTTAATTTTACTCACGGCTTTCACCTCCTTTAAGTTCACGGATTTCCACAGTTTCAACCGAGTCACCTGGTGTAAGCACAAGTACATTTACTTTTTCACCAAAAAGAAAATTCAATAATCTTTTTCGAAGTTGCACTGTATCACTATTAATAATAGGAGTTGATTTCCCACTTGGATGTGCAATGTTGATACATACCTTATGTTTTAAACTCATGGCTTTCGCTCCTTTCTGAAGGATTTTATTTACCCCTCTGTCCATATGCAAAAAACTTAGGGGAATCGAACCCCTTTTTTTTGAAAACTTTATTTAGGGGGATTTTCCCCCCCATCTTTAGATTTTTTTGCAAAGGTTATCATGAATCTTTTTTAAACGGTTTCTAATAGCTGTTTCACTAACACCTTCTTCAGCTGCAATGCTCACATTAGTGCGTTTTTCAAAGAAGACTTTCTTTATAAGTTCCTTCTGCTGAGGTTGCAGTGTTTCAATTGCTGTTCTCAACTTGTCTATCTTTTCTTTATGCTCTGTTTCTTCAATAAATTGAATAATATTTTCCAATGGGTCAGAATCCTTATCAACTAAATATGGATTACGGTCTGCTGCATCATCTTCATTTTCATCACAATAAGCATCCATATGTACTGGCACATGGTACTTCTCACGTCTACCAGCATTGTATTCTTCATCGTCAAAGCTATGTAGAGTAGCAATAATAGCATCTGTAACTCCATTCTCATTTGGTACGATTTTTATTGCCTCTCCATCAGCTGAGTAATAAATGTAATTAGTTCTGTTCTTTTTACTTGTTTTGTAATTTCTTAACATAAGTGCATCCCTTCCGCCAGATTGCATTGGCGGCAAAGGATACAAAAATAGGGCTTGTGCCTAAAAGAAGTACACAAACCCTAAAAATGAGCGCAATAAGGGAAGGGCACTTCAATTGCACCGCAACTGTTCTTATTAACAGTGCGAAACAATATGTATCCTTTGCCATTATTGCAACTCAGGCATTTGATATTTTTGATTTAAAAATTATTTAATTGAAACTCAATAATTAATTTACATCTTGAATTTTACTTTCTCAAAAATGTAATATTTTGTGATATAATTTAGAAAGATATATTTTATACTGAATATATTGAATTTTTCTAACCTCACATTATGTTAGTAATTGTACAAAAATAAATCCTTCAATTGAGGAAGGACTCGGAAGGATCCGGAAAGATTCGGAATTTTGATAAAGGAGGATACAGATAATGCTTTTCAGCGAATTTGCATATATTATGTATAAGCACTGTGGAGGTACATTTCATATGTATGAGTATTTTCTGTTACTTATTGATACAATTATGGAAGATGCAAAAACTCCAGAAGACTTGAAAAAGGTTGATACTAATTCATATAACCCATTTGCAAGACTGAAGCCAGACACACTGGACAGGCTGTTTCACGGGACTAATCCTATTAACCAAAAGAAAATGCGTACCGTAAAATCCCTTATTAACAAACAAAAATTTAATGATTATGTCAATAAAAGTAGATTTGATGCTCAGATAGGTATTGCTAAAGAAATAAAGAAACGTATCCCTAGTTTTGATGACGATGATATTGGAGATTCTTGTGCGGAATTGTTTATTCAGATTATTGATGACATAATTGATGGTCACGAAACATCCAGTCCTGTTATTACTGCTACTCCACCAGTAAATCCAAAAATAAAAGAGGTACCTGCTACTACAGTTTATTTTGACGATTCTGATGGTAAGTTACATATAGGAAATACTACTATTTCTCTTCCTAAAGAATTGCAGCCACCAAGTGACATTGCACCAGAAGAGGATATTTATGTAAGAAAACTTCTTATAGCCTATGCTGATGCAATGAAATCCGGATTGCTTACAAAAGAAAATCTTGAAAGCTTGCCAATTAAGTATCAGCGAAATTTCAAGGAACAACGCATTAACTATTATAGTGCTGAACGAATCAACAGATTTGTCAGAGAGTCTATTGTCAATGGTGAAGAACAATTCATCAAATGGAAATCTGATACATATGATTACATCAGTGATACTCTATGGGATGATTATGATGACGGATACCGCAGACTAATATCTGTATTGAAAAAAGTAATCGACAGTTCCACTACTTCTATAGTAGACAACTTTAAAAACCTCATAGGACCAAAAGAAAAGAAAGGTGTTTGTCATCTGTTAGCAGATGATGGAACAATCAATTGGGTAATTGAAAATGAGTAAAGTATTTAATTCTACTTTAGAAATCTCTCTGCGCATACTATTAATCTTATATGCTGATGGAAATAATGGAAAAAATCTGGATTCGATTGTTACTGCTGACTTTATTACCATATATGCCAAAGACTTTGGTGTTTCCAACACTAATCTTCACGGCAATAATGAATTTAGCTTTGCAGAATATGCTACTCGTAGAAGTCAGGTACAAGATGCCATTAAATATTTAGTAATAGATAGACTAATATCTGTTTGTTACCAAGACGATGGTTTTCATTACACAATCTCTGAGCTCGGTAAACAATTATGTTCATCTATGACTACTGAATATTCGAAGACATATCTAATGACTGCTTATAAAACAATTGATTTTATGAGAAATAGTGATGAGCGAAAACTCATCACTCTAATAAGTAAAGAAGCCGCTAAGGCAATTAAAAGGAGGTAACCACATGGCATCATTTTATATAGAACGAATTATTGCTACTGGTACAAACAGAACCCCGTCTGTCGTTACCTTAAAACCTGGATTAAATATTATCTGTGGTGCTTCAGACACCGGGAAAACAGCAATTTTAAAGTCAATTAAATTTATTTTTGGTGGGGATAAGCCATTTCCTAAAGAAACAGGATTTGATAACATCACTATGAAAGTAGCTACATTAAACGGTTATATTACTTTTAAGCGTAAACTAGGTAAAAACACAGTAAATGTCATATCCGAAGTCGATTTCATTAATAGCGGTGAATATGACATCGAATATAACGATAAAGAAGGCAATAAACGTCCCGTTGTCAACTCTGTTTGGTTAAAAATCATTGGTATAAATCGTGTACCAATGATTATCAAAAATAAGGATTTTGTAAGAAGACATTTAAAATGGACTACTTTCCTTCGTTCTTTTTATTTAAATGAAGATGATATAGGTACATCTGAATCAATAATGCTTCCATCACAAAACACTGCTGCACCTTTATTTTTATCAGCACTTGTCTTTTTATTTACAGGACAAGATTTTGCAGATATGGACGTTCAAGAAACTGCAGCAATTTCAGTAGCACGAAAAAATGCTGTAGAAACATTTGTAAATAAACACGTTTCTATAGTATCCAAAAAACGTAATGCACTTCAAGAAGAACTCAAAGCATTTAATAGTGTTGATATAGAATGTAAAATTCAGTGTCTTGTAGATAAACTTTCTGATGCAGAAGCTGCTATCAATGCTGCTACTGAAGAAAGCAAAGATTTACTTAGCACATTATTGGAATATAAAGAAAAAGAGGCTGAGTGCCAGATGATTTACTCCCGCTACCAGTCACTTAAATCCCAATATATTTCTGATATTCAACGCTTGACCTTTATTACTGAAGGAGAATCTTTGATGAAAGATGTTCCTTCAAATAATGATAAATGTCCATTTTGTGATAGTGCTATCACTCCAAAAAGCAGGAAATCTTACATTGAAGCATCTCGTTCAGAATTAGCAAGAATCATTTCCCAATTACAAGGGTTGAACGAAAGTGAGTCTGACATTACTTCAGAGCTGAATGAAGTTCGCGGCAAATTAGAAAAACTTAAAAATAGCCGTTCTGAAATTGAACTGTTAATTGAAGCAGAATTAACTCCTCATGCAAATGAACTTAAAGCTGCAATAGCAAAATATCGCACTTATATACAATTGCAAAATAAAATTGAAATTTTACATACAGTTTCTCAAGACTTGCAAGCTACTCTTATAGAAGAGCTTGAAACACCAAAAGAAAAAATAGTCTTTAGACCGAAAGACCACTTTCCTAAAGACTTCAATACCAAGATTAATGACTATGCGTATAACATTTTGGAGGAATGCCAGTATCAAGGTCTTAATACTGTACATTTCAATTTAGGGAGATTTGATTTAGAAGTTAATGGAGAACGTAAATCAGAAAGCCATGGTAAGGGATACCGTGCTTTCATAAATACCGTCCTTGGTTTGGTATTCAGACACTATTATATTAATAATGCTATATATAACCCTGGATTATTCATAGTAGACTCTCCACTTCTTGGCTTGGATCAAGGAATAGATGATCAAAATCCAGAAAGCATGAAAAAAGGATTGCTCCAATATTTCATTAAGCATCAATCGGAAGGTCAAACCATTATTGTAGAAAATTCAAAAGATCTCCCTGATATAGATTATGAAGCAGCCGGAGCTAAAGTCATCGAGTTTACTCATAATAATTATGTAAGCAAGTATAAAGAAAGTCGATACGGTTTTCTTATTGGAATTGTTGGTAAAGAAAATGCTTAATTATATGCAATTGTCGGTTAGACAAGGAGATATCAGAAATGTGTATTAGTTATAACAAACCATGGGTAATGTTGATAGATAAAAATATGAATAAACAAGATTTAAAAAATGCAAGTGGAATAAGTTCTGTTTCAATTGCAAAGTTAGGTAAAGATGATAATATCACTACAGACATACTACTTCGAATTTGCAAAGCACTTAATTGTGATATCTCAAATATTATTGAAATTGCTTGAGAAAATGCATAATAGATATTTATTAAAGGATAAAAGTTAAAAATAAGATGATCATTTTAAGAAATACAGGGGGTGTTAACATGGGAAGACCAGAAGATTCAAGAGTTAAAATTCCAGCACTTGTACATTTTACAAGGCTTGGATACTCATATATGTCATTAAAAAATAAAAAACGTGGCATTGACTATGATGAAGACACTAATATCTTCTTTGACTTATTTCGTAGTGCCATTAATAAAATTAACAATACTGAACTATCTGTAGATGATGTAAAAAAACTTATTTCTGACATTAAAATTAAACTTGAAAATGATGATCTTGGTAGAGCCTTCTTCACTATATTACATGAAGGCTACAACGGTCTTAAACTAATTGACTTTAATAACTATGAAAACAAAAACAACTATACCGTTGTAACCGAACTACCGTACGAAAATGGCGATAATAATTTCCGTCCAGATATAGTTGTTCTGATTAATGGTATGCCTCTATCATTTGTTGAAGTTAAGAGGCAAAATAACCGAGAAGGCATTTTAGTAGAACGTGAAAGAATGACTAAACGCTTTTCTAGTCCAATTTATAAGCGCTATGTTAATATAACTCAATTTACTGTTTTCTCTAACAATCATAAATATGACGATACTACTATTGAACCTATTCAAGGTGCATTCTATGCTTCCAGTAATTATGGAAAAATGTTTTTTAGTAAGTTTCGAGAACAACGTGCCGAAGAAATAAATAAAAACATATTACCAATTGACGATGCAACTGAACACTTAATTCTAAAAGATAATAATTTAATCGCTATAAAAGGGAGTCCTGAATATCAATCTTCTATTAACTCTGATTCCCCTACCAATCGTATCGTGACTTCTCTTTATAGTAAAGAACGTGTGCTATTCATTTTAAAGTATGGCATTTGCTATAAGAAGACTACCGATAAAAATGGTATAACTCATATTGAAAAACATATTATGCGATACCCTCAGATTTTTGCCACATATGCCATTCGTGATAAACTAGATGAAGGAATTCGAAAAGGAGTTATCTGGCATACACAAGGTAGCGGTAAAACCGCTCTTGCCTACTCTAACGTGAATTATTTAAAAGACTACTATCAAAGCCAAGGTAAAATTGCCAAGTTCTATTTTATTGTAGATCGTCTTGATCTTGCTACGCAGGCTAAGGCAGAGTTTGAAGCACGTGGACTTCATGTGGATTTTGTTAATTCAAAAGAAGATTTCACCTCAAACATTAGTTCCGTTGGTGAATCTGGCAAAAATGGCAAAGTAACAATAACAGTAGTTAATATACAAAAATTTTCTGATGAATCGGTAACAAAACAAACGGACTATAATGTTAGTGTTCAGCGCGTTTACTTTATGGACGAAGCTCACCGTAGTTATAATCCGAAAGGATCATTCCTTGCTAATCTGATGGCTTCAGATCGCAATGCAGTTTTGATTGCTTTAACTGGTACCCCCCTCATAGGCAAGGATTATAATACTAAGGATGTGTTTGGTAACTATATCCACAAATATTATTACAATCAATCCATAGCAGACGGTTATACATTAAAGCTAATTCGTGAAGAAATTGAGACAACTTATCGTGCACAAATAAAGGCCACATTAGAGCAACTTGAAGTTGAGCAAGGTTCTATTGAAAAGAAAGATCTCTATGCTCACCCAAAGTTTGTATCAGATATGGTTGACTATATTGTTCTTGATTTTACAAAAGGACGCACTGCTCTTGATTCTTCTATCGGAGCAATGATTGTGTGTGATTCTGCTCCACAGGCACGAGAAGTATCTGCTCAATTACAACGATATAGCACCTACTCTCATGCTCTAGTTCTTCATGATGAAGGAACTAAGCAAGACCGTAAGGATATACAGGAAGATTTCAAAAAAGGTAAAATCGATATCCTTGTGGTTTACAATATGTTACTTACAGGCTTTGATGCACCAAGACTAAAAAAGCAGTATTTAGCTCGTATGATTAAAGCACATAATCTACTACAGACATTAACCCGCGTTAATCGCCCATACAAGGATTACCACTATGGTTTTGTTGTGGACTTTGCTAATATTAAAGATGAATTTGATAAAACCAACAAAGCCTACTTTGATGAGTTACAATCAGAATTAGGAAATGAAGTAGAAAATTATAGCGATATCTTCAAAAGCAAAGAAGAAATTGAACAAGACCTAAATGAAGTAAAAAATCAATTATTCCTTTATAACACAGATAACGTTGTTGAATTTATCAATCAAATAAATGGTATCGATGATAAGAAGCAACTCTTAGATTTAAAAAAGGCTTTAGAGAATTATAAGACTCTGCATAATCTCATCCGCCTGTTTGGATTTGATGATTTGTATATGCACTTTGACATTGATAATGCAATTAAAATGCTTAACGAGATTAATAATCGAATTAATATACTTAACTTCAAACAAAATATGGATAGCTCCGATGATATGGCCTCTGTTTTAAATATCGCTCTAGATCAAATAGTGTTCCAATTTCGTAAAATCAAAGAAGAGGAACTTATCATTGCGGATGCATTCAGGAGTTCTTTAGAAAAAACGCGTCAGGAGATTGTTGAGCGCTGCTTAGACCCAAAAGACCCTGAGTATATTGCTCTTTTAGATGAACTGAAACGTGTTTTCAAAAAGAAAAATATTGAAGAATTAACTTCAGATGAAATGAAAGACCTTATGGCTGAACTAGATGACTTACGTAAACGTGCAGAACGTAAAAATCATGCAGATCAGATGTTAGCTGCAAAATATGATGGAGACGTAAAATTTATGCGTACTCATAAGCGCATAATGGGAAGTCCCCCTCCAATTGCAGATACTATTACTACTTTTAAAATTTTAATGGAAATCAAAGAATTAACAGATAATAAAATAGCACACAATGAAAATATTTTAGACAACGAACCATATTTTTTCAAAGAATTACGACCATATATCAAAAATGCGTGTAGAAAACAAAACGTGGCGCTTACAAGACCACAACTAGATTTCATTGACACATGTATCTCACAAGAATATATTACAGAGAGGAACTGGGCTTCATAATGAATACAAATGAAATAATGTCCAATACAAAATTAATGATTGATGATCTAAAAACAGTGTGTGCCAACTTTGGACTTGGCAATGCAAGCAGCGAATATAAGATCATCACTGAGGTTTTCCTATATAAGTTTTTAAATGATAAATTTTTATATGAAATTAGAAAAGCAAGCGCAACACTAAAGAACAGCACTAACCTTGAAGCGGATCTAAATACACTGTCTGATGAAGAATACGATGACTTAATGGATGAGCTTCCTGCTTCCACTGCTTTATTAAAAAGAGAACATTTTATCTCTTATCTATTCAACAACAAAAATACAGAAAAATTTAATGAACTATTTGATAATACTCTTATTGATATTGCAAACTTCAATATTAATATTTTTTCTGTAAAAACAAGTAGTGATGATAAAATTCGCCTATTTGGTGCACTCTCTCAATTTATTATTGAGTCAAATAAAAAATCAGATTTTTGTCGTGCCATTATTGATAAGCTCGTAGCATTTAGCTTTGAAGAAGCGTTTAAACAGAAATACGATTTCTTCGCAGCAGTATTTGAATATCTAATTAAAGATTATAACAAAGACTTCGGTAAATATGCAGAATATTATACACCTCATTCTATTGCTAGTATCATTGCGCGTATTATGGTGCCTGAAGGGGCCCAAAATGTTACAGTTTATGATCCAGCAGCTGGATCTGGTACACTTGTCCTTGCTCTTGCACACGAAATTGGTGAGGAAAACTGTACCATATTTACACAGGATATTTCTCAGAAATCAAGTGAATTTCTTCGTTTGAATCTAATTTTGAATAATCTTGTACACTCACTTGGAAATGTGGTTCATGGAGATACTCTACTTGCGCCACAGCACTTGAATAGACAAAAAAATGATTTGATGAAATTTGATTATATTGTTTCAAATCCACCTTTTAATGTAGATTTTAGCGACAACCGCGATACTTTAGCAGGTGATAACTTCAAAGAAAGGTTCTGGGCGGGCGTTCAATGTCGTCAACTTAGTAAAATAGTAATGAAAAAATTACTACAAATTTCGAATAGCGTATGCTATATTTCTTAAAAAATGGTATAATTAATAAACCTACTGGCAAAAGTAGAATTTTGGAAATATTTAGTTTTTACAAACTTATATGCAAGATTTCCTTTGAGAATGATGCTTTTTCCTTGGGTGCTTGTTTTTTCGCTCACAATTACGGTTTGGACGTATTTGTGAGCGTATTTTTTTAGCTTTTTCTAATATATGTTCTAATATTCTTTTTCCTGAAATAGGCTTTACCATCATAACTATTATCTTCTTCAAAACGTCACATAATATAAAATTTCTATTTGCTTGATATTCTGATTTTAAATTTTTATCTTTATTTTTATTTGCTATTGCAGCGTCGGCATCTTTCTTTATAAGTGCTGCAACCATAGATATATAAATAGATGCATAAAAATCTTGTTCAATTGCAATTGGCTTAGTTCCAGAAAATTCTTCTATTTCAATACTACTTTTAAGTTCTTTATATTTGCATTCAACTCCCCATCTAAGAAAATACAATTCTTTAAATTGATTAGGAGTAATAATTTCATCAAATATATTAGTTACTAATATTTCTGTGGTGTCAGCAGAAAGTTTTATTTTTATAACTCTTACTTTTTTCAATTCTCCTTTTGATTTATATTCAAAAATACAATCTTCAGAAGAAATAGATTGTATTATCTTAAATGAAGATGATATTCTCATTAAGAAAAATAAATTTCTATCGTTTAAATAATCAAACATATCATAAGAAGGATAGCCCCTATCAAAAATTACAATGCTATTATTGAGTAATTTTTCATTATTAAGTGTATTTATATGTTGTTTGGCCATTTCTCTTTCGCTAGTTCTAAATTTAGTTACAGACGCATCAATTATTATATCATTTAATACATCATATAAGGCTGACGCCGACGCAATAGCAGTTTGTACTTTATTTTGATTTTTACTTAATCCAAAATATTCACCACATTCAATTGTATCAGGAACTTGCAAAGAGGTTCCATCGACAGCAAGAACATTAAATCCATTCCACTTTTTTAAATTGTTTGTTGAGCTATAAAAAGAATCAACAAATAATCTGCATAATTCTTTAAATGCTTCAGGGGAAATATTTTGTCTTGCTTTAGAAAATGCTTGTTTTGATATACAAGGAAAATCTAAATATGTATGCTCTTCAATGAAATTACTTATTTCTGTAGCCATAGATTTTCGTAATGCGGAGCAAATAAAATGTACTGCATTAGAAAAAGATAATTTTCTTTTTCTTGAAAATGAATTACCTAAGCTATACGCTTCTTTAAACTCATTGGAAATAATTAATTTATTTGTTTTCTTTAAAATTTGGGATAATAATTTAATATTTTTCATAAAATCAAACCTCGCTATAAATTTAATATCTATAACGAGGCTTCATTTTTTCTAATTATTGTCAAGTGTTTTTTTTATTAATTTTATATATTTCTTTAAGTTGACGACATTGGGCGGGCGTTCCAAACATTCCAAATAAGAAAAAAGAATCTATGTCTGTATATTTAATGTTTTTGCAACACATTTTATACTCTCTCAAAGATTCCGGCAAAGCAGCAATTGTTGTTCCTACAGGGTTCCTAACTGCGAAATCTGGAATTGAGAAGAAAATAAGACAACAAATGATTGATAAGCATATGCTAAGAGGTGTTATATCAATGCCATCTAACATTTTTGCTACAACAGGAACTAATGTTTCAATTATTTTTATTGATAGTGATAATTCGGATGACAAAGCATTGCTTATGGATGCTTCAAAGCTTGGAATAAAAATCAAAGAAGATGGTAAAAATCAAAAAACCGTTTTAAGCCACACTGAAGTTGAAGATATTATTACGACTTTTAATACTCGCCAAGAAATAGATAACTTAAGTACTTTGGTTTCTTATACTGAATTAGAAAACAAAAATTACTCATTCAGTGCAGGTCAATATTACCATGTAAAAGTAGAGTATGCAGATATAACAAAAGATGAATTTAATACAAAAATGTTACAATTCAAGAATGATTTAAGAGAATTATTTGATATGGGCAAAGACATAGAAAAGGAAATATTAATTCAAATGGAGCGAATTAACTATGAATAAATGTAAATTAGGTGATATTGCACAACTAAAAACGGGCCCATTTGAAACTCAACTAAAAGCTAGTGAATACTCCCTAGTAGGTACTCCAATTATTAATGTAAAAAATATCGGTTATGGTAATTTAATATTAAATAATTTAGATTATGTTCCTGAATCAGTATGCCAAAGATTATCTGAACATCTTATCCATGAAGGGGATATTGTTTTTGGCAGAAAAGGTTCTGTTGATAGGCATTGTTTGATAAAAAAACAGCATGATGGCTGGATGCAAGGTTCCGATTGTATCCGTGTTAGATTACATGATGGGATTAATCCTCAATATATATCCTACTATTTGATGCTTAATCAAGTGAAAAAGCAGATCAATGATTCCGCTGTTGGTTCAACAATGGCCTCTTTAAATACTGATATACTTAAATCTGTAACGATTCTTTTGCCTGATTTAACTATACAAAATAAAATTGCAAACATATTAGGAACTCTTGATAAGAAAATATCTATAAACCAGTTAATAATTGATAAACTTAAAGCAAGTTCTAAATCGATATACGATTTTTGGTTTACACAATTTGACTTTCCAGATGAGAATGGTAAACCGTACAAGTCAAGTGGTGGTAAGATGGTTTGGGACCAAGAATTAAAGACAAACATTCCTGATGGTTGGAATACAATGGCTCTTAGCCAACGTTTTGCATTTGAACGCGGAATAGAAGTAGGCGCTGATAACTATTCAAATACTCAATATAATGGGTATGTTCCCTTTTATCGAGTTAGTGATTTGAACTCGGATTGCACAAATTATACAAATGAAGAATTGCTTTGTGGAAAAATCTTATCTCCTTTAGATATTTGTGTTTCATTTGATGGAACTGTTGGTAAGCTAGATTTTGGTCTTTCGGGTGGGTATTCTACGGGAATCAGAAAAATATATGATTTGGAAAATGAACTAAATAATGCTGTTATTTTTTCTATTTTCAATTCTGATTATATTCAATTAATCATAAAAAAGTATGCCACTGGTTCTAATATATTACATGCTTCTGCTTCTATTGAAAACTTATATATTGCTTACAACAAATTTATTTATAATAAATTTCAAAACATTATTACACCTATGTTTAATAAGATGCTTAAAGTAAAGAATGAAAATAAAGAATTACTCTCTCTCCGTAACTGGCTATTACCAATGCTGATGAACGGACAAATCACTATAGAATAGAGAGGTGTAGAATGGCAACACGAGGTAAAAGTATTAATCTCTTCCTTATGGATGGAAATGCAAGTGGACGTATGAAGTGTACACTTGCTAACTGGACAGGAATTGCATATAAGATTCCACGTACCGAACTAGATAAATGTAAAGAACGTGACGATTTAAAACAAAGCGGTGTCTATTTCCTATTTGGCACTTCTGAGCAAACAGGTGACAACATGGTTTATATCGGGCAGGCTGGTGCAAGAAAGAATGGTGAAGGAATTCTATACCGCCTTTACGAACATAAGCGTAATCCAGACAAAGACTATTGGACTGAGTCTGTAGTTTTTACTACTTCTAACAATTCATTTGGACCAACAGAAATAAGCTATCTTGAGAATCGTTTCTGTAACATTGCTAATGAGGCAAAACGATATATTGTTAAAAACGGTAATGATCCTACTCCAGGGAATATTACAGAGGAAAAAGAAAGTGAACTGGAAGAGTTTATTGACTATGCAAAAATTATTATGGGTACTCTTGGTCATAAGGTCTTTGAACCACTTGATGAAGTTGTGAAAATGACTGCAACTATAGAACCTGATGAACATAAAGAATTAGTTCTATGCATGAAACGTAAAAGTCGTAAAAGTGGTCATATCATTGAGGCTAGCTGTAAGCAAACCAATGAAGGGTTTGTTGTTATGGCAGGAAGTCACATTGAAACTATTGACTCTGAAAGTATACCAAGTGCAATTAAGAAAACTAGAGAAACTTCCAAAATAGATGCCAATGGAATCTTGCAAGAGAATGTTCTCTTTCGTAGTCCATCATATGCCGCGGCCTTCGTAATAGGTGGTCACGCAAATGGTCTTATTGAATGGAAATCTGCAGATGGTAAGACACTAAAAGAAATCGAAGAATCTTCTTATACTAAATAAATAGAAAACAATCCGGGACTCTAGATAATTTTGTGTTATTAGTATATTTGTTATTTAAATATTACTGGAAATTTTATGGTCCAGTAATATTTTTTTATTTTTAGTAAATGCTAAAAATATGTTTTATATCCATTTATAGTATTAGTGAAAAATCAGATATTATACATAAAGTTTAGCAAAAAGTACAAGCTATTAAGCTAATTCATCATTTAATTGTTCTTCAAATACTATTGATAATTCTGCTAAAGTACGACCCCAATTTGGTGTTGGTTGAGTCCACTTTTCTATAATTTCCATAGTAGCTAGATAAACACATTTACTTAAAGATTCATCGGTTGGAAATACAGTTCTTGATTTAGTATACTTACGTATTTGTCTGTTAAATCCTTCAAGCGTATTAGTTGTATATATCATTTTTCTTATTTCAGGAGAGAAAGTGAAGAATGTTGATAGGTGACTCCAATTGTTATACCACGAATCTATTACAATAGCATATTTATCTCCCCACTTATCCTTTAAATTATCGAGCTGCGCTAGCGCAAGTTCCTCAGTTGAAGCCTTATAAACACATTTTAAATCTTTAATAAATTCTTTCTTATCTTTTGATGCTATATACTTAACTGAGTTTCTTATTTGGTGAACAATACATGTTTGAATGTTAACTGATGGAAATACAGTTTTAATGGCTTCTGGTAACCCCTTTAATCCGTCCATACATGCTATAAGGATTTCTCGTACGCCTCTATTTTTAAGATCAGTGCATATCTTTAACCAAAACTTAGCACCCTCAGCTTCATCTACCCAACTTCCTAAAATTTCTTTGTATCCTTGCATGTTGTATCCTAAGCATATATAAACAGCTTTATTCATAATCTTTCCATTGCTTCGCACCTTGAAATACATAGCATCCAAATACACTATTGGATAAACTTTATCTAGTGATCTATTTTGCCACTCAACAGCACTTTCCATAACTTTATCTGTAATTCTAGATACCATAGAAGGTGATATTGTTATTCCATATAAGTCCTCTATTTCTGCTTGAATATCACTTGTGGTCATTCCTTTTGCGTAAAGAGAAATCACCTTTTTATCTAATTCTGTACACACAGTTTCGTATTTCTTTATAATTTGTGGCTCAAATTCAGCATTCCTATCTCTTGGTACGTCTAAATCGACGTCACCGAAGGAACTTCTAAGATTTTTGGTACTATATCCATTTCGATAATTCTTTTTTGTAGAATCATTAGTTTCTGCTCTTTGATATTTATTTCTTCCAAGGTGTTCTTCCATTTCACCTTCTAAAATATTTTCTAACACATCTTTAACTAATCTTTGAATTAAACCATTTTTACCCATGACATCATCGATAGTCTTACATTTCTTTACCTCAGCTTTGTAATCAAAGTCATCATCAATTGGTTTTGACATACATATTCCTCCTTTATTCTTTATGTATATTATTCTAAAACTACCAACTGATTATGTAAAAAAACAGTAGATAGTTTTGTTTTTTACACAAAACTATCTACTGTCCCAACAATCCCACAGAACTCTTTCTAGTGGGATTGTTTTCTGTTATCAATTTAGGCCACTCAAAAATTATTACATCTAAATCAACTACTCAGGCTCCCAACATCTAATCTGCCTACTAAACTATACAACTTTCCCACTTACTGATATGTTTCCTTTCAACACAAAAACAAGAATTTCCGAATCAGAAACATACCACCATAAAACTAGCAGCGTTACTTCTAATTCTGGAAATCCTTTATTTATCAGTGCTTCAAGCACTTTTATTTATCTTTTCGTGACATCTTTACTACTGTCTCCACATGAGATATCTATCGAAATATATCCACCAGTACAGAGACTTAAACTATATTATTCTCCATAAACAATTTCGCAAAACTCATACAAATACTCAAAACCATTAATTCTGCGTAAAAGTTAGACCCCCTAAACAAAAAAATTCCCCAAAGTAACTTTGGGGAACATATAAAACACATTATGAAATTTTCTAAAAACCTCGAAACCCTTTGATATAAGCCTATTTCTTAACTAGCTTCACAACTGTCTCAGCGTGCCTTGAGGCAGTGAAAGAGAGATATTTTACTAAATTATATATACTTTTTACACTAAATTATTGTATTAATAGTTCACACATTTGATTATGAGCTTCAATTATAATTTTTCTCAGATTAAATGTAGTATTTTGCATTTCATTAAATAGTTTTCTTTCTGGGTCTTTTTTAGGCATTATAAATCCATCAACAGGATGATACTGAAAATATATTGGCGATTTTAAATAACTGTTTATTTCGTTCATAGAATTAATAATAATATTCTTATTGTCTTCTAATATTTGCATTGAAAATTTTTTATCTGGAAAGCACCATTCATTAATTATTGCTTGAAATTCACTAATCAAATTTTCAGGTGTAGGTGTAAAAGCAAAATCATATTCAGAATCACGCAAAAGCTTAATGCAATTCCTAATTGCATTATTAAAAGAATTAAATAATTCCTTATCTCTATAATCATCAGTAAAATTCAACATTACAGTGCTTTTTAAATATCCTAAAACAGCATTAATTTTATCATCTTTAAAATCATTAATAGCAATTGCTAAATCAGAAATATCCATAACATTTTTTGATATATCAAAAACTAAGTTTTCACCTGTATTTATATCCGCTGTATAATTTTTCTTATTTCCTAAAATGAATATAAATAAATTATCGAAATCTTTATTTAGCTCTTTTTCTATAAATTTATCTACAGTGTATCGAATCTTACTAATATCATTTGTTGATGTAACCTGAAAACAAATTCGTCTATTATAGTCGCCTAAATCAACAGCTGGAAAATTATAATCAATTCTATTTAAGTTAATTAAATTTAAATCACAGACTATATTTAATAAGCCACAAAATACATCTTCACAATACTTATTAATATCAAATAATCCCTTACAATTCTGCATATGTACATAAGCTTGTATTATACTTAAATATTTAGTAACCTCTTCTGCTAATTGGTTTTTATAAAACATATACATCACCTCAATATAAATATGTACATTAATCTCAGCTTATTGGAATAATTCTTGCTGATTCCAAAAATCTTTTTAATTTACCATTTGATTTATTATTCAAGAAAATATCTATATTAACATATTCAGCTAACTCTTTATAAGATTTAATGATCTCTGCAATTAAACTATTAATTTCCTTAAGCATATCTTCATTAGGTTTATCTTCTTTAATCAAATTATACATCTGATTATTTTTATTATTATACGATGTTAAATTTTCTTTTATTAATTGAGTAAGTTCTCTTATTTTCTCATGCTCAATAGTTTCAATTTTAACTCTTTCTGAAGGTGTTTCATTATATATCTCAGTTCTAATAATTTTCAATGTATCTCTACTTAAATTAGGATCTTTTTCATTATTAGGTACATATGAATTAGGAAAGTATTCTTTTGTTTTTTCATCGTAACCTATGTAAAATTGTAAAAATAATTCTTGAATTTTATCTATTAAAACATATTTTGCTTTTGTATTTTTTGTTTTACCTTCTTCATATATAAACCCAAACATAGTCGCTTTTCTAAGTATAGAATCAAGTTTTTTATAAGTGAAATTTTCCATTCTATTCTGCAAATGAGTTGTCCATCCTGAACTGCTTTTTAAATTATCATAATCTATATTATGAGCTCTAAGAATTTCAAATATATTTTTAGGGGTAATAGTATGATCATTTTTATCTTCCATTTGTCTTATTTCAGAATAACATTCACTTAACTTATGTAATCCAATTAAATGAGGTAAATTTTCTTTTTTAAATTTTAAATTTATAGTTATATTATTTTTCAAATAAAAAATGTATTCATTCCCATAAAATTTCGCATAATCAGATTCTATTATCTCTAACAGGTTGTCCATATTTTCACCTAAAAAATAAAACACCTAATATTAAGGTGTTTTATATTGCATTTCTAATTTTATACTAGTAATAAAACACATATTTGTATTTTATTGCGGGTTCTACTCTTATACAGCCACTAGCGAGACGATATAAGCATTCATATGCAATATGCATAAACAAATCGGTTAGAATGAGTACGTGTCCAACTCACGAGATAATATATTATCTATATTTATTATATGCTATTTTAATAATTTGTACAATAATTTTTTAAATTTTTATTTAATTTTTTAAGCTTTTATTTATATCATTTTTTCAACTCTCATCCCATTTTTCAATACAAAAACAAAATGCGTTGACTCAAGAACCTCAATTCTATCAATCAACGCATTAAATATATTATCATCAAATTCTGTGAGCAAGCCTTCCTGCTTTTTTATAACTTTTATTATTTCATCAACTCTTTCTTTATATTGTCACTTCCCATATATATTTGCGCTAAAAAGTGCACACCCCAACAAAAAATGCACACCCCTAATTCCAAAAACGTTAGGGGTGTGCATGTCCAACATAAAACTCTATAAATTTAAGTTCAAAACTTAAAGTTTTCTATAACAGTTTGTCCCATAAAACACTGAAAGCCACTGAAATTAATGGCTTTGCATTGTATTAAAATTCTAGTTCTTATTTGGTGGAGGCGAAGCGTGACCTTTGAAATCCACTATTGAAAATATAGGTATACATTTATAATTTTATATTGAATATTTTCATTCAAAGTTATATTATTTATCTCTTTTTTGGTATAGCTGAAAGAACCACTTTAGTAAGCTATGGCCATGCTATGCAAAGTATGGTTAAAGTAATGACTGTAGGCATAATTAATAAATTTGAATCAAGGTTTCCCAACATAATTAATCCTACGTTAAGAAAAAATGCCATAACATAAAACAATGTAATTCCAGATCCTATTGTATAACTTCTATACGCAAATAATTAAAAATTGAATAGTGAATTTATAATCAGGCTTTCAAAGGAACAAAAGTTTAACTTATTTGAAATCCTACAAAGATATAAAGTGCAAAAAAAGAGAATGTCAAAAAGAAAGAGCCTATAACCGCATTTTTATTTATGCGTATCATCGGCTCTTAGTCTTTGTATATGGCTCCTTGACAGTTTATGCATTCAGCTATTTAGGCCAGAATGGGAAACTGAAATTTTTTATTTTAATTAGGCACATTCACTATTTCATTTCATCAATTGCAGTTTTACCAGCAATCCTTCCGAAGGTAAATATATCAGTTAATGCATTACCGCCAAGACGGTTACCTGCATGGATACCTCCAGCAACTTCTCCAGCAGCATAAAGATTTTTAATTGGTTTATCATTTTCGTCTAATACATGGGCTTTAGTGTCTATCTTAAGTCCACCCATTGTATGATGGATTGCTGGCTTTCTAGGAGTAGCATAAAACGGTGCTTTCTCAACTTTTAAGCTAAATGTATCCTTATGGAATTCAGGATCAAATCCTGCATCAACATATGAATTATATTTATTAATAGTGTCTACAAGAATTGCAGGATCCATACCAACTTTTACTGCTAGCTCTTCTAGGGTATCTGCTCTAAATAGAGTACCAGCTTCTACCTGGCGGTCTAGCTTTTCTTGACTTGTATTAGCTGCGGTTTTCTTTATTTCCTCATCAGCTATAAGGTAGAATAAACCACCTTGGTCAATAGCAGCTTTTGTTAAAACATCTCTTCCAGAGAATTCATTAATAAATCTTTTTCCTTCTTTGTTTACCATTACAAAGTTTTCAGGAGGTACTTGAAGTCCACTGAATAATTCACCAGTTTCAGGATCAGCTACAGGCATCATTTGAGTAAAGCCCATTCCTGTAAGTGCTGCACCTACAGTTTTACCAAGTAATATTCCATCACCAGTCATAGCATATGAATTGGTAGTTTTTACATCATCAGCTATTTCACTCCAGTAAGTGTTGTATTCTTTCAGCATCTTTGTGTTCGCACCAAAACCGCCACTTGCAAGGACTACTGCTTTTGCATGAACAGTTATCTTTTGCCCATTGACACCAGTTGCTATAACTCCTTTTATTTCACCATCCTCTATGATAAATTCTTTTACCGGACTATCAGTAATGATTTTTCCTGAATTATCTTGTACATATTTTGTTAGTGCAAGTATAAATGATGAACCATGGCTTTTTGTAGGCTTATGACCACGACGCCAAAGTGCGCCAACTGGAGCAAATACTATGCTCTTATCATACTCAACCCCTATATCTTCTAGCCATTTAACACTTTCTAAAGCTCTGTCAGTAAGTATCTTTACTAGGTCATATTGGCCATATATTGTGTTACCATTAAGATCAGTTCTTTTACCACCAAAATATGTTTGCATTCTGTGAAGTAATGGCGAATCAAATAGATGTCCTTTTTGTGTTTCAAACTTTTTCTTGTACTCTGAAAACTCTTTTCTAAGTGCACGGAAATCATCTATGTATTCTGGATGAACTAAGCTCTCATCTGTATCTAGTAGTTCTTCAATTGTATGTCTTTCTCCTTTATTTTCTTCAAACTTGATCTGCCACTCTGGATCTGCAGCATTGATAGGACCACCTGAACGTATTGTATTCCCACCTACTGCTGGGTATTTTTCAAGAACAATAGCACTTGAACCATTCTGAAGTGCTGTTGCAGCTGCACTTAGTCCGGCACCGCCTCCGCCTACAACTACCACATCACAAGTATATTCTTCATCTTCTTTGATTAAGCTGCT
Organism: Clostridium saccharobutylicum DSM 13864; assembly: GCF_000473995.1. Classification (NCBI taxonomy): domain Bacteria; kingdom Bacillati; phylum Bacillota; class Clostridia; order Eubacteriales; family Clostridiaceae; genus Clostridium; species Clostridium saccharobutylicum. The sequence goes on along the minus strand of NC_022571.1, from coordinate 984,539 downwards.
AGCAGGCTTTGGACGTCTCTTAAGTATGTCAGGGTTAACTCCAGCAAGCTTAACTGCTTTGGCTACACCATCTAATACAGCATTACTAGTTTCAGAAGCACCAGAAAGAGCATCAACATTTAATGTTTGTCCTTCAATTATTTTATCTGGAATTCTTACAAAAACTACATCTGCAAGTCCTTCTGTCTCTCCATCTGTATTTATATCTATACTTTCTATTCTGTCCTCACTGAAGGATACTTTCATTGGAAGACTTCCACTATGACCAATTGCACTTACCTCATATACTCCTGGTTTAAAAGTAAACTCTTCTTCTTCGTTTAGTTGATTTGAAATCTTTGCAAAACGCATAAAACGTAGGAAGCATATTTCTAAGAAATCTATTGTTCTTTCATTGTTTAGATTTCCTTCCTCATCAAATGCTTTATTTGCACTTCCAAGTAAAAACTCATATCCTGGCATTACATTTGCATCAACACCTGGTGCATCTAATATTTGACGAAGATGTAGCTGTGCACGAGAAGAACCTTGAGAATCAAGAGAAGCACCAAGGATCATTACTGGTTTTCCAGCAAGTGGATGAAGATCAAAGCTTAGCCATTCAATTAAACTTTTAAGACTTGATGGAATTGAGTGATTATACTCAGGAGTAGCTATAATAACACCATCACTTGCTGTAATCTTATCATTGAACATCTGTATAACTTCACTTGAAGACTGATTATCAGATTGATTAAACATAGGAACATCTGTAATCTCCAGTATTTCTATTTCTGCCTTTAAGTCAAAGTATTTTTTCATAAACTGAAGTAGTTTACGATTATATGATCTTTTTGCACTAGTTCCAACAATTGCTATAAATTTCATTTATATTAATCCTCCTACTCTTCCCAAGTGAATTTTTTAACTTTTTTATTTAAAACTTTTTCTGCTAAAAGTTTTGATGTAATATCTGTAAATAGAAGAAACTCTCTAAAAATTTCATCAAGCTCTGCTAGCTTATCTGAATATGTAAGATTTCCTGAACTATCGAATGCCCCTTGTGATTTTCCTAAGAGGAATTCACTACTTGGCATGATTCTAGCCGCAAGCTCAGGTGAATCAAGTATTTGTCTAAGATGTGCTTGTGCACGAGATGAACCAAGTGTACCAAGAGAAGCTCCTACTATTAAAACTGGCTTATCAGTAAGTGCTTGACTAGTGTAACTAATCCATTCAAGAGCACTCTTTAAAACCGCAGGTATTGCATGATCATACTCTGGAGTTGCTATTATTACTCCATCTGCTTTTAAAATTTTATCAGATAATTCTGCTACCTTTTCAGGAACATCAGAATCCTCTGGTTCATTAAAAGCAGGTAACTCCTTAATTTCATATAGTTCTATCTCTGCCTCACTCGAAAAATGCTTTTGCATAAATTGAAGCAACATACGATTAGTTGACACGTCTGAATTAGTGCCTACAATTGCTAAATATTTCATAGTAATCCCCTTTCTGTATTTAAAAATTTCATAATTTTACTAAGTGTTTGATATAATTTTAACATGCCAAGTATATTATATCTAATAGTTATTTATTGAAGTTTGATAACATATTTGTTATAATCAAACACAAGAATAAATAAGTTAATTATTTAACAAAAGGATGAATTAAATGTCAAAATACTACTCTCAGGATATTTTGTATTATATTGATGCCATTTTAAAGTACAGTAATTATGGCAAGGCTGCCAAATCACTTTATATTTCTCAACCTCACTTGACTCAGGTTATTAAAAGAGTAGAAAGTCAGTTAAACTGTGAGCTTATAAGTCGTAACAAGCTGCCATATCGATTAACCGAGCAGGGGAAGATATATTATCAGTATTTAACTTCAATAGAAAATAATTATGCTAAGCTGATTAGGGAAATATCAGCTGTGTCAGATATAGATAGCAAGGTTATAAAGATAGGAGTGCTTCCTAGCCTTGGAACCTACCTTTTACCTCTTTTTTTACCAAAGTTTTTGGATATACATCCAAACTGTAGAATAGAGCTTTCAGAGGCTTTACCAGAAAAAAATGAGAAACTCATTCAGAATGGTGAATTGGATTTTTGGATTGGACAAAATTCAAGAAATATTTCTCCGAACTTAAACTCCATTACCTGGGGCAGACACGGATACCGTGCTGTTATTCCTCGCTGCTGTGATCTATATCAGAAAGACGTCGCCATTATTCCAGAAGGAACTATCGACATAACCAATATATTGTCTCAAAAGCTGATACTTACTTCCAAGGGTTCTGCTATAAGAAAGCAGATAGATCAGTTATTAAGCGTTTATAAGGTGGAACCAAAAATCATAATGGAAAGCACCCAAATCAACACTGTACGTAACCTTGCAGCTAGTAATTTAGGACTGACCTTTATACCAGAAAGCATCTATGTAAAGGAGTGCCCATCTGAATACAATATATATCAAATTCCAATTGATGAACTGAGTTTAGATTATTTTATGGCATATCATAGTGAAAGAAAACTAACTGGTATTGATAAAGACCTTATAGATGCATTTCTAATTCATGGGCAAAATAATTACAATATAGGAGAGCACAATGAATGAGTATACAAAGATAATATATCTTATGGGAACAAAAATCTCTCTGTATGTAAAGGGAGATGTTACTGAAAAACTTTTAGAAAAGGCATGCAGCATGCTGATTCATTATGAAGAAGTCTTTAGTGCCAACAGTGATAACTCACAGCTCGCAATGCTTAAAAAAACAGCTTCCTTGGCTCCTCAAAAAGTGGATGAGGAACTTTATGAGCTGATAAAAATAGGTATAAAACATAGTTTATGTGAAAATACATATTTAAATATTGCAATAGGGCCATTAATAAAATTATGGAGAATAGGTTTTAAGGAGGTACATGTACCAGAGAAAGAAACTATAATAAAGGTACTGGAACTTTTAAATCCTGAAAATATAGAACTAGATGATGAAAAAAAGACCGTGTATTTCTTGAAAAAAGGCATTGAAATAGACCTTGGAGCCATAGCTAAGGGCTATTTTGCAGATAAAGTTATGGAATTCTTTAAGGAAAATGGGGCTGTTTCAGCTATGGTAGATATGGGAGGTAATGTTCTCGTTTTTGGAGAATCACCATCAAACAGCGGTGACTGGAATGTGGGAATACAAAATCCGTTTCTACCAAGAGGAAATGCGGTGGCACTTGTCAAAATAAAAGATCAATCCGTTGTAACCTCAGGAATATATGAGAGAGTGTTTGAAAAGGATGGAAGTAAATACCACCATATATTTGACAGCAAAACAGGCTACCCAATAGAAAGTAATATAGCTTCTTTAACTATTATTGCTAATAAATCCCTGGACTGCGATATATATACTACAAAATTGTTCGGATTAGATGCTACTTCAATTATTCATAGAGTTAATAGAATTAATGGTATGGGTGCTGTTGTAATAACTGTGGATGGAAAACTAGCCTATACAGATAATCTTATAGGAAGAATATCTCCATTAACAATGTAATATTCCAAAGAATAAAGTGGCATTAATTATTGTAACCGAGAATGTCAAAAATTTTGTGTGAATTATAAATTATGTTTGTTTATATAACCGAAAATTTGCTTTCCAGTTATATTTTTATACATTAATTGAAATACTAATAATAAATTTTAATAACTATTTAGCTATTATAAAACAATGATATTATCATTGTTTTATTTAATATCATTAAATACTTTATCTCCATCTTTATTTGCCTCGTAATAATTCACATATCCCCCACTTAAATCTTCAAATACAAATCTTTTATTATGCAAATCATTTTGAGTTTCTTTACTGAATTCTCCTTTATTTTCACCATCATTTAGTCTACACGTAGCTAAAATAAATTTAGGATCATATGGTTTTGGCATGAAATCATCTACCTCCTGTCTAATTTCATGCTTTTTAGTAATTTAATTACTATTCTATAAGGAATTAGATAGTCTTTTATCAATATAATCTCTCCCAGCTGTAATTTTGTATTCTATACTACACAATAAACATAATCGAAAACATTAAGACATTATTCATTTAGCTTTACTTTGAATATCAATTTATGGTTTTTACATTCAGATAGTTCTATATTAATAAAATCTAAAATACTTTTCCCCATTATTTTCTTCTCTTTTAATTCATTGAAATATGGTATTTCATCTAAGAATACTGTAATCTTTCTATCCTTGTGTAAAATACCTGCTTTATTAGATAATACTCTATTGATTTGAGTTTGCTCTATCATTCCAAAGAATAGTTTAAAACTCACAGTTATAAAAATAAGGTATAAATTTTTACTTAACAAAGCTAACCCTCCTGTATTATCAAATAGGTTACGCGATTCTTCATACTCTAATTCAACCTTACGACCATATTTATTAAACTCAAAACTATTAATTGTAATTTTATATTGCCTTTTAATATCCAAAAACATATATTTGGCATTTATATTTAAAATAATATGGCCATCTTCAATCTCAACATTAATATCTTTTATATCAATCTTATTATCTTTAGTCTGAGCATCTAAATTACTAAGTAACATACTTTTAATTTCATTATTAAGCATTTCCTCTTTGACAACAATTTGGCCTTTGGTTATGTCATCCCACTCTACATTTTTTAAAATTGAAGTTATCTCATTTCTATACTTCAATACTGATATACCAGTTTTTAATATTGTTTCCTTGTTCTCTACTACTAATTTTTTAATCTTATTTAGCATTTTATCCCCCTTGTAGTGAATAATAATTTATTAACCATATCTATTTCTATATTCGTTAAATTAAATTTGACCTTTACTTCTTAATTGATTAATAAAAAACACGACCACCTGTAAGCAGCTATTCAAGCCACATACAAATGGTCGTGGATTTTATGATGGAGGCGAGGCTTGACCTTTGAAATCCACCACTTTAAAATATTATTCAGTCATTATATCTGTACAAATTTTAATAATAAACATATGCTTTTTTAATTATCAAAATATTTTTTCTGTATTAATCACAAAAATCTTTTTGTAATAATAATTTATCTCTTATAAATTTTATCTTGGATAGAAGACAAAATTTCTTTTTGTTTCTGTAATTCCATACTCGCCTCTGATTTATTTTTCTTATCATTAGATATATTATTTATTTCCTTATCTATCATTTCGCATGTTTCAGTAAATACATTAAGATAATTGTTTACTTCATCAGAATATTGTTTTTCTAACTCATCTCTTATATTGATAAAACTCTGTTTATATTCATACTGAGCTGTTTTTATTTTATTTAATCTAGCTTCCTCATCAATAGTTTTCTTAACATCGTAAATAAAACTAAATACTGCTAATGCTGGTCCTGCCATTTCAGCCACATTAGCTATATTCTTGCTTATGTTTACTGCCTGCCAAGGTTTAAATTTCACCCCAAGCTTTTTACCTATAGCAGTTACACTTTTATGAACTGTTGAACCAGCAGCATCTGTTGATTTAAATAGTACATTCGCACCTTTTGATGCTCCATTAGTAGCTAATTTTACTGTACCGTTTGATATTTTGCTGACAATATCATTTAAAGCATCAAACTGAATTTTACTATTTTTCTTTTCCTTACTCTTAAATATATTAAATCCGCCTTTGCTGCTAGCTTCTACATCATTCATAAAATGTTGTGCTGGCTCACTTTCTAATACATCTTTAACTTGCTCATTTAATTCATTGATGTTTTCTTCAACACTTTCCTGTAACTGAACATTAATATTATTGCAAACATCTTCTATTAATTCATTAAGGTCATTTTCTGAAAAATCAACCTCTTCAACTCCTATTTTCTGCGATATTTCATAGCCCTTGTCCACAATTCTATTAAGCTCTGCCCTCATGATACTATAAGCATCATTTTTAGCTTTATGTCTCTGTGCTGATACTCTCTTTGACATTCTATTTAAAACTATAAGATAATTCTTATTCTTTCCATCCTCAACTAATTTAAGCAGCACATTATCTATGGAGTTTTTAATAACAACTATAGGCGTGTCTAGCTTTCCTAACTGTCCTTTTCTTTTAATAAAATCATTAAGTTTATTAATAAGTATTTCAAATTTACTATACTCAATTAATTCTTTATCATTGTCTTCCACGCCTTCTCTATAGTCCTTGGCATCAATAAAACAATGTTCAAATTCATCAATATTATGGGAATCCAATGATTTATTAAGAGTAATAGTATAATTTTTAGTTAATTCATCATATTCGCCAGCTTCTTTAGACATCTTATTAATAACTAAAAACATCTTATCTTTAAATTTCATGTCATAAGCTAACCTTTTAAAATCATCTAAAGTATATTGATTAAATAAATCACTTGTAATACAATATACCATTAAATCTGAAACCTTAATTGCTTCTTTAGTTCTTTCATCATGTTCTGTGTTTTCAGTATATAAACCAGGAGTATCAGTTAAATTTACTGCTCCCCAGCTATAATCAGCAGCTTCCGAAGTAGCTATGTCTGCATCAATTTTAATATCTTTATTATTAGTTAAAGCAGATATTATACTAGATTTTCCTGCAGAATACTGACCTATAAAAACCACTTTAATTCTATCATTTTCACTTACCTTTTTTATATCTTCTAAAAGCAAATCATTTTCTTCGATAAACTTGTTTTCTAAATATATCTGTCCTACTTTACTTATACATTCATCAATTTGCTTAGAATACTGACCTGCTTCAAATATTACATTACTCATTTGTGACCTCCGAAATATTATTTATTGTTACATTGTCCTGTATTAAATTATCCAATAGTTTTAAGTTAACATTTAGTTTCTTATCAGTAACTATATTCATGTACTGTGAATATTTTCTGCTGACACTTATTATGTCTTCCATATCCATCATATTTTCATCACTATTTTCCATGTTTATATACTCTATTAATCTAATAGCATATAGCTTATTTAACTTCTCTATATCTTGATCAAAAATGTCAGTCAATTCTTTAACTATAGTTTCAATTTCATTAATTCCACCTATTATATTTTCAAATAATTCTGTGATACTATTGATTACTTTCTCGCACTCACTTTCAATACTATCTATCTGTTTTTTAATACTGCTATCTTCACCAGATTCTATATTATCTTTTAATTTTTTAACTATGTTACTTATCGCTTCTTGCCTCTTTTGTTCCTTAGATTTAAAGAATCCTGAGAAAAATCCAATAGCCATACCAATTCCTGTTAATATCCAGCCTATAGGATTGCTTTCTAAAACAAACAGTGCCACTGCTCCTATTGCAGACATTGCACTTCCTAAAATTCTTGTAATCCCTTTAAACGAAAAAGTATCTTCTGAATTTAGTGTTAAATTATTAATGTTAATACTTTCTAATGATATTTCAATATCTTCGGAAATTTCTTTAACCACCTCATGGATATCATCAGTAAATTTTAATGAAAATTCATTCAGCTTACTAGTTAAATCCTCTTCAAATCTTATTTCCTTAATAAACTTGCTCCACTTATCGTTTAAATTATCAGCATCATAATACTTTTCAGCAAATTGTACTGTCAGCTGATTCTTTAAAATCTTATATTGGTCTCTTAAGTATTTTTCTGAATCATTAACGAAATTATTTCTGCTTATATCAATTCTTTTTAAGGCCTGTTCTCTTTTATTGTCCAACTTATCTTTCAGATTTTTCAATGTATCACTTGAATATTTTATCTCCTCGCATAATGAACTATATATTCCAATCGTATCATCTATAATTGTCTGACTTCGATTAATACAGCCCTTATTAATTACAGCTTTCTGCATCACATTTAAAAAGTCATCTATTTTAGAAGCTTGTCTAAGAATCAATTTATCTTTGCTATACTCTTCTTCTTCTGCCATAATAGCTGATAAAAGAAACACTGGACATATAGTAACAAGATTTTTTAATTTCTTTGTTTTTATATAGCTTTCAATTCTATTTATATGACCAGAAACTCCATCTTTATCCTCAAACCATTTATTTGGCTTGGTAATATAATGCTTATATTTAGTATTATTTCTTATATTTTCTTTATGATTCAAAAGTATAATTGTAGGCTTATTACGCTGAGTAATTTTTTCTAACAGCTCCAATATATCTTTTTGAATACTATCATCACTTACCACAAAACAGATGATATCTGATTCACTTAATATACTTTCCGCAATCTCATCATCAATTCTGCCGCCATCTTCAGCTGCTCCTATACCAGGAGTATCTATGATTCTCAATTTTCTCCATTGAAAAACTTTATTAAATCTGGTAGTTCGCTGCATTCCTACACCTATATCAGCTTTATCACCGCCAGTAAGAATACTATGCAAAGTTGTCTTCCCTGCTTTTGTTCTACCGATTAAAGAAATCGTAAAATCTGAAAGAGTACGTTCTTTCTTTATAAATTCCTTTTCAAAAGCTTCCATCTGCTGCAATACTGTTTTATTCATCAAATCCGAAAAGCCTTCAATAACCTTTACTGATTCCTCTGAAATATTAACATCATCTTTTAAATTATTAATATTTAAATTTAATTTTCCACCTACTTCTCTAACCTTATTATAAAGTGAATTACAAATTGGTTGCACATATTTAAAATCATTTTTTCCTGTTGCAATGCTTTTCTCTATGGCTGCAAAATATTCTTTATTAGATCTACTATTTTCTATTTTAGTTATATCCTTAAATTTCAATTTACCCCTAATGAATAATAAAAAGTTTCTAATAATAATTTTCATCTTATTATATAGCGAAATCTCTTCATCCTTAGGTTTAGTTTTCTCTATTTCCTCATTCCTTATATCTAGTGCTTTTTTCTTTCCTTCATCATTTAACTGAGCAATTATATCATCACTTAGACATGATCTTATTCTTATTTTTTTTAGTATTTCTCTTTCTTCATTATCAAAAGATCCATCAATTTCACTCAATATAACGGTTAATAAATACAATTCTTTTTGAGTTTTCTGATTTTCGTTACTAAAATAATCTAATGCTGTTTCTAATGTGACTGCTGTTTCTTCTTTTGATTTGAAAATATCATTGATCAGTTCAAATTTTTCATTGATTTCTTTTTCTGCTAAATATTTTTTAATTTCTTGTACTTGAAAAACATGAATTTGATTATTGCATGTTACAACATAACCTAGTAAGGCTATTGATTCTAAATTATTTAAACTATCATCTGTATTCTCTAAAATACGTGATTCCATTTTATATTCTCTCCTAATTATCTAATTTAGAAACTAATCATAATTATATTTATTAAGCATAAATATAATCATATAATATTGTATTAAATTTAAACATTATACAAATCATACATTCTTCTGATAGTTTCTTTAATTTCTTCAACATATTCCTGTGGTTTAGTAACTTTCAGAAATTCCTTTTGTGAAAGAATCCATCTCTTTACCCCTTCACCATAAATCTCTGCTCTAGCTTTATAGCACTTATCGGTTTTCTCAATAATTTCTGCTGTTGGCAACCTGTCCAAAACTGCTTCTATAGAATCTCCAAAGAACTCAAATTCAATAGTTTTAAAATCCCCAGTATACATGAACTGAACCTTTTTTCTATATTTTTCTTCCTCAAATCTCCCATAAGGATATGTAGAATTTTTATTAGTTTCTTTATAATTTTTAATTCTATCAACCCTAAAAGGTATCTCAATTTTACTGCTTCCCTTTTCAATTTCGGAAACTATATAAAAATAATATTCATTAAAAACTATTGCTATTGGATTTACTACATGACGTTTCTTTTTCCCATCAGCTCTTGTATAATCAAATTCAACTTGTTTACATCGTTCGATGCTCTTTCGCATAATCCAAAGCAGATCAATTATATCTTTCTTGTGCTGAGGCTCAACATAGTAAAGTTCTTCTTTTTCAATTATCTCTTTAATAACTGATGCATCCTTAACTTGAGACGCTAATATACTTAATATTCTTCTTATTTCTTTACTTGTAAATGCTCTAGATTGTATTATAACTTTTGTAAAAGCGTAAATATCACTTTCAGAAAAATCACAATCTCCTCTCAAATTTACTTTATATACATTATCTTTACGACAGTAGTTTATTTCCCTATACACACCAATGGAACCCTTATTTTCATAGTTACGTTTAAAATAATCATTTAAACATTTAATGTCTCTTCTAACTGTTCTTTCACTAGCACCAGAATCTTCTGCAAAAACACCTTTATTAAATTGAGTTTCTTTATTGATTAAATTGTAAAGATCAAGAATTCTATATATAGTTAGCCTTTCAATTGATATTTCTTCATCTGCATCTCTTTTTTTATCATTTTCTTCTACAAATTCCATTTTTATTGCTCCCTCAACAATATTTTACTTAAAATATTAATTTTTGTATACTGTTAACTTATTTTTCTTTAAGTAAATTTAATCATCTCCACATTTCTATTGTTAAGTACACTATTTTCTGTAATTCTAGTATTAATCCCTTGATTTCATATATAGAAAAATTATTAATTATGCTCTTCCCTTTTTCTTTATTAAAATATTTTTTAAAATTCTCTTGTAAATTTATAATATCATCAGTATTTACATCATCAATATTCTCTACTTCATAACACTTTATTAATAATTCTTTAATCTCACCTCTTGTTAATACTGATTGTGGAATAATGCTCTGATACTTGTATTGAATATAAAATATTAAGTTTTTCATATCCTCTGGTTTAATTTCACTCTTAATTAAGCATCTATTATTGTTATGCATGTTGTTATCTTTTATTTCATATACATAATTAAATTCTTGATCTAACATATCCATTTATCAATACCTCCAATATACATGCTTAAAATATATCACTACCATACGGACATATTTTGTCCATATGATAAATTTTTAATATAATAGGAACCTAAATAAATATATCGAGTTAACTTACTTTAATATAGAAACTCAGACTATATCTCTCATACAAATCATACCTTCTAATTTGGGTTAAAACTTTAACTCCTTCGTTATTTTTGAGCAAAGAAAAAGACACATTGAAGATAACTTCAATGTGTTCTTTATACACTATGACTTCTTTTACAAAGTCTCTTATGAATTTTTGCATTCTGGAACATTCCTGCTAATTACATAGCCACTAAAATTGCTTAACAAGCTTCTTACATCTGCTTCTGTTACGATTTGATTAATGTCTTTATCCTCAATTTCTAACAACTTAGCTTCTAATTCACTCTTCCTATTCTTAAGCTCATCCATTTTAGCTTTCAACTCTTCTTGAACAAATCCATTTGTTATAGCAATTACTATATTATTAATTTGACCTTCAACTTTATTTATTTGTTTTAGCAATACTGCCTTCTTTTCACTATCAGCTTTATTTTGCTTTTTTTATGTTCTTATCAATTTCTTCTGCAATTATAGATTTTTAGATTTCTGTGGGTTTGATTGTAACGCTACCCCGTAACCATAAAAAACACGACCACCTGTAAGCAGCTATTTAAGCCACATACAAATGATCGTGTTTTTTATGGTGGAGGCGAAGCGTGACCTTTGAAATCCACCAATAAATTTCATCTCTTTTTAGTCTCAATATATTACATATTAACAACTTTACTTATAAAATCAACTTCATCATTTACCAATGTATATGGAGAATATTCCTTAAAACTTTCTAAGTCATTTAATGTTACTATTTGAACACCACGTTCTAATGTTGTTAATGTTAAATATTTAGATAATGATGCTAATCTTTTTCGTTGCTCAACTTCTAATACTAAACTGCCTTCTTCATTAAATTTCTTTGCTATTAGATAACACATGTTCTACAACCTCTATGCTTGACACACCTATATATTTCTAATTAATACGAACGCTATGAATTCATATAAATTTTAGCCTCACTTAAATCTATTCTAGCCTCATATCCATGTTTCTCTAATATATGTAATAAATTAGCTCCATTTAATAAGGTTATTGGCTTATTTTTTGCAAATTCATATGAATCTCTACCATAATCAGACGTTGTAACTAAAATTCCTTTTGATGCACCTTCATTCATAACAGTTCCATATAAATCTCTTACAGCAGAAACTCCTACTATATTAGTATATCTTTTGGCCTGTACTATATATTTTCCACCCTTTATTGGATCTGGATCAAATATTATAGCATCTACACCTCCATCTCTACTTGCCTGAGTTATTTTTACCTCTGCTCCTTCTTTTGAAAACTCTTTTTCAAATACTTCTCTAATTAAATATTCAAAATCTTCCCAATGCATTAAAGCAAGATTATATCCATTTATTGAATTTCCTATTTCACGTGATTCAATAAATCTTTTATCACTATTATTTATATTAATTATTGGTGCAACTGCAACCAAATCACTTAACTTTGCACCTGCAATTCCTTTTAGACTCTTAAAACATAATTTTGCATCTACATTTCCCAAATTAATTTTCATAAATTTTGATTTTTCAGTTTGTAATGATATTAAACATTTTGTTTCTTCTATACCATTACTTTTATTTATATCTGTTAAATATCCATTAAATACTATACCTTCTATATAACCTAAATTATCCATGCTATATATACATAATTTACACATAAGCATAATTGATATAATGCTTCTTCATAAATTTTATTTATTTCTGATTCTTTAATATATGTTTCCTTATATTCCTTTCTTGTTTGAATATATTGCACTTGTTTCAAGTTTGGAATATCTGATTTTTTAGGAAGCTCATATTCGATAATTAACATTTTATTTAAATTATTATATTCTATTTCCCAGTCTAAATTGAAATACTCCGGATAATTATTGCTGTTTAGCACTTCATTAAAAAAGAATTCTATCCCATCTATCTCCCCGTTCTCAAATCTCTTTTTTATCTCATCTTGATGAGTATTAATTGAATCTTGCTGTTTTTCAAATTCACTTTTTTTATCTAACCATTCATCTTTCCTTAATTTATTTCCTTCTTCTATTCTCTTACAATCATTTTTCCAATTTTGTAATTCAAACTCTAGCTTTTCTTTAAGCTTTTCTTCTTCTTTTCTTTTTCTAGATGGTATCAATAAATTAATTAGTGATTTTTTTGTTTTATATTTATCTTCATTAGGTTTTAGAGGAACGTCTTCTTGAACTAAAACCTCTTTAAATTTCGAATAATCTTTATACTTTTCCCAATTAAACCTTATCTTTCTTTTATAAATATTTTTTAACAAATTATTTATAATATATCTTTTATTTTCTGCTTCCTTTGTTAATATTTCTGCATACTTTATTGCATTTTCTTTTTCTAAAAGGGCATTTTGTCTTTCTAATGCTTTTTGCTCTCTCTCAAAAGCTCTTCTTTCTCTTTCTATTTGCCTGTTAATTCTATTTTGTTCAGCAATAGCTCTTTTATTTGCTCTTTCTATTTCTTTGGCTATACTATATAAAGCTGAACGTTTTCTAGCCATATTCTTCACTCCTCATAAATATTATTTATATTCTATAACTATTTTTAAATTTATATTTTCATTTGTATAATATGGAATAATCTATTTTTATATTACACTAGTCATAAATAAAAATAAACCCACGAAAATCCAAATTTTAGATTTTCGTGGGTTTCATGGTGGAGGCGAGGGGTATCGAACCCCTGTCCGAAAGCAGCTGAATTTGTCTTTCTCCGAGTGCAGTCTAAGTTTTAAGATTCCCCAAAAGCAGCGCCCTTAGGCAGGCTATACTTTCCGGTAGCTTCATAAATACCCCTTTAGCTCAAAGCTTTGCTAAACTTCGTTTCCCACTTAAATGACACCAGTGATCCGAGCCGTAGGCAACCCGGGCTGATGAACAGCTATTAAACTAAGCTGCTAATGCAAAATTGTCTTCTGCGTTTACATTTAATGCATACTTTATTAACGAGGACACATGCTTCCCTCGACTCGCTTAACAAACCCGATCCCGCCCCCGTCGAAGCCAAAACGCCCCCAGGTTTAAGATGGTTTAATAACATATTCACTTTTCAAAGAATGTTCACCTTGTATTGTAAATTATATAGCATTATAAATGCATTGTCAAATAACATAATTTTGAATAAATAAAAGTAGCTGCCATTTTGAACTGCCCCCTGTCAAGTAGACAGATGAAAAAATAAAAAAATTATGAAGCTAAGGTCTGATTTCGATATTCAATTGGAGTCAGACCTTTTAAATTTTTCTGTAACCTCTTTGTATTATAAAATACTATGTAATCATCAATCGCTTGTCTTAATTCTTCATAAGTATAAAATTTTTGCAAATAATACATCTCGCATTTGAGAGTTCCCCAAAAACCTTCCATTGGTCCGTTGTCGATACACCTACTGACACGTGACATGCTTTGAGTTGCATTAATCTTATCAAGTTTAGCCTTGAAAGTTCTATTAGTATATTGAAATCCCCTATCACTATGAAAAAGTGGCTTTGCAGTCGGATTAGCAATTACTGCTAAGTCAAGTGTATCAAAAACAAGTTGATTGTTATTTGAGTGACCGACCACATAAGAAATAATGCTTTTATCAGATAAATCAAATATTGCACTGAGGTAAGCCTTTTGACCATTAAGTATCTTAAACTCAGTAACATCTGTTAACCATTTTTCATTTGGTTTCTTTGCATAGAATTCTCTATTTAATTTGTTTTCTGCCGTTATTTGTGGAGTACTTTGTAGATAAGACTTTCTCTTTTTTCTTATAACTGATTTCATGTTAATAGACTTCATTAATCTATAAATTCGTTTATGATTATACTGTTTATTAAGAAGTCGATTTATATTCATTGTTATCCGACGGTATCCATAGATACCATGTACATCTTCATAAAGCTTAACAATTTCTTTTAGTATTATTGAATTCTCTTTATCTAATTCAGTCTCTGAACGGTTAATCCATTTGTAGTAAGATGATCGTGCAATACTAGCTAAATTGCATAAATCAGCTATTGGATAGCCATTTTCCTCATGTAATTCTTTTATAGAAATATATTTATATTCTTGGATGATTCTAGTGCTTATCGCCTTCTTTCTACTTCCTTCAATTTTTTTAAGAAATCATTCTCCATCTTTAAACGTCTATTTTCTGCTTCAATAAGTTTTAGTTGTGCTGATAATTTATCAGACTCAGTAAGCTCCTCAGGCTCTTTACGCTTACCGCGACGGTCCATTAACTCTTCATATCCATTAGATTTATATTTTCTTACCCATGTATAAACTTGTTGATAAGAAACCTTAAATTTATCAGCAGTGGCTTGATAATCATCATTATTCGAAATGCAGAATGCAACAATCTCAATTCTTTCTTCATAAGTGGTTTTTCTTCCATTAGTCATAATTCTATCCCCTTGCTTATTGTGAGATTTAAATATCTTATGACTATTATACTTCTTAATCCATTGTTGGAGACTATAAATTGATGGAATTTCATATTTAGTGCATATATTTTCCAATGAACCGTTGCCATCAAGATAATCATGAATTGCCATATATTTGATTTCTTCTGAATAAATTTTATTTTTATGAGTAACAACTAATCCGTTTTCACCATTCATATTATACTTACGAATCCAATTCCTAAATGATTGATTATGGATGCTAAAATCAGAACATATTTGTGCAGCACTTTTTTCACCTGATAGGTAAGATTTAATAACTCTTAGCTTTTCTTCAATAGAAACTTTTTCTTTTCTGCCCATAAAAAACACCCCCTTTATAGAAACAGTTTTATTATTTTAACTGTCTACTATAAAGGGAGCATATCATTTTAGCAACTACTTTTTTGATTATACATTAAATATATTTTAAGCTTGAACAGCTACTTCGCTATCATCTTCGTTTTGTTCTTTAGCTTGTCCTGTTAGCATATTTACGAATTTTTCTCCGTATGGAAGACAGAATTGTATAAATGGTCCTATTGCTACCATTGATATTACCGTACCAACTCCAACTTTTCCACCTAATAAAAATCCTATAATTAAATATCCTGCATCTAGTGTTATTCTAATCCAACGATATTGAACTTTAGTTTTATCTTGTATTATAAATGGAACAATATCATTTGGTGCAACACCTACATTAGTAGCTGATAAAACTGAAAATCCTACTGCAATTATAAAACATCCAAATACAACTAATAATGCTCTTACAAAATAATTATAAGAATCCACTGGGAATAACGATACAACCTTTACACCAAGGTCAATAATAGGTCCAACCCCTACAACACAAATTAATGTTCCTATGTTTATACGTTTTCTTTCAATGCAAATTATTGCTGTAAATAATACAACTAAAATTATCATGTTAGCTACGCCTGGTGTTACTTCTGGTTTTCCTGCTATAAATTTAACTAGTCCAAAATTTCTTAATTCAGTTTTGTCTAATGTAGACGCTAATCCTTGTGTAAAAACTGTAAAAGTATCAGAACCAATATTAGTCTTTAAAAATAGTGCTACACCGAACTGAATTATACTCATTCCAACGAAAAATAAAATTAGTCTTTTAATTAGGTTAATTGCTTTGTTCACTTTCATTCTTCCTTCTCTTTAAAATTTATTACTTCTAATATATAACTCGTGTTATCGCGCTATATCTGCTTCGCCCCTTGATGTAAATGTTTGTACATAAGACTATGAGATAATTATCTTTATTTACTGTCTAGAGTATATTCTATAATACAAATTTAAATTTGTCAAAGAAAAAATTCAAAAAAAATCAAATTCGTTCACATTCATTCATAGCTTATTGGTAAATTGTTATAATAACTGAGAAAGCACTGTTGATTTGAATTATTGATATGATAGTATAGAAAACATTTCATTTGATTATTATACTTCTAATTAACCATGTATGCAATAAGGCACATTCAAAAAAATAACAATTCCATCTGCCAAGATTATTTTTAATCATGACATTTTGAACTTGTTATTTTCTTTCATATGCATAAGAGCCTTAAAAGCTTAATTTTAAGGCTCCTTAATATCTATTTTTTTGTTTTATAAAGTATCAATTTAGAAATTCATGATATTCTACTTACTTTGTAAATATTCATCAATAGCTGCTGCAGCTTTTTTACCAGCACCCATAGCTAAAATTACTGTTGCTGCTCCTGTTACTGCATCTCCACCAGCATAAACTGCTTCTTTTGTAGTTAATCCTGTTTCTTCTTCTGCCACAATACATCTTCTCTTATTAATTTCTAATCCATTAGTTGTTGATGAAATTAATGGATTTGGTGATGTTCCAAGAGACATTATTACAGTATCTAAATCCATAATAAATTCAGACCCTTCAACTTCAATTGGACTTCTTCTTCCAGATGGATCTGGTTCACCAAGTTCCATTCTTATGCACTTCATTCCTTTAACCCATCCGTTTTCATCCACTAAAATTTCTTTTGGATTTGTTAATAAATCAAAGATTACACCTTCTTCTTTAGCATGATGTACTTCTTCTGCTCTTGCCGGAAGTTCAGATTCTCCTCTTCTATAAACAATATGACTCTCTGCACCTAGTCTTAATGCTGTTCTTGCTGCATCCATAGCAACATTTCCACCACCAACTATTGCAACTTTTTTACCAGCTCTAACTGGTGTATCATATCCTTCTACTGCAGCTTTCATTAAGTTAACTCTAGTTAAAAATTCATTTGCTGAGAATACTCCGTTTGCATTTTCTCCATCTATCCCCATAAATCTTGGAAGTCCTGCACCAGATCCTATAAATACTGCTTTAAATCCTTCATCTTCAAACAATTCATCTATAGTTATTGTTCTTCCTATGATAACATTAGTTTCTATTTTAACACCTAACTTTTTAATGTTTTCGACTTCATTTTTAACGACTTTTTCTTTTGGAAGTCTAAATTCTGGAATACCATATTCTAAAACTCCGCCAGCCTTGTGAAGTGCTTCAAATATAGTAACATCATATCCTCTTTTAGCCAAATCTCCAGCACAAGTTAATCCTGATGGACCACTTCCTATAACAGCCACCTTAATTCCATTTTTAGCTTCTGTTTCACTTAAATCAACATTATGTGACGCTGCCCAATCTGCTGTAAATCTTTCAAGTTTACCAATAGATACAGCATGGCCCTTTATTCCTAGTACGCACTTTCCTTCACATTGCTTTTCTTGTGGACATACTCTTCCACATACTGCTGGTAGTGCACTATACTTAGAAATTTCCTTTGCAGCATTTTCAAACTCGCTATTTTTAACATGTTCAACAAATCCAGGAATATTAATAGATACTGGGCATCCCTTTACGCATTGAGGATTTTTACAATTTAAACATCTTGAAGCTTCTTTTGTAGCTTCCTCTTCGTTATATCCAATACAAACTTCTTCAAAATTTTTAGCTCTAACTTTAGGATCTTGCTCTCTTACAGGTATTCTAATTAATCTTTCATTCATATCCATTATTTATCACCTCTGCAACCACAGCCACCATGACTATGAGTATTTCCTTCTTCTAACTTTAAAGTAGCTCTTCCTTCTTCAGTCTTATACATAGCTTGTCTTCTCATTGATTCATCGTAATTTACTAAATGACCATCAAATTCTGGTCCATCAACACAAGCAAATTTAACTTTTCCTCCAACGGTAACTCTGCAAGCTCCACACATTCCTGTACCATCAACCATTATTGGATTAAGACTTACTGTAGTTGAAATTCCTAATTCCTTAGTTAGCATAGAAGTAAATTTCATCATTATCATAGGTCCTATGATAACTGCATGATCATACTTTTTGCCTTGATTATTAACTAGTTCCTTAAGCATATCTGATCCAGTTCCTTTAAATCCATAAGAGCCATCATCAGTTGTCACATATAAATTCCCTGAAACTTTCTTTAGTTCTTCTTCATATATCAACAAATCTTTGTTTCTGCTTCCTAAAATAACATCTACAGCAATTCCATTTTCATGCATCCATTTTACTTGAGGATATACCGGTGCTGCCCCAACACCCCCTGCTATAAATATTATCTTTTTATCCTTTAATTCTTCTAAGTTTTCATGTACAAATTCACTAGGTTGTCCTAATGGTCCAACAAAATCACATACACATTCTCCTACTTCATATGTAGCTAACTCTTTTGTGCTTTTTCCAACTGTTTGAAATACTATCGATACAGTTCCCTTTTCTTTATCATAATCTGCAATTGTTAAAGGAATTCTTTCTCCTTTTTCATCATTTTTAATAATTATGAATTGTCCTGGTTTTGCAGCCTTTGCTACTCTAGGAGCTTCAATTTCCATTAAATATATATTTTGCGTAAGCTCCATTTTGTTAATTATTTTATACATTCCATAGCACCCCTTTGTTATGTTACGTACAATCAAGAAAACAATAGATACGCATACTAATGCATTATTTTCTTAATTGTGCTTAGATATATTTCACTTAACAGTTTACACTATTCTTGATAAATTATAAATATTTGTTTATGTTTTATTTGTGTAAAAATAATCCATTTATCATTCAAAAAAATGATAAAAACATTTAAATTTTTTAAATATTTTTATCATTTCTCAAAATAATTATCATATTATTAATTATTTTATAGGCAAGACTATTTTAAATTGAGTAGATACATCTGTACTTTTTACAGATATTTTTCCCTTGTAACTCTCTACTAAATTTTTTACTATATGTAATCCAAAACCATGACTTTTGTCATTATTATCTTTAGTCGTAAATCCAGATTTAAATATGTCTTCTAAATGCTTTTCTTCTATTTTAGGTCCGTTATTTTCTATTTTTATTATTATATTTCCTGAATATTCATAAGTCTTGGCTATTATTATCCCTTTACCATTCATTGCCCTAATAGCATTATTTACTATATTAGATATAATTCTATAAAGTTCAATTTCTTCCATGATTACTAATTTAAAGTCGCACTTTTCTTCTACTATTACATGTATTCCTTTATCTATAGCTGGTTTTAATGCAAGAGACAATAATGAATTCTCATTATCACTAATTTCTACAGCTGTTGGTGTTGATTCATTGTTATTTATAATATCCTTTAAAGATTTTTTTAAATCATCAAACCTTTCCATAAGACAAAGACCATATAAATAAGAAATTTGAGCACCATAATCATGTTTTATTTTTCTAAGCTCATTATTTTTAATTTCTAAAGATTTATTCAATTCATAAATCTGCTTTGATTTTTGATTTATTCTCCAAAAATAAACAATAACAGCAATAAAAAACAAGAAAAATAGTATATATATAATATCTCTAATTAGTTGGCTTTCTATACCTAAAGACAACATATAAAAAGTAGTTATAAAATCTAATATAAAACTAATTATTAAGAAATTTATATAAAACTTTTCCATTATAATTAATCTATAAACTTCTTTTATTTTATCAATATGTTTAAAATAAAAAAACAATATTATCCATTCAGGAACATAAATAGTACAAATTTTAATATAATTTATATATCCAATGATTATCATTTCATTAATAAATTCATATATTATGCTACAAAATACAATAGTGTAGATTTGTATAATAAAATAACTCATTGTGTGTGCAGTTATTGCACATACAATATTTTTTTTATAAAATCCAACTACCACACATAAAGCTAATATATGAGTTATAAGTATCGATATTGGACTATTATATCCCATTAATATAAACAAAAAACTTCCTATTATTGAAAACACCAGAATCATTAAACATAATTTAACCTTGCTTACTTTATATTCCTCATCTATACAATAATTTATTGTATACCCAAATGCTATTGACTGTAATATCGAAGTTATTATATCTATTATAATCAATGTAAATTATGCCTCCTAAATTAATAAACTGAAACGCTTATCTTAATTTTTTCATATATTCAGGCATTTCTTCAGTTCCATACCCTCCATATGATGCTGGAGCTAATGAAATCATAGAGTTTGATACTCTTTTTAAAAATACACATATTAATTTTTTTATCATAAAATCACCATCCTTTTAATTTTTATAAAAAAATATAATAAACAACTAAATTTATTAATATTTTCTTTTATCAAACATGAGTAAAGCTTCAAATAATATTGTCCATGTTATTAATAAATAATAATTACTATAGTTATATAAAACTATAGATATTATTCCAATTATTATTGAGTTTCTTACACCTCTAATTCTATTTTTCTTTATTAACTCTAGATTTGTAAGTGGCATTTTAGAATTTATTATTGGAGCCTGATTCCATATACAAAATATGCTCAGAACAATTAATATAACATTACTTACGAAACTTAGGCTACATTGCAAACTTAGAATCAATATTCCAGCTGCTAATAACAAAGTTGCTATAAAACACTTAATTTGAGTTTCTTCATGATATCCACCTATAAAAGGCTTAATAAGACACATCATCACTGTGATAATTAAGGATTGCTTTAAATATCCAAATAAAGAAAAAATAATTATTAATGAAAACGCTTTTATAAATTCATATAAAATAGTTCTTAAAGCATAGTCCATCTGTTCAATATCATCTTTACTACACTCATCATTTGCTACACTATTTACTATTTTGTTAGAAAGTTCCTTTATCATTTTAATCTCTCTTTTGTTATTTATTTGATAATAATAACATTATAAACCATTTTTTGTTAATTTTCAACATATTTATAATCTTTTTATGCCTCTTTATAGCCTTTTAATGACATAACTTGAAAAATTATTTGTTAGATTTTATTAATCACATGGACTTGGTATTTTTTTAATGTTCCTTACGTAATGCTATATTTATAATTTAATTTTTTAACTTAAATGAAAAATACTCAATACTTTTAGTTTATTTGATGAACTTATTGTAGTGAACATTGAACCATGATAATATAATGTTGTTCAATAAATGAACCTAATTTATTATTAAATAAATTTTCTTCAAAATTAATGATTATTATAATCATTAATTTGATATTTACATTATTATTTAAATTCAGGAGGAGAGAATTATGGAAGATATGTCATATTGGAAAGAAGTTTGGGAAAGAAAAGGTAGAAGTAATACTAAGTGTTTAGAAGAATTAGATGGATACGAAGATACAACTGCTAATGTAAAAGAAATTGCAAGACAAATTACTATTGAATTGGATATTAAGGAAACTGATAAGATATTAGAAGTTGCTTGCGGTGCTGGTGGACTAGCTCAATATATAAAATGTGGTGAGTATGTTGGCGTGGATTACTCTAGTACTCTTGTAAAAAAACATATTAAATTGCTTAATAACTCAGTTTTACATGGAGAAGCAAATGATTTAATTTTTAAAGATAAAAGTTTCGATAAAGTATTCTGCTTTGGTGCATTTCACTACTTTCCAAATCAAGAATATGCAAAACAAGCAATTGCTGAATTAAAGAGAATAGCAAAAGATGCAATCTTTATTGGTGATTTACCTGTCACTTCACATAGAGAAGAGCACTTATTATATGATAAAAAAGACTTCCAAGACTGGAATATAACTGATGGTTACTACAATCCATGTAGATTTAACGTTTCGCTAAAATTGCGTTAACCAGTATTTAATGTATCACAAAACATTGAAGTTTTGTGATGACTAACCGAAATATTACAAATATATGTTTCGCAGGACTAGGAAAATTTCATTGAGAGTTACTAAATAAGAGGTTGCATCGCCTACAGATTGCTACAAAGGCAAGCTTTCAACAATCAATAGGTGAACAACCTCTCATTAAGTAACTCCAACAATTCATTTTCCAATGCCTGCTGCACATATATTGGTAACATTTCTTTGTTTTGTGATAACTTTAAGTATTTTTCGTATAAATATTTAAACTTAAACTAAATCTACCTCATATCTTAATAGATATATGAACTAGAAATATGTAGCTTTTATTTCTAGTTAACAAATTAACTTTTTTAACATATCAACCTTACTTTTATTATATTAATGTTCATTGTTATTACTAATCTAAAGTAGTTTAGCACAAACAGAGAAATTAGCCACATATTTGTGAAATAGGCCTTGAAAATAAGCTGCTTAAACATCTTAATGTCTGGTTGTTCCATTTTAGTTTGTCTAAATTTTATATTTGGAGCAAACTGAAGTAGGTACAACCTGGCATTTAGATGTTCCCAGCGAAATTTTCTTAGTCCTATGGAACAAATATGTGGCTAATTTCGGTTAGCATTGCCAAACTTTAATGTTTTGCAATTTCATGGAAATATTCTCGTAATATTTCTATGAAATTTTTTATTTCTTCTGGATATATTTCTCCTATATTGGCTATTCTAAAAGTGTTTGTTGAACATATTTTTCCTGGATAAATAGTGAAACCTCTTTCATATAAATAATCATGAAGTTCTTCAAAACTATATCCTGATATATTAGGTTCAATAATTGATGTTAATAACATAGATGCATTCTCATCTTTTACCAATCTCTTTAACTTTAATCTATCTAAACCATCCCAAAGAATTTTGCAGCAAGACTTATATCTTTTGTATCTCTTTTCTATAGTCTCTTCCTTAGCTTCTATTATAGCTTGTTTTAATGCATATAAAACTTGAACTGGAGGTGTAAATCGCATTTGATAATTATCTTTAAAATATGAATATTGTTTGTATAAATTTAAATACAGATTTCTTGATTTAATACTTTTAGTTTTTTCTAAAGCTTCTATATTGGCAATTACAAAACTTACTCCTGCCATGCCCTGTATGCATTTATTAGAACTTGAAGCTAAATATTTTATATTCATTTCTTCCATATTAATAGGTATTCCTGCAAAAGAACTCATTGCATCAACTATCATATCTATATTATATTTTCTGCAAATTTTACCTACACCTTTTATATCATTTAGTATTCCTGTAGTTGTTTCATGATGTATGACTGCAACATGAGTTATACCATATTGCTTTTCATTTATATTATAACTTCTTATTTTATTTTCTAACTCATTTAAATCTATTCCATCAATAGGTGAACTTTTAAATTCTATATAGTTTAGTTTATAAATTTCTGCTATCTCACACATTCGCTTTCCATAAGCACCATTATTTATTATCAAAATAGCCCCATTATCAACTACTGAACTTAAAATAGATTCAACAGCTGCTGTTCCTGACCCACCAAATAATACAGTTGTGCATTTACCACTTGAAGCTACTAAATTAGTAAGTTCTAATGATATAAATTCCATTACAGTTCCAAAATCATTTTCTCTTGGGCAAATATCTGGAACAACTTGTGCAAATTTTACGCTATCAGAAGTTGTTGCAGGTCCTGGATTTAACAATATATTTCTCTTAATATCCATTTTTATTTCTCCTATCTTAATTTCAAATTAAAAGCTTTATATCAATCCTGTAAAAAATTCATAAAAGCAATTTTATTCTCAATTGGTGTTTTAGTAGGTCTCCCTAAATCTTTTCTAGCACCCTTTTTAACTTTTATTTCCAATAATACTGATCCTTCAGAATTTTTTATTTTCTCTGAATACATCATAATTTCATTCTTTGATGAACATGAATAACATTCCTTATATCCACAAGCTTTTGCAATACTTACTATATCTATTTTTAATCCAACAGTTTCTTGTCCTCCAACCGAATCATGAGCTCCATTATTTATTAATATGTGCTTAAAATTTTTAACTTCTTGATTTCCTATTATAGCTAACCCTCCAAGATGCATAATCATCGCGCCATCTCCGTCAATGCAATAAACATCATTTTCCTTATTATTTAATGCAATTCCTAAAGCTATCTGCGAAGCATGTCCCATAGATCCTACAGTTAAAAAATCTTTATTATGATTTTCTTGACGTTTTTCTCTAAGTTCAAATAATTCCCTTGATGTCATTCCTGTAGTTGATACTATTGTTGAATTTTCATTCATACACGATAGTAAAACTTCTATAGCTTCTTCTCTTGTTAAATCAAAATTCACAATAGAATTATCCTTAAGATTATATTCACCAAAGGCTCCTTTTTTTATAATTAAAGCATACGGCTCATTATTTTTCTTCATATATTCGCAAGCTGTTCTCACTTTTAGTTTCATATCATCACAATTAATATTTTCATCTATAATTTCATATGGTATTTCCATAACATCTAAAATTTTAGTTGTAATCAATCCTTGCTTGTTATGCTGCGGTTCATCTTTTTTACCTGGTTCACCTCTCCAGCCAATAAGTAAAAGCATTGGTATACTATAAACTAATTTATCACAAAGAGATGCAAGTGGATTTATAGCATTTCCTATTCCTGAATTTTGCATATAGACAAGTCCTATCTTTCCAGTGCTTAAATGATATCCACTTGCAAGTCCTATGGCATTGCCCTCATTTGCAGCCATTATATGCTTATCATTACTTACATTATCTTTTATATAACCACAAAAAGATTTTAACAATGAATCAGGAACTCCTGTAAAAAAATCTATTTCATTATTTAATAACTCATTATAAAACTCTTTAACATCAACCATTTAAATCAACTCCAATTTCAATTGATTAATAATGAATGATAAAGATTAAGATAAAAATTTCTCATAATTTTTTAATCTTTTAGAAATTCCCTATCCATTCTTCATCATTCATTCTCTTATTACATTCCACCAGGAATCAATGTAAGTATTTCCTTTATTGGCATACAGTTAGATGAGGCTTCCTTAGATCTTTCATTTTCTAATATACTCTTTGCAGTATTCACCATTGCTGGGTATGCACTTCTAATGAGATGATTTGCGTAAATAATCACATTTATGCCCAATTCAACTAATTCATCTTCCTTCATAAAATTATAAGAAGTTGGAACTACCACTAATGGCACCTTATTTTCAATTTCATTATATCTTTTACAAAATTCAACTATCTCTTTTCCGTCTTTCTCTTTACTATGAATCATAATTCCATCAGTACCAGCTTCAATATAAGCTTTTGCCCTATTTATTGCATCATCCATTCCCGCTTTTAATATTAAACTTTCAATTCTTGAAATTATCATAAAATCGCTAGTTACTCTAGCTTCTCTTCCTGCTTTTATTTTTTCCGAGAAATGTTCCATACTATCTTGTGTTTGTTTAACTTCAGTTCCAAATAAAGAATTTTTCTTAAGGCCTGTCTTATCTTCAATAATTATTGCTGATACACCTAATCTTTCTAGAGTTTTAACTGTATAAACAAAATGCTCAATTTGTCCACCTGTATCACCATCAACAATTATTGGCTTTGTTGTAACTTCTAAAATATCATTAATTGTGTTTAACCTTGATGTTAAATCTACCAATTCTATATCTGGCTTACCTTTAGCCGTTGAATCACATAAGGAACTTATCCACATTCCATCAAATTCTTTAATCTTACCATTCTTTTCAACTTTAGTTTTTTCAACAATCAATCCTGTTAAACCATTATGAGCTTCAAGTATCCTTACTGGCTTTTTAGAATAAATTAATTCCTTTAAACTTTTCATTCTCTTTTGAGGAGTTATTCCGATTTCCGCTAATTGTTCATCTAATTTTGAAATAGATACACCTTGAGTATAAGTAACTTCAACAAGTTTTCCTCCCCATTCTTTTATTGCATTTATAACTTTATCTCTAAACACCTTTTGAGATCCTTCTATCCAATCATCACCGTGAACAACATAATCAGGTTTTATATCTAACAAATTTGGAACTTGGTCTAAAGTATCTTGAAGTACTACTTGTACAACTCCCTTAATATTTTCAATCACTTCTTTTCTTTCGTCATACTTCATTATTGGATTTCTCCAATAGCCTCTAATTACATCATCTGTATGTAACCCTACTATTACATCTCCTAATTTTTTAGCTTCATTTAATACATTTAAATGTCCTTGATGAATTATATCTGCGCTCATAGCTACATAAACTTTTTTCATATTATAAACCACTCCTAACTTTATTAACTTTCTCTAATCTAGGAAGTATTGTTTTTTCTATTCTATTAAGATGATTTTTATCATCAATTTCTCCCCATATTAAATTTTCAATTTTTAAGTATCCTATTTTTCTATTTTTTGCCGCATCAAACATGGCATTTTCATAATCATACTTTTTTGTCCTTTGACCATACTCCATTGTTTCAATATTAAAATTTTTATATTGTTTTAACATTTCCTTATATAATTCTATTGAAATTTTTGAAATACCAACTAATTCTCCATAAACATTTTCTATTTCTTCCTTATGCTTAGATATCTTATATAAATTATCATCTCTAATTTCCACATAGCATTCATCTCCAGAATTTGTCCTTCCGCTTAACAAAACACAATCATCTTGTTCGAAATTAATAACTTTTATCAGTCCATAAACTTCATATATTAAATCACTTTCAAGCAGTAAGAAATCTTCCTTTAATTCATGTTCCAATATTGATAAAGAAGTCATACTCCCTGTTGCCTTATATTTTCTATTTTTTATTGTTTTAATATATTTATTTTTTTTTGCTAATTCATCATAAGATTCACTTAAATGACCTGTAACAATATAAATTTTGTCTATTCCTAAACTCCTAAGCTTTTCAATTGATCTTTCTACCAAGGTCTTTCCATTTACTTTTATAAGACCTTTTGGAACTTTATTTTGAGTTATATCCTGTAATCTAGACCCCATTCCTGCAGCTAATATAACTGCTGTTTTTATTCTTCCCATTTGATCTCATCCCCCATTATTGAAACTTCACATTACATTATTTTATTCTATTGTCCCAAAATATAGTTATTATTTTCCCGTTCACCACAAGTTCATTTTTTGAACAACATTATACTAACACCTTTCATTGTTCAATACAATATGTTCATTGGAAAATAAAAAAACTGAGCCAAGATGACTTGTATATCATCTTGACTCAGTTAAATATAGTATCTATTTATTAGGTATATTCTATTTTCCGTTATAAGCTGTAGCTAAACCTGATGTTGCTTCTTGTGCTGTAGCCTGAACATTTGTCTTTTCATTTCCTTTAGAAACTAATTTATTAAATTCTGCTTGAGTAACTTTTATTTTACTAGTTGGAAAATCTATTGATTTCACTTCACTCTTAGAAGCTTTTTGATTTAATGAAATTGACATATTCATTAAATCTTTAACTTTTATATTTATATTTGTATCTGCAGTATAATCATTGTCACTAAATATTTTTTTTGAATAAATATTTGAACCAGCAAATTGTGCTTTAATATCACTTATACCAGAATTAAATTCATCACCATTAACTGCTGTTTTCATATTATTCATATCTTCATCAGTTAATTTTAAATTAAATGTACTATTAATTTTTTCTATATTATTTGATGCTGCTTTAATTGCTTTAACGCCTAAATCTACTGTTGCATCTGTATCAAGATTTAAAGTATATTCTCTTCCATTTTGAGAATATGGTAAATCAAGATCATTATTATCTCCAAATATCATTTTGCTTAATTCAATTATTGAATCTGGTTTACTAGTTAAAGTCTTCATTAGATCATTATCATATCCTAAATCTATTCCAATATAATCTTCCTTTATATTTGCTAATCCTTCCGGAACAGCTTGACCATTCATTGTATAATTTGCTTCATAATAGCTCTTATTAATGTAGGCAATTCCATCTTCTATATAGCATTTAATATCTGGAATTTTAATTTTCCCTTGTGTATTATTAAATTTAACTTCTGAATATCCGTTCTCACCTGAACAATATCCTGTAGCTGTAAATGTAACGTCATTCTTTTCTCCTTTTGCATCAACACTAACTGTTCCTGTTGCTTCAGAAGTTGTTGCTTCCCAGCTAGATGTATTAGCAAGTTCCTTTGCATAATTAGTTGTCGCCTCGCTACAACCAGTCATTGCTGCTACACTTAAAGTTGCAGCCATAATAATTGCTAATGTTTTTTTAATTTTCATTTTCTATTCCCCCATTTCAAATGTTTAATTTGTACATTTCAACCATAATTAACATGTATTTAATTATATTTACATTATACATATATATTATAAATAAATGTTAATTTAAACATTAATTTAATCTTAATTTATTTTTGATTTTTTATGACAAATTTAGAGATATACAAATATCTTATATTTCTCTTTTTTTACAGATTTTAAATGAACTTAAATAAGAAATGTATCCTATAAAAATTAAAATCACTAAACCGAACATTATTAAAATAATAATATTATTAAAATCTATATTTTGAAGTATATTCTCACCTAAATATATATTTTTTTCTAATAAAAAGTTTGGTAATGCCAAAACACCTATTGCTGGTAAAAAATATATAAATGTTACTGCTTTTTCTGATCCAAATTTATAATATATAGGATACTGAATAAAACATAATATGCCACTTATAATTGCTGACAATAAAATTACCACCATCTCAATATTACTAATTTTATTTTGTAAACTTAGGTATAATATGTTAATCCCACATATAGTGAATATTAGAAACATATATGATATTAAATATAAAAATCTACCTAACACCATACTTGAAATTTTAGCTGGGAACATATAATACATTTCCGTACTTTTTTCATTCCCTTGCAAACTAAATGGGATTCTTGAAAAAATTATCAATAAAAAAAATAAATATGACATTCCAAAAACATAGGCATGTTTAAAAAACATAAATATAATGTAAAATAGAGCAATTATTAATATCTGAAACTTAGTACTTTCTTTAGTAATTCTTAAATCAAATTTCAAGTAATTTATGGAATCTTTCATATTATCAAACTTCCTTTCTCCTGCAAATTCTACACGATATCAAATAAGATATATATCCCATGATAATTAAAGTTATAATGCTACAACCTAATATATAAACGTTCTTTTCAAAAAACATATATGCCGAAAAAATTAATGCTGGTGCTACACACAATAAACTTCTTTTGCTTATCCTTAAATCTAATTTTAAATAACTTAGAATAGTTTTCATTGTTTTAAACCTCATTTCTTAAATCCTTAGTGAATTATATTATCACTATTACGATAACTTATAGTATTCTTTATTAATTTTTCCTTGCAGCATTAATGTAAAATACTATAATGTCATCTATAGATGGTTTTTCAAATAGTAAATTATCATCCAAATATTTTTTATCTTCTAAATTAATTAATCCCTCAAATCCAATATTAGATGATTTATATCCTAATAACTTTTCCTTTAATTCATTTGTCAAATCATCAGTGCCACCTTTTACTACTAAATGACTTTCTAATATATTTTCTGTTGTATCATGAAATACTTTTTCTCCATTATTAATAAAATAAAGATAATCTGTTATTTTTTCTAAGTCACTCACAATATGTGTAGAGAATATTACACTTCTCTCACCATCTGAAATGTATTCTTGTAATATTTCTAAAATTTCATTTCTAACAACAGGATCAAGTCCACTAGTTGGTTCATCTAACAAAAGTAATTTTGTATCCCTAGATAGAACACTTGCGAATGATAACTTAGCTTTCATTCCCTTTGAAAAATCCTTAATTTTTTTCTTATATGGAAGTGCCCATCTTTCAGCATATTCATTAAATTTAACTTCATCAAATGAAGAATAGAAATCTTTCAATGTATTAATTACGTCTTTCAGCGTAAAACAAGTAGGAAAATAACACTCATCTCCAATAAATCCTATCATATCCTTGTATTCTGCTTCATCATCTTCATATTGTTTTCCAAATACTCTTATTTCTCCAGTATCACGTTTAAGTTGATTCATAATAAGTTTTATTGTACTAGTCTTGCCTGCTCCATTCTGACCTATATATCCTAAAATATATCCCTTAGGCAATTCTAAATTTATATTTTTAATATTAAACCCATTAAGATCTTTATTTAAATTCTTTATTTCAAGTGCGTTCATTACTCTCACTCCTCAATCAAATTCTTCAAAATCAATATAAGTTCATCTTTTGATATATTAGCTAACTTACTTTTCTCAATTGCAATCATAAAAGCATCTTCAATTTCTTTTAAATATTGTTCTCTTACCATCTCATTATCTTTAGGAAGTACATAACTGCCTTTCCCTCTAACAGTAGCAATGAACCCTTCACTTTCAAGATCTGAATAAGCTCTTGTCGTTGTAATTACGCTTATTCCCAAATCCTTTGCAAGTTGTCTTATTGATGGTAAAAATTCATTTTCTGGAATTCTACCACTTAAAATCTGTTCTTTAATTTGTGCTTTAATTTGTTCATAAATAGGTAAGTCAGACTTATTTGAAATTAATATTTTCAAATTTATACGTCACTCCTTCGTGTTCATACTGTATATATACAATATATACAGTATAGATAGTTTTGTCAATAACTTTTTTGGATTTTTTTGTATTTTACTTTTATACCTATTTCTTTCATCAATAAAATAATAGGTCGTATATAATGTAATATTTATATACAACCTATTATTTTATTTAACATATTTATATGAACATTATGAAAATAATGCAGTAAATAAAACTGAACGTTTTATATTTTTCTTAAAATCCATTGTTTTGCTGAGTAATCGCCTTTAAGCTCAGGTATAACTAAACCAATATTCATTAATTCATCTCCACCTAAAACAATATCTTCACCAACTATTTTGTACTTAGCTTCATCTTCTAATCCTGTTAACTTTAATGGCTTATTCCATTTATTTGGCTCTGCATATTGTTTAACATAGCTTACAACAACTTCGCATTTATCCTTGGAAATATTCATCCACGCAACTTCATTGCTTTCAAATGGACTTAATAATCTAAATGTATCTCCAAATTGAACTGTTTCTCTTATTTCCTTGTATAACTTAACTTGATCTTTTATTGCATCCTTTTCTTCTTGAGTTAACTTTGTAATATCAAGTTCATAGCCGAAATTTCCTGCCATAGCAACTATTCCTCTTGTTTCTATAGGCGTAATTCTGCTAACTTGGTGATTTGGTACTGCTGAAACATGACATCCCATAGATGCACTAGGATAAACTAATGAAGTACCAAATTGAATCTTTAATCTTTCTATAGCATCTGTATCATCACTTGTCCATGTTTGTGGCATATAATGTAGCATCCCTGGATCAAATCTTCCACCACCTCCAGAGCAACTTTCAAATAATATATTAGGAAATCTTGTTGTTATTTCTTCTAGAATTCTATATAAACCTAACATATATCTATGTGCTGTTTCCCTTTGCCTTTCAGGTGGTAATCCAATTGAACCTATTTCACTCATGTTTCTATTCATATCCCATTTCACATAAGAAATCGAAGCATTTTCCAATACATTGCTAACTGATTGTATTATATAATCGCATACTTCTTCTCTCGATAAATCTAATATAAGCTGTTCTCTTGCAGTTGATCTATTTCTACCTGGTATGTCTATACACCAATCTGGATGCTTTTTATATAATTCACTCTTTGGAGATACCATTTCTGGTTCAAACCAAAGACCAAATTTTAATCCCATATCGTTTATTTCTTTAGATAACTTTCCAAGTCCACCTTTTATTTTTTCTTCATTAACAAACCAGTCTCCAAGAGATGTAGTATCATCATCTCTCTTACCAAACCATCCATCATCAAGAACAAAAAGTTCTATTCCTAAATTACTTGCTTCGTTTGCAATTTCCTTTATATTAGTTTCATTGAAATCAAAATAAGTAGCCTCCCAATTATTTATAAGTATTGGCCTTACCTTATCTCTATAGCTTCCTCTACACAAGCGTTTCCCATACAAATTGTTATAGATATGAGACATTCCTGTTAATCCATCTGGAGAATATACAAGAACTGCTTCTGGAGTCTGAAACTCCTCTCCTTTTTCTAATAACCACTTAAAATCAAAAGGATTTATTCCAATTTGAGCTCTTGTCTTATAATACATATCTACTTCAGCAGCAGCTAAAAAATTTCCACTATAAACTAAACTAAAGCCATATACGTCACCCTTTTGCTCATCTGTTCCTTTTCTTGCTAATGCCATAAAAGGATTTTGTGCATGACTGCTTGCCCCTCTTCTACTCTCTATAGATTGCATGCCAGATCTAAGACTTGTTCTAACAATATGTCTTTCTCTTGCCCATGCACCAGATAAATGTATAAAATCAAAATCATCTTCTTTAAAATCAACATTAGAACTTAACGCTCTTAAAACGCTTACATTATCTTCACTTTCATTTATTATTTTAACGCATTTTGTTATTGCATCGAATTCTTCAAATACATTATAAGTTAATATAACCTTTACATTTTTTAATTTATCTATTAAGTATATTTCTAAAGTTTCTGCTTCTTCATCATTTTCGACATATGTTGATGGCAACCCTTTAAGAGATGGCTTTCCTTTATAAATCTTATGACCACTATATCTAAAATCGGTAGCTGTTGTACCATCTTCAAATTGAATCTCAATTGCTGGTGAACGCAAATCAGTGCTTCCATATCCAGGATATTCCTGAGCTGTAGCTTCTAACTGAAAATTTCCTATATTATCTGTATTAGAAAGAAAGCTTCCCCATAAATTTTTTTCTAAAAGATAATCTAAATTATTACTATTTATCTTTTTTCCCCAATATAAATGCGATAGATGGTTACTTTCCAATACTTTTGCTATATAACTTGTTTTTTTAGTCTTAAGGTGAAATGTTTTTGTAACATTATCATAAATAATCGCCATATTTATTCCTCCATTTATCTTTCATAATTTAAATCTATATAATTTATTATAATCTGATATAATAATAAATTATATGGCATTATGTATGTTACTCATGTATAAATGTTATGTTTGAAATCATATATCATAGTCAAATTTAAATTTATATGGACTTAAAGGAGTTGTTTTGTTTGAAAATTAAATATTTTGAAGATCCCAAATACAAATACTTGGAACCTCAAAAGAAACAATCAGTAGATCTATTTTTATGTTACTGTGGAATGGAAAACTGTACTCCTTCTCATTCATATGGTCCAGCAATAAGGTCACAATATTTAATTCACTACATAATTGATGGTGAGGGTTCATACACTGTTAACAATACAACGTATAAACTTAAAAAAAATCAAGGATTTCTTATCTGCCCTAACATGTTAACTTATTATGAAGCAGATAAAACCAATCCCTGGACCTACATGTGGATTGGTTTTAATGGTATAAAGGCTCAAACTTATTTGAACTATGCAAATCTCAATGAAGAAAATGCTATATTTGAATATTCAAAAGATGATTCTTTAAAGAATTATATTTTTGAAATGTTTAAGCTAAAAGAAATGGATCATTCTACTGAATTAAAACTTGAAGGTCTTCTATACTTCTTTATGTCCAAATTGGTTGAAACACGAAAAAGTACCTCTAATCAAAAATCCTATAAAAATACTGAGCTATACTTAGAAAAATCTATAGAATTTATAGAAAATAATTATTCACACAATATAAAAGTAAATGATATTGCTAAATATATTGGAATAAATAGAAGCTACCTTACAAACATTTTTAAGAAAAACATTAATGTGTCACCACAAGAATTCTTAGTAAACTATAAGATAGATAAAGCCTCTGAACTCTTAAAAAATACAAGCTTATCGATTAAATCCATAGCTGCATCTGTAGGTTATTCAGACCCTTTAACCTTTTCTAAGATATTTAAAAAGATTGCAGGGGATAATCCTAAAAGTTATAGAGAAAAAAATTCTTCAAATAGATATTAAAATTTATCATTGATGAAGTCTTCTAATTATTTTGTAAGTTACAACATCCTCCATTACCATTGGTGATTTATGTGCAAAAAATATTATTCCATCTGTAGGAGAAATAATTTGTTCTAGGACTGTCCCCTCATAAGGGTGAATTATCTCTCCAAGAACATCGCCTCTTTCAACTCCATCTCCTGGATTCTTTAACCTTCTATACATGCCTCCTGTTTTAGTCTTAACTGACAATAAATCATCTTCTTTAAGGACACTTGCAATATATCCACTGTGGCTAGTGTATTTTATTACTCCCATTCTTGTTAAAAATCTTAATACAGCTACTACTGCATGATTTGCTGATACTTCATCAATTTGGTCTGTTGCATTTGTATATAAAGAAAATGCATTTGTATCCCACATCTGCCAATTATAATTAAGAGTCATCTTATCATATGGTTTAGGCTTGCGAATAACAACATATTGAAGTCCAAATAAATTTGCAAGACTTGGACTTTGATGACCTGTTTCCATCATCCTTATATGAGGTATAAAGTCTCCTGGCATGTAAAAACTCGCAAATTGAATTCCATATGTATATCCTTTGACTTGTTCGAATACACCATTTGCAATCCTTTGAGTTGTTTCACCCTCAGCATTTCCTGGAAACATTCTATTTATATCAGTATTATCCATAGTCCAAAATCTTTTTCCTATATTCATTGAATGAGTATTTACGCATGGAATTACAAGGATTTCATTATTTTTAGAAATTGATCCCCTCTGCTCCAATTTAGTTAATGCTCTTATTAATTGAGAACATGTATATAATTGTTGTATCTCATTTCCACGAATAGCACCTATTATACATGCTGTTTTCTCCCCTTTTCCAAATTTATAACCAGTAATACGCATATCATCTCTATAAGGTGATTTTAATGTATATAGTATTTCTTTTTTCATTTCACACCTCCAAGTACTCTCGCAATAAGAGACCCCTCATAAACTACTGGATATTCCCTAAGAGTAAATATCATCCCATCACATGGTGAAATAACTACTTGTTCAATTTCACCAGTTAGCGGATTTAAAATTTCTCCTACTTTATCATCCTTCTTAATTCCATCTAAATGATCAACACAAGGCATGAAAATCCCTGAAGCTTTAGCATTAATAAATTTAACTTCTTTCTCTTTTGATATAATTGGTTCCCTAACTGGTTCTACTTCACCTTTCCATATGCCTATTTCTTTCATTAAATTAAATATCCCATTTACTAATTGTTCAGAATATTTTTTTGTAATTCTCATACCAACTCCCATTTCTACAAGTAAAGTTGGTATATTTTTATTATTTAAACTATATGTAAGGGTTGATTCAAGAACTGTTGATTCAGGATGTACCCATATAAAATCTGTATTTAAAAATTTTGCATAAGGGATTAATTTTTCAGACATTTGCTCACTAATTCTTACTTGAGGAATTTCTCTCAAAAATATATTACTAGAATGTAAATCAATGCACATATCTGTTCCATCTATATCTTCAAGAATCTTTGCAGCAACATGTTCTGCCATAGCTCCATTTTCTGATCCTGGAAATATTCTATTCATATCCAAATCAAAAGTTGGCATTCCTCTATGCACAGAATCTATTCCTAAAGGATTGAGTGCTGGATATATATCAACAGTACCATTTAAAAACTGAATATTTTCCTTTATTTTTCTAATTAACTCATAACATACATATTGTCCTTCTAACTCATCTCCATGAAGTCCAGTAACAATACATATTCTTTTTTCATTACCACTTATGCCTTCAGGTTGAAATCTATTTTTCTTTATTATCATCTTTTCATCCACCGCAAGATTAATAGATGTTACTGTCTCTATCATATTACCCTCCATCAGTTCAAATTATATTTCCTTTAAAACAATCTTTTTAAAAAATCTCTATAGATAATTATTTTTTTGATTGTGCCTTAACTGTAAAAAAATTTTCTTTTATTAGACATATAAAAAATAATTAATTAAATATACAGTTTATCCTTTGCGCCTTACCAATAAGTATATCATTTCATTCATTAGATTATATAAATATATTTACCAAGTATTACGCAAAGTAAACTAGCATGTTAATTTATTATTTTTTGAATATCCTTAGTATAAAAGAATAAGCAAAGATCCTCACTTTGTGAGCATCTTTGCTTCAATTTAATGTTACTACTTGAAAATTTTATTGTCAATTATTTTAGTACTAAAATCCTGTTTAATCAATATCAAAAGTATTTATAATATTATTTAAATAAAATATTCTTCCTTCAGCAGATTTACGTAAATAAAAATAGCACATATACTAAAAAAATAATTTGTATATGTACTATTTATTGATCACATATATTTCTATAAATAAGACTAAATTAGTTTTATGTTTATATACATTCTTTAATTGATTCTTCTAATGCATCCATTCCATATTTAA
This sequence comes from Clostridium saccharobutylicum DSM 13864, assembly GCF_000473995.1. Lineage (NCBI taxonomy): Bacteria > Bacillati > Bacillota > Clostridia > Eubacteriales > Clostridiaceae > Clostridium > Clostridium saccharobutylicum. The sequence continues at coordinate 947,287 of NC_022571.1, read as the reverse complement.
CTTGTTCTTCTGTTATTACTAGAGGCGCCAAGAAGCGAATTACATTGCCAAGTATTCCAGCATTTAATAAAATAACTCCTTTTTCATAACACTTTTTAATTACTGCTTTAACTAAATCTGCTGCTGGTTCTTTTGTTTCTCTATCCTTTACAAATTCTACTCCTACCATAGAACCAAGTCCTCTAACCTCACCTATAACAGGATATTTTTCTTTCATTTGATTTAATCTGCCAGTAATATATTCTCCAAGTTTTTGTGACTTTCCACATAAATCTTCTTTTTCAATTTTTTCAATTACTTTAAGTGCTGCTACACACCCAAGTGGGCTTCCACAGTATGTACCACCTATACCGCCAACACATGCAGAATCCATTATTTCTTTTTTAGCAACTACAGCACTTAGTGGAACTCCTGCTGCTATAGATTTTGACATAGTTATAATATCTGGCTCAATTCCAAAGTGTTCATGAGCAAACATCTTTCCAGTTCTTGCAAATCCAGCTTGTATTTCATCAACTATAAGTAATATATTATTTTCATTACAAAGCTTTTGTAATTCTTGCATATATTTTGCAGATGGTACTACAAATCCCCCTTCACCTTGTAATGGTTCAATTATTAAACACGCTATCATATCTGGAGAAAGTGTAGTTTTAAGTGCAGTTTTTAATTTATTAAGACATTCATCTGCGTAATCCTCTTCTGAAACTCCAAGTGGTGCTCTATATGAATATGGATAATCAAATTTATAAGTTTCTGGTGCAAATGGTCCAAATCCATTTTTATATGGCTTATATTTACTTGTTATTGACATAGTCATATTTGTACGTCCATGGAAAGACCCCGTAGCTGAAAGAACTCCTGTTTTCTTAGTATAAGTTCTAGCTATTTTTATAGCATTTTCTACTGCTTCTGCTCCACTGTTAGCAAACATAACTTTCTTTTCAAAATTTCCAACTGTTATTTCTGTTAACTTCTTAGCTAAAGCTCCATAAGATTCGTATGTTACTACATTATATCCTGGATGAATATATTTTTCTGCTTGTTCTTGAATTGCTTTAACTATTTCATCGTCACAATGCCCTACATTTTGAACACCAATTGCTCCTGCAAAATCTAAAAATACATTTCCATCAACATCTTTAATTAATGCGCCTTTTGCTTCAGCAATAGCAATGTCTGTTGATACTGATACTCCATCTGCTACATATTTTTTTCTTTCCTCTATTATCGCTTTTGATTTTGGTCCTGGTATTGATGTTATTAATTTTACATTTGATTCTTCTATCATTTTAAAGCCTCCCAAATTAAAACTATTATTTCAGGCACATTCAATGATTTAAGCATAATAAAAAATAGAGCCCTCATGTTTGTATACACGAAAGACTCCATTGTCTATAAATTATTGTTTTATATGCCTTTGCTTGTTTATATAATAATACTTTCTATTTTGGTTTTCTATGTCCAAGTGCCATAATATTTTTGTCTATTTTGACTAAAGTAGTGAATTCCAGCAAGGCTAAAGACCTTATAGTATTTCTTCAATAAAAGTCGTTCTGTTTTTGCTTGTCCTAAATTTCACCTTACTTTCGGTTACCTACATCATAATTCCAGATCTTAAGTTAATTATATTACTTTAAAATTTTATTAATATATAATGCAATCTTTATCTTCATGCAATCATCAAAATTATGCAAATCACACTCTAAAAGTTCTTCTATTTTTTTAATTTTATATTTAAGTGTATTTCTATGCAAAAACAATTTTTCAGCTGTAACTGTAATACTGCAATTTTCATTTAAATATGTTTCTAATATTTTAAGTAAATTTCCATCTTTATTCTTATCATCACTATTACTTATTGATCCTAACGCATCCAAATAATAGTTTTCCAACACATTTTTATTTTTTATATTGAAAAGGAGTCCATAAATCCCTATGTCTTTATATTGTGTAATTGTATCATCTAGGCCTTGACACTTTGCACTATCAATAGCTAACTCCGCCTCATTTAATGATTGTTTCATCATTTTTAAATCTCTATACGGATTTCCAATTCCCACACTTACAGAAAGACCATCTATACGTCTTTTTATAACTTCTTGTATTTCTTTTAATGCATTTTGTAATCTCTTCATGCAATTTTCTTCTGATCTATTAAAAAGAATAACTGCATCATCTTTATCAATAATAGGAACCTTCAATGCATGTTTTTCTAATATATCTTGTACTATCTTTCTAAATGTAATTTTAATTCTAGATATGCTAATTTCATCCTCTAATTTCTTTAATTTTAAATACCTCTCAAATCCATCAATATCTATAACACATATACAACATTCTCCTGCTAAATTATATCCAAAATATGCTGCCTTTTCTATCGCATCGCCTTCTAACTCCCCGTCTCCAAATAAAATATTACTCAAAAAATGGGTAAGTGAATTTTCTTCAATACGCGATAATACAATAGCATTGCTTATTTCTCTAGAAACTTCAACCAGCTTTACTTCCCATGGCAATGTGAATAAAGGAAGTTCAAGTTTATCTGCAATCTTTATTACTTCCTCAGAAACCTCATTTATATATGGCCCTATATTTACTATTAAACCTGATCCGTTTTTTTCACTAATTCCTTCTATAAGCTTTATTAACATATCCATGTTATTTTTAATTCCAACCCCTGTTATGAATATGATTTCTCCACCTTGGAGCCACTTGATCCCATCTAATGGATTTTCAAAGCACTCTGCTACATATATCCATTCTATTCCCTTTTCTAATCCTGCCTCTCCAGCAAGAAGATTAAGTTTCTTTAATGAATCTAATTTAAATATATCCTTTACTGAAATTGACATAATATACACCTGTTTCCCCTATTTATTCTCATGTGCCTAAATCACTTTTGCTTATTATATTTTTATCATATATTTGCTTGTAAAAAAAGATGTATTTATATAAAAACTTCATTTAATCATATACATTTGTTCATTATCTCTATAAAATCCAATTGAAAAATACTTAATAAAAGGTTGTATCAATTAATGCCATTCTAATATTTATTAGAGCAATCATAATTGATACAACCATCTATTAAGTATTTTCAAATTCTTATTTAACAAAACAAAATATATATAATTCCTTTAAATTTAGTGAATTGTGAATACCATTCATCATAACAATGCTGAATTATAAAATTTCTAATTATATTTTTCAATCATAAACATGGAAAAAAATAATTTATCAACTAACACTTGTTTATTATCTTAGGCAAATTCAATCAAACTAGTTAAACTTTATCATTTTCTTTTCTACTAATTTTACTAATTGCGAAAGTGGTAAGCTTAATATTAAATAAAATCCTGCTAAAATTGTGTATGATTCAATAGTTAAGAAGGATTGTGAAGCATAACTTTGAGTACGTAACAATAATTCACTAACTGATACATACGCAAGTAGTGATGTATCTTTTAACATCATTACTAAATAGTTTCCAAACACAGGGATTACACTACGTAATGCTTGAGGTATTGTTATTCTAAACAAAGCTTGTTTATTTGTAAGACCAAGTGCTAATGCTGCTTCTGTTTGACCACCATCTATTGATAATATTGATGAACGAATAACTTCTGATATGTAGCAACCATAGTTAATTCCAAGACCTATTGTCCCTGCAACTAATGAACTTATTTTAAATTGATATCCTGGATTCCAAATTTGTATAACAATAGATACTAAAAGTGGTACTACATAATACATATATACTAATTGAACTAATAGCGGAGTCCCTCGAATAAATTCTAGAAATACTAATAAAAATCCTTTTAATACTTTTATTTTGCTAATACGTCCAATTGCAATAAATAATCCTATAACTATTGCTAATAAAAATCCAAGCACTGTTGATTGAATTACAATCCAAAGTCCATCAGTTAATGAAGGTACTAAATACTTAAATGCCGTACTAAAATCTAAGTTAGATAAAATATCCATATGTTGCTGCCTCCTTTTATAGAAAGAATCCATACGGATTCTTTCTAGTTTGTATTATTATTTATCTGAAATATGACCATCTTCAACTGAAACAAAATAATCTTCATTCATTCCATATTTTTTAAGAAGTTTAAGAATTGTTCCATCATTTTTCATGTTGTCAATTTGTTCATTTATAGCATCTGCTAAAGCAGTATCATTTTTTCTTACAGCTGCTGCTATCATTCCAGTCGATTCAGCTTTATATGGAGATAATATCTTTAAATTAAGACTACTATCTTGTGATAATGTATAACCTGCAACCATACCATCAGTTATACATGCATCTATTTTACCAGTGTTTGCAGCTAACATTAATTCTGATTGGCTACCAAACACTGTTACATCCTTAACTAAACCATCATTTTTCCACTTTTGAGCTGTTTCTAAGAAGGCTGTCCCTTTTTGTCCACCAACTACAGCATTTTTCAAATCATCTTTACTAGTAATTTTTGAATCTTTAGGAACAACAATTGCTTCTCCTTCCTTGTACCATATATTAGTGAACAATGCTTTCTTTTTACGTTCATCTTTAACATACATTCCATCAGTCACCATATCCACTGTATTATTATTTAATTCTACTAATAAATTTTCAAAAGGAATCTGCTTCATTTCAACTTTATTAATTCCAATTCTTTTTGCAGCTTCAGTTATTATTTCTGCATCAATTCCAGTAAATTCATTTGTTTTAGAATCAATAAAAGCAAATGGTGCATCATTTGATGAAGCAACAGTTAAAACCCCTTTTTCTTTTGCTTCTGCTAATGTATCTTTACCTTTATCATTACTTGACGACGTTCCACCAGATGATGCCCCACACCCAGTCATTACTCCAACACAACTCACAACAATAACAATTAAAACTAATAATTTTTTACATATCTTCTTCATTATAAATTTCCCCTTTTCATAATTATTTATTTTTTTATCACCCTTAAAAAACTTAAGCTTATTGCTACTAAATTAATTCTAAATTTGAATATTTAAAATAAGATCATTATTAAATCGTAGTCTAATTCAAAACCCTTGATAAGAATTCTTTTGTTCTTTCATTCTTAGGACTAGTAAAAATATCTTTTGGATTTCCCTCTTCTACTATATATCCCTTGTCCATAAAAATTACTCTATCAGACACATCTCTAGCGAATCCCATTTCATGAGTTACAACTACCATAGTCATTCCGCCCTTAGCCAATTGTTTCATAACGTCTAATACATCACCAACTAATTCTGGATCTAACGCTGCTGTTGGTTCATCAAATAAAAGCATCTTAGGCTCCATAGCTAAAGCCCTTGCTATAGCAACCCTTTGTTGTTGTCCTCCTGATAAAGTTCTTGGATATACATCTGCTTTATCTCTCAATCCAACTTTCTTAAGAAGCTCTAATGCTATTTTTTCTGCTTCTTTTCTATTTTTCTTTTTTGTAAGTATTGGTGCTAACATAACATTTTCTATTACTGTGTGTAGTGGAAAAAGGTTATATTTTTGAAATACCATACCTACTTCTTCCCTAAGAGATCTGATATCTATACTTTTATCCATAACATTGGACCCATTGTAGTACATCTTTCCACCAGTTGGAATTTCAAATAAATTTAAACACCTTAAAAATGTGCTCTTACCAGATCCAGATGGACCTATAATGCATACCACTTCACCTTCTTGTATATCTACGCTTATATCTTTTAATACTTCTAGTTCTCCATATTTTTTTGATAATTCAGAAACTTTATACATATTCTCAACTCCTATTTCTCTATAAAGTATATGAAACAAAATAATAGACCAATAAAAAGGCGCACTGTTTTAATTTCAGTGCGCCTTTGCATTTAATATAAATTATTATCTTTTTATGTTACAGTAATCTCATAATCATGATTTTATAATCTCTATGCTCATAAGTAAAATTTATTTTACTCAGTGTACATAATATTTAATCTTAAGCTTTATTTTATCGTTCACCATCGATTTCTTAAAGTTAAAATATGCTTATTAGACTAAATATCTTTGTCACTTAAAGAACTTATTTACTTGTATGTATATTATCATATTTAAATTTATAAGTCTATTATCCTTAATAACAATATTTCAGTGCATTCTGCACAATTTTTTGTATTCAAAGCACATTTTTTAATTCAAACTACCTCATAACACTTAAATTATCCTTTTTCAATCCTTATCTTTCTATAATAATTCCCCATAAAAATTTTTTCATATTTTTTCAATGCAAAAGGCATACTATCTTTTATTCTAGTGCCCCTTTGCATCTGTATTGAATTACTATAAAATTTACTTATAGAGATTTATAATAAATATCCTTTATTTCTTCTAATGTGAATTCCTTAGGATGATTTGTAATACTTGGTTTTGAAACTTTCATACAATTTTCAGCCATCCAATCAACATCTTTTTCTTGAACTCCAAGTTCACCTAACGTTACTTTTAGATCAATTTTAGAAAGCAAGTTTCTTATTGCATCTGCACAATCCTGTGCACAGCTTCCTCCTAATAATCTTGATATATCATTATATTTTTCCACATCACTTTGCCATGAATTTTCTACTATTACTGGTGTTAATGCTGCAAGTCCTTTTCCATGAACAATATCATGCAATCCACTTGCTGGATGTTCCATTCCATGCGGTGCTGTTACTCCAGCTACCCCAATAACCATTCCTCCTAAAGTACTTGCAAGTGTTACTTTTTCCCATCCTTCCAAATCAGTTGGATCATTATATATTTTAGGTAAATTTTGTGCTAATAATTTTATTCCATAAAGAGCTTTCATATCAGTTAATGGTTGTCCTATTTTTGATACATATGCTTCCATATTATGTGCTAAAGCATCAAAACCAACAGATGCAAGAATATGCTTTGGTATTGTAGTCATAAGTTCTGGATCAATAATTGAAGCTTTTGCAATAATTACATTAGTTCTAAGGGATTTTTTATCCTTAGTTTCTGGATTCGTAAGTACCGAAAAACAATTTCCTTCACTTCCTGTTCCACATGTTGTTGGAACTAAAATTATAGGTAATGCTTTTCCCCCCTGTTTTATACCAAATATGTATTCTGATATATCACCAGGATTTTTAGCTGAAAATGCAATACTTTTAGCTGCATCCATAATACTTCCACCGCCAAGACCTAAGACAACATCACATCCAGTTTCTTTTATAATATCTACACCCTCATATACTGTTGTAGTAAGTGGATTTTGTTCCACCTTATCAAAAATTTCATAGCCAACGTTGGATTCTTCTAATAAGCTTATTACTTTATCAAGTAATCCACTTTTCTTTGTACTACTTCTTCCAGTTACAATAAGTGCTTTAGTACCATACTTAGCTACTTCAATTCCTATTTCATTGCTTCTTCCTCTTCCGAATAAAAGATTAACTGGTAAATTATAATTAAACTTCATCATTACTTTCCTCCTAGATATTTAACATTTTTAATTCCTTTATGTGCTTATAGATATCCAAACTATAAATCATACTTATGTGGTGAATAACCGAAACCAGAAATGTTTTTGTTCCACAGGACCATAAAATTTTCACTGAAAGGTTCTAAGTACAAGGTTGTGCCCATTTTTGCATGCTCTAATGTAAAATCAGGACAAGCAGAAAATGGTACAACATTGTACTAAGAACCTTCACAGTTCAATTTCAATGCCTGTTTCACAAAAATGTATGCAATTTCTAATATAGAAACACATTCTAATTATAAGTCTGATTTTTAAATTGGATATCTATAATTATAAGTAATTTAGAATCATATTCTTAATAATTTTAGATTACTTATAACTTAGTTTACTCGTTATAATTTTTTACGTAAATAAAGGAATCTTTATTATACAGTGTAATAAAGACTCCTTTGTCTAAATAAATAGTATCATTTTTAAATTTAAAAATCTATAAATATCAGTAACAATATTTTAGTGCACCTTGCACAATATAGGTATTGTGAAACATTAAAGTTTAGCAATATCTAACCGAAATCAGCTGCATATTTGTTCCATAGGACTAAGAAAATTTCGCTGGAAACATCTTATTTTCAATGCCTATTTCACAAATATGTAGCTAATTTCTCTGTTTATGCTGAACTTTAGATTAAAATACTAATGAATATTGCCACAATAATTATAATAATTTATATGAATATAAATATCAAATATGCACCTTAACTTATTTAACGCAACTTAATATAGAAATTAAAATCATACCTTTCCACCATGTATATTTTTTTTAAGGAAATATTTAAACTGAGTGTTTATATGTAAACTACTTAAATTCATTACAAAACAAAGAAATGTTATACATATATGTGTAACATTTCGGTTGGTATCACGAAACTTTGAGTATTTCGCAATACCTATATTCTGTGACTATTTATCTTCAAATAATGCAGTTGATAAATAACGTTCTCCTGTATCAGGTAATAAAGCAACTATTGTTTTACCTGCATTTTCTGGTCTCTTTGCAAGTTGAGCTGCTGCAAACAATGCAGCTCCTGATGAAATACCAACAAGTAATCCTTCTGCTTTAGATACTTCTCTAGATGCACTAAATGCATCTTCATTTTCGACTGCAATGATTTCATCATATATCTTTGTATTTAAAGTATCTGGAACGAATCCTGCACCAATTCCTTGTATTTTATGAGCTCCTGATTTTCCTTGTGATAATACTGGTGATCCAGCTGGCTCTACTGCAACTACTTTAACATTAGGATTTTTAGATTTTAAATATTCTCCAACTCCTGTTATTGTACCACCTGTACCAATACCAGCTACAAATATATCAACTTTTCCATCTGTATCTTCCCAAATTTCAGGTCCTGTTGTTTTTTTGTGTATTTCTGGATTAGCAGGATTTTTAAATTGTCCTGGTATAAATGAATTTGGAGTTTCAGCTACTAATTCATCAGCCTTAGCTATTGCTCCCTTCATTCCTTTACTTCCTTCTGTTAAAACTATTTCTGCTCCATAAGCTTTTATTAAGCTACGTCTTTCTACACTCATAGTTTCTGGCATAACAATTATAACCTTATATCCTTTTGCTGACCCAACAGATGCGATTCCAATTCCTGTATTTCCACTAGTTGGTTCAATAATTGTTGCTCCTGGCTTTAATAATCCCTTATTTTCTGCATCTTCGATCATAGCCTTTGCAATTCTATCTTTAACGCTTCCTGCTGGATTAAAATACTCTAATTTTGCTAATACAGTTGCCTTTAATCCATTCTTTTCACTATACTTTGCTACTTCTAATAATGGTGTTTTTCCTATTAAATCTGTTAAATTTTTATATACTTTTGACATATTTAATCCCCCTCAATCCTACTAAACATATATTTCTTATCGATTTACTATGATATAAGTATATGCTTGTTTGAATGAATAGTCAATATATTTTTATATATTTTTTTACAGTTTACACTAAATACTTAATAACAAGAAAATCTTCTTTTCGTACTATGTGTTTCTGATATTTTCAAAATTTATCCACAGATTTGACTGAATTATATTTTTCCCTGTGTATACAACGCCACCTCTAAAACTATATACAATCAAACTTTCATTGCTCGAAAATTCTATAATTTCTTATACAATAAAAAATGAGTAGCTAAAATTCAAGCTACTCTATCTAAATTCTTAAATATCTCTAACTATTTTACAAATTTAATAATACCATCTTTTCTATCATGAGCTTTTGTTTCACCATCAGGATATCCAATCGATGCCATTCCCCATACAATATGGTTTTCTGGTATTCCAAAGCTTGTTAATAATTCTCTTACTTCCTTTTCATCACAAATAGTTTTCAATTGATTAATCCAACATGAACCTATACCCAATGAATTAGCCATTAAGAATATATTTTCTAATGCACAAGAACAATCTGCCAATCCATTAGTATTTTCTTTGTCATTAGATAACATAATTAAAGTAGGAGGTGCATAAAAATTATATCCTGCATCTCTACCTAATGCTTCCCTGACTACTTTAGCAAGAGATTCTATTTTTTCTTTATTTTGAACAACTGTAAACTGCCAACTTTGCTTGTTCATACCACTTGGTGCATATACTCCAGCTTTTAATATTAAATCTAGTTCCTCATCTTTTATTTGTTCTTGTTTAAATTTTCTTACACTTCTTCTTGTTAAAATATTTTGTAATACTTCATTCATAATAACATCTTCCTTCCATCTATTTTTATTAATTTATAACATATTATAAACTTCGCTCTCAATATTATAATATTGTATATTTTTAAATTATTAATCAATTTATATATACATTTTTACATTAAAATATTTGTTTGACTTTGTTTGCAATTCTTTCACCAAATATTCTCGCATTTTCATCTTCATTTTCTTGTATTTCATTTATATGCACATATCCTAAATGAGTCTTTGGTTTTCCAAAAGCAACTCCACCTGAATATACTAACATTCCTTTTACCATAAGATGATTTAAAATTGTAAGTAATGCTATATCTGAACCACCAGCAATAGAGTTAGCTGTTGAAAATGCTGCTCCAAGTTTTCCTTCTAAATTAAATTCTGATGATTCATCTATCCATTTTTTCATTTCCCATGATATGTTGGCATAATAAGTTGGTGTTCCAAAAATAATTCCTTCTGATTCTTGTAAGAACTTTTTATCAACTGCATCTAAATTCATAGTTTTTACTTCAATATTTCCAGACCTCTTCACACCTTCTTCAATTAACTTGGCAACTCTTTCGGTTTTTCCTGTCTTGCTACTGTATAGTATTGATATTTTCATTGATAAAATCCTCCTAATTAAAAACTATATTGTTTAAAATAATTAAATTGTATATTTTAGACTTATTGTATCATCTTGGAATTAATAATTCCACATCATGCACAATGCTTTTGTTAATACCAAAATAATTTATAGTAACATTTTAGTTTTTGCTATCATTTTTTTTATCATGAATATTAATACTCAGTAACTATATAATTTAAAATTCAAATTTATTTTTACTCATTCTATAATCTACTATTCTTACATTTAGATATAAATAATTTAAATATTTTCAGCATATTTTCATCACTGCTTGCCATCATTTCTGGATGCCATTGTGTTCCAAGTGCAAAAGAACCATCTACCTTCTCTATTGCTTCAATAATTTCATCATTAGCTATAGCTACTACCTTAAATCCATCCGCAACATCTTTTATAGACATATGATGAAATGAATTTGCAAGAGCTTTTTCTCCTAAAATAGTATATAATTCAGAATTTTTTTCAATCTGTATCGTATGAGAAGGTTGTGCTGGTGTATGCCCTTGACAATGTTTTATATACGAATCCTTTGCCAAGGAACAATCTTGATATAATGTTCCACCACATACAACATTTAAAATTTGGCATCCCCTACAAATACCTAAGATAGGCTTTTCCATTTCAAATGCATATTTTATTAACATAGAATCAAATGTGTCTCTTTCATTCATTGTATTTCCCAAAAGCTTATGTGGTTCTTCATTAAATAATAATGGGTTAACATCATGACCACCTGATAAAATAAGTCCATCTACATTTTCTAATTGAGCTTTAATTATTTCTGGCTCTGTATTGACTGGAATAATAAAAGGAATTCCACCTGCCAAAATAACAGATTTAATATAGTCATTGTTTACATATGCTCTTTTATATCCTGGGACCATTCCACCTTCGTCAATTAGTATACTACCTGATATTCCAATTATTTTTTTCATAATATCCCACCTATCCATTTAACCAAATATAAATTTGAATCTTCTTATTTCTCTCCATAATCGTTCCTTTTTCATCACAAAATTTTAAATTAATTACTTACAATAAATAATAGCTTATATTTCAACAATAACCTCTTTAAATTTTAATATCTTCAATAATTCTTCTTATTATATGTTTCTTCATAATAACATGTCAATTTACTTATGTCATCAAATATAAATTGGATATAATCATTCACTTTTAATAAAAAACAAAATTACTTTTGTAGTAATCCTTTTCTGAAATTTTCTTAACAAACTTATATGTTTTTTCTAATAGTTTTTTTATATATTTATAATAGAAAACTTCTAGTACAAATATTTACTTTATCACTTTAATGCTGATTAATACTGATTTTCATCATATTCAAATGTAGAATTAAATGTTTTTTTGTTATAAAAAGCATTTAAATTTTTTCTTAATCAGCTCTTTACTTTTTTATAGTAATCGGTTACTATATAGAAAAAGGGAGGAATGGAAATGGATAATATTAATATGTTAAAAGAAAAATTCAATCAACTTTTTAAATGCGTTTGTGAAAATGTTTACTTCTCACCTGGGAGAGTTAATTTAATTGGAGAACATACTGATTATAACGGAGGTAATGTTTTTCCTTGTGCACTTACTATCGGTACTTACGCTGTAGTTTCTAAAAGAAATGATAGAAAAATCTCAGTTCATTCTTTAAACTTTGAAGATTTAGGAATTATAGAATTTGATTTAGATGATATGATTTATGATAAAAAACATGATTGGGCTAATTATCCTAAGGGAGTAATAAAAACTTTTGAAAATCATTCTTTCAAAATCCCAACTGGATTTAATATTCTTTTCTTTGGTAATATTCCAAATGGATCTGGTCTATCATCTTCAGCATCTCTAGAAGTTTTAATGGGTATTATACTAAATGACTCATTTAATTTAAATATTGATATGGTAGAAATAGTTAAAATGTGTCAAGAAGCAGAAAATAAATTTATAGGTGTTAACTGTGGTATAATGGATCAATTTGCAGTTGGAATGGGAAAAAAAGATTGTGCTATTCTATTAGATTGTAGTACATTAAAATATTCTTACAGTAAATTAGATATGGACGGCTACAAAATAGTAATCGCAAATACAAATAAAAAACGTGGTTTAGCTGATTCAAAATACAATGAACGCCGTAGTGAATGTGATACTGCTTTAGCAGAAATACAAAAAGTTAAAAATATAAAAGCTCTTGGTGAACTTACTGAATCAGAATTCGAAGAAATAAAAAATTGTATTTCAGATCCTATCAAACAAAAAAGAGCTAAACATGCTGTATACGAAAATCAAAGAACTTTAAAAGCTGTAAAAGCATTAAACGAAAACAACTTAACTTTATTTGGTCGATTAATGAATGATTCTCATGTTTCTTTAAGAGATGATTATGAAGTAACTGGAATAGAATTAGACACATTAGTTTCTCTAGCTTGGGAAATAGATGGTGTTGTTGGATCTCGTATGACTGGTGCTGGTTTTGGCGGATGTACAGTTAGTATCGTAAGAGAAGATGCTGTAGATAATTTTACTACAACTATAAAAAGTAAATACAAAGATAAAATCGGATATGAGCCAAGCTTTTATATAGTTAATATATCTGACGGAGCAAGAAAACTTCAGTAAAATCTTAAATTTTAAATATTTTTAATTATAATGATAAATATAAGGCGCAATCAAAAAATAATAAACCAATATGCACATTAAAGATGAGTCGCCATGCTGCATATAAGAACAATTCTGGCAGATGGACTTGTTATTTTTTTGAATGTGCCTTATATAAATAAAGGGAGATGTTAATATGTCAATTTTAGTTTGTGGTGGAGCTGGATATATTGGTTCTCATACAGTACATCAGCTTATAAATGAAAATAAAGATGTAATTATAGTAGATAATTTACAAACAGGTCATATGAAAGCAGTAAACAAAAAAGCTAAATTCTATAAAGGTGATATTAGAGATTCATCTTTTTTGGATAAGGTTTTTGAAGAAAATGATATAGAAGCTGTAATACACTTTGCTGCTAATTCTTTAGTTGGTGAAAGTATGACAAAACCGCTTCTTTACTTTAATAATAATGTTTATGGAATGCAAGTTCTACTTGAATCTATGGTGAAACATAATATTAAAAATATAGTATTTTCTTCAACTGCTGCTGTATACGGTGAACCTAAAAAAATACCTATACTTGAAAGCGACGAAACTAACCCAACTAACCCTTATGGTGAAACAAAATTAGCAATGGAAAAGATGATGAAATGGGTTAATAAAGCTTATGGTATAAATTATGTTTCTTTAAGATACTTTAATGTTGCTGGTGCTTTAGAAGACGGTAGTATTGGTGAAGACCATTCTCCTGAAACTCATTTAATACCACTTATACTTCAAGTTCCACTAAAAAAACGTGAATTTATAACTGTTTTTGGTGATGACTATGATACTGAAGATGGTACATGCATCCGTGATTATATTCATGTAATTGATTTAGCAAACGCTCATATAAAAGCTGTTGAATATTTACAAAATGGTAATGAAAGCAACATCTTCAATTTGGGTAATGGATTAGGCTTTAGTGTAAAAGATATGATCAATGCTGCAACAGAGGCTACCGATGAAGATATTAAAGTTGTGCTTGGTGAAAGAAGAGCTGGAGACCCTGCAAAATTAGTTGCTTCAAGTGAAAAAGCAAAAAAAGTTTTAGGATGGACACCTAAATATACTAATATAAAAGATATTATAAGCACTGCATGGTGTTGGCATAAAAACAATCCAAACGGATATAATGATCGCTAAAAAGGAGTTTTTACTATGATAAATTATGAGATAAACAGACTTATAAACTTTGCTCTTCAAAAAAATCTTATATGTGAAGAAGATAAAATTTATACTACAAATATGATACTTGGAGTACTAAATTTAAATGAATTCGAAAATATTGAAATTGATGAAACTTTAGAAACTCCAACTCCAATTTTAGAAAATATATTGGATTATGCGTGTGATAATAATATTATAGAAAACACCACTACTGAAAGAGATTTATTTGATACTAAAATTATGAATTGTCTAATGCCTAGACCTTCAGAAGTTATAAATAAATTTAAATCTTTATATGAAATCTCTCCAATCAAAGCAACTGAATATTATTTTAATTTAAGTATAGCTTCAAATTATATTAGAAAAGATAGAACTAATAAAAATATAGTATGGAAATCTTCTACTGAATATGGAGATTTAGATATAACTATAAACTTATCAAAACCTGAAAAAGATCCAAGAGATATAGCAAAAGCTAAATTAATGAAATCTAGTTCTTATCCAAAATGTTTATTATGTAAGGAAAATGAAGGATTTTACGGTCATTTAAATCATCCTGCTAGACAAACTCATAGAATCATTCCTCTTGATTTAAGTGGTCAAAAATATTTTCTACAATATTCTCCTTATACCTATTATAATGAACATTGCATAATATTAAATTCAGAACATATTCCTATGAAAATAAATAGACAAACATTTGAAAACTTATTAAGTTTCATAGATGTATTACCTCATTACTTTGCTGGATCTAATGCAGATTTACCTATAGTTGGTGGTTCAATACTTTCTCATGATCACTATCAAGGTGGCCATTATACTTTTGCTATGGAAAATGCTCCTATAGAAAAGACTTACCTTATAAAAGGTTACGAAAATGTTGAAGCTGGTAGAGTTAAATGGCCTATGTCTGTTATAAGACTTTCAAGTAATGATAAGATTGAACTGCTAGACTTAGCTGAACATATATTAAATACTTGGAGAAATTATTCTGATCCATCAGTTGATATACTTAGCCATAGCAATGATGAACCTCATAATACAATAACACCTATTGCAAGAAAACGAAACAATAAATATGAACTTGATCTAGTATTTAGAAATAACAGAACAAGTACTGAACATCCACTTGGAATATTCCATCCTCATAGTGAAGTTCATCATATTAAAAAAGAAAATATAGGACTTATAGAAGTTATGGGACTTGCTGTACTTCCTGCAAGGTTAAAAGAAGAATTAAATATTTTAAAAACATATTTAATTAATAAAGCTACAGATATTTCAGACAATGAAATTGTAAGTAAACACACTCAATGGTATAATTACCTTATCGAAAAATATCAAAATATCTCTAAAGAAAATGTTAATACTATTCTTAGAGATGAAGTAGGCCTTAAATTCTTAGAAGTATTACTTCACGCAGGAGTATTTAAGAGAAATACAGAAGGCCTTAATGCTTTTGATAAATTTATAAATGTATTGTAAGGTGGATTAATAATTATGAAAACAACTATAGTAGAAGTAGCTAAAAAAGCAAATGTGTCTGTTGCAACAGTTTCAAGGGTAATGAACGGAAATTATCCTGTAAAAGCTGAGACTAAAAAACGAGTATTAGAAGTAATAGATGAACTCCAATATATACCTAATATTCAAGCACGTGAACTTATTAAGCAAAAATCAACTACTATAGGTGTTGTCGTACCTAGTCTTACTAATATGTTTTTCCCTGAAGTAGTAAATGGTATTGAAAATAGTTTAAAACTTAACTCTTTCTCTTTACTTCTTGCTTGTACTAATAATGATAAAGATGAAGAAAAGTTATGTGTAAATAATCTACTAGCTAGAAATGTTTCTGGAATAATAGTTATTGATCCTAACACAAATAATGTTAAATCTAAATTTTATAATCATGTTTCAAAGCAAATGCCATTGGTATTTGTAAATGGATATTCAATAACTCCTAATATTTCTTCTGTTTCCAATGATGAATCCATGGGAGCTGCCTTATCTTTAAATTATCTTTTAGAAAATAATCATACTGATATTTTATTTATAAGAGGAAAAGATAGTTATTCATATGATGTAAAAGAGAAAGTATATATAGAAATAATGACAGATTTAAATATTTATAATCCTGAAAATATTATAAATATAGGTGAAGGAAATAGTAATGAAACTGTTGAAAATACCGCTAATATATTGATTGATATTTTACAAACTAAATCATCAACTGCTATTTTTGCTTGTAATGACCTTATGGCTGTAGGTGCACTTAATGCTTGCAAAAAATTAAACTTAGATGTTCCAAAGGACTTATCGATAATAGGCTATGATAATATTGATCTAAGCAAATTTGTAGAGCCAAAATTGACTACTATAGATCAAAACATGTTCCTTCTTGGAACGAATGCAGCGACTCTATTATTAGAAAAAATTGAATCTGACAATAAATATAGCAAACGAATATTACTAAATAACTCTCTAGTAGAACGTGATACTGTTAGACGCATTTAACATAATTTTATGGTTATTAGATAACCAACCGAAAGAAAGGAAACTCTTTTGCTCGGTTGCTAGAGAATGTAGCTGTGCATTTCTAACATTAGAAGTTGTTCTATTTCTGCATGTTCCCTCAGGTAAACTGAAGGACAAGCAAAAACAGAACAACTTCTAATGAACAAATGCTACATCTACATTCTCAATGCAACACTCCGCAAAAGAGTTTCCTTTCTTTCTGATATATATAATTAAATTCAATGAATGTTATATCTATAATAATATTATGTTTGTTTAATATTATATAAATACTTACTTCAAAACAAGTTTGAACAAGCACATTTGGAACAACTTATGCTTTAAGAATCACAAACATAAAACTTCCTAATGAAACACTCCACAAAAGTATGTTCCTTTTTTCTAGTAACTAAAACAACAGCGCACCATTTCTTTCGGTTGGCTACCACATATTTATAAATCCAAAGTTGTTTATGTATAATATTTGAATTTATTTATGCTTTATAAGTGCTAAGTAAAAGTTCTCTTAAAACTTTGCAAGCTAATGCTGTTGAGCTTCCACTTTGATCGTATATTGGTGATAATTCATTTACATCCATACCAACAATATTTAATTTTGAAACTTTTAAAATTGCACCTAATAATTGCATAAATGTTACTCCGCCTGCTTCTGGAGTTCCTGTGCCTGGAAATACTGATGGATCTAGTACATCTAAATCTATTGTAAAATAAACTGGTTTTCCTTTTAATTTTTCAATAACTTCTTCAAGTCCTGTAAAATTAAATTTACTAGTATAAACATGATCTTTTCCCCAGTAAATTTCTTCTCTGTCTCCCGATCTTATCCCAAATTGAAATATTTTATTATCTCCAACAATATCCCATACTCTATGCATAACTGAAGCATGTGATAATGTCTCTCCTAAATAACTATCTCTTAAATCAGCATGAGCATCAAAATGAATTATATGTAAATCAGGATATTTTTTAGCTACAGCTCTAACTGAGCCTAGTGTTACTAAATGCTCTCCACCTATCATACAAGGAACCTTATCATCATTAATTATTTCACTTGCAAATTCTTCAATTTGATCTAATGCCTTCTGTGGATTTCCAAATGGAAGTTCTAAATCTCCTCCATCAAAAATAGACATATCTTCTAAATCTTTATTTTGATATATACTATATGTTTCAATTCCAAAAGATTCACTTCTCATTGCCTTACTTGCAAATCTTGTACCTGGTCTAAACGAAGTTGTTGAATCAAAAGGTGCTCCAAATATAACCATCTTTGCTTCATCATATTCATTATCACAACCTATAAAAGTTTCAATATTTCTATTCATTCATATCCTCCTTAGTATCTCTAATTTAAAATTTTATTTCTATTACTTAGGAATTACTTTAAATAAGCAACCTATAACTTAGGCTTATTTAGTAACTTACCCAAATCAGAAATGTTTTTTAATCTATATATGTGAAAGTCACTTTAAATTCAATTGTCTTTCCAGCACTTATTATATCAGTTCCATACAACATTGCAAGTATATAAAGTATGTCATATTCTTATGATCTTTACCAATTATTATTTTCTTTTATCCAAGCAATTCATCTCTAACTTCCATTAATGCAAAACCTAATAAATTTTTTCCTTTCCAAATGAATGGATTCTCTATATTATCTGTATCTTTTACTAAACCAATTCCCCAAATCTTATCTATTGGACTTGCTTCCACTAATACACGTTGCTTTGTATTAATTAAGAATTCAAGTAGTTCTTTATTCTGAGAAAACTTAGCTATATTTCCTCTTTTAACAATCTGAAAACAATTTTTAGCCCACACATCTTCTTTAAAACCTTTTACCATTCTTCCTAATGATTTTACCTGCTTCGGATGTTTACATTCTAAAATTTGTTTTCTTATTTCATCGTCATCAAATAACTTTGCTTTTTCAGCCATCATATATTGTTCTGCACTGTTATAATGCTCTCCATCTACTTCAAAGTTGCAAATCCACCATTGACTAAAACAACTCTTTGTAATACTGCCATCTTTTGAAGGCTGATGTCCCCAAAAGAACATATATTTTAAGCTCTTTCCTTTATTAAATTCTTTTTGAATGAGTTCTACTGTATATTTCATTTCTATACCTCTTTCATCTTTTACCAATTAAGTTCTTATCATTTTTCATTTTCCATGATACAATATTCAATTTTATAACCTTCAAAATTCTCAATCATATCAAATTTATGAATCATGTTATTTAATACTTTTAAGGGAATGCTTCTATCTCTAATTTTATTTCTAGAAATCAATTCATTATATGGAGCTTCAATATAAATAAACTTTACTCTTGCTCCATAAGATGAAAATAAATTACATAATTTCTTTCTAGTATCACTTATGATATTCGTTGCATTCCATATAAATGGCTGTTTAAGTCTTAAATACTCTTTTGCTCTATCCTTTGCAATCATAACAATTTTACTCGAATTATCCATTGGTGATACATTAAACTCTTCTCTAATATCATCTAGTGAAACTACATTCATATAATTCAAATTTTCTTTTATATAAGTATCTTTTCCAGCCAGTGGCAAACCATGATATCTTATTAGTGCTGCAATCTGCTCTCTAGTTTTAAAATCAATTATATATTTTTGTACATATTCTTTATAAACTAATTCTCTAAATAACTTTGCACCTTTAACTGCATGCTTTGAAGATTTTATTTCCCCATCTTCAATTTTAGTACAGATTATTTTGCCTATATCATGAAACAAAGCTCCTAAATATAAAATTACCTTTTGCTCATTAGACAGTTCACTCCATTCTTTTAAATTCAAAAGTTCATTACATACATATTTAGTATGAATATATACATTTCCTTCTCCGTGATATTTAGGATTTTGAGGTATCTGCTTAAGAGTATTTATAACTTGAAATTCCTCTACTATCTTATTAAAATCAAACTGTTTATTAAGTATGTTTTCAAATAAATTAATCTTCATAATTTATACCTCTTCTCCTGATGAAAATAACTCCACACCAGATTTGAGTTTATTGGGAATAATAGGTCTGTTAACCCAATGAGTTTCGGAATCTAAGATAGTATTTAAAAATGAACTTCTTACATATTTAAATCTGTCTATAACTTCATCTTTATTTTCAACCTTAATATATAATCCTTCCATTAAATCTGAAATATCAGTTTGCTTTACAGCTATGTCATAAGATAATTTTAATTCATCACATTGCTTTCTTAAAACTTCTTTACAATTTTCAGACTTAAAATTAGATTTACCTAAAAATGATGTTAACTCTTTTAACTTATTTAATTTTCCTTCATAAAGCACTAAAACTGAAGTAATAAAATCATGCCCATTAAGAATTTCTCTTCTTTTTTTAGTACTTAGAAATTTATTTTCCACCTTATCATAAATGTCAAATTCCATAAAATAATGAGTAAGTTCATCATAGAAAACAGTATGTTTTGCATATAACCATTCTCCATACATTACATATCTATCGCCTAATATCCTCTCTAATTCATATTTATTAGTGTTCGCCCACAATTTAAATAAAGAAAACTGCTTTTCTCCATAACCTCCATTTAGAAAATGACCTCTACTTTGCAAAAGTAACTTTCCATTCTCATCAAAGCTTATTCCAGCATTTGCTCCATCAACTTTTTCCTCTATAACTATATATTTATCTTTAATAAATTCAAATTTAACACTTTTTAAATCTTCATCACCAGCTTGAAGTCTTGATCCTTCAATATGATTAGTTCTTGGATATTTAAATATTCCGTCCATACACTCTCTTCTTTCTTAATTTATTTATACTCGTTTCAAAAACACTCATATATCTAAAAGAAAATAAATATTTTTGTGATTCTATATTTCTACGTTATTTAATAAAAACCAGCACTCATTGAAATCAAATATTTTGACAAAATAAAAAGTGCTGCAAATATAAATTTTCACAACACAAATAAACTAAAAAAGATATTGCTTTTTTAGAAAGATAGACATTTTTTAAAAATAGATATATATAATAAACTATTTCCTAACTATCCTTACTATGTTATTGAAAAATATATTCTAAATTTAAAAATAAGAGCACATAAAAAATAAGTTTTCTTCAATCTATAAAAAAACTTTCATTTATAAATACATTATTAAAGCTCTTAATTTTATACCAAATTATTTTGATATAAACACCTATCTAATAAAATTAGATTTAGTCTATTAGAATATACACATTACATAGTTATCTTCCTTTCAAATAGTACAATTTATTTTAATATAACATTTCGAACTTCATATGTCAAATTAATCCATATTGATAACTAATGGATAGAATAGCTTAAAATTAATCAAAAGCCTCCTAATTCAAGCTATTCCTTATCAATCATTGATTAAGGCACATGAACTAATATAACAAGTCAACTCTGTCATGAAAAATATACTTCTAGATGAACTTGTTATTTTTTTGATTGTTCCTAAAATAGCTGAATTTTACTAAAACATTATTTCTTTATAATCTTAATATTAAATATTTTTTATTTATATATATTTTTTAGGCTGTAATTATGTGAGTAAAAATTATCTTTTGTTGCATTTAATTGGATGATATAATATATTATGTCAATTATTGATGACATAAGGCACGTGAAAATAAATAACAGGTCCAATTTGCCATGGATATTTTTCATCAGGCAAGGAGGTGAATTGCCCTCATAGCGGGCCTATTAGGTCAATTTAACGAATCGCTTACTCAGTGAGCGAATGCGAGTCGAGCTTCCTCTGATGGAAAATAAGCTGGCAAATGGACTTGTTATTTATTTGAATTTGCCTAAATCATAGGGGTGAAAATAATGAAGAAAAAAAGAATACTTAGTTTTTTAACATTAGTAGCATTATTATTTAGTTTTCTATTTAGTGGATGTTTTGATAGTAATGCAGCTAAAAACTCAGCAGAAATTTACTGTTCCTTAATCTTTAAATCTGATGCTCAAAATATTCAACAAATAGGACTATCGGATTCTGATAAAGATAATTTAATAAAGGACTATCAAAGCAAAATAAAGGATCGTCTGAAACAAAATCTGATTTTTATGGGATATCTAGCTTCAGATGATCAATTAAATTCCGTATGTGATGGATATAAAGAAGCACTTTCAAAAATTACATATGAGACAAAACAAATTTCTAAATCAGGTGATGAAGCTCAAGTTGAAATTTCAACAACTAACTTTGATGTAAAAAAAATTGATGAACAAGCTGCAACAGATGCTTTAAACGAAACTGATACTATGGAATTTTCAAGCACTGATGAAGAAAACAATAAATTTAATGAAATTTATTTAAACAAACTTGCAGAAGGATTAAAAAATGCAGAAATAAGTTCTGACAAATCTTCTAATACGTTCAAGTTTAAAAAAGTCAATAAATATTGGGTACCAGATGATTCTGCTAATTTTGGATATAAATTAATTCGATTAGCAACAGATGAAGAAAATACTGATTTAAATATTGATGAAGAAAGTATTTCTCCAGAAGAAAGTGCTAAGCTTTTTTGGAACTTAGTAATTAATCAAGACAGCAGTTCAATAGAAAAAATTGGATACAGCAAAGCATTTGGCGAAAGATTAATTAAAAATAAGAATAAAGAGTATTTTAAATATTTGAAAAATGAGTTTAATAAAGCTGGTATTTCATTGTCAGATGAGCAAATTCAAGGAATAATAAATGCATTACTAAGCTCAATAAAGAAAACTTCAGCTAATTTTGAGGTAGCATCTAAAACAGATAATTTAGCAAAAGTTAAAGTATCATCAACCTCAATAAATTTAAATTCAATAGCTACTAAAACTGAAAATAATATTAAGAATCAAATATCATCGGGTAAAATTACTAGTAAACAACAAGCTCTAGATTCTTGTATTTCACTTATTACAGATGAAATTAATAATGCACAATTAGGCTCTTCAAACAATGAAAATACATTTAGCTTTACTAAAATAGCAGATATATGGATTCCTTCAAATGTAAATAATTATGTTGAAAATATTACTGATATGAGTATAAAATAATGTAAAAACAAAACTCCAGTAGATTATTAAGCTCTACTGGAGTTTTACTATTTTTAAATTTAAAAATCAAAATAAATACTTGCAAATTGCGTTATTCTTTAATTATCCTTTTTGAAAATTTATACATTAATTTTATAACTTATTTTCTAATTATCATCCCTTAATGAATCAGAAACTGTTGAAGTATTCTCGTTTATAGCATCAACTGTAGTGTTTTCCCCATATGTTGTATCTTCTGAATTATTATTAATCTCATTAGTTGTTTTACGCTTTCTCTTAAAAATACTCATTATTCCTTTAAAAAATGCGCCTATACCAACTATTATTAACATCCATGCCTTTTTTAACATAAGTAATATTTTTGCAAATATACCTATCTTAGCTACTCCAGTACCACCAGCAATTAAAGCAGCCAGTCCACCTACTTCAGCAACCTTATCCCCTTTTATATAATCTGTGTACTTTTTACCTTCTTTATAAGAGTACTTACTAATTATAGTTTCTAAATTAGGTTTAACTTTATCCATTTCATCTTTATCTGCAACTAATGTAACTTCTGTTACTCCACCACGCCCTAGTATTCTTACATTATAATTAACTATTTGAGTTCCTTCACTGTTACACAATACTGACCAAGTTAAGTTATGAGTATTTGCATCATAATGTGGTTTCTCATCCCAGCCAATTATATCAAGTACTGGTTTTCCGCTTTTTCTTCTTTCCTTATTATCTTTCTCTGTTCCTTCTTTTATCTGTGATAATATTTTGTCTGCATCTATTTTGTTGGCATCCTTATCTTCTACATATCCTATATCATCAAATTCAAATAAAACATACCAATTTTCATTATCATCCTTTGGAAATACTATTCCTTGCTCAGCACCACTAACAGTATTGTCCATTTTCTTCATTATTTCCTTAGTATCTTTACCATTAGCAAACATATATTCACTAGGTAAATCTAATTTTGCTAAATCAGTTCCAACATCAACAGTCTTTGGGCCTTCAATCCAATTTACTTTTGATAAATCTACAGAAGCCTCAGCATGTGCAATTCCTGTATTCAGCATAGCTGTTATTAAAACAACTATCAATGTTAATATTCGCTTAAACATATACGTTCTCCTTATTCTTAATAATTACGCCCCCCGTACATTATACATTTCTTCCAAAATATAGCTATTATACAAAAGTATAATATTATGAGTAGGAAAAGTACATTTCAACAGCCTTATTCTAAGCTAAATAATTATAAGAAATTAACTTTCTCACAATAATCGAGCATTCTTTTTAGAGCACTTTCATCTAGTTTACTCCATTCAAAACCAAATTCTTTTAAAATAGCATTTGTTCTATCACTAACAGTTACAAAAGTTGTTGTATTATTATTTTCAAGTAAACCTAAATGAACCATAACATCATCAACATATTCCCTTAATTTTTCATCTTCGCTCTTTACTGAAATATAAGATAGAAAATCATCCATATTTTTAAGTTCTATGTCTTTATATTTTCTTCTTAATGCTTGCATTAAATCCATTGCATTTAATTTTTTAGGATTTTCTATATGGAATACTCTATTCCTGTAATTAGTCTTGTTAAAAATAAGAATAATTGCTTTAGCTAATTGATCTACATAGGAAAAATCAAAAATATTTTCTTTTATTTCTGGTACACATTTAAGTTTAATAAATGCTTTGATATTCTTATAAAATGCATTTTCTGTTATATTTTCTTGAAATAGTCCTGTTTCATAATTAAACGTTACATTTCCAAGTCTAAATATCTTAGTATTTAATGATTTCTTACCAGCTTCTTCAACTAACTTTTCAGCTTCTAATTTTGAGCGTACATATACATTATCACACTCTTGACCAATATCAATATCTAATTCTGAAAACATAACAAATTCTTTATTAGGAACCTTTCCACTTCCAACACTTATGGTAGATATTTGATTAAAGTCCTTCCTTACGCCCTTTTCAGCAAAATCTAATAAATGCTTTGTACCTAAAACATTTATATTATAGAAGTCTTCATATTTACCATAGTGTTTTACATTAGCTGCAGAATTAATTATGCAATCTATTATTAAAGATAATTTTTTGTAGGAATTAGTATCCATACCTAAATAATCCTCTGATATATTTCCTATTAAAATATTTATTCTATTTTTATACTCAAAATAAAATCTTTTTCCAAAATAGAAATCAGCTTTTTTAATTACTCTATCTTCAGCTTCTCTAATATCTTTTCCTCTTAATAACAAATATACTTTACTATTTGTGTTTATTAAAAGCTCTTTTAAAATATTTATACCAACATATCCAGTACTACCTGTAAGCAAAATATTCTTGTAATTAATCTCATCATTCACTTTCTTATTTATATATTTTTGAGTATCATTCATATATAGACCATAAGCTGATTTTATAGCTTTAGGAGTTTTATTTTCTTCCCTAAACACTGTAGCACTTACTTCTTCCTTAGCTATTCTAACTTTTAATTTAGATACTTCCTTTTTAAGATTGATGTTAAATGCCAATTCTTGTATGGTCGGATATTTAAATATATCATTTATAGAGATACTAAATTCCTTTGTTAGTCTTGAAACTACTGAAATTGCCTTTAATGAATTGCCTCCTATTTCAAAAAAATTCAAATCAGTACTTATATTTTTTATCCCCAATATTTTACTCCATACCTTAGAAATTTTTTCTTCAATATTATTTTTAGGCGCTATATATTCATAATTTAAATCAGATACATTAGGACTTGGAAGTGCTTTTCTGTCAACTTTTCCATTGGAATTAACAGGCATACTTTCAAGCTGCATTATATGAGAAGGAATCATATAACTTGGAAATTCTTTTTTCAAGAACTCCTTTATTTCCTTTTGAGAAACTTTTTCTTTGCTTACAACATATGCACATAAATATTTATTTCCACTGTCATCCTTCTTGTCCACTACTATTGCTTCTTTTACTTTTGAATATTTTAATAATTCTTCTTCAATTTCCTGCATCTCTATTCTAAAGCCATTAATTTTTACCTGATAATCAATTCTGCCCATAAATTGTATATTTCCATCTGGCATCCATTTTGCAAGATCACCAGTTTTATATATTTTTTCGCCCCTAACGTATGGATTTTCTATAAATTTTTCTTTTGTAAGCTCTTCTCTATTTAAATACCCTCTCGCAATTCCATCTCCACCTACACATAGTTCTCCAGGAACCCCTACTGGAAGAAGATTCTTATTTTTATCCATTATATAAGCAGTTGAATTAGATATCGGCATTCCTATAGGTACTGTCATATTTTCATCCCAATTATCCTTAACTTCATATACTGTAGAAATCACTGCATTTTCTGTTGGTCCATATGCATTTAGAATTTTTAAATTTTTATATATTTGAGTTATTTTGCTTACCTGTTTACTTGATATGACATCTCCTCCTACAACTAAATACTTTAATCCTTTAAATATTGCTACATTGCTTTCACTGTATTCATTAAATAATGGAGTAGGCATAAGCATTATTGTTATTTTGTTATGATCAATGTAAGTTTCTAATGCTGTATCATTAATTATTAAGGCTTTATCTTCTAAGTGTAATGCAGCTCCATTAAGCAGTGCAATCCAAATTTGAAATACAGATGCATCAAAAGACAAGGATCCAGATTGAAGAATTTTATCATTATCCTTAATTTTAATATAATCAGGATTATTTACGAGTTTTACTAAATTTCTATTTTCTAAGCATACTCCTTTAGGATTTCCAGTTGAACCTGATGTATAAATCACATATACCAAATCTGTAACTGAATTTACGCTCAGAAGATTTTCTTTACTTTCTTTAAATATTTCTTTACTATTTAAATCTATTAATTGTATATTTATTTTTTCTAAGTTAACTTTATCTAATTGATGTTTTTTAATTAATATTATCTTGCTTCTACTGTCCCCAAGCATATATCTTATTCTTGCCTCAGGATAATCTTCATCTATTGGCAGATATGCAGCTCCACTTTTTATTATAGCGAGCATGCCAATTATTGTATCTATACTTCTATCACATAATATTGGGATAATGTCTTCTTTATTTACTCCTTTTTTCAGTAATATATTACCAAGCTGATTTGCTCTTTCATTTAATTCTTTATAAGTCAAATATTGTCCATTTGATACAAGTGCAATTTTACCTTGTGAATTTTCTACTTGTTCTTCAAATAGCTCCTTTATTGTTTTATTATCAGCATAAGCTCTTTTTGTACTGTTAAATGTATTTAATATTAAATTTTTCTCCCCATTAGATAACATATCAAAATTATCAATAGGCTTATCTAAATCTTCGAGAACTCTTTCAATGATATTAATATAATTTCGTATAAAACTTTCTATTGTTTCTTTTTTATATAATTCTGTTTTATATTCTAATTCACCTGATATTTTGTCCTTATTCTCTTTTAGTATCATAGAAATAGGAAACTTTGCCACGTTACTTTTCAACTTATATTCTGATATTTCTGTATCCTCTAACCTTAAATTCTCAATATTTATATTTTGAAAAGATAAAACTACATCAAAGAGCGATACTTTTTTTATATTTAATTTTTCAATTATATTCTTAAGATCATAGTTTTGATTTTCAAATGCTTTTAAGGAATTTTCCTTAACTTCCTTTAAGAAATCCCTAAAACTACTATTCTTATTTATTTTATTTCTTAATGGTAATGTATTAACAAACATTCCTACTGTATCTTTTAACTCTTCGGAAGTTCTTCCTGCTGCTGGAGTTCCTATTATTAAATCATCTTGGCCAGTATACTTATATAAAAGTACATTGTATGCTGCCATATAAAACATGAACTTTGTTACCCCAAAACTAGCTATAACTTTGTTTATTTTTAAAGTTAATGCTCCATCTATTTCAAAGGTTAACAGGTCTCCTTTAGAACTTTCATTTGATATCTTCTTATAATCTAAAGGCATATTTAATTTAGGAATCTCTCCTTTAAACATATTAAGCCAATATTTTTCCTGAACATCTAATAACCCATTTTTATATAAATTATTTTGCCAATTTGAAAAATCTTTATATTGAACTTTAGGCATGCAGAGATTTTCTCCATTATATAATGAAGATAATTCTTTTGTTATTATACTCATTGAAACTCCATCTGAAACTATGTGATGTATATCTATGAGTAATATCGCTACATCATTAAATTTAATAAGGTTAACATGGATAAGTGGTGCTTTACCCAAATCAAATGGCTTTATAAAATTTTCGATTTTAATTTTATCATCATTGAAATTACTATTTATTTTTATATGCTCAACTTTAAAGTCCACTTTTTTATGAACTTTTTGATATATATTTTCATCGAACACATGAAAACTTGTCCTTAACGATTCATGCCTATTTATTAATTCATAAATTGCTTTGTCTAAGCGTCCATTATCAAAATCACCTTTTATTAAATATGCAATAGGTATATTATAGTTTGTGCTATTTAAATTTGTTTGATTTATTGCATATATTCTCTTTTGCACTGCTGATGCTTCATAATACTCTTTTTCCTCTACTTTCTCAATTTCATTAAAATTAAAAGTTTCCTCTACTGACATAACATTTAAATATTCTGCTAATTCTTCTATTGTAGGCTTATTAAATACATCTGTAACAACAATTCTCCTCTTGAATTCTTTATAAATTCTAGAAACTAAATTTACGGCCGTTAATGAATTTCCTCCTATATCAAAGAAATTATCTTTTATGGATATCTCTTTCATAGTAAATATTTGGCGCCAAATATTGTTAAGTTTTAGTTCGACTTCATTTCTAGGCTTTATAAATTCAACATCACTTTGTGATAAATCAGGGATTGGCAGTGCTCTTCTTTCAACTTTTCCATTAGAATTAACAGGCATACTTTTAAGCTGCATTATGTGTGAAGGAATCATGTAATTTGGAATTTCCTTTTTTAAAAAATCCTTTATTTCTTTTGAACAAACTTTTTCTTTACTTACAACATATGCACATAAATACTTATTCCCACCTTCATCCTTTTTATCCACTACAACTGCTTCTTTTATTTTTGAATATTTTAATAATTGTGCTTCAATTTCTTGTAGTTCTATTCTAAAGCCATTAATCTTTACTTGATAATCTATTCTTCCTATAAACTGTATATTCCCATCTGGCAGCCATTTTGCAAGATCACCAGTTCTATATATTCTTTCTCCTTTTACATAGGGATTTTCTATAAATTTTTCCTTTGTAAGCTCTTCTCTATTTAAATATCCCCTTGCAATTCCATCTCCACCTACACATAATTCTCCTGGAACCCCTATTGGAAGAAGATTCATATTTTTATCCATTATATAAGCGGTTGAATTTGATATTGGCATTCCTATAGGTACTGCCATGTTTTCATCCCAATTATCCTTGACTTCATATACTGTAGAAATTACTGCATTTTCTGTTGGTCCATATGCATTAAGAATTTTTAAATTTTTATATACTTGAGTTATTTTGCTTATCTGTTTACTTGATATGACATCTCCGCCTACAACTAAATACTTTAATCCTTTAAATATTGCTACATTGCTCTCACTATATTGATTAAATAATGGAGTAGGCATAAGCATTATTGTTATTTTGTTATGAGCAATGTAAGTTTCTAATGCTGTATCATTAATTATTAAGGCTTTATCTTCTAAGTGTAATGCAGCTCCATTAAGCAGTGCAATCCAAATTTGAAATACAGATGCATCAAAAGACAAAGATCCAGATTGAAGAATTTTATCATTGTCCTTAATTTCAATATAATCAGGATTATTTACGAGCTTTACTAAATTTCTATTTTCTAAGCATACACCTTTAGGATTTCCAGTTGAGCCGGATGTATAAATTACATATACTAAATCTTTAACTGAATTTATATTATGAATATTTTCTTTACTTTCGCTAAATATTTCTTTGCTATTCAAATCTATTAATTGTATATTTATTTTCTCTAAATTCACTTTTTCTATCTGATGTTTTTTTACTAAAAGCATCTTGCTATTACTATCTTTAAGCATATACTCTATTCTTGCTTCTGGATACTCTTCATCTATTGGCAAATAGGCAGCTCCACTTTTTATAATAGCCAGCATACCAATTATTGTATCTATACTTCTATCGCATAATATTGGGATAATATCTTCTTTGTTTACTCCCTTTTTTATCAGTAAATTACCAAGCTGATTAGCTCTTTCATTTAATTCTTCATAAGTTAGATACTGTCCATTTGATACAATCGCTATCTTATTTTGTGAATTTCCAGCTATTTCTTCAAATAATTCTTTTATTGTTTTATTCTCAGCATATTTTCTTTTTGTATTATTAAATTCATTTAATATAAGATTTTTCTCTTCTTCAGAGATTATCTGTATTTCTGCAATTTTTATATTAGAATTCTTAATAATCTGCTTTGCAATGGACTCCATACCATTAAACATTTGTATAATTTGCTGTTCAGTATAATCTTCTATTTTGTACTGAATTTCTAATTCAATATTTCCATTTTTTTTAAATTCTTTAATAAAAATATGCAATTGGGTATTTGTATATTCTTGAGGAAAAATTTTATTATCAATACTAATCTCATAAGGATTTTTTAAGGAATAACTTTCAATCTGATAATAATTCACACAAAATTTAAATAAAGAGTCAACTCCCTTTTTCTTTAATTCTAAGTCCTGTACTAATAAATCATACGGATATTTTTGATTATCATAGCAGCTTTTAAGCTCATAATTTAAATAATTTAAAAATTCATTAAATGTAATATTATCTTCTAAATTTATTCTTAAAGGCATAATTCCTGTAAGCATACCTATAGTTTTCCTATTACGTTCATTTCTCGTATTAAAACAGGCTACAGCAAGTGTTATATCATTATCATTCAATATTCTGCTCATATATATACTGGAAATAGAAATGAAAAATTTATTTAAGGAAATATTGTACTCCTTCAAAAATTTTTTAAGCTTATCACTTATCTTACTATTCAACAAATATGACTTTGTTTTTGATTTAATACTTTTGGGATTTATATATATAGAATTTACATTTAAATTTGAGAATTTTTTATTCCAGAATTGCTTATTCTTTTTGAACTCTTCTGAATTTAGATATTCTTTTTCATCATATATAAGATCTATATATGAATTTTCAAGATTAGAGTCAGCAATTTTATTATTGCATAATTGCTGATATATATTAGAAAGTTGTTTAATTAATAGATTGCAAGACATTCCATCAAAAACAAGATTATGTATAAAAAAACACACTCCCATTCCTTCATTATTAGTCTTATAAAGATAGAACTTGAATAATAATTCATTTTGTTTATATAAAGTTTTCTTTCCTTCATTTATACAAAATTCATCAAGTTTTCTTTCAGCCTTATCATTGTATAATGAAAAATCTAAGAAAGGTATATTAATGTATTTATATTCATCCACATATTCATATAGTTTCCCCTCCTCTTCACAAAATTTTAATCTTAATGAATCATTTTTTTTGATAATTATATTTATTGTTTTCTCTAATAATTTAACATCTAAATTACTACCTATATTAATTTTGGATACAATATTATTCATTGACGTATTAGGAAACAATACCTCATTATACCAAATTCTCTTTTGTAGATGAGTTATTTCAAACTTTTCATTAACATTGTTCATAAAGAAACACCTCCCAATATATTATTTTTCTAAATACATTATAATTCGGAACCAATTTTATTCTCAATTCCCATATTTTAAGAGTATATTGATATACTAGCACTCCATCAAAACATTTCACATATATCTATAACAATTTTTAACAAACTAGAAATCTATACAAATTATGTTAAACATTTTGAATAATTTATTAAAATTACTATTTTCTTTCAAGGTGCTGATTTCTACAGAATTGCAGGTATTCTTCTAATTAAAATTTCATACAAAAATATATTAAAAAATCTATTTTTTAAGGACTCATATAAGCCTTTCCCATTGCTCCATTTTTTCCTTGCCCTTGTACATAAACGCACAAAAGCCAGGACTTCTAATCATTTTCTGATTAAAAATTCCTGACTTTTTTATGAGTAACTTTTTCTCAATTATAAAACCTCATTTCCATTAATAGTTTAACAAAAATGAAGTTTCATTTACAGTGAAAATTTTCTGAATTCGGTACACTTTTTAAATTACTAAAAATGCTACTGATCTTGATACCAAGTGGTCATGTTCAAGCATATTGAGCAGACCAATATGCTCTTGCTCAATTCTGAGTTATATCTAGATTAAATTTTAATGATTCTCCTTTTTCTTATAATGAATTTCTAAATCAATCTCAAAGTTTAATCTATCGCCTCTATAAGTATCTTCCTGAGTAAATCTAGCTATAACTGGATTATAAAATCTAGCTCTCAAATAATACTGTCCAGTAGCACCATCAAACTGCTGTCCAGTATAAGTTATCCTATTATGAACTTCTTCTTTTGACTCAAGCATACTACCAAAAGCATCATAATAATACTCGTTTTTAATTTGCTGATTTTTATCAGTAATAAATATCGTGCTACCTTGCTCATCAACAGTGTAATAGTGCCTACTTAATTTAAAGCCTACTTCTGAATTTAAATCTCCATCTGAATCTACAATATCAGCAGCAACAACCTCATATCCTCTAGTAAACCTAGAAACAACATTATAATCTTTATCAGTCTCAACTAAAACATTATCCTTATGGAAAATAAATTTAGTTAAATTTTCATTCTCTTCAATCTCAGCTCTTAGTCCTTCAGTATCATATCTACTTACTAAAGTATTTCCCTCTTTAGTTATAGCCTTTACTTGTTGATTTAAAGTATTATACTCAAAGATATTATTTCCAGTTGAAGTCTCTTCTTTTATTGTATTTCCTTGCTTATCATAAGTAAAATAATTTATGCCAAGATTATTGTGTAATTCCTTTAATTGGTTTTTTGCATTATAAATATACTTTTCAGTAATATCATTTGTAGTCTTAGTTAATCTACTTCCTACTTTATCATAAGTAAAACTCTCATGCCTATCATCATAACTTGAATCAACAATGCGGTTCATTGAATCATAACTATAGAAATTCTTATGATTCGAACTTGCTTTTTGAAGCCTGTTGCCCTTTAGGTCATAAGCGTAATTATAGTAAAACTTCACCACTTGAAGATATGTAACTAAGCTTCGTACATTGCCATCACCATCATAATGTAATTCGTGTACCTCAGACCAAGGCTTTGCCACTGACTTCCTTCAGATCCCACCTTGCGCTGGACACACTAAAAAGACTAACACTAAAATAATCGTTCAATGTTAGCCAGTCTTATTTATAAATTCAACTTAATTAATGTTAACATATTCTAACTAACTCTTTATTTTATATCTATTAATATGTCATATTTCCTATTCCTCAATATCTTCGACATAAGCTAAAAATAAGTCTTGTAACTCACCATCAGTATCAGTATCATCTAAATACAACTTTGGTTCAGCATCACCTCCACTAAGTGTACTACTTCCATCAATTATACCTAGCATATTGGAGATCGTATCTATCATTGTTTGTTGAATTATATTAATCAGAACCTCTCTATTTTCTTCTGATAAACTATTATACAGTTTTAATGATTTTTTCCAATACTCATCACTTGCCTTATCTATACTTGTATTATCGAATAGATTTTTATATAGATGTGTATTTTCTTCTACTATGCTTTTATAAATGCTTTTAATAAAAATTTCATTCATTTTGCTTCCTCACTTCTGGATAAAATTGGTTCACCAAACACTGATTAACCTCAGATGTTCTACGCTTAGCAGGGTAAGAAGAAAGTTCTTAATAAAGAACATATCTCCATTAAGACCTAATTTAATGAATTTCCCCAATCTCAATTCATGTGTAAAACTTATAGCTGTAGTGATATTTTCTGCTTTTGTAGTAATTACAAATTTACAACATTTGCTCACATCTAATTTAATCTTTCTTTAGGCAAATAATTTATTTCAACCAACAAACTATTCCTCTTCTGCAATTTCTTCAAGCCATTCATTAAGAGCTTCTCTAGGATTTAACCTTAATGCTCTTTCTGTATTGCTGTAGTCAGGCGGCATTACCTCAGCATTTATAACAATATTTAATCTTTGATTTCCAACACCAAATAAACCTTCTTTATCTAAATTTGCTATAGCCTTTTCCATAGAATTAAGTCGTATTTCATACTCATTCATATATTCTTCGTCATTAGTCAGTGACATTGGTATTCTGTTAAAGATTTCTTTAACTTCACCAAAATACTCTTCTCCATATGCAAAGTAAGGTGAATCAGCATAAGACCATTTCAAATAATATTTAGCGTCAATTGGATCTTTTTCATTTAAACTCATACGCTCTAAAGCTTCATATGACCAAGCTGATAATATTGGACAGTGAGCTCCTCCATCTGTGATAAGAGAACAATAGTAAAAACTTTCTTTATATTTACTAAATAAAGATTTGTATGCATTTCTAGTTGCATTTTCAATAGCTTTCACCATTTCTAAATCCACTTTTAATTTCATTTCAATTCCTCCAATTATTTCAAAGTTTCTCTACCTATTTTACGAATTTCTTTTCTTAACGCACTTCTAATAGCTTTTCTACCATAGTTTAAAGATGTCATATTATTAACAACTGATGTCAAACGAGTATTAACCATTTCATGGAATCCTGCTCTATGTGTTATATTGTGTGGACGTGGATGAGCTAAAGGTATTCCATTGGCTGCATCATTTATGTTTACCCCATACTTATCCAATATTTTTCTTGAATCAGCAACTTTTGCCCATTGTCTTTTTTCTTCTGTAGAAGCAACAATATGTGCAGCAACTTCGCCATTTCCAACTGGTCTACCTTCTCTTGATAAATTTCTAGAAAGTTCAGCTGAGTTCTGACCTGTTGTCCTTGTTACTTCGTCTGCAACATCACTTACTCCCGTTTTACCTTCAGCTCTCCTTTTATTAAACTTCTCTCTTAAATATTTCCCCCTTCCACTTCCCATTTTCTTTGCTTCATCATTATTAGGATGTCTCTAGGACACAATTATGATGTATTTGACTTGTTCAAAACTGTTGGTATTACTGAGTTTGATCACAAGGGCGTAGTTTTAGTCAAATTGCTTTATTACTATAATAGAAAAATCCAATAGACACTATTTCAGCATATATTGGATTCGTCCTTTATTTTTCTTGTATACAGTCTCACTGCATAATAATAATTATGCAGTGAGTATTTACTTATATTTATATATTAATACCATAGTTTAATTTTATATTAACTATAATAATATTATTTTGCATCTAGTTTTACCTTTATTTTTCAGTAAGATTATGCTATTACTCTTTTGGATAAAATGCCATTAGTTTTCCTTCTGGAAAATTTCCTTTCCATCCACATGACCATCCACTTGACTTATATACATTATACATTTTTTCAAATAACAAATCATTATCTCCATACATACCTCTACATATTAAGCAATCTGCTAAATCTGAATATACATCATAATATGATTCCTCATATTCTTTTCGTATATTTATTGTTTTTAACAACATTGATTTATATTTATTCATTACTTTATCAAAGCAACTATAATTTTCATTTTTATACTTCTCACTTTCCAGTCTTCCCATTTCTAGTTGCCTTAAATCTACCCAA
Source organism: Clostridium saccharobutylicum DSM 13864 (assembly GCF_000473995.1). Classification (NCBI taxonomy): domain Bacteria; kingdom Bacillati; phylum Bacillota; class Clostridia; order Eubacteriales; family Clostridiaceae; genus Clostridium; species Clostridium saccharobutylicum. The sequence goes on along the minus strand of NC_022571.1, from coordinate 911,222 downwards.
CTGTACCCAGCTTCATTTTCTATTTCATAATTTAAATTTTCATAAGCAAGATATTCTGCTTCTCCCGCGCCCTTATTAAACTTATTTCTTAAATATTCTCCTCTATTACCTTTAAATTCTCTAACTTCTTTATTATATTGATTTATTTTCGTGCTACATAAATATCCAGAAGGATCATAATACCTAACAGGATTATTCCCACAATAAGCATAAAGATTTAACCCATCGCCCCTATAAGTATCTTCCTGAATAAATCTACCTATAACTGGATTATAAAATCTAGCTCTTAAATAATATTGACCTGTAATTCCATCAAACTGTTGGTCAGTATAAGTTATTCTATTATGAACTTCTTTGACTCAAGCACACTACCAAAAGCATCAAAATAATAGTCATTTCTAATATTACAATATCCATCTGTAATTAAAGTAGTACTGCCCTGTTAATATAAAGTATAATACTACCTGTTTAATCTTGAGCTTAAGCTTATTTCATCACTTGACTCTGCAACATCAGCTACAACAACTTCATATCCTCTAGTAACCCTAGATATTACCTTAAAATCCTTATCCACCTCAACCAAAACATTGTTCTTTAAATTAATGGTTAGCCCTATTCAGATTTTCACCGATTATCATGTGCCCATACTGAGCACACTTAAAAAATAAACCCAGCAAATACTGGGTTTATTTAAGATTAAATTTATTCTCAATTGTATGCGTGTTTTTAACATAATGCTGACTACTTTAAAAACTTTATCTTATTAAATTGTATTTTATGTTGTTTCATCACTAATAATTTCAAATACTTTTTTACTCTTTATTCCATATCCATATACAGTACACCATGAAATATCATTTTTATCAAATTCAACATCATCTTCATATTCAAATTCATCAGAATATTCATATACTACACAGATATTGAACAATTCATCTCCATTTCTACTTACATATTCTTTTAACGGAAACTCTTTTTTAATCTTTGTAGCTGCTGGATAATACTTCAAATCATACACTATTATCTTTTTTCCACAACGACTACATTCAGCCACTACTGATGGATGTTCATCTGTATAAATCTTGAATATTTTATTTGTACATGAGCACTTAATCTCGTACGGGAATGTGTATTTGTCAAATTCATTAAAATCATCTATTTTATATTTGTCTCCATTGTCAATTGTCTCAATAAATCCTTCTACATGTTTTGGACATATTTTTTCTATAAAACTCACCTCTATATTTTAATACTTAAATACTAAATTTATAGCATTAGGATCAGCTTCACACATTGCTCTAACATGATGTACCTTAACGTTTTTCCTCTTAACTATATAATAATAATATTTTGTAGTTAACTTATTTCGAATTTTACGGTAAGTGTTATCTAATAAAACTAACACATATTCTATTGATGTAAAGATTTAAAATGATTAGCAAGTGATAATACCTCGCTGTCTAGGTTAGGAAATGCTATGACGTCATCCAACACTTTTATAAAATACATTTTTCTATCCCCTTGACAACCATTAATAATCCGGTTTAACATCCAAACAGTGTGTTGAGTTGGAAATCTTTTAAGAGAATCAACAAGCTTTTCTTCATATCCATTTTTATAAAATTTCTCTACAAAATGTACTAGTGGTCCTGGCTTCCCAAAATCAACACTTTTATTTTTTTCCATAATGATAAGAATCGATTGAATAGCTTCAAATGCATCTTCTCTTTCTTCTATTTCTTCTATAACATCATAAGCAATATCACTAAAATTATCACTTGAAACAGATTTTTCTAGCTTACTTATTAATTCATTTAATCCTTTTTCCATTTATTTCACTCCTATTTTAATGTATTTTTCATATGATCTAATGCCCTGTCAGTAATATCATTGACAATATCTTCTGGAATACCTGAATCACGTAGAATTTTAGAGTTATCCATAATATTATCTAATGGCTTTTGATTTGCAGCATCAAGACTTCTTTGTGCTGCATTTATAATTTTATGTTGCTCCCTATCTAATGCAATAACAGGATTATTCTTTGATGCTTCAGTAGATAATCTATTAGTAGCAAGGTCGTTAGCTTTTAAATTTGCATGCTGCCAGATTTCATGTCCTTCTAAATTATCTCCAACAACTGACCTATCAACAAAGTTTTTATAAGTAGTAATTTCATTTTGTTTAATAGGTACTTTAAACTTATTTCTTAAATATTCTCCTCTATTACCTTTAAATTCTCTAACTTCTTTATTATACTGATTTATTTTCGTACTACATAAATAACCACTAGGATCCCAATACCCAACAGGATTATTCCCACAATAAGCATAAAGATTTAGTCCATCGCCTCTATAAGTATCTTCCTGAGTAAATCTACCTATAACTGGATTATAAAATCTAGCTCTTAAATAATACTGTCCAGTAACACCATCAAACTGCTGCCCAGTATAAGTAATCCTATTATGAACCTGTTCTTTGCTGTTGAGAATATTTCCGAATGCATCGTACCAATACTCGTTTTTAACTTGTTGATCCTTGTCAGTAATAAATATAGTACTTCCTTGTTCATCTGTAGTATAAAAATACCTATTTAATTTAGATTCTATTTCTGGATTTGATTCTCCATCTAAATCTACAATATCAGCAGCAACAACCTCATGCCCTCTACTAAACCTAGAAATAACATTCCAATCTTTATCAGCTTCAACTAAAACATTATCCTTATGGAAAATAAATTTAGTTAACTTTTCATTTTCTTCAATCTCAGCTCTTAAACCTTCAGTATCATACCTACTAACTAAAGTACTTCCATCCTTAGTTATAGCCTTTACTTGTTGATTCAAAGTATTGTACTCAAAGATATTATTTCCATTTTGTGTTTCTTCTTTTATTGTATTTCCTTGCTTATCATAAGTAAAGTAATTTACACCAAAATTATCGTGTAATCCCTTTAATTGGTTTCTTACATTATAAGTATATTTTTCCACGACATTTACTGTCATGCCGTTTGCCATGTCACTTGTCGTTTTAGTTAATCTGTTTCCTACTTTATCATATGTGAAACTTTCGCATCGACCATCATATCTTGAATCAACAAGGCGATTCATTGAGTCATAACTATAGAAATTCTTATGTTTTGAACTTACCTTTTGAAGCCTGTTTCCATTCAAGTCATAGACATAGTTATAATCTACTAAAACTTCACCATTTGAAGATATTGTAACTAAGCTTTGTACATTGCCATCGCCATCATAAGTATAATCTGTCTTTAAGCCATTTCCAACAATAACAGATTTTATACTATCATTTTTATAATAATCATATGTTGCCAAAGTAACATTTTTATCATCTTGAATTAACTTAACTCTATCAGCTTCATCATAACTATAAATACTACTCTTTCCAGTTATATCTTTTATAGTTTTTATATTGTTATTCTTATCATAAGTATATCTTAAAAGTGTTCTTCCAGAAGCACTCTTAGTTTCAAGCATTCCTTCAATATTATAAGCATATTCATAATGCATATTTCCTGTATATGCATTCTTTAAAGTACCATCTGAATTATAGTTGAATCTTTGATCTACTACTTCTAGTTTATTTTTATTTGGATCTTCTGTTAGTTCTGTTTTTGAATTATTTTCGTTTAATTTAGTATTTTCTTGCTTTTCTTTTTTCTCTTTCTGTCTTTCTGTGAAGCTTCTTCTTCTATGTTTCTGGCTTAATGGAGTTGTTATAAAGCCTTCTTCATTGTTTATCTTTGCTTTCTCTAGTGCTTTTGTTCTAGCTTCTTCAGCTTTTTTTACTTCTAGTGATATTGATTCTTCATCAACTTGATAAGCTTTTACTGAAACTATATTTCTATCTAAATTATAAATTCTATCCACATGATTTTGATTTCTATCAACATGTTTTGTTAGATTTCCTTCATTATCATAATAGAAATATTCACTATTTCCTGCTTGATCTTTTATTTCACATACTTGACCTAAGCTGTTATAAATATATTCTATAGTTCCACCATTAGCATCCGTTGTACTTGTTATATTTCCTGCAAAGTCATAGGTATATTTTTCAACTCCGCCTTCTGGTGTTGTTATTTGAATTATTCTTCCCCAGTCATCTAAAATATAACTTGTTTCATTTCCATTACCATCTGTTATTCCTGTAATGTTTCCTCGTGCATCATATTTATAGCTTTGAGCTGGTTTATTTTCTTTTCTTGAGTTTGGAGTCACAATGTCTTTTATTTGCCCAAGCATTGTATAAGTGTATTCTACTTTATTATTTTCTCCATCTATTGAAGTTTTAAGATTTCCTTTTGGGTCATAAGTATTTTTAGTTATTGTTTCTCCTAAAGCATTTTTAACTTCAATAACTTGTCCCTTAATATTGTAATCATAAGTTGTTCCTAATCCATTATCCTTAGCTTCATCATATTGTTCTGGAAGTACTTGTTTTATGATTCTATCATTCTTATCATAAAATAGCCTTGTTGTATTTCCTGAGAAATTTATAAAATGGGTAAGTCTGTTTTGAGCATCGTAAGTATAGGTCTTTTGTTTTTCATCTTCCTTAAATCCAATTTTCTCAAATAACCTTTCATTTTCTTTTTTATTTTCATATCTCTCAGACCAATGTACCCTATAATCATTTTCACTTATATATTTACTTCTTATAAGCTTTGCTTCTTCTCCAGAATATTCGCTTATACTTGTTATATTATTAGATTTATCATACTTATAAACATAACTTCTAAAAATTCCATTAGCTTCATCTTTTTCATGTTGCTCTATAAGTCTATCCGCTTTATCATAAACTCTTCCAATTTCAAAGCCTTTTGGAGTTATTATTTTTGTTATATTTCCATTCTTATCATACTCATAGTTTGTTATAGCCCAAACATTTCTGCCCTTTGTTTCTGGTGCTACAAAACTTCCATTTATTTCTTCCTTATTTTGAATTAAATTTCCTACTTTATCATAAATATAATGAATTGCTTTTGTTGTTGAGTCATTAATCTTAAAGCTTTCAAAAGTCTTTTTATTTAAGCAGTCATATTTGTACCTTGCTTTCGCTCCATATTTATCTTTAACTTCTATAAGCCTGTTTTCTTTATCATATTTAAAATAAATTTCATGATAATTACCACAGATTCCTTTTTCAGATACTACTGCTGTTCCATGCTTTTCTAAAATTTTATTACTATTTTTATCATAATCATAGCAAGTTAAATTGTATCTAATATTTCCATAAATATCTTTTTCAACTGGAACTCTCTTTTCAATTAAATTACCAAGCAAATCATATTTAAATAAAATACCATTTCCTTCATTATCTATTTCTTTTATGATATTTCCATGAAGATCGTATCCAAAAGTCTTTTCTATAATTCCTTCTTCATTTATTATAGAACTTAATCTATTCATTGAATCATAGGTATAACTATAACCTAAACCATCATCAGTTTCTTGATTATAATATTCTGGACTTATATGCTTTATTACATTTCCATTAGCATCATAGAAGAATCTTTCTATTCCCCCATCAGGATATATAGTTTTTATCTTTTGATTATTTTGATCATAAACATATTCAATTCCAGGTCCATCATGAGTTTCATAACTATAATAATTTGGATTTATATCCTTTATTATATTTCCTTGAGTATCTCTTACGCTTTTCTCTACAATTCCAAGTGGATTTTTTATGCTTATAAGCCTATCCATATGATCATAGGTATATCTGTAACCTTCTTCTGACATACCTCCATTAAAACATGTATTTGGTGTATAAAGACTTATCAAATTACCCATGTTATCATAATTTTTTATTGTTACATTTCCATTTGCATCTTTAATTTTTGCCTCATAATTTAAATTGTTATATGAAAATTCTATTACTCCATAATCAGTTTTTATTTCTGTATTTCTGCCTACTTCATCATATTCATATTCATAAATATATCCACCATTAGTTATTACCCTTACTGGATCTTTTCCTTTTTTTGATTCTAAATTCCATGTATTAGAATATTCATATTTTGAATTATTTCCATTGCCATCTATTTTACTTAAAATTCTTCCATACGAATCATATTTATAACTTTCAGTTGTCCAATTTCCAACTGAAATCTTTGTTTTCTTCTCTAGTAAATTGCCCTCTCTATCATAGCTGCATAGAATTTCTTTTCCTTTATTATCAGCTTCTTTTATTAGGTTGTGATTTTCATCATAAGTGTATTCTGTTTTTAATCCATTTGGTAAAGACTCACTTAATAAATTACCAAATTCATCAAAAACCTTATGGACTTCAAATCCATTTCTATCTTTTATATAAGTCTTGTTTTGATAATCATCATATTTATATTCTTCTGTAGTTCCATCTTCATAAAATAAATGTGTTATTAACTTATCTTTATTGTGTCTATATACTTTTTTTATTTTACTTTGTCTAAAATAAAATGTACTTTCTTTTTCCCCATCATCATAATCTACTGTTAAAACATCACCATTTGGATATTCTTGTCTTATAACTCTTCCTTTTTTATCAAAGAAATTTTTAGTATAAGTATTTCCATTTTGATCTTTTATGCTGCTTATATAACCTTTATTATCATAGGTATATGTTGTAACTCCTTGATCTACATGGATAACGTCTGTTAAATAATGTCCATCATATTTATATTTAACCGTTCTACCCAATTCATCTTTTATTTCAATTACTTTTCCATCTTTATATGTGAAAAATAATTTATAATTTGAGAAAGTTGTTAAAGTTTCTATGTTTTCTCCAATATAAGTTAACGAAAGTTTATTATTATGATTATCAGTTATATCAATAAGTTTTCCTGAATTATTATACCTATATATTTTCTTTTCTTTAAAGCATTTAAATTTCCAATAGTCTCCCTCTCTCATTAATGAATAACTTTTTCTTCCACCTTTATCATTTATCCATTCATCATCAATTGGGTAAAAAGTTTCAATATGACCATCACTACAAAGTACATTAATTTTTCCATCTGCTATCTTAAGATAAGTTTCAAAATTATTTGTCCATCCTTTTCCAAGTAATCCTACTCTTTTATTGGTTGATTCATATTTTCTTTTTATCTCAAATTCTTCGTGTATATCAGGCAATACTATATCAGTAGCTGGAATATATAAACTTCCTGTTGCTGTATCAATTGGGTCTCCATCTGTACATTTGTTTTCATTATCAGTTTTAGTAGTAGATTTTTCTTCTTTTGTGTCCTTTTCGGCTGCCTTTTTACGTTCTTTTTCTGCTGAATCATTTGCTTTTTTCTCTCTTGTTTCTTTTGCTTCTTTCTCTGATTTTTTACTTACTTCTTTTGATTCCTCTTCTGCTACATCTTTTGTTTCTTTCTCTCCAGCTTCTTTTACGTCTTTTTTTGCTGCCCCTGCTACTTCTTTCTCTGCCTTCTGTGCTACCTCTTTTTCTCCTTTTTCAACAGCTTCTTTTGCTGCCTTCTCTGTTGCTTCTTTTGTTGTCTCCTCAATTACATCTTTGCCTTCTTTTTTCGCGACTCTTTTGGTTACCCGCTTCAGCCCAGTAAGCATTTTACTTACTTCTTTTTCACTTTTACTTGCTACCTTCGCTGCTTTACTAGCTATCTTCCCTACTTTACTGCCAGCTTTAAGTGCTTTACTTCCTACCTTCATTAATTTGCTTCCTACTTTGCTGGCCAATTTTCCAACTTTACATACTTTACCAAGAGGTCCTGCAACCATCCCTACTAACAATGCACCTCTACTAACTTGTTCTCCTGTAATTAAATCTTTTCCTGTTAATAATTCAATTCCACTTTTCACATTTCCAACAAACGGTATCATATCTAAGGCACATGATAATGCAGTAGGTCCTATTCCTGCACCTTCATCACTTTCACTGCTTTCTTCACTTTGTGCATTTTCATCGCTTGCTTCAGGTTCTTCTTCCTCATAAGGTGCAAAAGTTTCTGTGCAAGTTCCATTTTCATTAACTTTTCCTCCATGGTATTCCATTTCATTATGTAGAGAAATTCCGCCTTCTCCACCTTTTTTTTGAACAGTTAACTTTTGTTTTGCATTTATCTTAATATCGTTTTCTTCACTTTTTATTGAAACTTCATTTGGGCTAGTTATATTTATATTTTTATCGCTTTTTAATGTTACTCCTTCAGCATCATCAAAAGAAACTTTTAAACCTTCATTTCCACTACATGTAAAACTAAGCTTTCCTGGTAGTAGCGCTATCTGATTATTACTTTCGGTTGTATAGTACCTATTGTTTACATCTGAAAACTTTTCACAGCCACCTCCATTTTTTCTTACACATGCTGTAGCTATAGGCTCTCCTTTGCTATCATTTGGGAAATATAACACTGCATTTGTTCCAACTATAGGCATAGAATACATTACATTTCCTGTTGGTGGTGCAAACGTAAACCAATAAGCTTTATCTTCATTTTGTCCTTCATCTATGTCTAAGTGTATTTTTAGTCGCTGCTCTTTTACTGCAAGAACTTTTCCCTCAAGAGATATCCCCTGCATTTTAGGATTATAAATCTTCTCTTGCCAAATTCCTTTTTCTTTGCATAATCTATAATTATATATTAATTCACCTTTATCTAAACTTGCTGTATACTGATTAACATATAATTCTTTTTGCTTAAAATTAATTTTATCTCCTATATTTAATTTTTCACATTTCTTTATTTCATAATAAAAATAATCTGTATGGTTAAAATCCAATCCTAAAGTTTTTGCTTTGTGGTATTTTTTTAAATCTTTGCATACCCTATAATTAGTATTATCTTCAAATGTATAATTTTCTCCCAAAGTCCTGCCAAAATAAAACATATTACTAAAATTCATTGTGTCACAAATAAGTTCTATTCCTAACTCACTTGCTATTCTTTTTAAAAATTCATAATCTGTTTCTTTATATTGAAATAATGGCTTTCCTATTTTCTTTTGCTTGTCCATGCATTGTGTATAGCCTAAACGTAAACTTTCATATTCTTTAAGTATTTCTTTTATTAACTCATCATATGTCATTTCAACATCTTGAAATGATCTGCTTTTCTCTTCAATATCTAAAGTAAAGCTTGATGTTGCTGCTTCTATTTCTAAATAATAAATTCCATTTATATTAGTTGTTCTTATATCTTGTATTAATCCATTAAATATTATTGATTTTTCATCATTTTCTATTTCTTCATAAATACATATTTTATCTTCTGTGGAAGCTTCAATAGAATATTTAACATTTATACTATCATCTATGAGACATTTAATATATAAATAACCATGTTCATTAGGTCTGCATTTAATTTCAATGTCTTCTATCGTAAGTATTTCATAGGGACAGTCTACTTTTAATTTGTGAATTGCTTCCATTATCTTCTCCTCTCTGCCATAAAAATATTATAGTTAGGCACAATCAAATAAATAACAAGTCCATGTGCCTTAATTATTTTTTATTCATTCTGTCCATCTGTTACAAATGTAATTCTCCCACCCTTTGCACAAATAAGCTCTGAATCTGTTGTTAAAGCTGGTACTCCATTAATTAACGTATCATATTCACATTTTGTCCATTTTCCTAATATAATTGGGCAACATTTTTCTCCTTCACATAAACCAAAGGACGTAATGTTTGCCTCAACTACATTATCTGTTTCAACCATTAATGCCTTTCCCTGTGCATATGCGCCATGACTTGCAGGCAAATTTATTTTAAGCTCCTTATTACTTCCTTTACTGCATTGCATTTTTGCTCCTCTTGCTACATAAGAAACATCACTACTCAAATTATCCTCTCCTTACTTAGGCACAATCAAAAATTGAATGTAGCTTAATTCTACTTTTCTTTTACCTCTACTCTTTTTATTGCAATTCCTTTAAACTCTCTTCTTAATAAACTTTCAGCTACATCTAATCTAATTATGATTAAATCTTTTTTACTTTCTTTAATTTTAAATATCTTCTTACCTTGAATTTTTTCTTTATTTAATACTAATTTTTTTATCACTGTTTTATCCAAATTTAGCTCAGCCTCTTCACTTAATGCTTCTATTTCTTCAAATATTGGTAAGTAATAAATTTCTTGTTTTAAGTTATCAAAATCAATTAAAGGCAACATTTTAAATATAATATTTGCATTATACTTTTCTAATATATTTTTCATATCCTCTGATACTAAAAATAACTGCTTGTTTAAAACATCTAAAAATTCAGTATTAGGATTTGACTTTATATAAAATATTATTGTGTCATCTATTTTATCTGCACTACTTAAATTTATGTCTCTTTTATCAATACTTTTATAGAGATTTAAAAGCTCTGGAATACAAGTACATCTCTCATCTTGATCAAGTAAAAAATAATCCATGTTTATACTCCTTATCTTTTTTCAACATATTTTAATTTAAATTCAGAACAAAGTGGCTGCGCCACACTCTCTCTTAATCACGTTTTTGCACGCTAAATTTGTCTTAGCCATTGATATGGCTGGCTTTCAAATTTCAAAAATTTTATACTTTCCTAGACATCAAGAAAATCTGCTTCGCAGACTATGCTTTTCTGTGTTAACATTTTATTCATATTAAAATTGGCTCTACTAGCCTTATATTTACACTGCTTCCAAAAGTTATCCACAGATTTAACTGCATTATAATTTTCTAAAGAATAAAAAAATTATTGTGTATTAATCTTTGCTCCGCTTGCAGTTACATCCTCATTTATAGTAACAGTTGCTCCAGCGCCAGATACCAAATCAACAGCAGTCTTTCCTTCAATTTTTATATTTTCACCATTTATTTCTATGTCTTTTTTAGCATCCAATGTTATTTTATTGTCACTCTTTATTTCTATACCACCAGAATCAGTTAATTTCATAAACAAGCTGCCATTAGCCATTACCTCTACTGCACCAGGTTTCATTATTATTTCTTTTCCATATTTTGTTCCAATACTTTTTACTGATGGATCACTACGTTTTGCTGGATTACTTGCTTTTAAGTTTACTGAACTTATAGCATAAGTATTTTTTTCATCATTATCTGGGAAATACATTCTTATGGCATCTCCTATTTCTGGCATGCAGTACCAACCTGTACCATCTTGTGATGAAAATACTGTAGAATATGGCAACCATGCTGCATTCTCTTCGCTGCCCGGATAACCATCTATCTTAAGTGATATTTTTACTACATCAGCCTTCGTGTTTAATATTTTTCCATCTAATGATGCACCAACAAGTTTATCATTATAAATCCTTCTCACCTTCATACCTTTTTCATCTCTTAAAGTATATTTAGTTGAAATTACTCTATTAACTATGCTTGTTTCACTTTTATATACATTTAAATTCCTATTTTTAAAGTTAACTGAATTATATAAATCTAAAATTTTGTTAGTTACAATTTGATAACTTATTAAATCTGTATCAATCAATCCTAAATTACTGTTCTTTGATTTTATCTTATATTCTTTTAATCCTTTATTAATGGAATAATTAAATTCCTCTAAGTTACATGCTTCACTTTCTCCTTTTCCAATTGAAAATTTAATTCCTGATAATCTGCATTCAGGAACAACTCCTACATTAAAATGTGAAGCAAGTCTCTTTATAAATTCCCAATCTGTTTCATTATATTGAACTATTATCTTATCAATAGTTTGTCCAATCGGAATGTACTCTCTCATTTGAAGATTGCTGTAATCTTTATTTACTTTGTTAAAAATATCTGCATAAGTTAAATTTTCACCTTGAAAGCTACGATATTTCTTTTCTATATCCATCTCAAAAGTATAACTTAATGCTTCAATTTCTAATGTTTTTACATCATTTGTAGAATTTATAGCTATATTAGTTACCATTCCTTGAAATAAATCTATAATATTATTGTTGTCATCTTTTACTGATACCTTAATACTTTCATCATCATCTGCTACTTCAACATACTTATCTGCATTTTCATCACTTATAATTCCACTTATATAAATTTTTGCATGTTCATTAATTTTTCTATCTATTTTTAAATCTAAAATTTTAATAAATGCATATGGTTCTACTAAAATATCCCCTTGAGTATACGTATATCCACTTCTCATTTATTTCTCATCCTCCTTCTCCTCTTCTCTAACTTTTATAGTTTTTATAATTTCAAAAGCTATATCTTTCCATTCATCAGAATCCTTATAACAACAAGTAAATGCCCCCATCATTGTCTTGCCTTCAAATTCAAATAAAAATACTAAATTATATAATGAATCATCTATAGCAAAACTTTTAAAATCATAAAATCCAATTTTCTTATTATCTACTTCTAAAATTCCTTCATCAAAAAATATAAAAGCAGGATTCAGTCTTTTATTAATTAACTTTAATGTACTTATTAATTTTTTAATATTGTTTTCCTTCAATGGATCATCTATAAGTTTTAATGTTATAGCTATATCCCCATCTCCATTACTCTTTATTATCTCTGGACGGTTCTCTGATGGATATTTAAACTTTCTCGCTTCAATAGTCATATCCTCAAAATCTTTTGGAATATACATTTTTAACTTTTTATCAAAGAATTCCATCTCTATGAACTCATAAAAAATATCTCTTATTTTAACTGGTCCATTAAAAATATCCTTTCTTGATTTTATATTTTCTTCTTGAGTTATATACTCTAATATTTTTTCATCAATTTTTTTATCCATTTTTCTATCCTCCTATGTCTTTGTAATTTAGGCACATGAAAAAAAATAATAGACCAAAGATTCGTAGAATATTTCGTGTCAGACAAGGAGGCGAATTCTGCTCATAGCGGGTCTATTAGTAGAATTTGCCGACGCAGTATGACGCGAAATATACACGTATACTGGTCTATTATTTTTTTGATTGTGCCTTATATTGTTAAATACTCTAAAAGGAATATAACATACAAAGTTAATAATTTTCTACATAAAAGCTAAAATATTGAAATTAAAATTAAAATAAAATTGCTATTTCACTTATGTTTTCTATATGAATTTATAAATTTCTCTCTTTTATTTTCCTTATAATATAGGAATCAGCTTGACTTATAAAAAAGGTTAACAAAGAATTTTTTTCCCTGTTAACTCATAAATTAAAAACATAATATATATATGAATCTTCTACTCACTCAAAAGATTAACTATTTATTCATATTTTCTTGTCTTTTAGTATACATAATGATATTTTCTAATCATTATTCTTCAAGCTTTTGGTCAATATTATATTTTAATAATATTTTACGTTTTCTTCACTTGATAGACAATTACCTCTACATACTCCAAAACAACTTGAATATTAGTTTATCTCATCAATTTTTTTATATTTTATAAGCAAGCTTATTGTACTTATTACATCTAAAATAAAACATAATTGTAATAAAACATGAAATATAAACTTTTTTTTGCTCAACTTTTTATCTCTGCTGATACTCACTACAAAGCCTATGCCATACAATGATGTAAATACAACTGTTGGATATGTAAAACAAATAGGAATAAAAAATAATAATGGAATTGGTGTAAATATCATTGTTCCACGAGATGCTGCAAATAAAAATAGAAATATTAAAAAATGCATAGCAAAATTTAAAATGAAATATGGAATTGCTCCAAATTTTAATATTTTCATACATTTACGCAATGAATTATAGTCTCTATTTTTACATAATTTACATGAATTTATTGTATTCTTCGCTGCAAATATAATATTTGAAATTCCAGAAATAATAACTCCAGCTATTAATAGAATATGAATCCAGTTTCCCATATCATTTTTTATTAATCCTCGTAATAAACTAACAAATAAAAATATAATTATGAATAAATTTATATATAAACTTATTAGCGCATTTTTTACAAATTTCATATATATTCCTCCTAAGGCATATTCAAAAATATTCTTTATCATTTCAATTTAATATATTTACCTAAATCCATTATTTTGCAATGCTTGGACGATAAATACCTGCACACCTTGTCTTATCTCCGCCCCAATCAAACTCTTTTTCTTCATCTGATTCCTTAATTATTTGCAACATGTAAAGACCAACATTATCAGGATTTTTAGTGTCAACTAATTGATCTATAAAAAACACTATATACGTGCCTTCATCCGTTATAACTGTGTAGAAAGCTTTCAATTCTCTTGTATTTTTCCCATTATCTTTATGATCTGAAACTTCAAGTGCAACATCCTTTGACTGTATTTTACCTTTAAAAAATCCACTTATATAATCAATGCTGCCATCAATATCTTTTGCTTCTTTTAATGCATTAGAAGAAAATATTTTTTTCAGTCCTTCTTTATCATTATCTTCTAAGCATTCTACGATTTTCTGAAAACGTGCTTCTGCAATTTCTTTATCACTTTTAACACCTAATGTAGACACAATATAGACCTACACGATATTAAATTTAAAGAAAGTGTGATAATAGTTATAAATATTAGCAATCTCTTAATATTCATGATTTTCTCCTTTTATATTTTGCATATATTCCTAACTAGCTATTTGGTAGCACCTGTGCGATAAATACCTGCACACCTTGTCTTATCTCCGCCCCAGTCAAACTGGTCTTTTCTGTCTGACTTCTTAATTATTTGTAACATGTAAACTCCTACATTATCTGGATTTTTAGTATCAACTCTCTGGTAAACAAAAAACACTATATACGTATCTTCATCTGTAGTAACTTCATATTTACAATCAAGTTCTGTTTTCTTTTCACCATCCTCAACTAAGTCTGTACTTGGTATTGTACATTCATCCCTTGATTTCATCTTTCCTTTATAAAACTTCATTAAATAATCAATACCGCCATCAATATCATTTGCTTCTTTCAATGCATTAGGCGAGAATATCTTTTTCAGTCCTTCCTTGTCCTTATTTTCTAAGGATTGTATGATATTCTGAAATTGTGTATCTGCAATTTTATTATCATTATTTGTATTTAACTCAGACAACCTTTCGTTTAACATAGATTTATAAGAAGTACACGATAATAGACCTAATGAAAGTGTAATTATTATTATAAATAATATTAACCTTTTAACCTTCATGATTTTCTCCTTTTTAATATTATTCTTTTTATTCGATGCTTAGTTTATTATTTTCTTGATATTTTTCACATAAATCTTCAATATCTTTTTCAAAACCACAAGGGATTGTATAATCATCGTTTTCTTTTGGATACACTCTAGCTACATCACCATAAATTGCCATGCCACTTATTGCATGTCCATTTCTGTCAATCAAAGCAATGCCAGCATTTGGAGTTTCATTAGGCACACTATTATCAGAACGTTTAGAAAATTTTAGTGGCTTTAGATAATCAATAATTTCTGCTATCTGACTCTTATCTGTAGTGATAAATGTTCCTCCAACATATGAAATTGAAATCTTTTCAATCTTTGCCGCATCCAAATTTGCAAAAATTTGTATTCTTTTATTATTAAACAAATAGACTCCAAAAAATAATACCACAATAAGAATTGCACCTAGTATAATGTCTAATTTCTTTAAAATAATTATCATTCCTTTCCTTTTGAAACAATCTGCTCTTTTTTCAATGTATAATTTTATACTTGAAATTAAAGCTTAAATTTCTAAAAGCTTATTTATTTCTAAGCTTTTTGCATAACTCTTCAAGATCACTATATATACACCCAGAAACTGTATACGACTTTCCATTATCTGGATATAATATAGCTATATCTCCATAAATTGCAACACTGCTAATAGTTTTCCCCTCTTCATCCTCTAATGCTATCTGAGCATCTGGAGTAGTATTAGGTAGCCTTTTATCCGAATTTTCACAAAGATTCACACTCTTTAAATAATTCATAATTTCCAATATGTCATTTTTACTATTAGTATTAAAAGATGCTCCTGGATTAAAAATGTTAATTTCTACAATTCTATCTGTATCCACTGATTCAAAAAGCTTTACTTTTGTATTATTGGTTGTACAAATTCTCCAAATTAATAAGATAACAAGAATTCCACCTAATATAATACCTGTTTTTTTAAAATAACTCTCATTCCTTTCCTCTTAAGCATATATTAAAAAATAATCGAACTCACTACACATTTAAATTGACTCTGTTATTTTCTAATTTATTAGATAGATAGTTTTTTAATACTTTGACCAATAATACTATTAGAAAAATTAGTGTAAAAATATATAAAATTATTCATTGTCTTTTTCTATTTCGCGAATTGGCATTTCTCCTTCATCTATTATATCTAACAAAGAAAATCCATCCTTAGGACTAAATCCATCAAAAACCCTCTTTATTGGATATTTAATAAACCATTCTTCTGATTCAAATGTTTTACGATTATAAATATGACCATTATCATATATATTTATTTTTTGTTCTCCTAAATATTTTCCTTTAAATACAAAAATACTACGAAATACATCCCTATTCAGTTTCTTTGGCACATTGCCTATAACAACAACTTCTTCCCAAGGGTTTTTATCATGTTCAAATAAAACTCCATCTTTACCTACAACTACCCAATCACCATAACTCTCTCCATCAATATATTCGCAATATATCTCACTTGTAGTGGTACTTAACGGTTCTTTAGTTCCTTCAACTGTTTCTATATTTTTTGTCACATGTTGAATCGTAACTGTATCCATCATTATAGCTGCAATAATAATTGTTACTGTTAGAGTAATTATTATTAATAGTAAAACTAAAATATACTTTTTTATCTTTTTCATTCTCCTAATTCCTCTTTTATTTCTGATTGATCTATATCTTCTGATTGGCTATCTTCTTCATATACATTCTATTGAGAATTTTCACTTCCTGATTTTGTACTCCTAACATTTGATGATGCAAAATCTATAAGCTCTTTTTATCTTCTGAATCATATCCATACTCTGTAACTGTTCATGTTATATCTTTTTTACATTGATTTTTTAAATCATTTATCCTCTTTATTGCAGTTTCTGAAAAACTTATTTTAACATATTTTCCATCTTAAGATATATAATTTTCCTAACCACTTTTCCTGTGTTTCTGCAAAAGCTTCTACTTGTGGTAAGCTATCGGCATTTCCTATTGTTGCTGACAACTATAAAAAGAATATCTTTAAGTAGTTTATTTTTTACCATTTTTGTACTTTTTACATAGTTTTTCAAGATCATTATATATATGTGCATCAACCGTATAACCATCTTCTTCTTTAGGATACGCTCTAGCTACATCTCCATAAATTTGTATACTTATATCATCATCTTTTTTTTGCTTGACACGCTTACCATAGCATCTGCAGTAGTATTAGGGACACTATTATTGGAACGTTTAGAAAATTTTAAAGTCTTTAGATAATTCATAATTTCCGATATTTTACTCTTATCTTCAGTACTAAAAGTTCCACCAATATATGCAATGAAAATTTTATCGACACTCTCTGTATCTACATTTTCAAAAAGTTTTACTGTTGGGCTATTATTGCATATTCCAATTGCTAATATTATAAGAATTATGCTTATTGCTATAAATATTTTTTTCATAATATTCTCCTTACATATATAAATAAAAATTTTATACTTACTTTACAATCACTTTTCCTTCCCTTTATCTTACTGGATTCCCAGACTCATTCTTTTTAACATACTTCCACCAAGTTTGTTGCCCACTAGTTTCAGTTTGAACTGGATACTAACCTCAACCATCAATGAAGTTAATTTTTTTACGCTTATGTTTTAGTCAATTTTATATTTTTTGAATAGCTTATCCAAATCAGAATGCTTAATCTCATAATCATTTTTATCACCAATATGTGCAACTGAGTTACCATAAATTATAACTTTATCAATCACTATTTCATTTTCTTCTTCTAATATTATAATTGCATTAGGAGTATCATCACCTGCATTAATATTAGTACTCTTATAAAATGTTAATTCCTTTAAATCATTCACAATCTCCACTATCTTGCTCTTATCATCAATCTTAAGATATGAAAAAGGAGTACGAATTCAAACTATAGTAACATTATTTACATCTATTCCTTCATATAATTTTACCTTTGTGCAATCTTTCACGCTCGCCCAAATTAATAATATAAAAAATGTTATAACTACTCTACTCATTGTTCTTTTCAAAATAGCTATCTCTCCTTTCACTGTTTCATTTAATTTAAGTGTTGGCGAAACGCCGCCCCCCTTATAAATGCGGGATATTTTTTAACAAAATAAAATAACTCCTCACTGATTTATGGTAAAATTGAATAGACTAATAAACAAAATCACCATATACCTCATAAAGGAGTTATATACATGTGACAACATATAAATAACTTTCTTTAGCAGATGTTTATTCTTACGTTGATCATCATTTCTACCTTCAAGCTTTCTTCTCAATCTATTTTCAGAACGCGTACTTCACTTTTCACCTTTTGCATCAATTCTATCACTATCCAATTGATTATTTCCACTCTCATTATTCGAAGTCATATTATACATTGAGTCACCTGCGCCTATGATAATATTAAATTAACTTTCTTACCACTGTTTTATTTAAATTAAGTTCAGCAGAATCACTTAACACTTCAACTTCTTCTACTATTGGTAGATAATAATTCTCTTGCCTCCTATGAACCTGATCTATAAGTACTAAAGTCTTAAATAAAATACCATTGTCATATTTGATGCTGAGTGGTCATGTTCAAGCATATTGGTTTGCTCAATTCTGAGTTATATCTAGATAAAATCTTACTGATTCTTCTTTTGCTTATAACAAATTTCTAAATCCATTTCAAAGATATCCTATTTGTCTACTTCATAGTTTAATTTGCTAAAAATATATTTAAATCTTATTCCTTAACTGTAAGTTTTTCTATAGTCTTCCTATTAGATTTTCTATTCCAAAACGAATCTGATTCTTTTTTCCAAATAACATATAATTTTTCTGTATCACCTTTTTTCCAACTAACTTTTGCAATAACATCATTAAAATGATCATCAATTATGTCAGAATGCCATTTAGGTCTCCAATCTTTTGGTGTATAGTTAGTCACTTCCAAAAATTCTCTTCTATATTTACTTGGTTTCCTTCCATCTCCTGTTTCTTCTACAATTGGATTATCATTATTATATTTTTTTATAAGTTCCTTTAATTTCATCAAATCATTAGGTCGATTATCTATTATACAATATTCTACATATGCATCCTCATTATATACATATCCTGATGTATCAGGGATTAGCGTAATAGATGTTTCTCTATTGTTTGTATTATTTTTATAATTAAAATTAGTATACACTCCACATGCAATTATAATAATCAACAATATAACTATATATTTCTTCATCAATCAATACTTCCTTCAAATGGATATTTTAACTCTAATAATCAATCCTCTCTCAACGTCTCCCATTTCATCATCAGTTAATAAAGTTGTTCACATATCTTCAAACTTCATAAATAATGAATCAGCATCAATATATTCAATTCTTCAAGTTTGAAATTCATCAAGTAATTTTTTCTGAATTATAAAACCTCATTTCGGTTAATAATTTAACAAAAATGAGGTTTCATTACTATCGAAAATACTCCGAATTTGATACTCTTTTTAAATTACTAAAAATACTGCTAATATTAATAGTTCTATGCTGTAGAAGCTAAAATGCCGTCTTACATCCGCTAACTTGATATAAAATTCATAATTACACAAAAGCGTTATGCTATATTATATGCTAATTACTTACTATTTTTATACTTTTTACACAACCCTTCAAGATCATCATATATATGCATCTCAACAGTATACGCATCTTCTTCTTTAGGTAATACTCTAGCTACATCACCATATATTTTTAGACCTATACCGCCCCCATTTTTATATTTTAATCCCATTACAGCATCTGGGGTAGTATTAGGGACACTATTATTAGAACGTTTAGAAAATTTTAAAGTCTTTAGATAATTCATAATTTCTGATATTTGACTCTTATCTTCAGTACTAAATATTCCACCAATATATGCAATTGAAATTTTATCTACACTCTCTGTATCTACATTTTCAAAAAGTTTTACTGTTGGGCTATTATTGCATATTCCAATTGCTAATACCATAAGAATTATGCTTATTGCTATAAATATTTTTTTCATAATATTATCCTTCCATATATAAATAAAAATTCTATACTTACTTTACAATCACTTTTCCTTCTCTTTCTCTTACCGGATTCCCAAACTCATCCTTTTTAACATACTTCCACCAAGTTGGTTGCCCACTAGTTTCAGTTGGAACTAGGTGCCAACCACAACCATCAGTGAATTTCATTTCAGCTTTGCTATAACCCCCTTCTCCTCCTGCAACCTCCTCTGATTTCTCTGGTTCTTCATCATTATATTTATATACTGTTCCACCGTCCCATCCTGTTATCCTATTGGCTTCAACAATCTTACTAAATTCACTTGCTACATTTCGCGCATCAGGATTAGCAGAATTACAAGAGCTAAAATATAATTCATTCATTTTTTTATTATTTAGATCAGATATCAATATATCCTCTTCCTTTTGATTATCAGGAATAACAGATGTATCAGTTGCAATTCTATACCAAGTATCTGTATTACCATCTTCTGACTCTTCGCCCTCAAAATACATAAACCCTGCGCCATTGCCATCGCTATCATCATTTATACTACCATGTAGAATAATTTGAACAGCATCTATAACCTTAGTCTCATCATCCATCTTATTCCATCTTTGTTCAAAATCATGTGGACTTGTTACAGGAACCAAAATAACCTCCGTACCAGGATATTTTATCTTATATTTTTCTGCCTCAATTTTAGCTTGTGCGTAAAATGAATGTTTTTTATCTCCAGACTTTATATTAGGCTGATAAAATATATAGCACACATGATCAGCATTACCACTCTCGTTATACTTATTAGGTTCCCATTCACCATTAGCATTTACATAATACCCATCAATTGTAGTATCATGTGCCATAATCCCATTGTCATTCAAATAATAAGAGTAACCATTATCTTGTATCCATCCTGTTTGCATTTCACCGTCAGAATTAAAATAGTAATGACTACCATTCAAATATGCCCAGCCTGTTGCTATTTGCCTCTCTGAATATAAATAATACCAGTTATTATTATACTTTATCCAACCTGTTTGACTTTCACCACTAGACTTATCATAGTAGTACCATTTGCCTTCACTATCTTGTATCCATCCTGTTTTCATTTCACCATTAGGCTCGAAATAGTACCATATACCATCTATTTCCTGCCAATTTGTTTTTATTGTATGATCAGAATTTAAATAGTACCATTTTTCTTTATTATCTTTTATCCACTCTATTTGACTTTTACCAGTAGAGTCATCATAATAGTACCATAAATTCCCATATGATACCCAGCCTGTTTTCATTTTACCATTATCCTCGAAATAGTACCATGTGTCGTCTATATCCTTCCACCCTGTTTGCATTTTACCGTCATTATCCAAGTGGTACCACTTTCCATTATCTTTTATCCACCCTGTTTGCATTTTGCCATCAGAACCCAAATAATACCAATCGCCTTTATCTTGTATCCACTGGTTTGATGCCATTTCACCATATGAATAGAAATAATAGTACTGGTTATCATCGAGCTTTTTCCATCCAGTTTCCATCTTACCATCAGGATCTAAATGATACTGTTTTCCACCAGTATCTACCCAACCTGTTTGCATCTTACCATTATTATCTAAATAATACCAATCATCTTTATCCTGTATCCAATAGTTTGATGCCATCTTACCATCTAAATCGAAATAGTACTGGTTACCACCGATATTTTGCCATCCAGTTTGCATCTTACCATAAGGATCTAAATGATACTGTTTTCCACCAGTATCTACCCAACCCGTTTGCATCTTACCATTATTATCTAAATAATACCAATCCCCTTTATCTTGTATCCAATAGTTTGATGCCATCTTACCATCTGGATCGAAATAGTACTCATTACCATCGATTGCTTTCCAACCAGTTTGCATATTACCATTATCATCCAAATGGTACCACTTGCCATCATATTTCTGCCATCCTGTTTGCATTTTACCATCTGAATTAAAATAGTACCATGCATCATTCTGTTTCATCCATCCTGTTGCTATATGACCCTCATAATCAAAATATTGCCATATACTATCAGCATCTTTTATCCATCCTGTTTGTGCTTTAGAATTTGAATTCAAATTACCGCTTGACTTTGCAGATTCTACCTGTGCACCAACCAATATTTTACATTCTTTTACAGAAGAGTCTTTAGCACTATAAACATTTGCAGCTATAGCCATAGCTCCTGAAAGTGCTTCTATTGCATTATGCTCAGAATTTAAATTAGAATCATCAGTGTTCGCCATCTTACCATCTGAACTTAGATAGTACCAATTACCCTTACTATCTTGTTCCCACTTATCTGTCACCATTTTTCCATCCGAACCTAGGTAATACCAATTGCCACTACTATCTTGCTCCCATTTATCTGTTACCATCTTCCCATCTGAACCCAAATAGTACCAGTTACCATTGCTATCCTGCTCCCATTTGTTTGTTACCATTTTTCCATCTGAACCTAAATAGTACCAGCTGCCACTACTATCTTGTTCCCACTTGTCTGTTACCATCTTTCCATCTGAACCTAAATAGTACCAGTTACCACTACTATCCTGCTCCCATTTGTTTGTTACCATTTTTCCGTCTGGTCCTAAATAATACCAATTTCCACTACTATCTTGCTCCCATTTATCTGTTACCATCTTCCCATCTGAACCCAAATAGTACCAGTTACCATTGCTATCCTGCTCCCATTTATTTGTTACCATTTCACCACTGCTAGGATCAAAATAATACCATGAATCACCATCTTGTATCCATCCTGTTTGCTTTGCATGATAACCTGCCAAGAAATTCTTCTGAACATATTCAAAACTTATATTTCTGCCTTTATCATCATTCTCTCCTTCTGCAAAAGGAGCATAAGTTTCTCTACTGCTTCCATTTGTTATTACATTATTTCCTTTTACATGGAATTCACCTTCTATTGAAATTCCATGCGATTTATTTCCTTTTGTCATTAATATTTGACTTTGTGCCTTTATTTTTACTCTCTTATGTGTTTTTATTACTATTTCCCCATCAGCATTTAATCTTAATCCCTTGTGGCTTTTAAGTTTAACTCCACTCTTATCATCAAAACTTATACTCAAAGCTTTATTACTTCCACCTTTTATATTTAAAGCATCTGGAAGCATTGCTATTTCACTTCCATGCTCTGTATGAAAGTATCTATTTCTTGTATCAGCCGTTCCTTCGCAGGTATCACCATTTTTTCTTACACATCCTGTAACAATTGGAGCTTCACTGCTTTCATTCGGAAAATAAAGCCTTGCTATTTCCGAAACTAAAGGCATTGAATACATTATATTTACTGATGGTGGTGCATAAACAAACCAATGTGCTTCAGCTTTATTCTGATTTTCATCTATATCTAAATGAAGTTTTACTAATTCTCCTTTTACTGCAATAACTTTTCCTTCAAGGGTAGCTCCCTTTAAACGCTTATTGTAAATTGTGTTTTGCCATATTCCATATTTTCTGCATAATTTATATTTATAAAGTAGTTCTTCCTTTTCTTTATAGGCTTCATATTCTCTAACATATAAATCCTTTTGCTTATAATGAATTTTAGAACCAACTTCAAAGATATCTCTTGCCTCTATTTCATAATAGAAGAAATCTTTGTCATCATATCCTGCATTATATCCTCCTGCTTCATAAAAGCTTTCAATATCTTTAAAAGCATCATAATCCACATTATCATTCAATTCATAACTCTGATCATGATAAATTCCAAAATTAAACATATAATTAAAATTTATTATATCACAATATAATTCTGCCTTTAATTCACTTGCAATCCTTTTTAAAAAATTCCAATCCGTCTCCTTATATTGAAATAATGGCTTATTGATTTTTTGTCCATTTCCTACATTTTGAGCGAACGTAAAACCTGAGTAATTTCCTAATATCTCACTTATGAGAGCATCATATGTCATTTTGACATTTTGAAATGATCTACTTTTTTCCTTTATATCCAGTTTTGAACTTGAAGTTAAAGCTTGAATTTCTAAATAGTAAACTCCATTTACATTAGTTGTTCTAATATTTTGAACCATTCCATAAAATAATCTTTTACTATTTCTTTCGTTAACTTCATTTATGTTAACTATTTTTTCATCATTTGTATCTTCCATTTCTTCATAAACGCATATTTTATCTTCTGTATGAGCTTTTATAGTAAAATTAAAATTCACACTCTCATCTATTAAACATTTTAAGTATAAATATCCATGCTCATTTGGTCTATTTTCAATTTTTATATCTACTATCTTCATTAACTCATATGGTGACTTTACCCTTAGTTTATGAATTTCTCCCATCTACTTTCCCCCTTTGCACTTTCTAAACTTGTCCATCTGTAATAAATTTTATTACTCCTCCATAAGCACATATTAAAATTGAATCTGTAGTCAATGCTGGTTCTCCTTCTACTAAGGTATCTTCCTTAGTATTCATCCACTCCTTTAATATCTTCACTTGACACTTTTTCCTTTTTTCGTTGCCACCACTTGAAGGACATCCTCCACTGCATATTCCAAAACTACTTATATTTTGTCCTACAATATTATCGCTTTCATTCATTATTGGCTTTTCATTTGAATATGCTCCATGACTTACAGGTAGATTTATTCTTTTTGTATCAGTTCCTTTATCACATTTCATCTTTGCACCTCTAACTACATATGCAATACCACTTGCCAACTTTATCATCTCCTATTTTTTTGATTGTGACCTAAGCTTCAATTTCTAATCTTTTTAAACATAGTCCCTTAAACTCTCTTCTAAGCAGACTCTCAGCAACATCTAATCTTACTACCACCAAAGTTTTTGAACTTTCCTTTATCTTGAAAATTTTCTTTCCTTTAATTTTTTCTTTGTCCAAAATGACTTTTTTTACTACTGTCTTATTTAAATTTAATTCTGCTTTTTCACTCAAACATTCTATCTCTTCGAATATTGGCATATAATAATTTTCCTGTCTCTCATTAGTCAAATCTATAAGCGGAATAATTTTAAATAAAATTCCCGAATCATACTTTTCAATTATTTTCTTCATTTTCTCAGAAATAAGAAATAAATTTCTATCTAGGATATCTAAAAATTCAGTTTCATCAGTACATTTAACATTAAATATAAGAATCTCATCAATCTTATGAGCATTTAATAAATTTATATTTCTAACATCTACCTTATTAAAAACATCCATTAGCACTGGTACATTTTTAGATTCTTCATCCTGCTTTAACAAAAAATAATCCATCTTCTTTCCTTTCAACTAAAATCCAATTTATGATGTTTTTCATTGAGGCACAATCAAAAAAATAACAAGTCCATCTGCCAAGCCTATTTTGCATCATGCTGCGTTAGCGGATTCCTCTAATAGCCCGCTATGAGACAAATCCACTTCCTTGCCTGATACAAAATAATCATGGCATTTTGGACTTGTTATTTTCTTTCATGTGCCTTATCCTAATTGCAGCATCCATATATTCGCCTGCCATAATAGTTATATCTTCTTTCTTTTTCATTTCTTCATATGAAGTACATTCTAAAAAATTTTGCAATGCATCTCTAATTATGTTTAAAGCTAAACCATGATATTTATTTGCTTCTCTTAGTTTTATGTATTCTATATCCTTTTCTTTAATTTGAAAGATCTTAGTTGTGCTTTGCGATTTTTTAATATGAACATATTCTTTTTTCTTCTCTGAAAGTTCTTTCATATGGTTAAAAAGAGGTTCATAAATGAAATCTAAATCTATATTTACTGAACACTCTTCGTTATCTAAAAGCCACTTTTCATCATACAAATCAATTCTCCATTGTCCTTTATTTTCAAGAATGCTGGTTCTAAGTATCGAAAAATAAATATACATTATTTCACCTTTTAATTCTTTTTCCTGAAGTAAAATAGCTTCTTTGCAGACAGAATTAAATTTTGAAACTAAATTTTCTGTGACTATATCGCTAATAGTTTTATATTTTTCTATGATTTTTTCAAATTCAGTTATATGTCTATCTTTTACATATTTTTCTTCAAATTCTTTTAACACTTCATTTTTATCAGCTCTTTTTATCATATATTTAATCCTTGTAAAGTTCTCCATTAATCACATAAAATAAATAATATTTTAAAAATATATCCTACTGGTCCATTATTCTAAGATTGTGCCTTAATTTTGAACGTTCACTTTTCCTCCACTCATTGTTACATCATTTTTTATTGTCATACTTGCATCTGCTTGAGTTAACTTAATTCCTTTATGCCCTTTGATTTGTACCTTAGCTCCGCCATTTATTTCTATATCATCTTTAGCATCTAGTATTATCTTTTTATTACTATTTACTTCTATGCCCCCATCATCAGTCATTTTCATAAGAAGATTTCCATTCCCAATTATTTCAACAGAACCAGGGCTCATAACAATTTCTTTTCCATACTTTGTACTTATACTCTTTACAGATGGATCACTTCGTTTGCTAGAATCGATTCCTTCATAATGCATTGAACTTACTACATATGCATGTTTTTCTTCATTATCTGGGAAATATAGTCTAACTACATCCTCAATTTCAGGCATACAGTACCAACCTGTCCCATTTGGCTGTGAAAATATAGTAGCAAATTCAAACCATCTTGCACCATCACGTTCGGTTGAACTACCATCTATTTCTAATGAAACCTTAACCCTGTCCTTCTGGGTATCAAGAACTCTGCCTTGAAGAGACATTCCTATCATTTTGTCATTATATACTCTTTTCACCTTCATACCATTTTCATCTTTTAATATGTACTTACTTGTGATCATTCCTCCTTCAAGCTCTGTTTCAACTCTATATACTAAAAGCTGTCTTCCTTTAAAATTAACTTTATTATATAGTTTCATTAACTTATTAGTAGTTATTTCATAGCTCACTAAATTTAAATCATTTAATGCATATGCTTCATTGGAATCTCTCAACTTATATTCCTGCAAGTCTTTCTCTATAGAATAGTTAAATTCATCAATATCATAAACTTTGTTTTCTCCAGCTCCACCTATTGAATATTTTATTCCAGTCATTCTACACTCAGGCACTAACGCCACATTAAAATATGATGCTTGTCTTTTTAAAAATTCCCAATCTGTTTCCTTATATTGAACTATAAATTTATTTATTTTAGCTCCATCTGTAACATTATCTAACATTATAATATCTTTATATCCTCTATTTTTCTGTTTAAAAATATCATTGAAAGTAAGATTTTCATCTTGATATGAACCACTAAATTTTCTTATATCCATTAAGAATGTTTTACTTAATGCTTCCACCTCTAGTGTTCTTACATCATTTTTTGCTTTAATTCCAATCTTAGTTACAAACCCATTAAATAAAACAGTTTCATTTCCTTCATCATCTTTTAATGACACATTAATAGTATCCTTTGCTCCTGCTGACTCAACATACTTGTCTACATTTTCATCACTTATGATTCCGCTAATGCAAAGCTTTGAATGTTCATTTAATTCATTAACTACCTTAAGCTTTGTTATTTTCTGAAATTTATAAGGTTCTACTATAATATCTCCTTGAGCATAAACATATTCATCACTCATTCATCTTCATCTCCTTTTACTACTTTTATAGTTTTAAGTCACATTAAAAAAATAACAAGTCCATCTGCCAAGCCTATTTTTCATAAGAGGAAGCTCGATTCGCATACGCTCACTGAGTAAGCGATTCACACCAAATCATAGATTTGGGTTCTCTGCTCATCAGCAGATTCATCTAATAGCCCACTATGAGACAAATCCACTTCCTTGCCTGATGAAAAATAATCATGACATTTTGGACTTGTTATTTTCTTTAATGTTCCTAATAATTTGAAATACAACATCTCTCCATTCTTTGCATTCATTATGAATACAACTAAAGGTTCCCATTAACGCCTTACCTTCAAATTCAAGAAAAAACATAAAATTATATAAAAAATCATCTATTGCAGAACTCTTATAATCAAAGTACCCTATATTTTTATTATTAATCTCTAATACTCCATCTTCAAAAAATACATTAGCTGGGTTCATTCTCTTTACAATTACTTTACTTAAATTTTTAAACTCTTCTACATGTGCTTCATCTAATAGGTTATCAGTAATATTTAATGTTATGGCTATACTTCCATTTTCATTGCACTTTATTATTTCTGGTCTATTCTCTGAAGGATATTTAAATTTTCTAGCTTCTTCTGACATCTCCTCAAAATCATTAGGAATCCATATTTTTAACTTTTCATCAAAAAAATCTTTTTCCTCAAATTCATAATATCTTTCTCCAATCTTCACAGGACCTTTACAAATATCTTTCTTTGCTTCTCTTTTTTCTACTTCGTTTATAAAATCTAAAATCTTTTCGTCAATTCGTTCTGCCATATACCCCTTCCTTCCTCTATTTTCCTATATTAAAAAATAATAATTTACTTCATCAACTTTGTATTAATGATCTATTTCAAAAAATTGCTCAAACTAATCTATAAGTATCTTCTTAAACTTTCCTCCACCTCGTCGTCCATGTCCACTTGCACCATCTTTCATACTATGTAATACATTTAAAAGATAGTAGTATAAATCTTCATTACTATAATCCTTCATTTCAATGTTCAGCTTATATACTAAGTAGCTGACTATTATTTCTTTCTGAATAGCTTCCTTGCTTTGAACACAAGATATTACAAAAGATATGTCCCAAGCTTCGTTTAAATTGCATTCCAATAATTCTTGTCCAAATCTTCTTAAAATCTCAGGATTTAAACTGCTTTTGCCATATGCTGAGTAAGGTGCATATATAGTATTTACCGTGTCATATTCCGTATTTAAATCAGTAAAATCTGTATGATTAATTCTAAGCTTTGCGCCTGTTCTTAATTTAAACCTACAAATTTCAAGTTCATTTGCTTCACTATTTAAATTTTCACTCAAATAAATTTCTGTTGAATTTATTCTGAAATCACTATCCTGCATCTCAGGTAAAAATTTCACCTTTAACACCATAAGTTTGTTATTACATATATACTCAATTTTGCTATCTTCTTTTAAAAGATAAATAACACCTTCATGCTTTATTATTCCTTTTAATATCTTTATATAATTATCCGAAATCTCTATATCACATCCTGAAATTATCCCATCAGAATATCCTTTAAATTGTGCATTAAAAAATTCCCTAGGAAAATTCCTAAGTTCCTCAAGCATATCAATCTTCAAAAGCCTTCCACTATTAAAAAGTGGATATCTATTTTCAAACACCTTAGTAACCTCCTTTACTTAAGTCCGTCAAAGAAATTTCTCTCCCACTTATCATTTTCAAAATAGAAGAATTTTTCTTTTCCTATATATAGTTCTTCATCTCTTCTTAAAATAGCTAGTACATAAAATCCCCATAGCTCTTCTTCTTCCCATATAAAAAATTTTATTTCATTATTTTCTATATTATCAGTTTCATGTTGATTTATATTCGGGTACATCTCACCTATTGCTTTTGCATCTGTCTTTTCTAATTCATCTTCATTAAATTGATAATTATATTCATACTTAACATTATCATTACTGTCTTTTAGGTATAATTTAAGAAGAATTCTATCCATAAACCTAGATATGAAGCCTCTATTTATTTCTCTTCCTTTAATTAATGTTTTTTGCTCTCCTGTATGAGTATATGCTGTTAAAACATATGGAAGGGTTGGGGTTTTGCTTTCTATATTTATGTCTGCATATCCAAAATTTCTAGCATATAAATATTTTAATGAACCCTTAAGGCATGCAAGCTTTAGCTCATATTCTTCCTTCGCTTCTTTTTTACTTTTATTTACTTCAATTATTCTCCCTGGTATAAATTCTTTTAAAGCATCCTTAAATATATCTACTCTACATGACTGCCCTGTTAATTTAATAAAAGAATAATCATATAATTCATCATTATCATATAATTTTTCTAGAAATCTCTTTATTAAGTTATAGACATCACCTTTTATTAATGTTGTTACTTCATATATACTAAGTGAAACGCTTGGTGCCTCTTTAACTACCTGTAATATACCTTTATTTATATATGACAATTTCCATTTATCAAATTTTATTACATTTTCATTAGAAACTTTATCGTCTTTATGTGTTAATCCAATATTTAAAATATCTGGATTTGCAAAAAATAATTTTTTAACTTCCTCTGCTAAATCAAATAAGAAATAATAATTACTTCTAACTTTACAGTAATCTTCTTTACTTCTTGTTTCATATAATTGGAACTTTGTTGGAATTATCGCTTCTGCTCTTTCATACTGTTCATTTAAAGTTTCATATAATTCATTTATTCCGTTCTTATCTATAAATCTAAATACATCTATTTTAAATTCATCTATTATTGATCTTTTTATACTGCTATCGGATTTTATTAAAGCATTTGCCATTAATATCTTTATAAATTGTAATATTCTAAATGTTAGATTATTTCCTCCAAAGTCTGTATCACCATTTTCATATGAAGTTTCTATATCTAATTTGTAAGATACTCTGCTGTTAGATATACTAAAACTACATCCTGAAAGATCTGTAGTTCCCCCTCCACAATCTATAATTAAAGCTTTATACCATTCACCTTGAACATATCTCTTCTTTTCTATTAATTCTGAAATAGTATTATAAAGTACAGCAACACTTTCTTCTAATATATTGGCACTTTCTACAGTATAATCACTTAATATATCTTTAAATAAAGTATGGAATTTATATTTTTGTTTAGATGGACAGGATATATAAATATTTTTAAACTTACATTTAAATCTTTGCTGTGCTAAAGATATAATATAATTTAGATAAGCTTTTATAATATCTTTTCTTTTTATAAAGGTTGTTTTTTCATTAATATCAATTACTTTTTCACTTTTATCAAAATCACTTATCCATCTTTTTATGTCATAGAAAAGACTCATTCCATCATCCACATATCTTCTTCTAGACTCCATCATTGCATCATATCCAAATATATATTCTATTTCATCATCTTTTATATTTTTCACTCCTACAATACTTGGAATAAGAGGAGTTATTTCCATTTCTTTTTTAGTTTCATTGATTATTTTTACAAACTTTACTTTATCATCTTCATAATCTGAATATTCTCTGCTCTCAGTTAAATTTTCATTTAATCCTGGAAATATTTCTTTATCTATATAAATACCAGCTGTTGTATTGGATGTCCCAAAATCAATAGCTAGCGGCATTTTTGTCTCTTTTAATGGCTTTACTTCAAATTGTAATATTGGCAAAGAAATAAATTTCATCGAATAATCCATTTCAATAGTATCGCCTTCATATGTATCATAAAGGAGTTCTGAATCTTTTTCTGAAAAGAATAATAAGCTGTAATGTTTACTTTCTGATTCCTTTGCTTCTACTGATCCACTCTTTGTTAAAAAGTACTTTTCATTGTTGTCTTGTAATATTTTTTTCACATTGAATATAGCGCAGACTTTATAGTAATTATCAACTAAAAGTACATTTCCTTCTTGTAGTTTTTCACTACTTCTTAAAATATAATCATCATAAATATCAAGTGCTAAATTTTCATAAAGTGTAATTTTTCCTGGATAATCTATATTGTTATTTGTAATTGTCTCTTTTTTGCTTCTTTCTAAAAGTCTTTCAATTCTTTCAATTCCACCAACTAAATAGTTCTTTATGAGCTTACTCTCTTTTTCACCTCTATACTTCATTATGAGCCTTATTAATTCTTCTTTATCAAGAGGATTAACTATGCTCTTTACCAACTTTTCTTTATTGCAAATTTCTCTTAATTGAAAAGTTGTCATAAGTCTTAGGTCTTTTTCTTTATACTTGTTCTTCTTTTTCTCTTCGTTTCCCTTATGTAGCTTGTATGAATATAAACTCATCTTCTCCTCCTAAATCTTCTTTACTCAACCATCACCGTTTCATTAATCTTCATTGTATTATCTAATCCTATAATTCCAAAATGTTTATCCCAATATATTAATGGCTTCATGTTTATAGGTAAAAATGTTTCAACTATAACATCAATTTTTCGTTTAAGCTTCTTGTCTTCTTCTTCATCTAAATAGATATAAATATTTTTAGGTCTTTCTTTACTTATGTAGATTACGCTATTTGTGAATATTTTTCTTAAAACTTTTTTAAATAGTTGAAGAGAAATTCCAGCTCTATATAAAGTAATAAAACCATTTAATAAAACATCTAATTCTTCTTTTTCAAAGCAAAGTATATCTTTGGATAAATTTTCTCCAAAAACTGAATTTAATATATCCTTAAGAAGGAATTTCTTATAAAATTCTGTTTTACATAATCCTATTTTTAAATCCAATTCCCCTAAGTAATGTAATAATATATCCAAGAGAACTTCTCTAAGTTCTTCACTTTCTTCTAAGTTAATATTAAATAAATCTTTAAAAATCTCGTAAAATCTATAACATTCATTTACTTCTATGATATTATTTTCTGGAAGTGAATTGAAATTAAGCTCATTAAGAGAAATTTCCATATAAGGACTACAAGTTTTAGCATGTGTAAATTTTATATCACCTCTAGGTATATTTTGCTTATCCGCTTTTAATAGCATCTCCCAAATATAATTCATATTAATCTTCCTTCACATTTATATTCTGGATAAAGCTGTTGAATTTCTGAGACTAAAAAACTTAAAATATCTTTATTTAAATAATTTTCTTTATTTATTGGTTCAAAATATAAAACAAGAGATTTCTTTATCTTTTCCTCTCTTATTTCATCTATTATAAAATCATTTACCTCATAAGTTTGTTTAAATTCTTTTGGATAGTCTTCTATAAGCTTAACTTCATTAAAAATTAAATACTTTGAAACTTTATATGAATTTATTAGTCTTGCAAGCTCTGTTTTAGTTTTTATTGTATATGGCTTTTCAAAAGCTAATTTATTTGTAAAGTTTACTTTTACTTCATTAGTCATAAGCTCATATTCGTATTTTTTATTTTTATGCAAATCTGTAACGCACAATACTTTCCAATCAATTGCTTCATCTATGCTTGTACATATTGTTACTGTTTTCTTTGTAAATGTAACATAATTAAAATCGCTATTTTCTTCATCTACTAAATAACCATTTTTTGTTCCTTCCTTTACAATTTCAATCTCATGTTCATAACTCACTTTATCTA
Source organism: Clostridium saccharobutylicum DSM 13864 (assembly GCF_000473995.1). Taxonomy (NCBI): domain Bacteria; kingdom Bacillati; phylum Bacillota; class Clostridia; order Eubacteriales; family Clostridiaceae; genus Clostridium; species Clostridium saccharobutylicum. The sequence goes on along the minus strand of NC_022571.1, from coordinate 877,814 downwards.
TGCATGGTACTGGAAATCCACCGCATTTCAAGCTTAATTCCTTTACATTCCAAAGAGGAACCATGTCATACTCTACATATTCTGCATATTCTCCAAAATCTACGTCAATTGTATTTATATTTTCATTTCTTTCAATATTACCTTCAACATCTGTTAGAACTACATTAGCAAATTTATATATATATGGATTATTTATAGTTGTCCATGGAATATTATTTTTTATAAAGCTTCTATATAATTTACTTACTTTATCAATGTACTGTTTGTTCTCCACTACTTTAAAATTAGCTTCATAAATTTTTTTATCTGTTATTATACGACCTTTTATATTAAAATCTTTATTTATGAATTCTTTAAATTTTAAATAATCACATTTAAGAAAAACCTTGAACATATTTTTCTCTTTTTTATTTTTAATTGATTCTAAAATTTCTAATGTATCATATATTTTTTCTTCTGAATCCTCTTTCAACATAGGATATAAAAAATCATCAGTTATATCTAACCTATCTCTCTTAATTATTGTTGAATAAATATTATATTTTTCTTTTATATAAGGTACCTCATTGAATACTCTTTTTTCTATATCATTAAGTCTATCTTTTGAATATTCTTCTAAAGCTTCAAAAACACCATTCATTATTTTCTTAAGTAACAATCTATCATTTAAATCTTTTATTTCATTTAATTTCTCATAAATTCTATCATCCATTTTCTCACCTACGACAATCATACTAATTTATTATTGTTTGCTTGTGCCAAACCTATTCTGCATCATTACATTTTGGACTTATTGCCTTGTTTGATGTGACTTATATTTCAAAATATGTACTACACTGGAAATAGAGGTAATGCTTTTGTGTAGTGTTACTTCAAAATTTTCAGTAACCGAAACCAAAGCATCACATCTATTTCGGCTAGCTACCACTTAAATCTAAAACTTAGTTGTACCTTATTTGCCTGAAGGCTGAGCTTGTTTATTTGATGCTGAAGCTTGATCTATAGCATTTAATTTTTCAGTTACTTGTGATAAACCATCATTGTCTCCTAAACTGCTGTATGCATCTTTAGCTAAAAGGTATAATACTTTTGCTGAAGTATTATCGCCAGATGCATATTTGCTATCTGCTCCTTCTTTATATCTATCAGCTTCAGTCTTTTTATCTGAAGTTTCACCTATTTTTTTATCCATAATAGCTATTTTATCTACTAATTCATCAGCTAAACTATTATTATTTGCTTCCTCAAATTTTTCTTTAGCTAATTCATAGTACATTTTTGCACTTACATAATCACCTGCTGTATATTTTAGATCCCCATTTTTTCTAAGATCTATAGCTTTATTTACACTTTCATCTGATGCTTTCTTGCTATCCTCTGCTTTTTTTGCTGCATCTTCTTGCTTCTTTTTCTCATCTTCATCTGATTGCTTTTTGTCTGCTGCTGCTTTATCTGCATCATCCTTTTGTTGTTTTGCATCAGCAGCTTTTTGATCATAAATCTTTTGAATTTTATCCATAGCTTCTTTCTTTTCATCTTTTAGATTGCATTCCACTGCTAGATCTTTAGCATCTAAATAATTTTGCAACGCACCATCTAAATCTCCATCATCCATTTGCTTATCTCCTAGTGTTAATGAGTCTGAAACTTTTATGCCTTGTTTAGCTATATCCATTTTCTTTGATATATAATCGCTTCCTACATCTTCTGAATCTCCTGCTTTTTCTAATGCACGATTATATTTATCTAAAGCATCCTGATATTTTTTTCCTTCTAAATCTTTATCAGCATCAATTATTATTCCTGTATATTTATAATCATCATCTAAATTTTTTTCATCATCAGTAAGCTTGTACTTCTTAGCTATATCTAAAGCATTTTTATATTCTTCATTTGCTTTTTCAATATTTCCATTTTGAATATATTCTTCCGCATCTTGTTTATCTTTGTTCATTGTGGCAATATTATCAGCTTTTTTATGTTTATATATTATAAATGCCCCTACCCCTATTAGTGTTATTAAGAGTAAGAGTATTGCAACTATTACAGCTATTTTTATTTTTTTGCTCCTTTTGGGATCTAGATATGCTTTTTCAACAAAAGTCATAGCTAAAGTATAGTTATCTATTTCTTTATGTTGTCTCGATAAAATCATATCTTCAACATTGTCAATTACTTCTTTAGGTTCTTTTGCACCTTCTAATGAATCTTCTATTTCCTTAGCATCACAGTTTTCCCATATTCCTTTTGTTAGAAGCGTAAATACATCTCCATCGAAAAGTTTGATTTTACTTGATATGTATGGTCTTCTAAAATCACTTTGTCCTAAATATGAAGATAGATTATTCCTCTCAGCATGCTTTGCCATTGCATCAATAGGAATCATTTCATCATCTGCTAATTGTTGTGCCAGTGATTGATCTTTACTTTTATGTTTTAAGTATCCATCTTTAAAATAATAAAATCTTGTATTTCCAATTACTGAATAAATTAATTTACTATAGTTGGTTATAACTACTGTCATCGATGCTTTTAATCTTACATTTCTACTACTTGCTATGAGTTCATCATTTACTTTTTTTAAGTATTTCCTCAAAATAAATTTATTCATTGTAGGTCTTGCTGTAAAATCTTTTATGAAAGTTGTTACTGCTATTTTTGCACTCTCTAATTCCTTATCTTTATCTATTCCATCTGCTATTACATAACATGCGTAATTATCCAGTTCAACAAAAGCAAAATAATCTTTATTTTGCAGATAGGTTCCTTCTTCTGATATAAAACTTGTTTCAAATTTTGAGTTTAGCTTCCTCATTATATTCACCCTAACTTAGTTTTATTAGTTAGGTACATTCAAAAAAATAATCAGGGCATTTTGGACTTGTTATTTTCTTTCATGTACCTTATATTTTTTTATCATTAGCAGTTCCTCTTCTTTCCAGAATATTTCATAATTATAATACTGCTATTGCAATTATTTTTATTTTCAATTTTCTCCATTATATTTTCACACATCTCATCAATATTAAATTTTTTCTTCCTTAAAATTTCCTCAAATTCTATCCATCGTAGACCTTCATATACACCTCTAGTCATGAGTAGCACTATATCATTTTTTTTAAGTTGAATTGGATTTTCCGAAATTTCTACATTTTTGAATGATTCTTGTCCAATATAATATAAAAGCTTTTTTTCTTTAATAGCATATAATGCTTCTGGTTTTTGAATCTTACCATTATAGTATTCTTTTTGTGCTACTTCTCCTATTGAATGTCCCTTACTTAATCTAACAAGTTCTTTATTCCTAAAAATAGCAAGCATCACATCTCCAACTAAAGCATAATTTAATAAATTATCAGTTATTATTACAGAGAGTACGCTTGCTCCACCTTTATCTCTTTCAACTCTTTTTATAATTTCACGATTAGCTTTATTAAAAGCCTTTTTTAGAAAATACTGAATCTTTTCTCTATTTCCCTCTTCTTTAAACATCCTTATTATTGTTTTAACTGCTGTCATACTTGAAATTCTTCCAGCCTCATTCTTACCTAATCCATCTGCTAAAACAGCAATAGTCCCATTATATGTGGTTACTACTTCACCATAGTCTTCTTGAATTTCTTCATAGCCAATACTTATATCTTTTGCTATTTTTAAATCTTTTTTATTTAATTTTTTTAATAAATAGCTTCTTATAATAAAAAGAATTATAAGTATACATATGAGTAAAAGTATTAAATTTAAACTTGAATAATTATTAACATATAACATATATTGTGCACCTACTCATTATCTTGCCATTCAAAATGTTCTCCACAGAATGGTACAAATAGAAATCTACTTTTACCAAGTTCAATTACATCATAAGCAGATAATTGTGATGGCATATAAGCAGGCTCCTCATTTAAATAAGCAATTCCTGAAGAATCTCCTGGAAGTAATACATAATTCTTTTTCTTTGGATCATATACAACTATTGCATGATTTCTAGCTGCAATATCGTTATCTCCTATTATTTGTATATCCATATCATCAGCTCTACCTATAAAGTTTTTTCCATTCTTTATTTTATAATCTTTGCCAACTCTTGTACCTTCAATGCATACCAACCATCCACAAACTGGTTCAATTTCTTGATATAAAAGATTAGTTTCTACATCAAATTTTTCTTGAATTGGTTCTGGTCTTTCTTTTTGAGAAGTATCTATATTACAATATGGACATATTGTTCCATAACGCCTTTCACTAAACATGTGTCCATTTGGGCATCTAATAAGTCCCATATACATCGCTCCTTTTTATTTTAGTAAAAGTTTAACTTTAGAAATAAATAAAATGTCACCTTTTTTTATTTCACAAGGGGCATCTTTTACAATTCTATACTTTATATCATCATCATTTTTTTTAATGGTAATTCCACTTTCTTCTGATAGATCTTCTATATACCATTTTCCTGCTGCATAATTTAAAACTGCATGATTATCTTCTATAAAACTTGAATATATAGAACAGTTCAAATCTACAAATACATCATTATCTTTTGAATTTTTACCAATAATAAATGATATTTTATCTCCTACATCCCATGTTTTTATAATTTCATTTTCTTCATTAATCAACTGAATTTTTCTTATATTGCTTTCATCTTGAACTATCTCTTTTTTGTTAAGTCTTTTATATAAGTTAATAAAGCATACTATTCCAAAACTTATTGCAATGATTATAATTAATGCTCTTATATAAATTGACTTTATTGTGATATAAGCAACTACGCATATCAACGCTATTATGACTCCTATACATACATTGATTAACTGCATTGTTAGCAATAATTTATTATTGAACTCTACATTATTTTCTTCATTCAAAGTAACTCACTCCATTACTTTCTTTTTATATTAAAAAAGCTTTCAAACATTTTGCTTGTATCTATTGGATTTTTTTCATTTTTTAATTTATCTTTGTTAATATCATTGTTATTAGCACTAAATCCAAAAAAGTTTTCAAAATATTTATTTAAGTTTTCTATACTTTCACCTTTATCTTGATATTTTTTATTATCATTATTTGATTGACTATTTCTTTTATTTGCTTCTTTATTCTTATTATTTTCTTTAAATATTTCTTGGTCATATTTTTTTCTTGAATCTTCCTTGCTTAAAATCTCATAAGCTTCATTTACCTCTTGGAATTTCCTTAAAGACTCTTTATCATCTTGATTTCTATCTGGATGATATTTTTTTGCTAAACTTCTAAATGCTTTTTTTATTTCATCATTAGTTGCATTTTTAGATATGTTTAATATCTTATAATAATCCTTCACTTTATCCCCCACTTGATTCAATTAACAGTTTACAGTTTGAAATTTACTAGAAGTTAGATAACTATCTACAGTAGAAATAAGTAACATTATATGTAGAGTGTTTCATTAAAATTTTGATTGTAGTGATTCTTAAGTGAAATTCCAAATCTATGATCTGGTAAATTGAACTTACTCAGCGAACGAACGTGAGTCGAGTTTCCTTTAAACTTTCTAAAATAATTTTTCAAAGCTTGTCTTTAAAAAATTATTTTAGGTACAACTTCTTGTAGTAGAATCCCCCATCTAAATTCCAGAGAAAACAGAACACATAATGTTACTTATTTTAGTTACTTATAAACAACAAGTCTAAATTACAATTAAGCGCTATATCCGCCTTCTATTGTAACTGTGCTTAGCTTGTCTTTCTTTTGTCTTACAACAAGTTCAAAAGTACCTATACCTTCAGTATCTCCAAAGTTTTCTTTGTAATCTACTACAAATGCATTTGGATAAGTTATTTTTCTTATAACTTGATCTGCTGAAATTACTTCTAAAGTTACTTTTCTATAACAATCAGCTTTTTCTGCTGGTACTAATGACCATGTACCCATTTTTCTTGTACTATCAAATGGATCTCCATCAACTGCTGTTAAGATCTTACCTGAAATAACCATTGTACTTCCTACATCCTTTGATCTTGCATTTGAATCTTCTGGAGTATCTGTAGTAAGCTTTACAGTTTGAACACTTTCGATACTAAGATCTATTGTTTCTGCGCCTTCAATTTTTACTTTAAATCCCATTTTTAAATCCTCCTTATTTTAATTTTATTGAGCGAAACCGCCTTCAAATTTAACATCGGCAGTTTTATCCTTCTTTTGTTTAACATACAATTTAAATGTACCTACACCTTCTACATCGCCATACTCTTCTTCATAGTTAACTACAAAAGCATTAGGTAATGTAAATTGTCTTACTACTTGAGATGCTGCAATAACATCTACAGTCACTTTTCTGTAACAATCAGCTTTTTCTGCTGGTACTAATGACCATTGAGCTAACTTAATTGTAGTATCTGCTGCCTCTCCATTTACTGGTGTTAAAATTTTACCAGTAACCATTAATGTTGTTCCTAAATCTGTTGAACGTGCATTAGAATCATCTGGAGTATCTGTTTTGAATTCTACAGTTTCGATACTTTCAATGTTTAAATTAATGCTTTCAGCACCCTCAACTTTTACTCTAAATCCCATTTATGGTCCTCCTTTTATTTAATTATTTATAATTAAAATAGATTTTTAATCATCTACTATAATTAACCCACTTCATTGTGTGCATCATTACGCGTAATTTCAACTTCTAAGTTCTTAACATTTCCGTTAAATACTAAGTCGATATTGCATGTTCCATTCTTTTCATTTATTACAAAATTAATATCATCACCATCTCTAATAATGGCATTAGTATATTCTTTATGAGCCATCCATTTACTCTTTACACTTGATGGATTATTGCTAAAGAATTTCACAATATTATCTTCTTTAAAATCATTAGTATAGAATCTTAATATTCTTTCTATATATGTTGTTACTAATGTTTTATATATTGATTCAAAATCATTTTCAGAAGCTTGTAAGCTCCTTGCTTTATATACAGTTATTTGCTTTATATCTTTACCTTGAAGTTGTGCATTTTCAGATGAAAATACAAATCCAAAATTTCTTTTATTTATTAAATTCTTAATTTCATTTGTAAATCCAGATATTTCTTTTGCTAACGTTGTTGTAATTTTTAATGAATTTTCTCCAGATTCTATGTCAAATCTAACGCCTGGATATTCACCATATATATCTTTAAAGTTTTCTCTTAAATACTCTGGACATTGATATGCTGCTACAATTCCTGCTGCTATATATGAACTTCCAATATAGACACCTTCTATCCAAAGTTTTAAAATATCTTCTTTTTCTTTAGATAACTCTGCTGATCCACTTTCTGAAAGTTTCATTCTTTGATCCAATATTACACCTGATTTTTCTTTTGGAATAACAGTAAAATTAGGTATACATGGTATTGCAAATTCACTGTATGAATTATGTAATAATGATTCACATTTATCTATAAATTTATCAACACCAGCTGTTGCTACATGATTAAATGTAGTATCTTCTCTTGTTTCAAAGCTAAAGAATATTTGTATACGATATTTCTTAACAGTATCTAAAAGTAATGCTAAATCTTCCATAGAAGTATTTTCAGTATTTTCAACTTGTTTATTAGATTTAAATCTTTCTCTTCTAACTTTATTTTTAGTTTGAACTTCAAGTTCTACAGATGGTACTATTCCAAACCAAATTGTATTGTCGAAATCATTTTTATCGTTTACTGAACTTAAATAAGTATTTAATCTTGGTATGTTTTGAGAATTAACTAATCTATTAAGTTTTGTATTAGTGACTAACAAACTTGGTTTCATACCTTTGCTTTTTGTTTTGTATTGATCAAAAAACATTTTTACGCCTAGCATCTTTTCTATTAATGGTTTTACGGTTTTTATGAAATCATCTTTAGAACTCTTGTAAAAGTCTAAATAAGTATTGTAATTATTAACTTCTACGTCTAAATCAATAGAACTTTCCATAGTCGATGCTAAAGGACAAAAAGTTCTTACAACTAAGCTTTTTATATAATCTGATTTAACTTCATTAACGTCATCATAATCATCTTCAAATGCTTCAATTAAACCTACATTAGCTTTATCATCTATTGCAATTAAGGAAGTTTCTTCTGTCTTTGGAGCTTCTAATACTTTTAGTTCTCCATTTTCCCCCATGCTCAAAACTCCAAGTTGAAATTGTTCATTTAAATTTTTATTATCTTCTCCACCAAGAAGTAATCTTGTTTTTATATCTTCAATTGCAAGAGGTAACATAGCCATTATGTTATTATAATTTGAACTTGCTTCTTCAAACATAACATTAAGTTTGTCCCCTAAATCAAGTTTACTTGGGTCTTCATCGTCTAAAGCTTCATATTTGCTATAAGCATATTGAATTTCTTTTCTTGTTTGTCTTATATCATCCATCACTTTTTTAGGTGATATCATATCTAATAAATTTTCAAATTTAAAATCTACATTAGCTATTCCTTGAGCTCTTTTTGTATCTATTAAAGTAAATAACATTTTTAAAAAGTCATTAGATTTGTTTATTGGAATTTCTGTTATCAATTCATCTGGAAAATTTTCTGGTTTTTTTAACGTATACATTACTTTTTGATTTGATGCATTATAGAAAGAATATACAACTGGTGCGAATTTATCTAAAAATTCATCAAAACTATTTACTAAGAATAGTTCGTTAATTTCCTTTATTTTGTCATCATTTAAGCTATTAAACCCTCTTGTATCACCTATTACACTTATTAAGTCTAATTTTTCTGGATTTATTTCCTCAAATAATATTGTTCTGTTGGTTTGTTGAATTACATCCACTTTTAATCCTCCTCTTATAAAGATATAAAGTTTTAATTATAATTTTGAAATAAACTTTTTCATAATTATGGTATTTATTACATATTATAAATTATTTTTCTTCGCATTTTATAATTTTCTCATAATTATACATAAATGTTAATGTCTTTTTCTTTAAACGCACAAAATAAGGAATAAAAGGAAATATAGTTACATTTTTTCTTTTTATTTCTTATTTTGGGCGTTTTGCACTAAATTATATTGGCTAAATTTAAAATTTGTGGATATCCAAATCAAAACTTAGACTTATGTAATAACTAACCGAAATAGATGCCATACAATTTGTTTCAGTTACTGAAAACTTTGATAAATGCTACTGTATATGCGTGTTCACAGACACACTATGAACACGCATATACGGAACAACTTACAATATAAGAAGCATAACTGTCAAAATTTTTTAATTATATTATTTGATTTATAATACTTATAAAGATAAATTCTGAAAATTCCAGCAATTGCTACAGATTCCTTTTTCAGATACTGCCGCTGTTCTACTGTTCCATGCTTATCAGTTATATTTATTAGCTTTCCTGACCTATTGTACTTATAAGTTTTCCTATCAAAAGCAGTTTTAAATATCTAATAATTATTTTCTTGCTTTAATGAATAAATCTTTGCTCCAGCTTTATCATTTACCCATTCATCTTCAATTAAATAAAAGCTTTCTACATGACCATCGGTGCAAAGTACATTTATTTTTTCACCTTCAACTTCAACGAAAGTTTCAAAACTTGTTCTCCATCCAATACCAAGAAGTCCTACTCTGTTATTTAGTGATTCATAATTTCTTTCAATGGTGACTTTATTAATTTTCATTTAATTACTTAACTAAAAAAGCCTAAAGCAATTTCAGCTTTAGGCTTTAATTTTAGTATTTCTCAAAAAATTTTAACTTTATACAGCAATAAATTTTAATCATAATTTACCAAATCAAAATAAAATTCTTCTGATGTTTGTACTATTTCATTCCATTCAATTTTTTCTATATGTTCCTTAATTTCTTTTGCTATAGTACGAATTGTATCATATTTATTTGCTTTCTCTTCTCTACCAATTATATATAAAAGACTTTCTTTTATTTCTTGATAATCTAATATTAATGACTTATAAATACTGTATCCCTCATCTTCATCATTATCAAACATAATAATTTTAAAACCTATATCAGCAAATTCACCATCATAAAAATATTGAATTTCTAGCCCCAATAATTCTTGAGAATTTCCTTCTTTTACTTCATCTCTGCAAGCTTTTATTATTTCATCTTCTATTATTTTCAATAATTTAGATTCAATTATCATTCTACTTCATTAACCTCCTGCACACTAGAATCCCATAATACTCTAAAATTAAATCCTTTTAGTATAGAATTTTTAATTAATTCTACAAATTTTTCTGTAATAAATATTGGGTAATATGGTTTACCATTCTTTAAACGAATTCTAAAAAGTCCTTTCTCATTCATATTTTTAGATTGTAGCTCTTTTAAATTTAATATTTTTATAACATTATCTTCTTTATTTCTAACAATTTTAAATTCAATTTCTTGTAAATTTATTACATGAATTATAAAATAAATTTCATCTTCTAAATATATTGGTAATAATTCAAAATCATCATTATTCCAAAACTCTTCCAATTCATCTTTTGCTTTTTCTGATATAACTAAAGCACCTATTGTAGACCAAAAAAATGGTCCATCATTTTTTTTGCCTTTGTGATTTACTTTTATCTCAATTTTAGGCCATTGTTCTTTTAAAGTGTAATCATTTACTAACATTTTAATATATTTAATATCATCATCATGATTTTTTAAGATTATATCTCTATAGCCTTCCTTAAAATCAATCTCGTATAACTTCATTTAAAATTCCTCCTATTATTTTGGTTTATTTAATTTTACAGTTCCATCTAATAATCCTTTTCTAATATCATCTAATGTTTTTGTAATATCTTTAGAAGTTACTGTACCACCATTAGTCTCAATTTCTTCTATTGTTTGTTGCAATTTATTATTTACATACTTATAATAATCACCAGTATGTGAGCCATTATGAGTTGTTTCTGTCGTAATATAACTATTAGTTTCTTTTTTTCCATAAGGTAAAAATACACCATTCGAAGCTGAATTAACATCTACACTATATTCCTTTAATATATCTCTAGCTATTTTGGCATCCTCTTCCTTTGCTGCAACAATATGATGTGCTGCATTACCATATGGTGGTGTCTGCATGTTTCCTGAAGTTTTAAGTTCACCTCTTAAAATATCACTATTTTGAGCCTTACTATCATAAGTCCCTTTTACTTTAATCTGCTCTGTTACATTATCAGTATATTTTTGTTTTTCATTGTTTAAATCAAATGGATTTGTTTTACTCCAACACTTACCTGCATTGCTAGCATAACCACTAGGATCATAATACCTAACAGGATTATTCCCACAATAAGCATAAAGATTTAACCCATCACCCCTATAAACATCCTCTTGAGTGAACCTTCCAATCACAGGATTATAGAATCTAGCTCTCAAATAATATTGTCCCGTAATCCCATCAAACTGCTGTCCAGTATAAGTTATCCTATTATGAACTTCTTCTTTGCTTTCAATAACATGACCAAAAGCATCATAATAATATTCGTTTTTAATTTGCTGATTTTTATCAGTAATAAATGCTGTACTACCTTGTTCATCAACAGTATAGTAATATCTATTTAATTTAGATTCTAATTGTGCATTTGAATTTTTATTTAAATCCTCAGTTGAATTTTCACTTGACTCTAAAATATCAGCTGCAACAACTTCATAACCTCTAGCATATCTAGAAACAACATTATAATCTTTATCAGCCTCAACTAAAACATTATCCTTATGGAAAATGAACTTAGTTAACTTTTCATTTTCTTCAATTTCAGCTCTTAAACCTTCTGCATCATATTTGCTAACTAAAGTATTTCCTTCTTTAGTTATAGCCTTTACTTGTTGATTTAGAGTATTATACTCAAAGATATTATTCCCAGTTGAAGTTTCTTCTTTTATTGTATTTCCTTGTTTATCATATGTAAAGTGGTTTATTCCATAATTATTGTGTAATTCCTTTAATTGGTTCTTTATATTGTAGATGTACTTTTCAGTTATATCATTTGTAGTCTTATTCTATTTCTTTTGCTTACCTTCTCATCATTTTGAATATAGAATAAAACTTTCTACCTGCCTTTCAGACCGTAGGCTAGTTTTACTCTATCCTTTGCAATATCTACCACAACATCTTTTGTGTAGCCATTGTCTATTAGATATTTATTAAATGATTGAATACTATTTACTTTCTTATTTATTGTTGATAGCTCATACTGATTTTCAATTAGGTAATTCCTGTAGCTTATGATATAGAATCTTTTCATCTCTCCAGCAAAATCTACTCCTTTACTTTCAATAAATGCCACAAAAGCAGAAGTATCTCCTACATAGCTTTCTATTGTTTTAGGGCTTTTTCCATCCTCAATTAAATTAGTTTTGAATTCTTCTATTATCATCATCATCTTTGTTCTTCCTTTCATTGTTATTTTTAAGCAAAAGAAAAGACTAACAAAGGAACTTATTATCCAATGTTAATCTTCATTTTTTATTTTTAGGTTGCATCTAGATCTCAAATTGGGTACATTTAGGTCATAGCAAACCGTTGATACTACTAAGTTTGGTCGCAAGGGCGTAATTGTAACCAACTTTATTTTATTATTGGCTATTTTTTTCTATAGCTTGATTACACTCAAACTTAGACCTATACGCCCAAACCATTGATTTTACTGGACTTTCTACGTCCAAAGTATGTCCAGGTTATGTCCTACTTTATCCAAGTTAAACCTAAAAAAGAAAATTTCTAATAGACACCGTTTTAGCATCCATTAAAATTTTGCTATTAGGTTGAATCAGACATCAAAAGAAGTTTTTAGAGTATATTTTTACTCAACTCACTACAGAATTTGAATTATGTAGTAAGTAATTATGATATACATCATTACTTCATAATACACTAATTAAAACTTAGTAATTATGAAGTAAGATTGTACATAATTTTGCATCGAGTAAAATTTTGTTACCCATTAAATTTATCCCAAATTATTGTTCCTTTTTCATTAATAATATTATCAAATGCTTCCCAAACACTATCTCCTACCCAACCTATCGATTTGAATATTCTTCCAGACTCAGATATATATAAATCTATCTCAAAATCATAAAGCGAACCTATAAGCATAACTTTCTCATTTACATATTCCTCCAAACCAAAATTTAAGCTATTTAACACTCCTATTGTTTCCTTAATACAAGTACTATGTTTAGATACCTTTGTGGTCCCGTTTTTTCTAATCTTTTCAACATTTATTTTTAATTCACCAAACTCCTCCATAAACTTTTTTGCACTTTCAAAAACTTCGAATCCTCTTTCTTTAAGAAATTCTAAATTTTCTGTTATATCTATTTTTCTTCCCTCATACCATCCTGAATTCTTTAATACTTCTATTGTTTTATTAGATATTTCCATCTTAATACCTCCTAATTATCAATATTATAAGTTCCTTTAAATGTTATCTTGCAATTTTCACAAGGTTTTGCAAATCCTCCACCTAGATGTTCTGTACGATAAACCAAATCATCATATCTTGCACCTTTTAAGATTGCATCTCTTGAGCTCCAAATTTCTGCACAGTTATCAACATTCCAGTCAGATTCAAAACTTGGTTCACCATACTGATTAAATTCACCTTCATCTGCAGCCTCACTTTTAACTCTTTCAATATCAGCTCTTAATTTAGACATATCTTCCTTAACGAACTCTTTATTTTTTCCAACCCAAAAGCTATCAGGTAAACTTTCTAAATGCTCATCAGATAATAAACTTCTATAATATTTAGTATAATCCTCAGTTGTTTTACAAAATTCTCTAGGGTCAACTCCTGTATAATCTTTTATCGTTGGGTTATACTTCCAGATATCACTTCCGGCTTCACCTTTTAAGTTTAAATCGCCCAAATCCACTGTTGAACAAATTTTACCCATACCCTTTGCATCTTTATCATTTTTTAATATTTCTCTTAATTTACTTAAATCATCTTTCATTTGTCCTCTGCAATTATTTAGATTAAATTGCTTAATTCTATCAGCTTCAGTAATAACATTATCAGCTTTACTTCCCCTCTTAGTACCATCTATAGCTCTTCCTTTACCTTCACATGCATACCCACTCAGATCATAATACCCAATAGGATTATTCAAACAATAAGCATAAAGATTTAATCCATCTCCACGATAAGTATCTTCCTGAGTAAATCTACCGACAACAGGATTATAAAACCTAGCCCTCAAATAATACTGCTGAGTTATGCCATCAAACTGCTGCCCAGTATAAGTTATCCTATTATGAACCTGTTCCTTACTTTCAATAACATTCCCAAACGCATCATAGTAATACTGATTTTTAACTTGGTGATTTCTATCCGTAATAAATAATGTACTGCCTTGTTCATCAACAGTATAATAATATCTATTTAAGTTGTATTTTTAACCTTCACCTAAATCTGCAATGTCAGCTGCAACAACTTCATATCCTCTAGTAAATCTAGAAATTATATTCCATTATAATCTTTAAATGGCTGTATCAAAATTAATTTGATACAGCCACTGTCAAAATTTAAGAATTAAATTTGTTGCAATATTTCATTTATGTTGAATTCATCTTTAAACATGATCATTATTTCTTTTAATAATTCTTTAATTACAGTCTTTTTTTCATACTGTGTATTCTTTAAGGCATCTATATATTTACCCCTTAAATTGCCATCTTTCAGTATCCATATGTGAAGTTTTATTGCCTTTTGGCGTGCTTTTGGCACCATATATAAGGTTCCTTCTATAATTTGATTTATTCCCTGTTCAATATCGTTATTTCTTACAATTTTTAGTATCACTTTTAACAAATACTCTACTGCTGATAATTCTGTTGCTTTATCCTCTGCAATACTACAAAGTTTAGAAATAATTGAAACTTCTTTACTTTCCGATAATTTAAAAAGTATATTTTCATACCTCTCAATTTTCTCTTCTATCTCTTCCTCCATTTCATCATCATCTTCTTTATCACTATCTAAAAATCTTATTTTTCCTAATTCTTCTATCAATTTTAATTCTTCATTCTTGATCATTAACACATTCTCCTTTATTTTGTTAAATTCTAAAATTTATTAAATATTTATTTTATTAACTTTATTAAGATTTGCTCATTGAGTTATATTCATAATAAATATTCATTAATTTTAATTTAACACCAAAATATGTTCTTCACAGTGTAGACTGTAAAGAACTGATTATTACACTCTAACAGAATCGTTCCTTGTAATAAATTTTGCTTTTTTGTAAAATAGTGACTACATTAAAATCACTTATTTTATAATAAATCATATTATCATTTTTTTAAACACTGTTTTGTTATATTATTCAACTCATTATCTTTATCGAATGCACCTTTAGAATTAGGAGATTTTTGATAATCCTTAGAATAATCATATAATTTTCTTGCTGTTTCCTTATTATACAATCCATCTTCTATTAAAATTCTCTGTGAATCGTTTAAATCAAATGCCAAAGCATCTCTTGGTGTTAGTTTACTATATAACTGATGTTTTCTTGATTTTGATGTTAAACCATATGTGAATGTTCTCCTATGCCTTCCTCCACTTCCAGGAAAAATTTGCTCAAGATTCATGGAGAAACTCTCATTCTCGCTTACACCACATTTATTTTGCATAAAATCATTTGATGGCATATGATGACCCGTTATATTATCCCCACTTTCTTCGTTATGTTTTCCATGTGGTCCATAAGTTAATTCATTCTTTAATAACTCATTACTATTTTTTTCTGGTGGATATTTTTTGTTCTTCTTTTTAACAAATTCTTCATAATGTTGGTTAAGCTCAGAAACTATTTCACCATAAGTCATCTCACTTATATCCTTCTTAGTTGCCTTTGCGAATCCACTGAAATCATAATAAACAACAGGATTATTCCCACAATAAGCATAAAGATTTAACCCATCACCCCTATAAACATCCTCTTGAGTGAACCTTCCAATCACAGGATTATAGAATCTAGCTCTCAAATAATATTGTCCCGTAATCCCATCAAACTGCTGTCCAGTATAAGTTATCCTATTATGAACTTCTTCTTTGCTTTCAATAACATGACCAAAAGCATCATAATAATATTCGTTTTTAATTTGCTGATTTTTATCAGTAATAAATGCTGTACTACCTTGTTCATCAACAGTATAGTAATATCTATTTAATTTAGATTCTAATTGTGCATTTGAATTTTTATTTAAATCCTCAGTTGAATTTTCACTTGACTCTAAAATATCAGTAGCAACAACTTCATAACCTCTAGTAAATCTAGAAACAACATTATAATCTTTATCAGTCTCAACTAAAACATTTTCTTTATGGAAAATAAACTTGGTTAATTTTTCATTTTCTTCAATCTCAGCTCTTAAACCTTGCGTATCATACCTGCTAACTAAAGTATTTCCTTCTTTAGTTATAGCCTTTACTTGTTGATTTAAAGTATTATACTCAAAGATATTATTTCGAGTTGAAGTTTCTTCTTTTATCGTATTTCCTTGTTTATCATAAGTAAAGTAGTTTATACCAGAATCTTTGTGTAATTCCTTTAATTGGTTCCTTACGTTATAAAGATATTTTTCTGTAATATCATTTATAGTTTTTGTTATCCTGTTACCTACTTTATCATAGTAAAGCTCTCATAATTATCATCATAGTTTACTTTTTTTAGCCTGTTCATAGAATCTTAGCTTTAGAACTTCTTATTCTTAATACTTAATTCTTAAAGTCTATTTCCATTTAAGTCACAAGTTTAATTATAATCTGATGGCCTCTCATCATAAAATATTTTATCCAATATACAAAAAAACAGATGATTTTTATCTTATCATCTGCTTTCATAATTTCTTTATTCATTATTATTTATTCAGCTATTATAAATATGATAAATAAATTAATAAATATATTAAAATATCCGTTTTTTTAATATATTGTATCTAAATTTCCAATATTATATGAATCATCTTTCCATAAATTTATTCCAAATTCATTATTAATATACCATTTACATTCTCCAATAATCCTAATTCTCTTGTTAAATATAGTTGCTTTTTGCAACGTTATTAAATCAAAAACCTTATCTTTATTATTAGCTATGCATTTATAATTTTCTTCACCTATAATTCTTATCACTTCTTCTTTAGAAGTTTCTTGAATGAAAGTATTATAGTCTTCTATTATAATGTCCCTAACTAATTTTATAGTTTCCGAAAATAATTCAATATATTTTTTATACATAAATTTAACTTGCTTTTTATATTCTTCATGCCTATCCAATTCATCATCATCAAAATCGTCCGCTTCCCAACCTCCTATCCCTAATTCATATTCTGTTGCTTCTCCATTCTGTATATCAATTTCAATTATTATAGATTTCTCTTCATTATTAAGATAATATTTTATTGGATCAATTTTATTCCAATTCTCCTTTTTATATTGTAATTTTCCCATTAAATTATCTTCAATAATTATACTTTCCATTACTTAACACTCCTTCTCTATTCTATTATTTAGGACATTTTGGATTCTTTATTACAGGATTTTGAGCTTTTAACTCTGAAACACCACCCAAATGCCCAAATGTACCATTAATATCTGTCGGTATCCACTGTGTTTTCCTTGCATTATTTAATTCATGAACTGTAAGCTCATTCTCACTTCTTAGTGTATTTAATCTACTAGTAAGTTTTCCTAATTTTTTATCATAACCTAATTCATCATTATTAATTATTTTTTGTAATTTCTTATCACTTAATATTTTATCAGCTATCTTTTGGGATTCTGGGTGTGTTCCTGTTATTCCATCCACATTGTCATTTAATATGAATAGAATGTTACTTCTTTTTCTGAATCATCATATGTTATCTTGCAGGTATCATCATTTGGGAAATCCTGACGGATTACTCTTCCTTTTTTATCAAAGAAGTTTTTCGTATAAGTATTTCCATTTTGGTCTGTTATGCTGCTTATATATCCTTTTTCATCGTAGGTATATCTTGTAATTCCCTGGTCAACATGGATAACAGCTGTTAAATAATTTCCAGTGTATTTATATTGAACTGTTCTTCCAAGCTCATCTTTTATTTCAAACACTTTTCCATCTTTGCAGGTAAAGAATAACTTATAATTTGAGAAGGTAGCTAAAGTATCAACATTTTCTGCTATCTAGAAATAATAAAAAACCATATAAATACCAATAATTCACAAAATTGTGGTATTTATATGGTTATGTTATTTTAAATACTCATCGAGTCAATATCAAACATTTCTACACTACCGTCAGGAAAAATAACAAATCCCCCTCCTAAGAATTCAAACCAGTCACATCTACATGTTATTTCAATTGTATCTACAAGTACTCTTAGTCTTATTAACTCTAGTGAAGCTAACTTTTCTTCTCTTGTTTCAGCTTCAAAAACTCTTTTTGCTTTTTCCTTACCTACCATCTTAGAAAAAGTCTCCTCAGTTTCATCTTTTATTAATTCGTCTCTTTTTTGTAATGCTGCTTCTTCTATGTTATAAGTAGTCTTATCAATATTATCTATTAGATGTTTTTTATATAATTCCTTTTGCTCTTTTTTTCTTTTCTCTGCTTTATCAGCCTCAATAAGATCTGGATTTTCTCTATAATACTGCATTAATTCTTCCATCAATAATCCCATATTAAATTCTTCGTATATTTCATCATAAACATCTATCTCTGTCTTAACAATCATTTCTTTATCTTTTATTTTGAATTTTATTCCATCCTTTAATAGCCAATATCCTTCTTTATAAGTAATTTTTCCATATACATCATCATTAAATGTTTTTTTTGCCATTATACACATCTCCTTTATTTGCTCTTACACATACTCTTTTCTAATTCCTGTCTTTTTGCATCGGATGTTCCACCCAAATGCCCAAATTGGTTATTTATATCAGTGTCAACCCATTGAGTTTTATTTTTTCCCATTCCTGTTACCAAATTTTCTTCATGAATAGTCTGCTTAAACTCTTTTTGTTTTTTCTTTATCTCTTTGTTTACAGCAAATATTCGTGCATTTTCGGATAAAGCTTTATTACCAGCAGTTTTTTGAACTGATTCAATAATACTTTTTGCAGTTTCTTGAGATTTTTGTGAACCACTAGCAATTCCCATTACATTTTCATCATACATCTTGCTATAATCACCATTATACGCCACAATCTGTTTAGCAATTTCCTCATTAGTTCTTGGGTGAGTTATTTTTCTGTCAGAAGAAACTTCTACATCTACTGTAAATACAGCCAAATGATCAAAATCTACTTGCCCATCCCTATATGGAATATAATTCCTATTATGTTGATTCATCAATTTTTCTACTCTATTGTGTAAAGCTTTATTCTCAGTATTTGTAAACACAAAATTAGAATTACCTCTTTCTCCTGTCCAATAACCATATGTTGCTTCTTCACTTGGTGTTATCTTTGTACGTATAGTAATATCTTCTGAGGAATCATACAACAAATTATCTAAAAATACATAACCAGATGGATCATAATATCTAACAGGATTATTCCCACAATAAGCATAAAGATTTAGCCCATCGCCCCTATAAATATCCTCTTGAGTAAATCTACCGACAACAGGATTATAAAACCTAGCCCTCAAATAATACTGCTGAGTTATGCGATCAAACTGCTGCCCAGTATAAGTTATCCTATTATGAACCTGTTCCTTACTTTCAAGAACATTTCCAAAAGCGTCATACCTGTATTCATTTTTTACTTGCTGATTTCTATCACTAATAAATACTGTACTACCTTGTTCATCAGTTGTATAATAGAATCTATTTATATTTGAGCTAAAGTCTAAATCTGAATGATTATTTACTTCTGTAATATCAGCAGCAACAACTTCATATCCTCTAGTAAACCTAGAAACAACATTCCAATCTTTATCAGCCTCAACCAAAACATTATCCTTATGGAAAATAAATTTAGTTAACTTTTCATTTTCCTCAATTTCTGCTCTTAACCCTTGCGCATCATACCTACTAACTAAAGTATTTCCCTCTTTAGTTATAGCCTTTACTTGTTGATTTAAAGTATTGTACTCAAAGATATTATTTCCAGTTGAAGTTTCTTCTTTTATTGTATTTCCTTGTTTATCATAAGTAAAGTGGTTTATTCCATAATTATTGTGTAATTCCTTTAATTGGTTCTTCGCGTTATAAAGATATTTTTCTGTAATATCATTTGTAGTTTTAGTTAATCTGTTGCCTACCTTATCATAAGTGAAACTTTCACATCGACCATCGTAGCTTGAATCAACAAGGCGATTCATCGAGTCATAACTATAGAAATTCTTATGCTTTGAACTTACTTTTTGAAGCCTGTTTCCATTCAAGTCATAGGCATAGTTATAATCTACTAGAACTTCACCTGTTGATGTTATTGTAACTAAGCTTTGTACATTGCCATCACCATCATAAGTATAATCTGTCTTTAATCCATTTCCAACAGTAACAGATTTTATGCTATCATTTTTATAATAATCGTAAGTTGCCAACGTAACATCTTTATCATCTTGAATTAGCTTAACTCTATCAACTTCATCATAACTATAAACACTGCTTTTTCCTGTAATATCTTTGATCATTTTTATATTTTGGTTTTTATCATAAGTATAGCTTAAAAGAGTTCTTCCTGAAGCACTCTTAGATTCTAATAATCCTTCAATATTATAAGCATATTCATACTGCATATTTCCTGTATATGCATTCTTTAAAGTACCATCTGGATTATATTTGAATGTTTGATCTACTACTTCTAGTTTATTTTTATTTGGATTTTCTATTATTTCTATTTTAGAATTATTTTCTTCTAATTCTTCTGTTTTTTGTTTTTCTTGTTTCTCTTTTTGTCTTTCCGTGAAGCTTCTTCTTCTATGTTTCTGGCTTAATGGCGTAGTTATAAAGCCTTCTTCTGATTTTATTTCAGCTTTTTCTAATTCTTTTTGTTTAGCTTCTTCAGCTTTTTTTGCTTCTAAAGCTATTGCTTCTTCATCAACTTGATAAGCTTTTACTGAAACTATATTTCTATCTAAATTATAAATTCTATCCACATGATTTTGATTTCTATCAACATGTTTTGTTAGATTTCCTTCGTTATCATAATAAAAATATTCACTATTTCCTGCTTGATCTTTTATTTCACATACTTGTCCTAAACTGTTATAGATATACTCTATTGTTCCACCATTAGCATCTGTTGTACTTGTTATATTTCCTGCGTAGTCATAGGTATATTTTTCAACTCCGCCTTCTGGTGTTGTTATTTGAATTATTCTTCCCCAGTCATCTAAAATATAACTTGTTTCATTTCCATTACCATCTGTTATTCCTGTAATGTTTCCTCTTGCATCATACTTATAGCTTTGAGCTGCTTTATTTTCTTTTCTTGAGTTTGGAGTCACAATGTCTTTTATTTGCCCAAGCATTGTATAAGTGTATTCTACTTTATTATTTTCCCCATCTATTGAAGTTTTAAGATTTCCTTTAGGGTCATAAGTATTTTTAGTTATTGTTTCTCCCAAAGCATTTTTAACTTCAATAACTTGTCCTTTTAAGTTATAAAAATAAGTTGTTCCTACTCCGTCATCTGCGCCTTCATCATATTGCTCTGGTAATACCTGCTTTATAATTCGGTCGTTTTTGTCATAAAATAGCCTTGTTGTATTTCCTGAGAAATTTATAAAATTAGTAAGTCTGCTTTGTGAATCATAAACATAAGATTTTTTCTTTTTATCTTCCTCAAAATCTAACCTGCTAAATAACCTTTCATTTTCTTTTTTATTTTCATATCTCTCAGACCAATGTACTCTATAATCATTTTCGCTTATATATTTACTTCTTATAAGCTTTGCTTCTTCTCCAGAATATTCACTTAGGCTTGTTATATTATTTGCTTTATCATACTTATAAACATAACTTCTAAAAATTCCATTAGCTTCATCTTTTTCATGTTGCTCAATTAGCCTATCAGCTTTATCATAAACCCTTTCTATTTCAAAGCCTTTTGGAGTTATAATTTTTGTTATATTTCCATTTTTATCATACTCATAGTTTGTTATAGCCCATACATTTCTGCCCTTTGTTTCTGGTGCTACAAAGCTTCCATTTATTTCTTCCTTCTTTTGAATTAAATTTCCTACTTTATCATAAATATAATGAATTGCTTTTGTTGTTGAATCATTAATCTTAAAGCTTTCAAAAGTCTTTTTATTTAAACAGTCATATTTATATCGTGCTTTCGCTCCGTATTTATCTTTAACTTCTATAAGCCTGTTTTCTTTATCATATTTAAAATAAATTTCATGATAACTGCTACAGATTCCTTTTTCAGATACTACTGCTGTTCCATGCTTTTCTAAAATTTTATTACTATTTCTATCATAATCATAGCAAGTTAAATTGTATCTAATCTTTCCATAAATATCTTTTTCAACTGGGACTCTCTTTTCAATTAAATTACCAAGCAAATCATATTTAAATAAAATACTATTTCCTTCACAATCTATCTCTTTTATGATATTTCCATGCAAGTCATATTCAAAAGTCTTTTCTACAATTCCTTTTTCATTTATTATAGAATTAAGTCTATTCATAGAATCATAAGTATAACTATAACCTAAACCATCATCAGTTTCTTCGTTGTAGTATTCTGGACTTATATGCTTTATAACATTTCCATTTGAATCATAGAAGAATCTTTCTATTCCTCCATCTGGATAAATAGTTTTTATTTTTCGATTATCCTTATCATATTCATACTCTATGCCTATACCATCGTAAGTTTCATAATTATAATAATTAGGATTTATTTCTTTTATAATATTTCCTTCGCTGTCTCTTATGTTTTTTTCTATTATTCCAACTGGATTTTTTATGCTTATGAGCCTATCCATATGATCGTAGGTATATCTGTAACTTTCTTCTGACATACCTCCATTAAAACATGCATTTGGTGTATAAATACTTGTTAAATTACCCATGTTATCATAATTTTTTATTGTTACATTTCCATTTGCATCTTTAATTTTTGCTACAAAATTTAAATTGTTATATGCAAATTCTATTGTTCCATAATCTGTTTGTATTTCAGTATTTCTGCCTACTTTATCATATGTATATGAATATACATATCCACTATTTGTTATTACTCTTACTGGATCTTTTTCTTGCTTTCCTTCTAAGTTGCTTGCATTTTGGTATTCATATTTCGAATTATTTCCATTACCATCTGTTTTACTTAAAATTCTTCCATATGAATCATATTTATAACTTTCAGTTGTCCAATTTCCAACTGAAATCTTTGTTTTCTTCTCTAATAAATTACCAATGCTGTCATAAGCAAAACTAATTTCCTTATCCTCATTATCTTTTTCTTGAATTAAATTATTATTTTTATCATATATATATTCTGTTATTAGTCCATTTGCTAAAGTTTCCTTTAATAAATTACCAAATTCATCATAAACTCTATTTGTTTCAAATCCATTTCTATCCTTTATATAAATCTTATTTTGATATTCATCATATTTATATTCTTCTGTACTTCCATCTTCATAAAATAAATGTGTAATTAAACCCTCTTTATTAAATCTTGTTTTTTCTGTTCGTTTACTCTTAGTATAATAGAATGTTACTTCTTTTTCTGAATCATCATAAGTTATTTTACATGTATCATCATTTGGGAAGTCCTGACGGATTACTCTTCCTTTTTTATCAAAGAAATTTTTCGTATAAGTATTTCCATTTTGGTCTGTTATGCTGCTTATATATCCTTTTTCATCGTAGGTATATCTTGTTATTCCTTGATCAACATGGATAACAGCTGTTAAATAATTTCCAGTATATTTATATTGAACTGTTCTTCCAAGCTCATCTTTTATTTCAATTACTTTTCCATCTTTATAAGTAAATGATAATTTATAATTTGAGAATGTTGTTAAAGTTTCAATATTTTCTCCTATATAAGTTAATGAAACTTTATTACTATGCTTATCAGTTATATTTATTAACTTTCCTGATCTATTGTACTTATAAGTTTTCCTATCAAAAGCAGTTTTAAATATCCAATAATCATTTTCTTGTTTTAAATCATAAATCTTAGCTCCGCCTTTATCATTTACCCATTCATCTTCAATTAAATAAAAGCTTTCTACATGACCATCGGTGCAAAGTACATTTATTTTTTCACCTTCAATTTCAACGAAAGTTTCAAAACTTGTTGTCCATCCAATACCAAGAAGTCCTAATCTATTATTTACTGATTCATATTTTCTTTCGATCTTAAATTCTTCATGAATATCTGGTAGTACTATATCTGTTGCTGGAATATACAAACTTCCTGTTGCTCCATCTACTGGGTCAGAAAAACATACTTTATTGCTTATATATTTCCTTAAAAGAGTAGTTGTTAAATTTGCATCACCTGTAGTTGCCAGCTGCCCTGCCATATCTACTGCAACATCTGTTCCAAACCTTATCTTGCCTAATGTTCCGCATTCCAACTTCTTAATTTTTTCCAGCTTATTCAACCCGTTAAATGCAGTTGTACCTCCACCGCTTAATCCACAATTTAAAGCAAACGATTCAGCATAACTTTCCCAACCATTATCAATCTTTCCATCATCTGCGTAATCTGCAAGTAATTCGAATCCTGTATTTATGCCTGAATCAAGTCCTATTTTCCCCATTGTAACTGCCATTTCATGTAAAGATGCTCCACCTGTTAACAATGCAGTACTTATTCCTGCAATCATAACAGATCCATATTTTACAACATTATAAAGACCTTCATTTCCACCACAGACAGTATCCCGCATAAAATTATAGGATTTCGAGTAATCACCACTCTGGGATTTACTATAATTCGACAGCCCCTCACTGGTTTCAGATGCACCTACTGCCATAGCTGTAACACCAGATGCCACTGCAACTCCAGCTATAGCAAGAGTTAACCCTCCCGTTGCAACTGTAGCTGCTGCAAATACGGCAACCCCAACTCCAACTGCAACTGCTCCAATTACTGAAGCAACTACTCCAAAACCAATTTTACTTTTAGCTTCATCAACTTTTGCTTCCATATTTACTTTAGCTTGGTTATTTATTTTTTCTATATTATCTGCATCCTCATCATTCCTATGAGCTATTTCATCTGGTATTTCTACTGGATCCTTAATACTTCCTTCGTATTTAATTACAGATGCCTTTAAAAATGTCTCATCAGCAATTTGAATCCCAATACCACCCTTTGCTATTTCTATTTTACTCTTAGCCGAAATATCTATATTTTGTGGCCTAAAAGCCGGCACATCTCCACTTCCATCTCTCATTCCAAGCTCTAAGTTTTCATTAGCTGTAAGATTTATATTTTGTCCATTTAAAGAGACATCCCCTGATTGAGCTAAGTTTAAACTTACTCCACCACCTCCTGGTGAAAAATTCATATCACTTGGTGTTAGTTTCATTTCACTTCCACCTGTATGAGAAAATGACTTAATATCAGGATTTTGAGTTTTAGCTGAACCTGCTCCAATTCTTACTGCATGAACTGCAATTGCTTCTTTTTCTTCATTAGTTGGAAAGTATATATGAACTTGGCTTCCCTTCTCTGGCATACAGTACCATGCACTACTTTCTATTGCATATGTAAAGTACTTTTGATTTGAGCACTCTTCATCTTCTGAATCTATTTCAAAGTGAACACTCATATTATTTCCTTTTACATCTTTAACTGTTGCAGGAATACTCATTCCAAAAATCTTGTGATTTACTCTATAGGTGGTTCTAAGCCCTCTTTGAATCCCTAAAGTATATATTGTTCTAATTTCTTCCTTATATACTTCAGTATGAATTTTTGCTACTACACATTTAACTTTATTAAATAAAACTTTCTCACCAAGCATTAATTTAATTGGACTTACAATATCCCAAGTTGTATATTCCTGAAGAAAATTTTCTTCAAAGCCCATAGCTTCTAACTTATTAAAGCTATCTATATCCTTTACTACTTCATAATCATCTATGTTTATCTCTTTATTGTTATTTAAATCCGGTATTCCAAAATAAAATCTTCCATAATCTTCAGTAGCTTCTGGAAGTAGTACACCATTAAAATGACTAGCTATTCTCTTTAAAAATTCCCAATCACTTTCTTCATATTGAAGAATAAATTCTCCTATTGCTTGTCCGTTCGTTATGTTGTCTGTAAATGCTTTATTACTATACCTTTCTAAAACCTTTGTTATAACTTCTTGATAAGTCATTGCTAAATTACAAAAAGTTCTGCTATTTTTCTTAATATCAAAATCTTTTGTATATGAAACAGCTTCTAGTTCCATAATTTGAACGCTGCCTTCATATGACATAAAAACTTTATTTATCTTTCCTACAAATAATTTAGTTTCTTCACCGTTATCTTCAATTCTAGATACAGTCACTTTTTCTTCGCTAACATTTTTATTTATATATTCTATTATTTTTCCTTCTTCTATCAAAAGTTTAATCTTTAAATATGCATGATCATTTATAGGTTGTAATATATCTATATCTTCAATTTGAACTGCATCATAAGGTATCTCTATTTTTAGACTTTTATATGTCAGCATTCTATAATACCTCCTTTTCATTTATAATTCTAATTAGATTTTTATTCCCTTTGTCCACTTGTATATAATTTAATTTCTCCGCCATATAAACATGTAAGTTTACATTTTCCAAGTAATGCAGGTTTACCATCAACAAGAACATCTTCTTTTCCATCTATCCACTCTGTAGCTATTATTGGAGTACATTCTCCTACACATTGTTCTAGTAAATCTTTACCCACATCTTCAGCTGGTGGTTTTGAAAAGAAATCCATAACTTTTTCCGTAAAGCCTTTAGGTCTATTTTTAACCTCATCTGCTATTTTTTTAGCATTTTCTTGTACACTTGGATTTTGAGGACTTTTACATATTCCAAAACTTCTTATATTTATTTCTGGCTTACTATCTCCTATATTTAACTGAGGAATTCCATGTATAAATTCCCCATGGCCTTCTGGAACTACAACATAACTTTCATGAAGCGCACAACTACAAGTAATAGCTGCTGTATGAACTATATAGCTTTTTTCAAGATTTTTTATCCTTTCCTTTTCATCATCTTCTGCCTTTGCTTTATCTGCGTCTGCTTTATCTGCTTCTGCTTTTGCCTCCTCTGCTGCTTGCTTTTCTTTTTCTTTCTCAGCTGCTTTTTCTTCTGGTGATAAGTTGAGCCATTTCCATTCATTTGTAGCATCTCTAAGTGCAAAACCTCCGGCTCTCTGAGCCATGGTCCCAATTTGCTTTACTGAGTTAACTGTACCTTTTACGCCTTTTTCAACTTCATTTATTGCTGTTCCAGCTATAACACCATATTTTTCTTCATTTTCACTTGCCATCTTATATCACCTCAACTTCCTCAAATTTAATTCCTACAAATAATCCTCTTTTAAGCATACTTTCCACTACATCAAGAGACACTATAAAGTAATAATCTACTCCTGCTTTGATTTGAAATATATTGTAGTCACCAATTTTCTCATCATCTAATACTATCTTATCTATCCAGCCATTTTTAAAGAAAACAGACTTATCACTTAATGCATCTAATAATTCTGGAAGAACTAATCTATATACTTTCTGCTTCTTCCTTTTTAAATCTGAAAATACTGCTATTTTATAAACTACAGTGTTTTCATATAATTTAAAAAGTTTATGAAGCTCATCTGAAATTATAAGCACTGGTGCTTGTATTAAATCTGGATAAATGCTATTTTCATTTCCATGTACGAGTACATTGGTAGAATCTTTATACTTATCTTCATCTGCCTTAAGTAATGTCATCTTTTGGCTGTTATTAAAGCCTTCTATTTCAATTGCATTTTCTAAATTTCTATCTTGCTTTAAAACAAAGTATTTCATCTTTCTTCGCCTCCATCTATATATATAGTTTGAAGCTGCTCTGAAGTTAAATTAATAAAAGGTATATCTTTAGCACTAAATACTGCATCTTCTAAATCTGCTCCTTCAAAAGATACATTTTTAAACTTTGCATTTATAAAATTAGACTTTTTAAGATTTGAATTTGAAAAATTTACATATCTAAGTTCTGCTTGCCTAAAATCCACACCTGTGCAATTTCCATTGCTAAAATCAGAATCTTCGATTTTAGAATTTTGAAAAGATGACCCTATTAAATTGCATTTCACAAGTGTACATCTTTTTACTTCTGTATCCTTAAACTGACCTCTTACTATGTTACATTCTGAAAAATCTATATCTTTAAGATTGCTGCCTTTAAAATTAATAAATAACATGTTTTGCTTTGCTAAAACTCCATCTTCTAAAATACTGTTTTTCCAGACAGTGTATACAAAAGGTAATTTTTCTTCAGGCTGCTCTTTCAATTCTAAAAGTTCTTTTATATTCTTTTCTCTATTGTCCATAGCAAAGAGAGTTTCACTTCTTCCTTGATATTCACTCCACTTTACTATATAAAAATCTTCTATTACCCTTTCGTTAATCCATTCCTCTTCATCTAAATTCCAAAACCAATTCCTTATTGTCTTTGACATATTCTTATAACATTTCACTACAAGTTCAAATATCATTTTTTGTATGTCATAATTATTAACTTTGCCCATATAAATTCTTTTCTCTTTAATCAATTTTTCCTTAACTTTAATAAAAGGTTCAAATAAAAAACTTAAATCTATTTCTTCATATATAGGCTTAGGATCCAAATACCAAGAGGAATTATATCCATGAATTAATATCTTATAAGATTCGTTTAAAATATTAATTCTAAGAAGTTCAAATTGAAAAACTGCTATTTTATTTTCACTATTGTTCTCTTTAATGTTCTTTGCTCTGTTAATTAAGGTTCTCATTCCGTTTATTAACATTCCTTTAACTTTTTCTTCATTATCTTTAAAATTTTTTTCAAAAGTTTCTATACTTTCTTCACCTAAAGCTTTGACTATTTTTTCTTTAAACTCTTTTAAAGACTCTTCTCTATTCATAAAATCCCTTCTTTCTTATTAGGACTTATACTTTTGGGTTTAGGTACACACAAATAAATAATTTTTTAATTGTTATTAACTTTTGTGCCCTTTTCTTTTATATTTCCTGAATTATCAAATTCTAAGCCTCCACCTTTGTCACAAGCAAAATTTATGCCTTGTTTTGCACTTACTAAAAAACTTTTTTGAGCTTCAATTTTAATGTTTTGTTCTGCATTAATATCTATGTTATTTTGACTTGTAATACTAAGTGTTCCATCACTTGTAAGACTCATGTCTGCCTGTCCACTGTCACAGGAAATAAAAATCCCATCAGGTGTAAGCTTTACCTGCTTATCATGAGTAGTTCTCAAATACTTATTATCTGGATTTCCCATTCTATCTTCTGATTCACCTACTCCTTGTTCATATCCACTTACTGCACTAACTGCAAATGCTTCATCTTCATCTTTAGTAGGAAAATATACTTTCACACTATCCCCCATCTCTGGCATACAATACCATCCACTACCATCGCTTGATGCTGACATAGTAGAAAACTTGAACCAATAAGCTGTTCCTTGATCTTGAACTTCATCTATTTCTAGATGAATTCTCACTAAGTCACTTTGAACTTGTATTATTTTCCCATCAATTGAACTTCCGATAACTTTTGTATTAAATATTCTTTTCTGTCTTAATCCATTTTTAATTCTTAATTTATAGTTATTAATTAAAGTACCATCTTTTATTTCATAACTTCCATGATATACATAAAAATTTTGTCCCTGAAATTGTATATTATCTCCAAGTTTTAATACCACATAGCTTTCCATCTCATAAGTAATGTAATCTACTTCACTTGCATCTGGTAAATAATTTTGATGCATATATTCATAATGTTCTAAATCTTTACGTATTTTATAATTAACATTTTCTGATTTCAATTCTTTAGACTGTTCTGGTACTGCCACTACAAATTGTATTTTCTTACCTTCCATAACTGGAAATAAGCCTTGATTATATTTAGATGCTATCCTTTTTAAAAACTCCCAGTCTGTTTCTTCGTATTGTACAAGCAGTTCTTCTACTTCCTCATCAGGTATATTAATAATATAGTTAGAATCACTATAATTTTGCATTATAGACTTTATAAGAGTATGAGTTGTCATTGATATGTTTTGAAAAGATTTTGATTTTAATTGTATATCCATTAAATATGACATACTTTTTGCTTCAATATTTAACATATATACGTCAAATTTTACGTTTATTTCTATGTTAGTAACAATTCCATAAAATAATGTTGTACTTTCATTTTCTACATAATAAACCTCTATAGTTTTATTATTAGTCGTTGAAGCAATATCACTATCTTTAACTTCGTTTTTTAAAATGCCTGTTAGATTTAAGACAGTATGTTCATTTATATTAGTTTCTAATTTCAAGCTTTTAATTGATTCTAAATTGTAACCATTAACTCGGACTTTCTCATAGTTAATCGCTTCACCAATTTGATTTCCTTCCACTTTTTTACTCCCTCCCTTTAAGGCACCTTCCAAAATCTAATAGTCCGCTATGAGACAAATCTCCTTACTTCCCAATAAAAAATAATCATGACATTTTGGACTAGTTATTTATTTTCATATGCCTTATTTAGCTTATCTTTATCTTACTTTCATAAGCATTATGCTTGCTTTTATTAAAAGCCCCCATGTTTTTATATCTTTTTCAAAACAATTATAATTTCCAATTATTAAAGTTCCTTTATACTCTCTGTAGAATATGAGATTATAAATTTGACCTTTTCCTGTAGGCGTCTTATATGTTCCATAAGATACTTTAGAAGCACCCTCTCCTACTTCCCCTTCTTCCATCCATTCTAAATAAAGATCTATATCTTTAAAGTTTTTTTCCATACCTTTTTTAAACTTAGCAAAGCTTTGCTTTTGAACACCTTTATCTACATAAGCTAAAGTAAAACTTACACCATTATTATCATTAACTAAAGTAGTATTCTTCTCAGTATTTACTCTTTCTTCAAAATATGCTAATGGCATTGGTATTTCTAACTTTCCATTTAAGAACACTTTTTTTACAAATTTAAAGTTAGTATTATTTATCCTTAATGCCCCTTCACTTATTTGTTCAATAACTTCTTTAAGGGTAATCTCTTCTTCTATAGAAGAGATCTCTTCTTTTTGTGACTCTTTTTTTAATTCATTTTCCTTTTCAAGCCTTTGCTGCATTTTTAATTTTGCTATTTTTTCATCTATATTCATAATAATTAATGCCTCCTTCTTATCCGTTGTTCTGAACCCTAGTTCCATTGACTAATATTTCATCTGCTTCTGATAATATAACGTTGCTTCCTGATTCACACAAAATATCCACACTCTTTTGTGCACTAATTGTCATTTCATTTCCTGCTTTTAGTGAAAGATTCTGAGCACAAGCAATATTTATATTCTTTTGCCCTGTAATTTCTATAGTTCCATCTTTATTTAAATTTACGGCCGCTTGTCCTCCGCTACATTCTATCGATACTCCATTGGGTGTGAATTTAACTTCTTGACCTGCATCTGTCTTTAAAGATTTATTATCTGGATTAGACATTCTATCTTCATTGGCCCCCCCTCCAGATTTCGCTTCATGAGTATCTATTGCATTTATAACAAATGCCTTACTTTCATCCTTTGTTGGACAATATAATCTTATCCTTTCTCCAACTTCAGGCATACAATACCATCCTCCACCATCTTTTGATGCTGCAACTGTAGAATATGGGAACCAATATGCTATAGACGCATCAGTATCACTGTTGATTTCTAATTGAACTTTTACTCTATCTCTCTTTACTTCTAATATAGATCCATTAATCGATATTCCTATAACGTTCATATTAAATAAACGTTTTGATCTAAGACCACCTTTTGCTCTTAATTCATATATATTCTCTAAATTACCTTCCTCCATTGTATATACCGCTTTATAAATATAAAATTGTCTACCTTTAAAATCAAAGTTTTCTCCAAGATTCAATATTTCTTGAGTCCTTATTTTATAAGTAATAAAATCTGTTTCCAAAACATCAAACACATCATTATTTTTTACATCATTATATTCATGTACTGTTTTTGAGATTGTATAATTTACTATTTGTGTTTTTAGCTCCACATGTTTTTCTGGAGTTCCAAAATATAAATAAATGTTTTTAAGTTCCATTTCACTTATAAGAGTTTGATTATATCTAGATACTATACGCTTTAAAAATTCATAATCTGTTTCATTATATTGAAGTATAAATTCTCCAATTGGTTCATTAGGAATGTTTATATTATAGTTAGCGTTAGGATATGATTTCATTACCTCATCTATAAGTTCATGAGTACTCATATTTATATTTTGAAAATCTCTTTTTTTCTTTTCAATATCCATTTTATAATCAAAACTTTTAGCTTCTATAAATAATGTATAAACGTAATTAATTACCTTAACCTTTACTTTTGTAACAACACCATTAAATAAAGAGAAATGTGCTTCTTCCTTTTCATAAAACACTTCTATTGGAGTTTCTTGATCTGTATCTTGTACACAATTATCTTTCATTTCGTCATCTAAAATACATATAAGATTCAAAGTAGCATGGTTGTTCAAACAATTTTCTATATGCATTTCTTTTACAAATTTCACTTCATAAGTTGATATTCTTAAATTTTCATATGATATAAAATCATCTTTCATAAATACATCCTTCCCTCCACTTTTACACTAAATTAATTCTAATCTTTGAGCTTATTCTTAATTTAAGCACATTTAAAAAAATAACAAGTTCATTTACTTCACCAAGAAATTTTTTACACTTAAAATAGGCTGTTTCAAAATAGAAATTTGATATCTATTTCAAGACAGCCTCTTTTTTGAATTTTTTATAAATAAAACTAGTTTTTTAATAACTCTTATTTGAGTTGACTTATAAAATCTTGGTCTATTTTAATAAACAATTTATATTCATCATTATTTTTAAATTCCTAGCACACTAATTTTCTATATCAAAGCTAAAATTATCCTTAATTAAAAATACACTTAATCCTTTAATTAATTTCTTTTTCATAAATATTATTTTTCTTTTTAGATAATCTTTATACGTTGCTATTTTCTCATAATTATACATAAATGTTAACCATTTTTCCTTTAAACGTACAAAATAAGGAATAAAAAGAAATAATATAGGTAATTTTCCTTTTACCCCTCATTTTGTACGCTTCATACTAAATTATATTATATAGATTTAAAATATATTGCAGAATATCATTTTAATCAAATCCTTTTTATGATTTTAGCCGCATAAAAAAATAGTAGTCTCAGAAATTATTATTCTCTAAAACTACTACATATATATACTCTAGTTCATGTCTCTAATTATTAATTTATTAAATATTATAATCTAGATTTAAAATCTTCATATCCAAATTGTTTTATTATTTCAATTCCTTTTTCTTCACTATACTTTACAATAGCAGGAAGATTCACTCCATTGAAAGTATTGTTTTTAACCATTGAATAAATAGCCATATCACAGAATACTAATTTGTCCCCTGGCTTTAAAGGTTCTTTAAATGAATAATCACCTATAATATCACCAGCAAGGCAAGTTGGTCCTCCAAATCTATAAGTAAATTCAAATTCATTTGGCTTTCCAGCACCTATTATATTAGGTCTATATGGCATTGCAAGTACATCTGGCATATGACATTCTGCTGATGTATCTAGTATTGCTATATCCATTCCATTTTTCATTGTATCTAAAACTGTTGACACAAGAAATCCTGCATTTAAAGCGATAGCTTCACCTGGTTCAAGATATACTTTTACTCCATACTTATCTTTAATGAAATTAATAGATTTAATTAGTGTTTCTATATCATAATCTTCTCTAGTAATATGATGACCACCACCGAAGTTAATCCATTTCATTTTTTTTATGTACTTTCCAAACTTTTCATCTACCACTTTTATTGTACGCGCAAGTGTATCAGAGTTTTGTTCACACATTGTATGGAAATGTAAACCATCTATACCTTCAAGCTCATCTTCTTCAAAATTATCTAAAGTAACTCCCATTCTTGAATTTTTAAAACATGGATTATATATATCTGTTTCTATTTCAGAATATTCTGGGTTAATACGAATACCGCATTCAATTTTCTTTCCAGTAAAATTTTTAATTTTATCTCTATATTTTTTGAATTGACTGAATGAATTAAATACAATATGATCACTATATTTCATTATATCATCAAACTCATCATCTCTATATGCAGGCGAAAAAATATGTACTTCCTTCCCCATTTCTTCATATCCAAGTCTAGCTTCATGTAAAGAACTTGAAGTAACTCCCTTTAAGTACTTTCCAATCAACGGGAATGTTGAATACATTGAGAATGATTTTGTTGCAAGAATAATATTAGCTCCTGTTTCCTTTTGAACATAATCTAAAACTTCTAAATTCTTCTTAAGAAGTCTTTCATCAACCAAATAACATGGTGATGGTAATTTACTTATATCTATATCTTTCATTGAATCATCAGTCCTTTTTTCAATTATATTTTTTGGTTCATCAAGATATTTTGTGATTGCTGATAGTTAATCTTAATTAGTTATTGAAAATACTTGTTTTAATATATGTAAATTAGTATTTTAAAATTCAACATCACAAAATTCACGGATGAACCTATTTAATTGACACACCAGTTGAAAAGTAAACTAAGAAATGAATCTGACATTTCTTTGAATGTGCCTACTTACAGAGAAATAAGTAATATGATGTGTGGAGTGTTTCATTGGAATTTAGATGGTAGTGATTCTTGACAAAAAGTTGTTCCAAAAAGCTAGTTCAAAGCGTGTCTTTGAGGCTAGCTTTTTGGGTACAACTTCTTATCATAGAATCACCCATCTAAATTCCAGAGAAACCGTAACACATCATATTACTTATTTCGGTTAGTCATCACATAAATTCAAATTACATGTTGCTTATTCAACTAAAGTTGGATCAAAGCTTTCTTTCCATGGTAATCCCCATTTATTTAATTCTTCCATGAATGGATCTGGATCAAACTCTTCTACATTATATACTCCTGGCTTTTTCCACAAACCTTTCATTACTAAACTTGCTCCAATCATAGCTGGAACACCTGTTGTATATGATATTGCTTGAGAACCAACTTCTTTATAACATTCTTCATGGTCACAAACATTGTATACATAGTAAGTTTTATCTTTTCCATCTTTCTTACCTTGGAATATGCATCCTATATTAGTTTTACCCTTTGTTCTTGGACCAAGTGATGCTGGATCTGGTAAAACTGCTTTTAGGAATTGTAGAGGAACTATTTGCTTTCCTTCAAATTCAATTGGTTCAATTGAAGTCATTCCAACATTTTCAAGCACATTCAAATGTGTTATATATTTTTGTGAGAATGTCATCCAGAATCTGATTCTCTTAATTCCTTTAATGTTTAAGCCTAAAGATTCTAACTCTTCATGGTGAAGTAAGTACATATCTTTTGGTCCTATTTCAGGGAAATCATAAACTCTCTTTATTTCAAGAGGTTCTGTTTCTATCCATTTTCCATTTTCCCAATAGCTACCATTAGCTGTGATTTCACGTATATTAATTTCTGGATTGAAATTAGTTGCAAAAGGATATCCATGATCACCTGCATTAGCATCTAATATATCTATATAGTTTATTTCATCAAAATAATGTTTTTGAGCATAAGCACTAAATACTCCTGTAACACCTGGATCAAAACCAGTACCAAGTAATGCAGTTATTCCTGCTTTCTCAAACTTTTCTCTATATGCCCATTGCCATTTATATTCAAATTTAGCTGTATCAAGTGGTTCATAGTTAGCTGTATCTATATAATGAACCTTTGTTTCTAAACAAGCATCCATAATTGTTAAATCTTGATAAGGAAGTGCAAGATTTATTACAACTTCTGGTTTAAATTTATTAATAAGTGCTACTAATTCTGGAACATTATCAGCATCTACTTGAGCTGTTTGTATTTTAGTTTTAGTCTTTCCTTCTAGTGACGATTTTATAGCATCACATTTTGATAAAGTTCTACTAGCTATACAAATCTCCTCAAATACTTCTGAATTTTGACAACACTTGTGAATAGCAACACTAGCAACACCGCCAGCACCAATAATTAAAGCTTTTCCCATTTTTAATTCCTCCAATTCTTTTTTATGAATGATCAAGGATGAAAAATTAATAATTATAACTTAAATATTTTTTAGCTGTTTTATTAATATTATTCTTAAAGTTTCATTGAAACTTAATTATTCATCCTTTATCATTCATTATCTACTGTTAATTTTTAATGTTTAATTTTCTAACATTTCCAATACATAATTAGGTAAAGCAAAACATCCTACATGAAGGTCTGTATTATAGTATTTTGTTTTTATACCTAATTTATTCCATGCATCTGCATCTAAATCTTTTATTGGATCATATTTTTTTGAAGCAAATCCAAATAACCAATGTCCTGATGGATAAGTTGGAATATGCGCTTGATATACCCTAATAACAGGAAAGAAACCTACTATTTTCTTATGCGCATCTTTCATTGCTCTTGCATGAAAATCATAATATGGACTTTCATGTTGATTAACTAAAATTCCATCTTCTTTTAGCGCTTTATAACAATTGCCATAAAACTCCTTAGTAAATAATCCTTCTCCTGGTCCAAATGGATCTGTTGAGTCTACTATTATTAAGTCATATTCATTTTCCTTATTACGCACAAATCTCAAACCATCTTCAAAAAATATATTAACTCTTGGATCATCAAGTTTACATGCTGTTTGTGGGAAATATTCCTTACATACTTCAACAACTCTTTCATCGATTTCAACCATATCGATTTTCTCTATTGTCTTATATCTTGTAAGTTCTCTTATAGTTCCACCATCTCCAGCACCTATAACTAGAACCTTTTTTATATTAGGGTTAGTTGCCATTGGAACATGAACTATCATATCATGATAAATAAATTCATCTTTTTCTGTTACCATCATTAATCCATCTAATGTAAAAAATTTTCCGAACTCTTTTGCTTCCAAAACATCTATTCTTTGAAATTCAGTTTGTTCAGTGTGTATTTCCTTTTCAACTTTAATTGAAAATCGAACATTTTCTGTATGCTGTTCTGTATACCATAATTCCATATTTACCTCACTTCCCCAGTTAATTGTTTGAGATAATAATTAATAGTTAAAGTTAAACTTCTGCCTAAACTTAAGACACATTTTTATCTAAAACTATTAATTATTATCTGTTAACTATTAACTGAATCAACTATATTAATATTTTCAATTTTAATATCCTCTGTTCCAGTTAAAAAACATCCTTTTTCTTTTGCATAATCTATATAATCTAAAATTTCCTTAGTAATTCTTTCTCCTGGAGCTAGAATTGGTATTCCTGGTGGATAGCACATTACAAATTCAGCACATATTTCTTTATCACTTTCATTCATTGGTACAGATTTCTTTGGTGAATAAAATGCTTCTTGAGGCGTAAGTACTACTTCTGGATTTATATATTCATGATCAAACATTCCTGCTTTATCTTTTGAATGTAGTCTCTTAATTTCTGACAATGAAGATATTAATCTTTCAATTGCAAGGTTACGATCACCAACAGAAATAATTGCAAGAATATTTCCTATATCACCAAATTCTATTTGTATTCCATATTCATCTCTTAAAAGATCATACACTTCAATTCCCGCAAGTCCTATATCTCTAGTAAATATAGATAATTTAGTCACATCAAAATCATATATTGCATCACCATCAATAAGTTCTTTTGAAAATGCATAGTATCCGCCTATCTTATTTATTTCACCTCTTGCATACTCTGCAAGCTCTATTACTTTCTTAAATATCTTATCTCCATTAAGAACAAGGTCTCTTCTAGCTAAATCAAGTGATGACATTAAAAGATATGATCCACTTGTTGTTTGTGTTAAATTAATTATTTGTCTTACATATCCTTCATTTAAATCACAATTTAATAATAAGAAAGAACTTTGAGT
This sequence comes from Clostridium saccharobutylicum DSM 13864, assembly GCF_000473995.1. Lineage (NCBI taxonomy): Bacteria > Bacillati > Bacillota > Clostridia > Eubacteriales > Clostridiaceae > Clostridium > Clostridium saccharobutylicum. Next base: position 839,632 of record NC_022571.1, on the reverse strand, counting down.
TAAAGATCCTCCTGTCTTATGCATACTAATTGCTGCCATATCAGCTCCTGCTTCTACAGCTGACATTGGCATATTTTCTCCAAAATAAAAGTGTGTTCCATGAGCTTCATCTACCAACACATACATTCCATTTTCATGTGCTAATTTAGTAATTTCTTTTAAATTAGAACAAATTCCGTAATAAGTTGGATTATTCACAAGTACAGCTTTTGCATCTGGATTTTCTTTAATTGCTTTTTTAACATCGTCAACTGACATTCCAAGCGGTATTCCAAGTTTTTTATTTATGCCTGGGTTTATATAAACTGGTATTGCACCACTAATTACCAATGCATTAATAGCACTTCTATGAACATTACGTGGCATTATAATCTTTTCACCTTTTTTACATACGCTCATAACCATCGCTTGAACTGCTGAACTTGTTCCATTAACCATCAAAAATGCATGCTTAGAACCAAAAGCCTCTGCTGCAAGCTCTTCTGCTTCTTTTATAACTGATACTGGATGGCAAAGGTTATCAAGTGGTTTCATTGAATTTACATCTACTGAAAGACATTGTTCGCCCAAAAATTCTCTAAGCATAGCATTTCCTCGTCCTTGTTTATGACCTGGTACATCAAATGGAACAACTCTGGCTTTTTTATATTCCATTAATGCTTCATAAATAGGTGCCTTTGATTGGGATTCTCTATCTATCATACTGCTTCCTCCCTATCATTAATATATATTTGTTCCACTGAAAATCTCAATCATTTCTTTTCTTAAATTATTTTCGATTTCAAGTCTTTGTTTAGGCTTAATTTCATAAACATCTCTATTGAAAAGATAATTTTGAAGTTCAATTTCTTTTATTAACATTTTAGTATGAAATATGTTTGATTGATATACATTTATATCCATAGCATCATATTTCTTTAATGTACCCTCATCAATATAATCTTGTATTGATGTTATCTTATGATCTATAAATAATTTCTTACCATCAACATCGCGAGTAAATCCCCTAACACGATAGTCTATGGTTATTATATCTGAATCAAAACTTCCTATAAGGTAGTTTAATGCATTTAAAGGAGAGATTTCTCCACAAGTGGATACATCAATATCCACACGAAAAGTAGCAATTGAGTTATCTGGATGATATTCTGGATAAGTATGAACTGTTACATGACTTTTATCTAAATGTGCTACAACAGTATCCCTAGTTTTCAAAATATCAATTTGACCTTTATTACAAGATGGATCTATTTCTTTAACTGCTAAGGTTTCTTCTGATATTAAAATAGTTACACTAGCTCCTTGTGGATCATAATCCTGTTTTGAAATATTTAGTACATGTGCACCAATAATATCCGTTACATCACACAGAATATTTGTAAGTCTTTCTGAATTGTATTGCTCATCAATATAAGCAATATAGTCCTTTTGCTCTCGCTCACTTTTTGCATAGCATACATCATAGATGTTAAAGCTAAGTGTCTTTGTGAGGTTGTTAAAGCCGTATAACTTCAGCTTGTTTTCCAACCCTAACATCACTGCCTTTCTTGTATAAATAGTTTTTTTAGCTGTACTATAAAAATATACTTAATCGGTTAAACATTTATGTTCTTACAAATACTTAACTTTTAGTTTACTATTTGTCATCATACAACATTGTACATTTTACTATATTTTTTCTGAAATTGCTACTATTTATGACGATTTTTTCTTTACGTCTATAAAAGAAAATATTAAGTCCAATCTATCATGAATATTTTTTATAAGGTAATGAGGTAGATTCGCCTCATAGCCAGTCTATTAGGTCAATCTGCGAATGAAGGATTATGGAAAATATTCTATCAAATTGACTTGTTATTTTTTAATTATATCTTAGTCACATTAAATAATATACAAAATCCCCTCTATACTTTTCATCATACAGAGGGGAATATTTCGTATCATAACAGGTTGTTAATTAAACTTATTAAGCAAACACAGTCAGATCAAATAAGCATTTCAATCTATTATTTCTTAAAAAATCTATTATAAAAATAAACTAGCTTTTTAATATCTAAAGCCAGTTTATCCCCCCTGTAAAATTCTTATACTAAAATATCTTTTCTTATTATTTGACTTATTATTAAATTTAATATTATTTTTAATTATTGAGTTTTTTCATAGCCTTTTCTTTTACATATCTATTATATTCTTCTATTGCATAAAGTTCTGGTTCCCTTACTTCTTCCAAGAAATGTGAAGCTTCTGCATCTGAATTACTAAATGCTAAAACTGATTTGTACATTTCTATTGCCTTATTATAATCCCTATACTCATCCTTAGGTACATAAGCTCCCATATGCCATCTTATCATCAAACATTCTTCCAGCGTTAACTTAACAAATTGTTGAAGTAAAATTACACTTTTTTCACCATGGCCTAAAGGAATTTTTTCATCAAATTCATAAGATGCGTATCCTATCCATTTTCCTGTCATTTCATCCTTTTTTAATCTCATAGTCTTTTCATAAAGATTACATTTACAAAGATCATGTAAATATCCTGTTAAATATATTGTGTCATTATTTAATCCTAATTTGTACTGCTGATTTTTTTGCATTAATAGTTCAACAACATTATCTGAATGAAGTGCTAATCCTCCATCAAAATTAGAATGAAATTTTGTAGATGCTGGGGCTGTAAAATAATCTGTTCTTTCTAAAAGATATTTTATTAATTCATCTATTCCATCTCGTTTAATAGAGCTTAATCTTGTTATTATCTTATCTTGTAATTCTTGCATTTCTCTTGCTGCTTTTGCTTTAGTTAATTCCTTTAAATCACTTAAATCACTCATTATTAAATCTCCTAACATTTTTCTATATATCACTTAACATAATTATATTACTTTTTTTAGCTTATTCTCAACTAAAAATGTATTATAATTTAAATATGATTTTAAATATTACACTATTGTTTATCTATGATTTTATCATTTACCTAAAAAAGTGTAAAAGTAATATAAAAAACTATCTAAAGCAAATTATAATTAGACACATAAAAGAATATGATTATACATTATATTATATCCTTAATTTAAGAAGACTTAAAATTGATCAAATTATTTTTTATTCATTTATTATTGGCAATGATTTTAAATTATTATTTTCATCTTGATCTGGTAAACTCCTCAAATACTCTTCACCTTTTCTAGAAATCGCTACAGTCACACCATTTATTCCATCATTTCTAGCTAATTGAACACCTTGTTCTTTAGAAATCTTTTGTCCATTTGATAACTCGTATCCTACTACTTCTCCACCATGTTTAACTAAAGCTGTTATTGATTCTTTTGTATTGTTGTTATTAGTTGCATTTTCTATATTAATGTTATTTGGTAATGTAGTAATATTAGATTTTAAATCTCCAGAACTAATATTTGAATTATTTAAAGTTTGCCCTTCCATAATAACACCTTCCTAATTAATAGTATTTATTTCATCTATATTAATAGTGAAATATTTAAATTTATAATTTCTATTTTTAATCTATAAAATTATTTTGTTCAATATATAATGTTTAATGCATGATATTTATATCTTTCTTCTTTAGCCACATGAAAAATATTATTTTTTTGCTTGTGCCTTATATTCCTTTTCTAAGCGCTTTATTGCTTTTTCTTCATTATATCTACTAAAAGGCCATAATCTAGTTTCTTTTTTACATCTAGACCATTCTGATTTCAAATATATCTGTACTATTTCATCAATTTCTTTATTTATTTTTTCTATTTTATACTCCCATCTCTGTATTACATACTCACTCTCTTTAACTGCACATATTATTAGTTCTGTATTATTATTATATTCTGCTTTAATCTTATATCTTAAATCTAGCAAACTTAAATTTTTTATACTAATAGTGTTTTTTATATTTTTAGTATTCCGAGCTATATTTAAAAGCTCATCTAATACTTTTTTTTCACTTATTACATCTATAGCTTCATTAAATTTATTTTCAATCTCATCATCGCTATTTATAGATTTAATTATATTTCTAAAATAATGCATTAATAAGTAACTATTTATTATGCATTTTAATTCTTCTACCTTTAATATTAATTTATTATCTAATTGACCACAAAAATTTAAATGCATCTTTATCAACGATACAACCTTTTCTAACTCCCTTCTATATGCTACTTTATCAACTCCTTCCCTAGTTATAACATATAAATTTGTTATATTACTTAATTCTTTTAACGTTGAAATTTGAACTCTTAATGTATTTATCCATGTTACCCTATATCGTGTAATGTTATTTATATATAGTCCCTTTTTGTTTTGAATCAAATTTAATATACTTGTAAAAAGAGTAATTGCCATTCCTACAAATGTTATTACATCGAATGTATTCACTTGAATTTTTCCAATTGTCATAAAATACTCCTAAACTTATTAAATATGTACTTTTTATATTAATTATTTGATATAAATAAAATTAAACATACTTTAAAATATGTTTTATATTTTTCTATTTTAATTACAGTAATATTGCATTTTTATTATAAAATAAGAAAATCTGCTTCTCAGTCTATGTTTTTCTACTAATTTCAAAAGTTATACACAAATTTAACTGCCTTATAATTTTCTAAAGAATAAAAAAATTATTTATAATCAATAAATTACATCAACTACAATATATAATACTTCTTCATTTTGATACCAGCAACGTAAAAAAGAACCAAGATTATAATTCTTAGCTCTTATTTTTACCAAACTTAGTTTATTCACTTTTTTATTTTCTATTCATGTTTTTCTACTATGCTATTTATCAATGGATTCATCTGTTCTAGGAAATTATTAATATCCTCAAAAATTATTCCCTTGTGAGTAAGTTGAGTATTTAGATTGTTAATATCAGATGTTACTCTATCATAGTATTTAGTTGAATGTTCTATATTATTACTTATATTTTTTATTTCTAAATTAGAATTATTTATAGCATTCGAAATTTTTTCATTAATATCACTAACGCCATTTACATTTACTTTTATTTCATCAAAAATCTCTTCTGTATCATTTACATTTTCATAACTTTCATTTAATGCACTCTGTGAATTTTGAAGAGATATATTTAGCTGCTTGGTATCATTCTCAACATTATCCATACTTGTATTAACACCATTTACCAGTTCCTTAATTTCACCTGATAAATCCTTCACTTCTTCTGCAACAACTGCAAATCCTTTTCCTTGCTCACCTGCTCTTGCTGCCTCTATAGATGCATTTAAAGCTAATAAATTCGTTTGATCAGCTATATCAATAATGCTTGTTGTATACTCTTTTATTGTTACGTATGATTTTTTAAATTGTTCAAATGTATTTTCAATAATTTTAAAACTTTCCTCTACTGATTTAGAACTATCTTTTAAATTCATAACTTTCTTTTGTGATTCTTCTACACATTTTAATATATTATTCATTCTATTACTGAATTCATCTGAAACAACTTTTATATCATTAAAATGTTCATTAAAACTTGATACAGATATATTTATTTCTTTAGCTTTATTTTTCACTCCTATAAATGATTCTTCTATTTTTTTTATTTCATTTGTTGTACTGCTTTCTTCCTTTATTAAATCATAAGTTCTATTCTTTAAATAGTTAATAGAATATGTAATCGGATAAATTTCTTCGCTTAAATTAGTTTCTTCTTTTACTTTAAATTTATCTTCCAACTTAATATTTTTATTGCTTTCATCTTCATTTTTACTACTAAATAAGAAACGCATTATATTCACACTCTCTCCTCTACTCAAAAACAACACATATCATTGTTTGATTGACATGTTGATTAATATATTGCTCTCCTTCACCAACAATTCCTATATGCTGCCCTATTGATCCCATAATATTACAATATTCCTTTGTAAAATTCATGCTTTCAAATAACAAAAATCTATATATGCAATCTATTGAAAATATGAAAGAAATATTAGCAAAATCTGCTTTTATTCTATCCAATGTATTCTGTATGGCTTTTTTATAATTCTGTAATTCTAATATATTTAAAACATCATTTTGATTTACTCGCTTATAACAATTTAATGAATCTTCATCATCTACTAACTTAATAGCAATTACAAAATCCTCTTTTCCAATCACTCTTGCCAGAGGATTAGTAAGTACACAATCATTTATTTGATTCTTTGTAATTCCTAAAGTTTCGCAGTAAACTTGTCCTGCTTTTTTTCCATTTAACTCTAAAATTCTTCTATTTTGAACATCAACTTTAGTTGCAATAAAATTTCCGCTTTTTTCTTTATAAATATTTTCACTATAAGTTTTTATTTTGCCATTTAGATTCTTTATTAATGCATATACACATGTATCTAAATAAACCTTTCCATTTAATGATACGCATTTGATTCCTTTATCATTAGCGCCTTGTGACGTCCCTCCAATTAAAGGTATATTCTTTTTGCTTATTGCTGAATTAATTGTTGATACTATCTTTTCTTCAGCTCCAGTACAAAATTCTATGCAAACTGTATTATCATTTCCCGCATTGATTTTTCCTATATTTTCTTCCAAAGATTTAATATCCTTTATTGGAAACTTTGAAATATTTTCCAGAACACCCACTTCAACATCTATTCCCTCATTTATTGCCCATATAACAATATTGTTTCTTATTATATTTTTATTCGCAAAACAATAACCTGTTGTCCCTACAATGGGAGTGTTAGGATACTTTTCTTGCATTAAACATATAGCTTCTTCAAATTTACTATACTCTGCAAAAACAAAAATTACTTTAGGATGCATAAGTCCATCTGTAGCTTGTTCTACTGATTCTTTTATATCATCACTAAGTCCTATTCCAATATAATCTCTCACTATAAATCCCCTCCTATAAACCAAATATTGCATTTTTGTGTAAAATTTGATTTTATACTTTTAACATCCATTCTATATAATACTACACTTTCACATATAGTTACAATCTATCGAATTATTCCCATTACTTTATAATTTAACAATGTCCTAAATTTATTATTAATTTTAAGAATATGTTACTAAAAAGTATAACTTGACTTTTAAATTTATTAATTCGAATTATGAACAGACATTATAATTCTCTTAAAATTATAATTACTTTTAATTTTATGTATCGTTTTAGCCTAAAGTATAATAGATTATATTAAGTACAAATAACAATGAGGTGTTAAAATGAATCCTTTATTAAATATGCTACTTGGATCTCTTTTCCCTGGTATGGGTGGAATGAACGGTAATACAATGCCTAATGGTAACGGAATGAACCCTTTATTAAATATGCTTATGGGAAGCCTTGGTGGTGGAATGAATGCAAATATGATGAATAATCCTTTATTCAGTATGTTAATGGGCAATCAAAATAATATGGGCAATATGAATATGTCAAACACACCCAATATGAACAATTCAAATACTAATAGCTCAAATATGAATAACATGAATATGAACCCTAATATGAACATGGGTAATATAAATCCTATTCTAAGCATGTTAATGAACAATCAAAATAATATGGGCAATATGAATATGACAAATAGACCCAATATGAATATGAATTCTAATAGATCTTCTAATTCAAAAAGATAATTGGAATTCCAATAGGCGACTTAAATTTAAGCCGCCTATTAAAATGCATTAATTTTTATTTTAAATTATGTAATGTGTATTCTACTTTTATATTTCTTGAATTTATGTATATTACTGAAATAATTGTACATATTAAAATTATTCTAATTTGATGAATGGAGAAATTTTTATGGCAGAAATTTAATGTACCTCATCTCCATTTATTACTATATCTATTTTTCCTGTTTCTGAATCCATTATTAATCCATGTACTCTTATATCTTTAGGAATTAGCGGATGATTCTTTATTGCTCTCACACTTTCTCTTATTGAATCTTCAACTGATTCAAATCCATGAAGCCATCCTTCAACATCAATACCTGCATTATTTAACATTGATATAGTTTCTTTATCTATACCTCTCTCTATCATTTTGTTCACTATGCTTTTTGTATCTAAATTACTCATTCCGCAACCATGATGTCCTACTACAAATACATCTTCTGCTCCAAATTCGTATATTGCTACTATTATACTTCTTGTAACTCCTCCAAAAGGATGCATAACAGTTGCACCAGCATCTTTTATTATCTTAGCATCACCATTTTTTATATTCATAGCCTTTGGTAATAATTCTGTTAATCTTGCATCCATGCAAGATAATATAGCCATTTTTTTCTTAGGATTTTTGCTTGTAACATATTGCTCATATTCATTTTCACTTACAAACTTTTCATTATATTCTAGTATTTCTTCTAACCTACTCATTTTACGCCCCCCTAGCCAATAGTAGTATAATCTATTTAATATAGCTTATATTAAATAGATTATACTACTAAAATTATTTTTATTAAATATATATTTATTATAATCAATACTTTTGATTATAATAAATTATCTGTATATTCTTTGTAAGGAATTCTAATTGCAACTCCTGTATCATCAACTTTATATACAGTCCCATCAAGTGGAAGTCTATCATGAACTAAGTTCATACCAATTGTATAAACTGCTTTAACCATAGCCGTAGCATCCTGAAGAACTGAACCTGCCATATATCCTTTTTTTATAAATTCTTGTGCTTGTGGTATTGCATCAACTCCAACAACTGGTATAGTTTTCACTTTATCTCCTTCATTATATCCATACTTTTGCAATGCTTTAATTGCTCCTATTGCCATTGAATCATTATTCGAAATTATTGTTTCTATTTTATTTCCTTGTTGCAAAAATATTGTCTTAATAGTATTTTCAGCTAAATTTTCATCCCAATTGCAAACTTTCAACGCAATTTCCTCTGTGTTTATTCCTGCATCATGAATTGCTGATAATGAATATCTAGTTCTTCCAATTGCATCTAAATTATCACGTTCTCCAAATAACATAACATATTGCATTATATTATCACCATTTCTATCTATAATTTCTTTTTCCTTATTCCATGCATCTATAATAATTTTCCCTTCCAATCTGCCAGCTTCCTCTGGATTTCCACCTACATAAAAAGCCTTATTATAGGATTTAACAGATTCAATATTTAATGGTTCCCTATGAAAAATAACTACTGGAATATTGTTTTCTTTAATTTTATTAATAATTTCTTGAACATTTTTTGTATCAACTAAATCTAAGAAGATAATGTCCGCATCTCTGCTTTCAAGTAATTTATCGATACTTCTATTTTGTATAGCTTGATTATCTTCGCCATCATAAAAAGTAAATTTCACTTTATCTTTATTTTCTATTTGAATTTCTTCAAAATTTTGTCTTAATAAGGAAACATACGGTTCATTATTAAATCTATAAAACAAAACGGCTACACTTACAGGTTTTCCTTCAACGACTTGTGAATTAGCATTAGTCAAATTTGAGCTGTAAATTGAAAACATTGTAGTCATTACAATTGAAGCTATAATAATTGTTAGCATTTTATTAAATATTCTCATTATTAATCCTCCATCTAATTTTCTGAATGCTAATACAAAAATCTAATTTACTTATTGTTATATAAATTTAAAAATGATTATATAAATTATTTTTTTATTAGTCTTATGATAATTTCTAAAATTATTATTTGTTTGAATAATAATTTTATACTATTTTTGCAATGTATTCTTAAATTTAAACACAAAAAAAGAGAGCATAAAACTAAAAGCTCATACTCTCTATCCATTAAATATATAATTTTTTTGTTAGAATCTAAAATCACGTTTTCCTTCATTTAAATCTTCAAGGTGCTCTAAAACAACTTTTCTGACTTTTTCATTCGGAATATTTGGAATTTCATTTCTTATAACTTCTTCACCTTTTTTCTTTGTGTCTTCTGAAGCATAATCTTCTAAATATTCTTTCAACGTCATAAGTGCATTTGGTTGACAACAATTAGCTATTTGTCCTGCTTTAACAAGAGTCATAAATCTATCCCCTGTTCTTCCTTCTCTATAACATGCAGTACAGAAACTTGGAATATGCCCCATTTCAAGTAACCAGTTCACAATTTCATCTAATGTTCTATCATCATTAACATCAAATTGAGCTGAATTGTCTTCTTCCTTTTCTTTTTCTGAATATCCACCAACACTTGTACAAGATGCTCCACTAATTTGAGAAACACCAAGTTCTAATACTTTTTCTCTAGTCTTTTGTGATTCTCTTGTAGAAATTATCAATCCTGTGTATGGTACTGTAATTCTAAGTATGGCAACAATTTTTTGGAAAATCTCATCAGAAATTGCATTAGTAAACTCATCTGGATTGATATCATCTGCTGGTCTTATTCTTGGAACACTTATTGTATGTGGTCCAACTCCCTTAGCTGCTTCTAAATGTTCTGCATGCATAAGTAATCCAACAAAATCATATTTATATAAATTTAATCCAAATAATACTCCCATTCCAACATCATCAATTCCTCCATCCATAGCTCTATCCATAGCTTCAGTATGATAAGCATAATCATGCTTTGGTCCTGTTGGGTGAAGTTCTTCGTATGCTTTCTTATTATAAGTTTCTTGGAATAATATATATGTTCCTATTCCTGCTTCTTTAAGCTTTGCGTAATTTTCTACAGTAGTTGCTGCAATATTAACATTAACTCTTCTTATTGCACCATTTTTATGTTTTATGCTATAAATTGTTTTTATACTTTCAAGTACATACTCAATTGGATTATTTACAGGATCTTCACCTGTTTCTAATGCTAATCTCTTATGTCCTAAATCTTGAAGCGCAATTACTTCATTCTTAATTTCTTCTTGTGTAAGTTTTTTTCTTCTTATATGCTTATTTTTGTGATGATATGGACAATATGTGCATCCATTTACACAATAATTTGAAAGGTATAATGGAGCAAACATTACTATTCTGTTACCATAAAATCTTTGCTTAATTTCCTTTGCAAGCTTATACATCTTTTGAGTTTCATCTTCTAAATCACATTCTAGTAATACTGCCGCTTCCTTATGAGATAAACCCTTGCAATCTTTAGCTTTTTCCAAAATTTCATTTATTAATTTTTTATTATTTTTGTTCTTTTGGGCAAATTCAAGAGTTGATAGTATTTCCTCATCGCTAATGAATTCTGTTGCTACATTTGATTTTACGTTATACATTTTTACACACTTCTTTCTTTTAAAATTTTAATTAATTTTAAAGCTATTTATCTAAAATAATTAAAATTCCTAGATTAGTTACTTTCCTGTTTTAGAATATACTGTTTTAACATTTATACCTTTTATCATGCCTAACTTTCCAGATAATGAGCTTATTACATCATTAGTAGCATCTATAACAATACTAATTATTGCTACACTTTTCTCCCTATAAGGTATACCCATTCTTCCAACCATATACTCGGAATATTCATGTAAAATACCATTAATTTTATCTGTTGAGTTCATATCTTCAACTATAATTCCAATCAGTGCAATTCTTGTTTCCATATAACTATTCCTTTCAAATAAGACTTAGCAGCACTAGCTAATTTATTATTTTAGGGATACCCCTAAAAATAAATCTCCACGTCAAAAGACGTAGAGATAGTATGTATAATTCTATCCTATATTACCGCCTTATCATTTGGGCAACCCCTCATGTATTTCAGAACGATTTCTTTTAGTTGAATCTTTCCTCTTGGAATTATCCTTAAAGTCAGACTATGTTATTATTTTAACATAAAATACATTTTTTATCAAAGTGCTTTAGCACCAATCAAAAAATAATATACTAAAATTATTGTCTAACATTTTTTAAATATGATTAAAGTACTCGTCTACTATTTCTCAATATACTTAATTTAATAACAAAGTACTATTCCACCATTATCAACATAAACAGTTCTTAATCCACAACCTTCAAAAATAATAATATCTTTAAAGTTATATCTTTGTTTAATTTGTTCATTGTTTATTCATTCTTAATTGTTTAGCTTTACACTATTTCTAAGCCTACTGCTTATATGTAATTGTATGACACCTTTTCTGATTGTATTCATTCTTAAATATTCCAAAAACACAAATTATTAATCAAAATAAATTTTTAACGCAACTAAAGAGGCTGATATAAATTATCTCAGCCTCTACAATTTCTTATAATAATTCAATTATAGGTAATTATTCATTACTCCATTAATCTAATCCAACAACTTTTCCAGCAGAACGATTGTCCAAATATGTTTCAATTTCTTCCAATGATTTTCCCTTTGTTTCATAAAGAACATATTTTGCAAATAGAAATCCTAAAACGCAAATTGCAGCAAAACCAAAGAATATTACAGATAAACCTACTGTTTGAAGTAATACTGGGAAGAATAAAGCAACTAAAATATTACCAAACCAGTTGACTGTTGATGCAATACCAGTAGCAAGTCCTCTGACATTACTTGGAAACAATTCTCCAACTACAATCCAAGTAACAGCAGCCCAAGAGTATGCATAAAAGATAACATATAAGCAAATGAAGAAGAATACAGCCCAAGTTGCCCATGCATGATTACTTTGAGCAGCAGGATAAATTAATCCAACCAATAATAGACATGCTCCCATTCCAATAGATCCTGACATAAATAGGCTACGACGTTTAAATTTATCTACAATCAATAAAGTTATAATAGTTGCTAACACAAACACAACACCAATACCAACTGTACTAACAACTCCACCAATTGCTGAACCAAAAACTTTCTCTAAAATTTGTGATGAGTAATAAAAGATTGTATTTGCCCCTTGAATTTGTTGTAATAATGTTAATCCACAACCTGCAACTACAGCAGGTAAAGCTCTCTTACCAAATAAATCCTTAAATGTTCCTGAATCAGAATGACTTGAATTAATAATTGACTTATATTCACTTTCTGCTTCTTCAGATGAACGTAATGTTTTTAACACTTGTCGTGCCAATTCGTTTTTCCCAATTCTAACTAAGAATCTTGGAGATTCAGGTAACAAAAATGCTCCAAATAACAATACCATAGCTGGTACAATAGCACCACCAAGCATCCAACGCCATCCTTCAAATACATGTACAAATGCATAATTTACACCATATGCAATAAGCATACCTACAGTTATCATTAACTGATTTAAACCAGATAACTTTCCACGTGTTTCAGCCGGACTAATTTCTCCCATATACATTGGAACCAAAGCAGAAGCACCACCTACGGCTACCCCTAAAATAATACGTGAAACAATCAAAAAGCTTGTACTGCCAGAAATACCTGAGCCTAGTGCACCAATTGCAAATACAATTGCACTCCACATAATCATTTTACGACGGCCAAAACAATCTGCTAATGTAGCCATTAGTGAAGCACCAACCATAGCTCCTGCAAACAGTCCTGAAGTAATTAATCCTTCTAACCATGGATTGATATTCCACGTGGTCTTAATTCCAGGTAAAGCACCATTAATTATTCCGATATCATACCCAAACATGAATCCTCCAAAAGCCCCAAAAAAGTAAATTAATGCTGGTGATATTTTTTTATTCATTGTAATCTTCCTCCTTAACATTTGACTAAATAATATTTGGTCTATTATTTATTTTCATGTGCCTAAAACAGAAATTGCTACAAGTCAAAACAAGTTAAGATTGTATTATTTTCTTCCTGTAGCTATATCAATAAAAACTACTTCTATTACTACTAGTCACTTTCATCAAAAAATGTAATTTTTTGTTGATTACGTTTACTTGCATGGGCTAAAAAATAGCTTGTAATTAACATGCTATTTTTTAGATAAAAATCCATGCTGTAATGGTCTATAATCAACTAATGAGTTTAAATCTAATTACCCACACACTCTGATGAATTCATTCCTAATATTCCTTTAATTATCTCTAGTTATATATTTAAATTAAATTATCCACTGCTGCCTGTTCAATAAGAATTCCCTTTTTATAACGATTCATAAATTGCTCAAAGCCATCAACATCTTTTTGCTCAGGCTTTACTTCTTCAGCTACATAACCTGCAAAAACCTTTTTAGATAAAAATTCTGCTAATGTAGAACTAGCTTCTCTATTCTTCAAATAACTAGCTAATAATGCAATTCCCCATGCGCCGCCTTCACCTGCAGTTTTCATAACTGATACTGGTGTATTTACTGCAGCAGCAACTGCTTCTTGTCCAACAATAGGTGTCTTAAACAATCCACCATGGCCAAGTAACTTATCAAGTTTTACGCCTTCATCCTTTAAGAGAATATCCATCCCAATTTTCAATGCACCTAAAGAAGTAAATAGATGTGCTCTCATAAGGTTTGGTAGATTGAAATTACTTTTTGGCTTTCTTACAACTAAAGGCCTACCTTCCGAAACACCAGTGATATTTTCGCCTGCAAAATAGTTATATGCAAGAACTCCTCCACAATCAGGATCACCTAAAAGTGCTTGACTATAAAGCGCCATATAAAGAAGATTTCTTGGAATATTAACATTTATAGCTTCAGTAAATTGCTGAAAGATATTAACCCATGCTTCTACATCAGAATAACCATTATTTGCATGAGCCATCCCTACTAGGTCTCCACAAGGTGTTGTTACCATATCAATCTCTGTGTGAACTTTATTAAGTGGCTTCTCAAGAACTACCATAGCAAAAACTGATGTACCTGCCGAAATATTACCTGTACGTGGTGCAACTGAATTTGTAGCAACCATCCCTGTGCCTGCATCTCCTTCAGGTGGACATAATGGAATCCCACCTTGAAGATTTCCACTCACATCAAGCTTTTTTGCCCCTTCTTCAGTTAAGATACCAGCATTTTCTCCAGCTAGTAAAACCTTTGGTAGAAGCTTGTTTATATTTAATGAATGTTTCTCTACTTCTGGCAAATTATTAAATGCGTCTATCATTTTCACATCATAATTATGCGTTTTCATATCAATTGGAAACATTCCTGATGCATCCCCAATACCTAAAACCTTTTCACCTGTTAATTGCCAATGAATATAACCAGCTAAAGTAGTTATAAAATCAAGTTTTTCAATGTGAGGTTCATCTTTAAGAATAGCCTGATATAGATGAGCAATACTCCATCTCTCAGGAATATTAAATTGAAATAATTCCGTTAACTTTTTCGCTGCTTCTTCTGTCATGGTATTACGCCAAGTTCTGAAAGGAACAAGAAGGTTTCCTTGTTTATCAAATGCCATATATCCATGCATCATTGCTGAAAATCCAATTGAGCCAATCTTTGAAAGTGTTATTCCGTATCGTTCTTTTACATCAGCCAAAAGTTTTTGATAACAGTATTGTAACCCACTCCAAATTTCTTCTAGTGAATAGGTCCAAATCCCATCTTCCAAGCTTGTCTCCCAGTCAAAGCTACCACTAGCCAGCGGTGAAAAATCGTTTCCAACAAGAACAGCTTTAATACGAGTAGAGCCAAACTCTATTCCTAGTGATGTTTCACCATTTTGAATTTCTTCCACTATTTTCTCTTTTATAATCAATAAAAAGACCTCCTCTCAAAATAACCATAAACAATTTACCTTAAATTACAGTAAACAGTTTACTTAAAATCCCAGTAAACGGTTTCCCTAAGACAAATATATCACTTTTGTACGTACATGTCAATAATAAAGTACGTACTTATTTTTCTTAAAATATGTCTTCTACACTAATTTATAGTTAAATCTAATACAATCTGCTTTTATTATTTGCAAAATTCAACTATAGATAAACAACTTTGGATTAGGAGTATGTAATAACAACCCGAAAGAAATAGTACTCTGTTGTTTCGGTTACTAGAAAATCAGAAATGTTTTTGTTTCGTGGGACTGTGAAAATATCGCTAAAGTTTTAAGTCACTTGTCATATCAAGTTTAGCATGCTCCAAATTTAATAATAAAAACTCTAAAAAGTATATTTCTCACAAACACAATATTATTATAAAATTACGATTCTAACATGTAAAACTCCAAACAACTTGTACGTATAACCAAAAAGATATTTCAATAACTATGAAATCATTCAATACTTTTACTTTCATAATTTATATTATTATTTAATAAAAGCAAGTCATGCAAATAAAATTCAACTTATCTATAATAGCCCTCTGTTATATACCTATTTAATTACAATATAGGAATGTTACATTGACTATAAATCAAATAAATGATTTCATTAAATGCAAAACTTGCTTCTATTATTTCACTATTCTATTACTTTTTATTATTTTACATACTCTTTTCTAGTTTTACATATTTATCTTACTTCACACATCTTTATTCATATCTCTTTTTATAGTTTTACTTTTAAAAAATAACCTATTTTTAATTATTAATCTTTATATTAGTTACTACTTTTATTGCTTTTCCAACAACATTTTCTACAGTAAATCCAAATTGCTCAAATAAAATTTCTGCTTTTCCTGATGCGCCAAAAGTATCAATTGATATAATTTCACCATCAAGTCCAACATATTTATGCCATCCAAATGAACTTGCAGCTTCCACTGCAATTCTTGCTCTTACGCATTTTGGCATAACACTTTCTTTATAGCTTTCATCTTGTGCATCAAATAATTCAAAACTTGGAACACTTACAACTCTTGCATCTATTCCTTTATTAGCTAATTCATCTGCAGCCTTATATATTAATTCAACTTCTGAACCTGATGCCATAAGAATTACATCTGGTGTTTCTTTTTTAGAATCTTTAAGAATATATCCACCCTTTAAAGCTTGTTTACCACTCTCATCATATAACGGTAAACTTTGTCTTGTTAATACCAATGAAGTTGGAGAATTTCCATTAGTAAGCGCATAATACCATGCTGCTGCAGTTTCCTTTGAATCCGCTGGTCTAAATACAGTCATATTAGGTAAACTTCTTAATGCTGCTAATTGTTCAATAGGCTGATGAGTTGGTCCATCTTCTCCTACACCTATGCTATCATGAGTTAATACATAAGTTACTGGTAATTTCATTAATGCTGATAATCTCATGGCACCCTTCATATAATCACTGAATACAAAGAATGTTGAGCAATATGGTACAAGTCCACCATGAGCACATATTCCATTTGTTATTGCTGCCATAGCATGTTCTCTAACACCAAAATGAAGATTAGATCCGCTTCTATCTTCTGCTGAAAAATCGCCGCGTGTATTCATATGAGTTTTATTAGAAGGAGCTAAGTCAGCTGATCCCCCTATTAAATTAGGTACTATTTCAGCTAATCTGTTAATTATTTCTCCTGATGACTGTCTTGTAGCCATTGCTTTATCAAACTTCCAGAACTCTTCACTTTCTAGTGCTTCTCTATCTACTTTTCCACTAAACCAATTAGTATATTCTTCTGCTAATTGTGGATAAGACTCTTTATATTCTTTAAATAATTGATTCCATTTTTCTTCTTTGCAAATACCATTTTCAATATATTTATTCATATTACTATAAACTTCAGATGGTACATAGAACGCTGGTTCAGCTTTCCAATTTAAATTTTCCTTCAATTCTTTTACATTTTCAGCTCCTAATGGTTCCCCATGAGCTGATGCTTTTCCTTGCTTAGCTGGACAGCCAAACCCAATTTGATTTTTAACAATTATAATTGATGGTTTTGAAGTTTCCATTTTAGCTGTATCAATAGCATTAGATATTGCATCTATATCATTACCATCTTCTACCTTTAATACTTGCCATCCATAAGCTTCATATCTCTTAGCCACATCTTCTCTAAAAGCTATATCTGTACTTCCTTCAATTGAAATATTATTTGAATCATATAATACAACTAATTTTCCAAGTCCTAAAGTTCCTGCTAATGATGAAGCTTCTCCTGAAATTCCTTCCATAAGACATCCATCACCCACTATAGAATATGTATAGTGATCAACAATCTTATAATTTTCCTTATTAAATTTATTTGCAAGATGAGCTTCCGCTATAGCCATACCTACTGCATTACATATTCCTTGTCCAAGTGGTCCTGTTGTTATTTCAACACCTTCAGTATGTCCATATTCTGGATGACCTGGTGTTAAACTTCCCACTTGTCTAAAATTCTTAATATCATCAACTGTTACTCCATAACCAAATAAATGTAATAACGAATACTCTAACATTGAACCATGTCCAGCTGATAATATAAATTTATCTCTATTGTCCCAATGTGGGTTTCTTCCATTATGATTCATTTTAGTCCATAATGTAAAAGCCATAGTTGCTGCTCCAAGTGGTAATCCTGGATGACCAGACTTTGATTTTTCAATAGCATCTGCTGAAAGCACCCTAATCGCATTAATAGATAATTTATCTAATTCTCTACTCATATCTTTCCTCACTTTACATTAATTATTTTTTTATAATGTATATGTTGCAATAACCAAAATTCAATAAGTTAAATCTTATCGAGATTTGTTGTATATTAAAATTTACAACATATACAATTAGTTACAGTTAGTTAATCTTATTACTAAATATAATTTAAATGTACATTATACTTATTTTCCAAATGCAGCAGCCCAATCAGCTTTAAATTTTTCTAAACCTTGATCAGTCAATGGATGTTTTAGCATTTGCATAACTAAATTATAAGGAACTGTAGCTATATCAGCTCCTGCTTGTGCTGCTTGTATAACATGAATAGGATTTCTTACACTGGCAGCAATAATTTCTGTTTCTATACCATGTACTGCGAATATTTCTGCAATTGTTCTAACTAATTCCATTCCATCCATTGAAATATCATCTATTCTTCCTAAGAATGGACTTACATAAGCGGCTCCTGCATTAGCTGCAAGTAAAGCTTGAGTAGCTGAAAAAATTAAAGTAACATTAGTTTTAATTCCTTCTTTTGACAAAACCTTAACTGCTTTAAGTCCTTCAGCTGTCATTGGAATCTTTACAATCATATTTCTATGAATAGCAGAAATCTCTCTTCCTTCTTTTATCATGCCTGCTGCATCTTCGCTTATGACTTCTCCACTAATTGGCCCATCAACTATTTCAGTTATTTCTTTTATAACTTCATTAAAATCTCTGCCCTCTTTAGCAACTAATGAAGGATTAGTAGTAACACCACATATCACTCCCATTTCATTTGCCTCTCTGATGTATTCAACATTTGCTGTATCTAAGAAAAATTTCATTTCTTTATCTCTCCCATCCCTTTAATTTATTTTTTAATTTTATCTTATTAACATAATCTTATTGAAATTACTATATATAATTTCAATTTGCTGTTTAAGCTCCACATTAGTTATAATTCTATTTAAATACTTATTTCCCTTTTTATTACATATACTTTTTTATTTTTGCCCATAATAAGCATTAGCTCCATGTTTCCTAAGGTAATGCTTGTCTAATAAATATTGTTTAACTGGTTTTACATCTTTGTTTAATGTCATTGTTTTATATGCCATTTCAGCAACTTTATCTAGGACAACTGCGTTGTAAACTGCTGAATTACCATCTTTGCCCCACGCAAATGGGCCATGATTTTTAACAATAATAGCAGGGATTTCTAGTGGATCTTTATCTCCAATAGTCTCAACGATTACATTTCCTGTTTCTTTTTCATATTCTCCACTAATTTCTTCATCTGTTAAATCACGAGTACAAGGAATGTCGCCGTAAAAATAATCTGCATGAGTTGTCCCAAAAGCTGGTATAGACATTCCTCCTTGAGCAAATGTTGTTGCCCACTCTGAATGTGTATGAACAACACCTCCAATATTAAGGTAAGTTTTATACATAACTAAATGAGTTGGAGTATCAGTTGAAGGTTTATACTCTCCTTCTACTATATTTCCTTCTAAATCTACAACTACCATATCTTCTGGTTTCATAGTATCATAATCAACACCACTTGGTTTTATTACTACTAATCCAGTTTCTCTATCAATTTCACTAACATTACCCCAAGTATAAATTACAAGACCCTTTCTTTGAAGTTCCATATTAGCTTCATAAACTTTTTCTTTTAATTTCTCTAACATTTAAACACCCCTACCTCCTTGTTGTATATATGTACGTACAAGTGTACATAAAAAAAATAAAATCTAATGTATATATAATTAAATTCACCTTTACTTCAGGTACATGAAAATAAATAATAAGCCCATTTACCATGGATATTTTAGACTTGTTATTTATTTTTATGTACCTCAGTAGCCTTTAATCAAGTCGTCTAAAGCAAAGATAAAATTTAAACTCTAGAACAAGAATCCCTAACAATAAGTTCAGCATCATATGTATATTGAGGCTTGTCTATTCTTCCCTCAATCATATCTATAATACACTTAGCAGCCCTTATCCCCATGTCCTCTTTTGGATGCTTTATTGTTGTAAGCTTAATATCTGATGAAACCGCTAAACTAGAATCATCAAAACTTACTATTGATAAATCTTTTGGTATTCTTATATTATCTTTTCTACAATTATCTATTACTCTCAAAGCAACCTTATCATTATAACAAACAATTGCAGTTGGTCTTTCTTCGAGATTTAAAATCTTTTTCGTAAACTGATCTATATACATTTCTTCATTATCAGTTATATATTCTCCTACTATATTCTTGTTAAAACTTAAATTATATTCTTTAAGAGACTTTATGTAACCTCTTCTTCTTTTTTCACCTTGTAAATCATCCGCTTTAAATAATGCAGCTATATTTCTATGACCAAGTTCTAACAAATAACTTGTTAATTTATACCCACCTTGTTCATCATCAACTACAATATACGCAGAATTTTCTTCATCACAGTTAGCATTTATTGCAATGTATTTTATATTGTTCTTTTCTAATTTCTTAATACTATCATGATGAAGGTTGTTTATCGTACTTTGCGCAGGTTCAACTATCAGTCCTGCTATATCTTGATTTATAATATCTTCAAAACATTTTCTTTCATTTTGAATGTCATTATTACTATTGAATAGTAATAAGTTATATCCCTTGCGTCTTAGTTCTTCCTCTATACCTGATATAATTTTAGGAAAAATATAATCAGATATATAAGTTGTAAGAACTGCAACATTTTTCTTAGTTTCATTGCTTTTCTTGTTGGAGAAAAAGCTTCCTTTTCCTCTTTCTTTATATATCCAGCCTTCTTGTACCAAATAAGTAAGTGCTTGCCTTACTGTATGTCTACTTACATTAAATAAGTTGGCTATTTCATTTTCAGAAGGTAATTGGTCTCCTGCTGAAACCTTGTTTTCTTCTATTAGGCTGATGTAGTATTTTTCTATAATTTCATGCTTCGTCTCAGCTTCTTTCATTTCTCTCAACTACTTCCATCAAATAACTATGCGATAGATTCTTAGAGCTTTATTAGAAAATTAATTTTTATAATAAAGCTCTAAGCATTTGTACGCACTTGCTGATTTGATTATATATCTATTTTTTTTATATATCAATAGTTTTTTCTCAATTTATTTAGCTATCTACTTTAATATATATAATATATTTTTAAGATCTTTAATCTTCTTATTCAATATAAAGCACATGAAAGAACCTTACAACAAGCTTGCCTTCACATAATTTTAACTAATAATAATCTTTGCTACAAAAAAATATTATTATTATTTTTCATTTTACATCTTGTATGCACAACATTATTATATTATAATAAACTTGTACATACAGCAAAGCTTGTTTGTACTTATGAAAAGGTATACTTAATAAAAATAAATATTTTATATATGTAGGAGGAATGTTAAATGTTAAATGTTAAAAATTACGAATTCTGGTTTGTTACAGGAAGTCAACCTCTATATGGCCCTGAAGTAATAGATCAAGTATCTGATAACACAAAAATAATTGTTGAAGGTTTAAATACTAAAAATCTACCTTATAAAATCGTTTTCAAAACAGTTGCTACTGATTCTTCTTCAATTAGAAAAGTATGTAATGATGCTAATAACGATGAAAACTGTGCTGGAATAATTACTTGGATGCATACTTTCTCACCAGCTAAGATGTGGATTCATGGATTAACTGAACTTAGAAAGCCATTACTTCATCTTCATACTCAATTTAACAAAGAAATTCCTTGGGGTACAATTGATATGGACTTCATGAACTTAAACCAAGCAGCTCACGGAGATAGAGAATTTGGATATATTGGAGCTAGACTTGATATACCTCGTAAAATAGTAGTTGGTCACTGGACAGATGCTTCTGTTGCTGATGATATAGCTAAATGGATGCCATCAGCTGTTGCTGTAACTGAAGGCCGTACAATAAAAGTTGCTCGTTTTGGCGATAATATGAGAGATGTTGCTGTAACTGATGGTGATAGAATTGAAGCTGAAATTAAATTTGGTTGGACTATTGATTATTACGGAGTTGGAGATTTAGTTGAGTCTATAGATAAAGTAACTGAAGATCAAATCAGCAGCCTTATGTCTGTATATTCTGATTTATATGATATAGATCCTAATGCACCTGTTGAATCAATTCGTGAACAAGCTAAAATTGAAATCGGTTTAAAAACTTTCTTAGATAAAGGTGGTTATACTGCTTTCACAACAAACTTCCAAGCATTACATGGAATGAAACAACTTCCTGGCCTTGCAGTTCAACATTTAATGGCTGAAGGATATGGTTTTGGTGCTGAAGGTGATTGGAAAACTGCTGCATTAATTAGAGCTATGAAAATTATGGCAAATGGTAAAGGTACAGGCTTAATGGAAGACTATACTTACAATCTTGATTCTGACAACGGATTGATTCTTGGAGCACATATGCTTGAAGTTTGTCCAACATTAGCTGGAACAAAACCAGTTATTGAAGTTCATCCTTTAGGAATTGGTGACAAAGAAGATCCTGCTCGTTTGGTATTTAAAGGAGCTTCTGGTCCTGCTGTTGCTGCATCATTAATAGATCTTGGTAATAGATTCCGTCTAATTGTTAATAGTGTTGATGCTGTTGAAATGAAAGAGGACATGCCTAATTTACCTGTAGCAAGTGTTCTTTGGAAACCACAACCTTCATTAAAAGAAGGTGCTAAAGCTTGGATTCTTGCTGGCGGTGCTCACCATACAAGTTTCTCATTTGCACTTACAGAAGAACAACTAGTAGACTGGGCTGATATGGTTGGTATTGAATGTGTACTAATAAATAATGATACTAAACTTTCAACTTTCAAGAATGAATTAAAATTTGCTAGTGTTGCTTGGAAATAGATAGCTAAAATTTAAATTTATGTGGTAACTTACCGAAAAAAATGGTGCTCTTTTGTTCCGGTTACTAGAGAAAATAACTGTGGATTTCTAACAGCAGAAAGTTGTATCCATTCTTACATGTTCCTTAAACAAGTTAATGACAAGCAAGAATGGAACAACTTCGGCTGAAGAAATCCTACAATTATTTTCTCCATGTAACCCTCCACAAAAGAGCACCATTTCTTTCTGATATTAAGTACATTTCAAAATAAAAATCCAATAAATAGTAAAAAAATAAATACATATAATTTTATTAATAATCATCAATTTCTAAGCAAGCATTATTACGTTACAATTTTATTAAAAATAAATATTTTACTTAAAATTTTGTACTTGATAGACTCTTATAAATTCATGTTCTTATTAAATAATTATAGTAATAAAATTCACTTTATCACATACTACATCAATAATTTAATATTTCCTTAGATTTTTTAATTTATATATTAAAGTGTTCAAACACATATCTATTTTCATATTTAATATATAGAATTATATTGATCAAAAAAATGCAAATCCTCTTAATGTATCTTTAATTCTTAAATATTTTAAAAGCATTCATATTAAAATCCTTGATACTAACTATACCATGTCTCCCTAAGTACGCTTATTATACCATCTATATTATTTTCTCGTTCTCCATTTTAGAGCAAATGCTACATTGTGCCTCCTAATTATAGATAAACAAACTATAAATTATATTTATCCTTTGTAATGTATCCCAACTAGAAAGAAGCTGTATTCTTTTTCGGAGTGTTGCATTTATAATTCGGCTGTAGGCATTTCTTCAGTAGAAGTTGTTCTATTCCTGCTTGTCATCAACTTGCTTGAGGAGCATGCAGGAATAGAACAACTTCTGCTGTTAGAAATCCACAGCTGAATTATATAGCAACCGAGAAAAAGAATATAGCTTCTTTCGGTTAGTTACACCATAACTCGAAATTTCAAGTTGTTTATCTATGTTAATATTTTCCTTCTAAAACATTATAGATTGCTTTTGCAACACCTAAATTTGTATTAGTATCTGTAATATATTTTGCTACTTCTTTTATTTCTGGTATAGCATTTCCCATTGCAACTGATTCTGTAAATTCTTCAAACATAGAATAATCATTAAAACTATCCCCTATAACCATAACTTCTTCTCTCTTCAAGCCCATCTCTTTTGCTACCTTTGCTAATATAATTCCTTTTTGAGCTGTTATATGAGTTATTTCTATATTGTCTTCAAATGAAGAAGATACTGCAAGTCCCTCGATTTCTCCTATAACTCTTTTCATTTTGTTTATCAACTCTATATCATTGTGAAAAGCTACAAATTTTCTTATTTCTATATCACTATTCATAAATTCATTTAAATCACTTATATACTTAAGTTGCACAAAGTATGGCTGCTCTTTAGCAATTTCAATAGCTTCTTCTAACGTTAATGATGGATTAAATGATTTAGTCCTATAAGTCATTTCTTTCAATGCTTCCTCTTTAGTATCTGTAGTGTATATTCCTCTATTTGTAAATATACGTGCAGATACTTTAGCATCTTGTAATATATTTATAATTTTTGTTGCTACACTTTGTTCTATGTTGATTACTTCTAATATGTTTCCATCTTCATCTCTATATTCTGCACCGTTCATAAGCACACATTGGCATCTTATATCATTTACTTTAAGAAGCGGCTCAACATTGTCATATTCTCTTCCTGTTGAAATAGCAAATATTATTCCAGCCTCTTCTGCCTTATTTATTGCCATTACAGTTTCTTTATCTATCTCATGATTTGAATTTAATAATGTTCCATCCATATCTGATGCTATAAGCTTTATCATTATAAATCATTCCCTTCGTATATCTCTTTAGGTCATATTCAAAAAATAACAATTATATTTGCTTAATTAAAAACATCCACTGCAACTTGGGACTTGTTATTTATTTTCATATGCCTAATCTCATGTTGTACTTATTATCACACGTGTGATTAGCCAATTTTTCACTTTAATTTATTAACTTGTTTTTCAAAAGTAATAGAATGACCTCATTTTATATGTATTATTATTTCCATTTGGGGTGTAATCATCACTTATGCCATTTCATATATATGTCCATTTTATAATTATCATTACATATGTAATTATACTATCTTAAACTAAAGACATCAATTTAAATACAAAATCCTACATTTCTCATCTCATAAACAAAAAACGCATTGATTAAAGACCTATATTCTATCAATCAACACATTAAATATTTTATCATGAAATTCTGTAAGCAAACCTTACTGCTCGAAAATCTTATATTATCGTTCTTAAAAACTATATTCAATAGTACTTAAAAAGTTATATGTTTAAGTAACTTTTGCATAGGGATCATAAAAAAATAACAAGTCCAAAATGTCACGATGAAAAATATACTTGGCATATGGACTTGTTATTTTTTTGAATGTGTCTAAAAAGCATCATAATTTAAATATGGCTGTCCCACTAAAAAATATACTATTTTTAGTGTGGCAGCCACATAATTTTATAATGTTGCTTCTAATTCTTTTACTATTTGAGCATGCTTTTCTTCTGTTAATTTGATTTTAATTAAAAATATAATAGCTGAAATAATCATTAATGCTGCTGGTAAATAAAACGAATACATTTTAAATGTTGTAATACCTTTAGCTGTTATATCACTTGCCTGTGCATTTCCAATCATACCGCAAGTCACTGATATAAAACCTAAGATTCCATTTGATAATGCACCTGCTATTTTATCTAATAGAGGACGAAGTGATAATGTTACTGCTTCATTACGAACTCCATTTTTCCATTGTCCATATTCAACTGCATCACTTAGTGTCATAAGCACTGATAAGAAAATCAATTGGTATGGGAAGTAAAGGAATACCAAACCTATAACAATAAGTGTCATAGAACTTGCTGATGACATAGAAAGAAATACATATCCGATTAACATTGATACTATGCCTAAAACATAAACGTATTTTCTAGAAATAAATTTAGTTATAACTGGGAATATAGGAACTGCTATAATACCGCAAACTGCAGATACAATACCTACAACTGAGAATGCTGCAATGTTGCCGATTACATATTGGAAATAAAGCATCAATACTGCTGTCGTAGCTACATATGCAACAGCAAATAACATATATGCTAATGCTAACCACATTAATTGATCATTTTTAACAAGCGCACTGAATATATCTTTAATTGATGTCTTTTCACTTTGTTTACGCAAGACACTATCCTTCTCTTTTGTTCCAAATGCTGCTATCCAACTTGTAACACCATAAATTACTGCTGCTATAAGACCAAAGGCAAACCATCCACTAGCTTCCTGACCAGGGTGTCCACTAATAAATAATGTAAAAAATGAAACTATAGGCACTACTGCAAGCGTTGTTCCATTTGCTCCTAATGATGAAGCGAAACGAGCAAATGTTGCTAATTTTCCACGTTCACTTGAGTTCTCGCTAAGTGCAGGTATCATTGACCAAAATGCGATATCTTTAAATGAATATGTGCAATCTAAAATAACGAAAACAATTACAAAAAGAATTGTAAATAAAGTTTGATTACTTGTAGCTAAACCAAAGAAATTAGTAAATAACATTGCCAAGCAGACTGCACTGACTGTTCCACCAATGCAAAGCCATGGACGGAATTTACCCCATCTCGATTTAGTATTGTCTATAACTCCTCCAATAATTGGATCGAATACAATTTCAATTAACCTTATTGCTACAACTAATGTAGTAACTAATGCTATCATTTTTCCTTGAACATCCTTTGGTGCTCCAGTAAACATAGATTTCGTAACAAAAATCATGAAATATGTTGATAATGTTGCGTAATAAATGTCATGGCCAAATGCACCTAATGCATATGAAATTCTTTGTTTCATTTTTATTTCCTCCCCCATATACTTTCTTTTCGGTAGAAAACATTTACGCTTAAATAGAAAACGTTTCCTATCAATAAATTAATTCTATCAAATATTTTTTTATAATGCAATACCTTTTTTTAACGTTTTCAATTGATTTTTATTAGTATTTTCATCAATATGCTAAAAATCAGAAACCGTTTGATTTCATTATTGCATATACACTTCTTAATTGAATAACATTAAAATATAGAAAATGTTTTCTAAATTAATATCTATAATTTTTAAATGTATATTTTATGGAGATGGTAGCTCATTCACGTTCTATTTTCACCACGCACTCAATATGCAGCGTGTTAGATTATATATTTCTTATTGTATTATAGGATGTCTCACCTCTACAATCGTACCTTCTCCATAAATACTTTTATAAGTTAAACCATATTTCTTTCCATACATGATTTGTATTCTTTCATTTACATTAAAAATCCCGTATCCTATTTTATTATCATTAATTTTACGATTTAATAAATCATTATTAATCTTATTTAATAGCTGTTTATCAATTCCTTTCCCGTTATCAGATACAGAAAAATAAAGCATTTCATCTTTAACTTTACCAATTATAATTATATTTCCAACACCTCTTTTTTCTTTAATCCCATGATAAATTGAATTCTCTATTAAAGGCTGCAATATCAATTTTGTTAACTTATAGTCTAATATATTTTCATCAAATTCAATTTTATAGTTAAGTTTGTCTTCATATCTTATTTTTTGTATTGTCAAATAACCTTCTATATGCTTTAATTCTTCTTTAACAGTTATTATTTCCTTACCTTTACTCAAACTTATTCTTAACAAATTAGTAAATGCTTCTATTATTTCTACTATGTCATCTTCATTATGTTCTTCTGCCATCCAACGTATTGTGTCCAATGTATTATACATAAAATGTGGTTTTATTTGAGCCTGTAAAACGTTCATTTCAGCTATTCTCTTCTTTTTCTCTTCTATATGAACTAAATTAATAAGATTATTTATTTCTTTAACCATATTATTAAATGAACCGCCAAGTTCTCCTATTTCATCATTATATTTCGAATTAAATGATACTGTTAAATCTCCTTCTTGTGCTTTTTTCATAAGCTTCTTTAGTTTTAGAATTGGATTAACTATAGATTTTGTGAAAATTATAACTAATATTTCAGCAATAATTAATGCTATTATACCTATTATTATAGAATAATATCTTATATATTTTATAACTCTTAAACCTTCGCTTTCAGGAAATACGCCTATAGTCTGCCAGCCTGTATAATCAGAAACACTCTTTGTTAGTTGATAATTGTCCCCATCAATATTTTTTATTGCTACTTTATTATCTATACCATCTATCCACTCATCTTTAATTCTATATACAATTTTGTTTATGGGAGTATATACTATATCGTTCTTATCATCCAAAATATATATAAAGCCTGCTGTTCCTGGTTTTGCATTCTCAATAACTTCCTTAATAATATCTAATTTTATATCAATAAGAATTACTCCTTTAATATCCTTACTTATAGGATCTATAACAGCCTTAGAAACAGAAAAAACTTCATCTGCAGAATATTGAAATATATTATTTATGTTCCTTCCTATGGGTTTGGTGAATAAATGTATTGTTTTAGGTTCGTTATATGCTTTTAAATACCATTGTTCATTAGTTAACGAATCTTTTGAAACCTTATTCATAACATCACTAACATATCCACCTTTAACATTTACAATCATTATTCCAGCAATTTCAGGGTTAAACTTTGTAAATCTATATATTGACTTGTATGCTTCATCATCTATTGAAACTTCCTCATCTTTATTCTCTTGAAAAAAATTTAATATTCTAGGATCTGTCGACATATAATTAATAATATTTTCTGTATTTTTAATATAAACATCAATACCATTATTAATTTGTTTTATTATTTGATTGGTATTTTCATTTTGAGAATGGTTTATAGATTCTTTATATAATAAATTTCCTAAAGTAGTTATTGTTATTATTAATCCTAAAATTACTATAAAAAAATAAAATATAAGTTTATACCCTATGCTTTTATTCATTAAGTAAGTTTTTATTCTTTTCAATTTGTCCCCCTCAATGATAATGTTAAACATTATACACAACTCAATATTGAAATATATCTTTATTTATATTTTTCCACGGTTTTGATATAAATTCAACTTTTTCCATTATTATGCTATAAAAAAAGTGTAGGATCTCATTTTAAATCCATACACTCTTTTACGCACATGAAAGAAAATAACAAGTCCAAAATGCCATGATTATTTTGCATCAGGCAAGGAAGTGGATTTGTCTCATAGCTGGCTATTAGAGGAATCCGCTGATGAGCAGATAAGCGAAAGTCCAAATCTATGATTTGGTTTCTTGAACTTAGTTAACTCATTTGTGAGTTAACCTCATAAAAAATTGATTTGGTGTGAATCGCTTACTCAGTGAGCGTATGCGAGTCGAGCTTCCTCTGATGAAAAATAGGCTTGACAGATGGACTTGTTATTTTTTGAATGTGCCTTAAGGCATAAAAAATATACTCTTTATCTTAATTCATATATTCATTATTAACTTGATGTTACTTTTCTCTTTTCATCTCTAATAACAATAATTCTTTGCAATGCTATAAATATAAACAATAACATACCAACCGCTATTTTAGTCCACCATGAATTCAAAGTTCCATCAAACATTATAAGGCTTTGAATAATCCCTGTTGTGAGTACTCCAAATAATGGTCCTATAATATTTCCGCTTCCTCCTGTTAGCAATATACCACCTATTACACACGCTGCGATTGCATCCATCTCCATACCATTACAATGCAATCCATATCCTGAAAGTGTATATATTGTAAATAGCAATCCACCTAATGATGAACAAAAACCTGAGAATGTATACACAAGTATTTTTGTCTTTTCAACTGGCAATCCCATTAATTTTGCTGAATTTTCATTTCCACCAATTGCATATACTGTCCTTCCAAACTTAGTGAACTTTAACATATAAACAGCTGCTGCTAATACTATTAAACTCACAACCACATTAATTGATATAAATGCACCAGGAAATATCGATATTCTATATGATGATATTTTACTAAATACAGGATTATCAATTATGATTGTATCTATACTTATAATATAACTGGAACCTCTTGCAAAGAACATACCTGCTAAAGTTACTATCCATGGATGTAAATTGAATTTTTGAATCAATATACCTTGAACTGTTCCGAATACTATTCCAACTAAAAGAACTATTATCATTACTAGAAAAGGATTTACTCCCTTTTGAAGTAAACTTGCAGTAATCATACTCACAAATGCTATCATAGCTCCAACTGAAAGATCTATTCCTCCAGTTAATATTGCTACTGCTTCACCAATCGCTACAACTATAAGATAAGCATTATCTATAAATAGATTAGAAAATACTTGTATTGATAAAAAACCATCATATAAAACTGAACCAATTAAAAATAATAATATAAATAAAGCTATTGTTGCATAAATTGAAATGTAATCTTTATTTATCCTAAACTTTGACTTTTTTTCTATTGATTTATTCATGCTCCAATCACCTCTTTTTCTTTTACATTCACCTTATTGTTTTTCTTTACATTAATCATTTTTCTAAATTCAGGAGATTGAATTATACAAACAACTATAACAACTATAGCTTTAACCACTTGTGTGATTTCTGGTGGTACTCCTAAACTATAAATTGTAGTTGTTAAAGTTTGAATAAATAATGCACCAACTACAGTCCCTCCAAGATAAAATCTACCTCCAGCCATAGAAGTTCCCCCTATAACTGTTGCTAATATTGCATCAAGTTCTAGCCATAAGCCAACATTATTAGCATCTGCACTTTTTATATTTGAACATAAAATTATACCAGCTATTCCAGCAAGTATCCCACATATTACATAAAGTGAAAATACAACTCTCTTAGATTGAATTCCAGCAAACTTACAAGAATTACCATTAACACCTATAGATTCAATAAATAATCCTAATGCAGTTCTTCTAATTAAAAAATACATGATTAATGCTACTATGAGTGCAATAAAGATAGCTACTGGCAGCAATACATACCCAGTTCCTATAAATATAAAATCTTTATTTGTGAAAGTTAATATTTGACCACCTGTGATCAATTGTGCAATTCCTCTTCCAACAATATAAAGAATCAATGTTCCTACCATTGGTTGAACACCAATATACGAAACTAAAAATCCATTCCATATTCCACATAGCAAGCCTGCAGCTATGCCTATAAGTACAGCTGAAAAAACAGATCCACCATCAACTATAACTGTTGCTGAAAGTGCCGCACTTATAGCTATTATTGATCCTACTGAAATATCAATTCCCTGAGTCGCAATTACAAGAGTCATCCCTATAGATATAAGAATAAGCGGCGCTGAACGATTTAATATATCTATTGTATTTCCAAACAAATGACCATCTTTCATTGTTATGCTTAAAAAACCTGGTGTCATAATGAAATTGAATAAAAGAAGTACTATCAAACTTATTACTGGCCAAAATATTTTTGAACTATAAAATTTAAGAAAAATACCATTTTCCTTTTTAGATTCCATCTAAATTGCCTCCCCTGCTATAGTTTTCATAATATTTGCTTCTTCTATTTCATCTCCAACTAATTCACCTATAACATTTCTATCTCTTAATACTATTACTCTATCACAACACTTAACCACTTCTGGTAATTCTGAAGAAATAAACAATATAGTCATACCTTGTTTAGCCAATTTTAATATAAGTTCAGTTATTTCACCTTTTGCTCCAATATCTATTCCTCTAGTTGGCTCATCTAAAATTAAAAAATCCGGTTCTGTTGCCAGCCATCTAGCCAAAATCACTTTTTGTTGATTACCACCACTTAAATTGCTAATTTTTTGTTCCATACTTGGAGTTTTTATTTTAAGCAAATCTATATATTTTTTAGCAATTTCCTGTTGTTTCTTCATTGGTATATATTTGAATATGCCTTTATTACCTTGTAATGCTAAAATTATATTTTCCCTTATTGTTAAATCTCCAACTATACCTTCTGCTTTTCTATCCTCTGGGCAAAATCCCATGCCTTCTTCTATTGCTTTTTTAGGATAAATATATGAATAAGTTTTTCCACCAATGGTTATATTACCAGTCGTAGATTTATCTATACCAAAAATTGCTCTTGCACATTCGCTTCTGCCTGATCCCAAAAGTCCTGCAAAACCAAGTATTTCCCCTTTTTTAATTTCTATATTAAATGGATTTATTGTCCCAGCCCTTCCAAAGCTTTTTGTTACAATTAAATTTTCTCTTTTTGCATTACTAGTTTCTTTTTTAGTTCGTGTGCTCTTTTCAATTTCACCATAATCCTTACCTATCATTTTAGAAACTAAATCTATTCTAGAAAGTTTATCTGCATCATAAGTACCAACTAATTCACCATTTCTAAGTACTGTAAGCTTATCTGAAACTTCATATACTTGATCTAAGAAGTGAGTAACGAATATTATTGACATTCCTTCTTCTCTAAATTTTTTCATAATTTTGAACAATTGTTTTACTTCATTATCATCTAAACTTGATGTTGGTTCATCAAGAATTAATATTCCTTTAGAAATGTCTACTGCTCTTGCAATTGCTACCATCTGTTGTACTGCAACAGAATAATTATTTAATGCTTTTTTTACATCTATGTTTAAATTAAGTCTTTCCTTAAGCAATTTTTCTGCATCTACATTTATTTTCTTCCAATTTATTAATCCAGATTTCATTGGCTGACGACCAATATATATATTTTCAGCAACTGTTAAATTGGGACACAGATTAACTTCTTGATAAACAGTACTTATTCCATAACCTTGTGCCTCTTGTGTAGATGAAATTTTTATATTTTTTCCTCTTAGTATAATTTCACCTTCATCTATTTCATAAACTCCAGTTAATACTTTTATTAAAGTTGATTTACCAGCTCCATTTTCACCCATAAGTGTATGAATTTCGCCTTTTCTAAGAGTAAAATCAACATTTGAAAGTGCTCTAACCCCTGGAAAAACCTTACTTATGCCTTTCATTTCTAGAATTATATCCGAATCATTCATTTATACCCCTCCCTTTACTTTAATGAATATGTATTAACATGTACGTACTTTTAAACTTTAAATATAAGAGCTTGAACTTAATGTCCAGCTCTTATATTGCTTAATGTTATAGATATCCAATCTAAGATTAGACTTATAATTAGAATGTGTTTCCATACTAGAAATTACATACATTTTTGTGAAACAGGCATTGAAATTGAACTGTGAAGGTTCTTAGTACAAGGTTGTACCATTTTCTTGCTTGTCCTAAAAGTGAGAATCGAAATTTTACATTTCGTTATTCGAACTTTCTCTTTGAGCTTTTATATTAGGAGCATGCAAAAATGGGCACAACCTTGTATTTAGAACATTTCAGTGAAAATTTCATGGCTCTGTGGAACAAAAATGTATGGAATTTCGGTTAACTATCGCATAAATATGATTTATATTTTGGATATCTATATTAATATTGTCTATTAGGTAATTCAGTTGCTGCATCCTTTTGTAAGAATTGGCTTTCTTTAGACTTTATAGATCTTTCAACATCTTTACCATCTAGTATATCTTTAGACACTTCTAATAATTGAGGTCCAAGCAATGGGTTACATTCAACAATTGCATTTGATTTACCATCAGCCATTAATTGGAACATATCTTTAATACCATCACATGAAACTATAAATATATCTTTACCTGGTTGTTTTCCATATTCCTCTATAGCTTGAATAGCACCAACAGCCATATCATCATTATGAGACCATAATACATTTATATTATCTCCATCTGATTTTAAGAAAGCTTCCATTACTTCTTTACCTTTTGCACGAGTAAAGTCACCTGTTTGTGATTTTACTATCTTATAATTTGGACAATCTTTTATAGTTTCATTAAATCCTTTTTGTCTTCCAACCATTGCAGTTGATCCAACAGTTCCTTGAAGTTCAGCTATATTAAGTTTTGCATCCTTACCAAATTGATCAATTACAATCTGAGCTGCCTTTTTCCCTTCCTCTTCCATATCTGAACCTAAAAAGCATTTATAAAGTGAATCATCAGAAACTGTTACATTTCTATCAACAATTACTACTGGAATTTTAGCATCTTTAGCTTCTTGCAATACAGTATCCCATCCTGTCTCAACAACTGGATCTAAGGCAATTAAGTCTACCTTTTGTGCAATAAATGATCTTATTGCTTTAATTTGATTTTCTTGTTTTTGTTGACCATCAGAGAATTTTAAATCGAAATTTGAATCTAAAGTTGGGATTGATTTAATTGAATCAGTTTCTGCTGTTCTCCAACCGCTTTCTGCACCAACTTGTGCAAAACCAATTACCTTTTTATCTGATTTACTACTTGTTGATTGAGATCCTGTACTAGAGCTTGTACTTCCACATCCTGCAAGCATTCCTACACATAAAACTGTGCTAGCTACCAATGCCATCATCTTTTTAAATTTCATTACTAATCCCCCCATACTATGTTTTCGTTTTCATAAATCTATTATATATTTATAACTCCAAATTGTATTTGCACAATTTAGAACTTTTGTATACTTTTTAGCTCTTAATCTTAGATTCATAAAATAAAATAACAAGTTCAAAATTTCATCAAAATCAACTTGTTATTTTTTAAATGTGGCTTAAATTATTTATGCAAAGTATATGTTATTAATTTAAAGTTTTCTTAGTAATTTTATTACATTCTAATAAAATTTTTTTAGGAATTTCCTCTTTCTTTTTTAATATTTTTACTGCATATTGTACTGCTTCTTTCCCTCCAGTCTTACAAGTAAATGTTCCTTCGAGCTGTCCATTTTTAACCAGATGTATTCCATTTTCATGTCCTTCCAGCCCATCCACACCTATTATCTTTATATTTTTATCTCCTACGTTTTGAGCTGCATAATATGCACCTAATGCCATATAGTCACTATGTGCAAAAATTAAATTTATATTTGTATCATCCTTCAGAATATTTTCAATTTTATCTTGAGTTTCACTCTTTTGCCAATCTCCAACAATAGTTCTATCTATAGTTATATTTCTATTTTTTCCAATTGAATCTTTAAATCCATTGGTTATTTCTTCATCTGTAATAGAATTAAGCATACCTTGTACCTCTATAATCTTCATATTACTTGTACCTGTCAATTGATTTACTAACTCGCCTGCTTGTACTCCTATTGATTTTGCATCTGAACCTATATAAAGCGTATAATCATAACCTTCAACAGCTCTATCTAATACTATTACTGGTATTGATTCATACGCTTTCTTAACAGCTGGAGTTAATTCTTTAGAGTCATTTATTGATACTATTAATAAATTTGCTCCAAAATTAATTAAATCCTGTATATCTTTTTTTTGCTTTTCAGAATCTCCTCCAGCATCCTTATAAATTATTTTTACATTATTATGTTTTTTAGCTTCCTCTGAAATTTCCTTATTCATAGCTATTCTCCATGGTTCATATAAGTTTGCTTGAGACATTCCAATAACAAATGTATCTTTTTCTTTCATTTTTGATTCATATAGCTTTATTATAAGAAAAGTAATCATACATAAAAAAATTGTAACTATTATCATAAATATTATAATTCTTTTCTTCTTCATTATTATCGCCCTCTCTTATATTCTGTGGGAGAAACTCCAACAATTTTTTTAAAAGCTCTACAAAAATAATGCTGATTGCTATATCCAACTAATTCAGCAACATCATAAATCTTAACTATAGGATCTCTCATAATGCACATAGCTTGTTTTATTCTCACATTAGTTAAGTAATCTATAAACGATAATCCTGTTTCCTTTTTTATTAGTTTGCTTAAATATGAGGATGTTACTTCTAATTTATTTGAAATTTCATTTACACTTAAATTATTTAAATAATAATTTTCTTCTATATATTTAATGGCAAACAATACAATAGGATTATATTTCTTTTCGTCATTTATGGTATTTATAAGATCAGTATAAGCATTTTTTACTTTTAAAATGCCACCATATATTTCTTTTTGCTTAACTATTGCACTACATTTTAAATATTTTGATATATCTACTTGTATCCTTTTCTCAGTGTTAATCCAATTTACTGTTTCATTTATATTAGCAACTAATATAATATTTTTTTTATCATCTGTAAAAATAAGTTTATTTTTAAAATCTTTGAATTCTTCATTTAATAAGTTTGAAATCGCAAATTCTAATAAATCTTCATTCCAATCTTTGTTTACTATTTCAAAATTCATTTTATCAATAAGTTTTATAATTATAATTCCTATATTATCTTCAAATTTAATATTAAAAAAATTCATTTCAGCTAACGCTTCATCATCAGTTAATTTATTATCCAGCCATTCACTAAAAAATGTCTTTCTTAGTTTGTCTATGTTGTTAGTTAACTGTTTTTTCACCCATGTTTTATAATTTTCTTCCCTTTTAATTTCTTCAAGCCTACAAATTGCTTTTAATATTATTTCAGACATATTCTTCTTATTTACAGGTTTCAAAATATAATCAAATACTTTAAACTGTAATGCTCTTTGCACATATGAAAAATCATCATATCCACTTATTATTATCACAAGACTTTTAATATTTAAATTATTTAACTTTTTCAAAAGATTTAATCCATTTATAAATGGCATATTAATATCTAATAGAACAATATCAGGCTTTTTCTCACTAATTACCTCTAAAGCAATTTCCCCATCTTCTGCTTCACCAATTATCTCTATATCATAACTTTCCCAATTCATCATATTCCTAATGCCTCTTCTAATTTTAGGCTCATCATCTGCAATAATTAATTTCCACATAACTACCTCCTTTCTTGTCTCATAGATGCATATAATCACAATTATTTTTCCATTATTTGTAATATAATTTTAACATAATAATTCTTAAATATAATAATTATTAAATATATTCTTCTCGTTATTTTCTTTCATCTGCTCTAGCAGAATTTTTCAATTAATTTGCTGTAAGTAATTGTATGTACAGACCTATTGTATTATAATATACTTGTACATACATCTTTTGATGTACATGTTATGCAATCGTATACTATTAGTCAATATATATTAATTGTGAGGTGTTTATTATGTCTATAGAAAAAAATTTATTCGGTTTATTACCTAACGGAAAAGAGGTTTATATTTATACATTAAAAAATAATAATGGAATGGAAGTTAAAGTTTCCACTTATGGTGGTACAATTGTTTCATTATTAACTTCTGATAAAAATGGTGAATTTCATGATGTAGTTTTAGGTTATGATTCTTTAGAAGGCTATTTAAAAGGTGATAAATATTTTGGTGCCTTAGTAGGACGTTTTGCTAATAGAATCCAATATGGTACTTTTAAACTTAATGATAAGGAATATAAATTAGCTACAAATAATGGACCAAATCACCTTCATGGTGGAATAAAAGGCTTTGATAAAGTACTTTGGAATGCAACGTTAATTGAAGATAAAAATAATATATTACAACTTTCTTATTTAAGTGTTGATGGTGAAGAAGGTTATCCTGGAAATCTTAATGTTAATGTGAAATA
Source organism: Clostridium saccharobutylicum DSM 13864 (assembly GCF_000473995.1). NCBI lineage: Bacteria > Bacillati > Bacillota > Clostridia > Eubacteriales > Clostridiaceae > Clostridium > Clostridium saccharobutylicum. The sequence continues at coordinate 801,728 of NC_022571.1, read as the reverse complement.
TATTTTAACTGAAGATAACTCATTAGAATTACACTATGAAGCAACAAGTGATAAAGATACTATTATTAATCTTACAAATCATTCTTATTTTAATTTATGTGGTCATTCATCTGGTGATGTTCTTAATCATAAGATAATGATTAATGCTGATAAGTTTACTGTAAACGATAAATATTCTATACCTACTGGAGAAATAAGAAATGTAGATGGAACTCCTATGGATTTTAGGACTTTAACTCCTATTGGTGCAAATATTAATAGTGACTATGAGCAAATTACTTTCGGAAATGGCTATGACCATAATTGGGTGTTAAACACTACAGATTCACCATTAACTAAAGTTGCTAAGGCAATATGCGAACATACTGGTATCTCTCTAGATGTATATACAACACAACCTGGAGTTCAATTTTATACTGCAAACTTTCTTGATGGCTCTGATATTGGAAAAGATAATGCTATTTATAATATGCGAAATGCATTTTGTCTTGAAACACAATACTTCCCTAATTCAATAAACTGTAGTAATTTTAAATCTCCAATACTTAAAGCTGGAGAAAAATATGACCATAAAACAATATATAAATTCTCAACAATTTAGACTTATGTTATAGCTAACCGAAATCAAATACATTTTTGTTCCACAGGACTATGAAAATTAGTTGGAAGTTTCTAAATAAGATATTGCCCTATTCCTGCATGCTCCTTAAGCAAGTTAAGGACAAGCAATAATAGAACAACCTCTTATTAACAAACTTCACAACTCATTTTCAAATGTCTGTTTCACAAAAATGTATTTGATTTCTAGTATAGAGACTACATTTGGTTTGGTAAATATATATTTATAATTACAAATCCACTTTTTAATTTGTATCCCTATGTATAAAGCCCATAATTTTATTTATATAATGTGGTGAGTAGTAAATTCAACATTCACATAATCATTTATGATTTCTATTGTTAAATAATTGTGTGATTTTTTACTATTCACCATAATTTTATGCAATTAATCAACAATATATTTCATAAAAATGAATTATTTTTTTCAAAAAATATCATTTTAAAAGGTCTAATCTTTTTTTATTATGTAAATTTAACATCTTTCTTGACTTTTAATTATTATTTATGTATTATTAAATCAAGGATTTGAACAATGGAGTTCGCAAATCAGCTAGGTTTGTGGACTCTTTTTTATTTTTTAAACATAAAACTCAAATTTTTCATAATTAATATATCTATTTTAGAAATTATGAAAAATGAAATTCTTATTTCATCTTCTATCATATTCTTATTTAAGGGGGATTTAAAAAAATGAAGAAAAAATCAATAATTTCAGTTTTACTAACAGGTGTATTAGCATTTAGTCTTGTCGGATGCGGTAATTCAAGCTCAAACACAAATGATGGGAACAAAAAGTATGTAATTGCATGTGATGCAAAATATGCACCATTTTCATTTGAAGAAAACGGAACTTATAAAGGTATTGACGTAGAGGTACTTGATGCTGTTGCCAAAGAAGAAGGATTTGAATACGAATTAAAACCAATGGATTTCAATGGAATTATTCCTGGACTTACAGCAAATCAATTAGATGGAGCAATAGCTGGTATGAGTATAACAGATGAGAGAAAACAATCTCTAGATTTCTCCGATGGATATTTTGTGTCTGGTTTATCACTAGTTGTTAATAAAAATAATACTACTATTAATGGAGAAAGTGATTTAACTAATAAATCTGCTTCTCTAAAAAAAGGAACTGCTGGAGCTAAATTTGCTGAAGATAATCAATCGAAATATAGTTTAAATTTAAACTACTTTGATGATTCTCCATCAATGTTCCAAGCTGTTGAAAATGGAAACTGTGATTTCTTATTAGAAGATTATCCTGTTATCGCATATAAACTTAAAGTTGACCCTAATTCAAAATTAAAAATCGCTGGAGATAAATTAACAAATGTTGATTATGGTTTTGCTGTTAAAAAAGGATCTAACAAGGAATTATTAGATAAATTCAATGATGGACTTAAGAAAATAAAAGAAAATGGTCAATACGATAAGATTGTTGATCAATACATCGCTAAATAAAACTCTCCTCTAAATAGACTATGTAATATTAATTTTATAGTTATATAAAATCATATTACATAGTTTATTTTGTTAATAAAACACACATAATAATATAAAATATAACTATTGAAAATATATAAATTAATTTTAAATTTATATATATTTATTTTCACCACACGTTGTTGCATATTTATGCATTGTTTTTTTCTATAATATTAATATAAATAAATAATGAAGGAAGTAATGCATTTCAATTCATATTTCATATTATATAAAAAATAATTTTTAAAAACTAAAATGTAGCATAATATATTATTATTATTGATACCATCTATAAAAATTACTGTCATTAAAATTATTTTATATGTATACTATTATTGACAGTTTTTGAATTGAATTATATAATAAATTTCATAATACAAAAAAAAATTTAAGTTTAAGTTTAGTAAATTGAAAAAAAAATTAATAAATATACAACAATTAATTTTTATATTATAAAAAAATAATTTTGTAAAGGGGCATATAATAATGAAGAAGAAATCAATTTTTAGTGTTTTATTAGTATCAATCGTTTCAATAGGAATGTTAGCTGGCTGTGGACAAAGTACTGATAATAAAAGCGGAAATAATAATAAAAAATATACTATTGCATGTGATGCAAAATTTGCACCATTTTCAATTGAAGAAAATGGAACTTATAAAGGCATAGATGTAGAACTATTAGATGCAATTTCTAAAGAAGAAGGATTTGAATATGACTTAAAGCCAATGGACTTTAATGGAATCATTCCTGGACTTGTATCAAATCAATTAGATGGTGCTATATCTGCTATTACAATTACAGATGCAAGAAAACAAACTTTAGATTTCTCTGATCCATATTTTGAATCTGGATTATCACTTGTAGTTAACAAAAATAATACTTCAATAAATTCTGTTAATGATTTAACTAATAAATCAGCTTCAATAAAAAAAGGAACTGCCGGATCTAAATTTGCAGAAGATAATAAAGATAAATATAATTTAACTTTAAACTACTTTGATGATTCTCCATCAATGTTCCAAGCAGTAGAAAATAATAATGCTGATTTCTTAGTAGAAGATTATCCTGTTATTGCATATAAAATTAAAGTTGATCCTGGTACTTCATTAAAAATGGTAGGACAAAAACTAGATACTGCAAATTATGGATTTGCTGTTAAAAAAGGATCTAATAAGGAACTACTAGATAAATTTAATGAAGGACTTAAAAAATTAAAGGAAAATGGAAAATATGACGAAATTGTTTCTGAATATATAGCCAAATAGTAAGGAGTGCACATAATGGAAATTATATCATTAATACAAGATAGTTTGCCTAGTTTATTAAGCGGACTTCTTGTAACTGTAGAGATTGCAGTAATATCATTAATTCTAGCTGTAATACTAGGAATTATTTTAGGAATATTTAGTATTAGTAAAGTTAAGATACTAAAATCTATAGCAACAGTTTACATATATATAATCAGAGGAACTCCGCTTATGATTCAAGCCTTGTTCCTGTTCTTTGGAGTTGGGCAAGCATTAAGCATAAAATTTGATCCAATGGTAGCTGCAATAATAACTTTAACAATAAACGCCTCTGCTTATATGGCTGAAATATTTAGAGCAGGAATACAAGCTGTAGATAATGGACAAATGGAAGCAGCTAGATGCTTAGGTCTTAGCTACACTAAAGCTATGAAAAAAGTTATATTGCCACAAGCTATTAAAATTATGATTCCATCTATAATAAATCAATTTATTGTGACAATAAAAGATACTTCAATTTTATCAGTAATAAGTATAAGAGAACTTACATTAAGCGGACAAATCATAATTGCAAGAAACTTTAAACCACTTCAAATGTATGCAATTATGGCTGTAATGTATTTTATATTAATAACACTATTAACTATAGCCTCAGGCTACATAGAAAGGAGATTAAGCTATGGCAATAAGCGCTAAAAATCTCAAAAAACGCTATGGATCATTAGAAGTACTTAAAGATATTTCAGTAGAAGTAACAGAAGGTGAAGTACTTTGCATAATAGGTCCATCAGGTTCAGGAAAAAGTACATTTCTAAGATGTTTAAATGGATTAGAAGAAATTCAATCTGGTAGTATAACTATATTAGGTGAAGAATTAGTAAATAATAAGGATATAAATAAATTAAGAGAAAACATAGGTATGGTTTTCCAATCATTTAATTTATTTCCACACCTAACAGTTTTAGAAAACATGCTTTTAGCACCTTTAGAATTGAAAAAAATGAACAGAGCCGAAGCTACTGAAAAAGCTCTTAGCTTATTAGATAAAGTAGGATTAAAAGATAAGAAAGATGTTTATCCTGATACATTATCAGGTGGTCAAAAGCAAAGAGTAGCAATTGCTAGAGCTCTTGAAATGAATCCAAAAATTCTTTTATTTGATGAACCAACTTCAGCTCTAGACCCTGAAATGGTTGGTGAAGTTCTTAAGGTTATGAAAGACCTAGCTCAAGAAGGAATGACTATGGTTGTTGTAACACATGAAATGAACTTTGCTAGAGATGTATCCGATAGAGTTATATTTATGGACAAAGGATACATTTTAGAAGAAGGTGCTCCAGAAGAAATCTTTACACACCCAACAAGTGATAGATGTAAAGAATTTTTAGATAAGGTAATAAATAATAAGTAAAATAAAGCCACAAACTTAAAAGTTTGTGGCTTTGTTTTTACTTATTATAATTATTATTCCTGCAAAAATTATAGATACTACACCTTCAAGGAACTAATCCTGATAATGCATCCTCTCTTGCTTTATGCAATATAAAAACTAATACAGTTATAAATAATTTTTTAACTCATAAAATATAATATAATATTTTATTATAATCACTCTAACTATCTTCTAAAATTTTATTGGTTATATATTTTATAAAAAGTCTTTGTAACAGAATTAATATAGAGGTTATTTTATTATGTTTAAAAAAGGAGATTTTCATATTCACTCGATTGCTTCTGATGGAAATTGTACTTCTAAAGAGATTGTTTTACTCGCAAAAAAACGAAATGTTGATATTATTGCTTTAACAGACCACAACACTACATTAGGCATTGATGAAGCTATTTTATACGGTAATGAAATTGGAATTAAAGTAATTCCCGGTGTTGAACTCTCTACCAGATATAACAGCACTAAAGTTCATATTCTAGGATATTTTAAAGATAATTCATATAAAAATGAACTTCTTATTGAAATATTGAAATATATTAAAACCCACAAAATTTCAGAAATAAAAAGAATTCTTGGTACGTATTTAAATGATGACTATAGGAGTAATAGATTATTCGTACATGAAGGTATTAAAATACTTAGGTTTTTTGGAGCCACTGTCGTTTTAGCACATCCAGTTCTTCTATCAACTCAAGACTTTATAAATATAATAAAAATGGATTTTGATGGATTAGAAGCTAGATATTTTAGTAATACCGAAAACGATACTGAATATTTTTTAAAATTTGCTGACGATAATAATCTTCTTTATACTGCAGGCTCAGATTTTCATAACTATAATGAGCTCTATAGAACTCATGGACTTATCGGAGATGTATATCTCAATGAAGAAGAAATTAATGCTTTTCTAATAAAAGGTAATCTTCAATTTGTATAAATAAATATAGATGGCTTATAAATTAGACTTATGTGCTCACTTACCGAAAGGATATATTTCAAAGTTTAATCTAAAGGATAGTTTGTTTATCAGGAGGATGTGATAAAGTACATTATTATATGCACAAATAATTACTAAGAACATCTGATCATATTTGTTCATTTAAATGTAAAATTTTATTTAATCACAACCTCCTATAGATATCTAATTGTTATTTTTTTGAATGTGCCTTAAATCCGTTAACTATATTTAATATCTCTTTTCCATAGGCTTCAATCTTCTTACTTCCAACGCCTCTGACTTCTAGTAATTCATTCACGGTTTTAGGTCTAGTGTTTGAAATTGAAATTAAACTTGTATCAGAAAAAATTATATATGGTTTAATTCTTTCTCTAAGCGCTTTATTTTTTCTCCATATCCTTAAAGCTTCAAATAATTCTTTATTTAAAATAGGTTCTTCATTATCTAATATCTTAAATACTACATTTTTTTCTCCCTTTAATATTTTCATTGAATTTGAGTTTAACTTTAACATTGAATATGTTCCTTCTTTTAAGCTAACATAACCTTCATCTAATAAACTTTTAATTAAAGCTCTTATGAATGACGTTCCATACTCTTTCATTATTCCATAGGTTGTAACTTTATCTAATTTATTTTGTATTATTTTAGGACCATTAAACCCTTTTAAAATATCTATAAGAACTGATACACCATATCTTTCTCTTGTTCTAAAAACTGTAGCTAAAATCATTTGACTTTCTTTTGTGAAATCTTTTAATTCATCATCATTTAAGCAATTACTGCAATTATTGCAATAATTTATTTTTTGATTATTTCCGAAATAATTTAATATATATTTTCTATAGCATTCCTTTAAATTACAATAGTCAATCATACATTGTAATTTTTTAAGATGTACTTCTCTTCTATTTAATGAAGAACTTTTATTTATTATATATTCAACTCTACTTATATCACTTTCTGAGTAGAATAAATAACAATTACAATTCTCCCCATCTCTTCCCCCTCTACCTATTTCCTGATAATAAGATTCTATATTTTGAGGAAGTGTAAAATGTACAATGAACCTTACATTAGATTTGTCTATCCCCATACCAAAAGCATTCGTTGCAACTATTATATCTATTTTCTCATATAAAAAGTCCTCTTGATAGTTTTCTTTTTCATCATCATTAAGTCCACCATGATATTTTCCAACACTAAATCCTAAATCTTTTAAATAATAATGTAAACTATCAACTTCTTTTCTTGAAGCACAGTAAATTATACCTGCTTCTCCTTCGTTATCCCTCAATATACTTTTTAATTCTTCAACTTTATCTATTTCTTTCAAGATAATAAGTTTTAAGTTTTCTCTATTAATATCCCCTTTATATATGTATGGATCTTTCAGTCCTAAAAGTTTTATGCAGTCTAATCTAACTTCCTCAGTGGCTGTAGCTGTAAAAGCTGAAATTATCGGTTTTTTCTTAAGCATGTTACAAAACTTAGAAATTCCTAAGTAACTATTTCTAAAATCATGCCCCCACTGAGAAACACAATGAGCTTCATCTATTGCTATTTGAGAAATTTCAAGTTCATTGACCATATCTAAAAATATTTTTGATTCTAACCGTTCAGGTGCAATGTATATGATTTTGTATTCACCCATAGATGCTTCTATCAATATGTTTCTTATAGTATTTATACTTTGTGTACTATTTATATACGATGCTTTGATTCCAACTTCAATTAAATTATCAACTTGATCTTTCATAAGCGAAATCAACGGAGATATTACAATAGTTATCCCCTTCATTATTATTGCAGGAATTTGATAACATATAGATTTTCCTGCACCAGTTGGCATAAGGCAAAAAGTATCTCTACCATTAAGAATACTATCTATAATTTCAAACTGCCCTCTTCTTAAAGTATCAAATCCATAATATTTTTTTAAAGCATAAAATATCTTATCCTTAATCTCCACGTTTCGCTACCTTTCCTACACTTTAGTAAATTATTAACATTTTTGTGCTTAAAAAATATACTTATCCACAATTTAATCACCAATATGATTTTTATTGTAGATAAATTATATTGCTTTTTAGGCATATGAAAATAAATATTAAGTCCAAAGTGCCATGGATATTTTTCATCAGGCAATGAGAAAAATTGTCCTCATTGCGGACTATTAGGTCAATTTACCGAACAAGGATGATGGAAAATAGGCTGGCAAACGGACTTGTTATTTATTTGATTGTGCCTTAATTAATAATCTTACTAAAAGTATATACCAGTCTTTTTAATACTTAAACATAAAAGTTATTATCTTTCAATTCTATTTCTACCTTTTTTCTTTGCTTGATACAACTTTTCATCTGCCTTTCTTATAATCTCAATTGCATCTTCATACGAATGCTCAATAATTCCACCACTAATAGTTATAGATAATCCTTTTTGTTTAAATTGTAGACTCATTATTCTCTGCCTTATTTTCTCTACAATCTTGTATCCTATTTCAATATTTGTTTTAGACAGAATTGCAATAAACTCTTCTCCTCCATAACGTCCAACTGCATCATTTTCTCTCATATGCTCGTTTATAGTTCCTGCAACTGCAACAAGAACATCATCACCACACTGATGACCATAATTATCATTTGTAGATTTAAAATGATCTATATCAAACATAATAACACATAATTTTTCATCGGACTCTTTTGCTTTTTTAATTTCAATTTTTAATTTTTCAATCATATATTTATGATTATAAATTTGTGTAAGACCATCTATATTTAACAAATTACTTAATTCCAAAGTTCTTTCATCAACTTTTTTATCTAAATTTGCATTGAGTTCTTCTATTTCTTTTGTTCTCTGCTGAACACGTTCTTTTAACTCATCATTCATTATTCTTATAGCTTGCTCTATTCTATTTCTCTCATCAACCATCGTATTAGCTGCAATAGCTAATTCCTTAAACTCATTATATTCCATTTTTTCTACATCTATTTTCACATGTTTTCTTGAAGCATTATTTAGAAAATCAAAAAATATATCAAAGCTCTTTTGAGTTTTTTTCATTAAATATCTAGTTAAAATAAAAGCTACTATTAACACCGCTATTAATAGTATAATAATATTTTTTATTTTCTGTATCACTTTCTCCTTTATTTTAGCTTCATTATCATTCACAGTATTTTGAAGTTCATCAAATTGAACTCCTGATCCAATCACCCAATTCCATTCTGGTACTGCTCTTACAAATGTCATTTTTTGAAAGACATTATTTAAATCTGGAGTTTTCCAATAATGCGTTAGAAAACCTCCCTCTTCATTATTTTTAGCTATAGAAGTTTGTTGTTGTATTATCTTTGTTCCATAGAGATCTTCCATATCCCAAATATTCTTACCAACATAACCAGGGTATACACTATTGCATATTTCAACTCCATCAAAATTATCAATAAATATATAATTATCATTTTTTTCTCCAAACCTAACAGCCCCAATTCGGTGTATAATTTCTTTCTTTATATCATTCTCTACATCATCTACATATTCTCCTGTTCCCATATACCAATTATATGGTTCAAATTTTTTCACAAATGTAATCTTTTTATGCCCTTCATTATCTTTATAATTAGGGTTTGTCCAATATCCAGTTATTATTCCTTCATTTTGACTCTTCACTAAATTTATCTCATCTTTTAAAGCATAGTTTCCTTGTTGATCTTTAATTTCTAAAATATTCGTACCTTCGGTTTCAGGCATAGTAGGATACAATATTACATTTCCATCTAGAGTATCTATAAAATAATATCCTCTACCATTGTTAAATCTTATATCCCTTAAAGTATCTTTAATTAACTTTTGAACTTCTTGCTTACTTTTCTTATCTTTATTTTGATTATAAATATTCATTGCAATATCATAAGCTTCATAAGTTCTGTTTTTTATATTCTCTTTTAATCTCTCTTCCGTCTGTACTCTCATATATTGAATATAATCAATTTGACTATTCACTTCATTTTTAAGGAGAATTTGCTGATTACTAATAAACTCTTGTTTTCTCTTTTCCGAGTCTTGATTAAATGTATTATATTCGCCGCTAATCCATAAATATCCCAATATAAATACAGTTGCTATAATTATAAATACAAGTTCTAAATAGATTACTTTCCTAAAGCTTTGCAGTGGTTTTATATACATCATATCACTCTCCTAATTTCACTTATCAAATGTTCTTTAAATACATATATAATCAATAAAGTCTAGTTAAAATTTTCATATAACTATTATAATTCAAATGGTATTTTAGTTCCATATTTACCATGTTTTTTAACTAATAAAAAGAACTGTAGATAAATTAATTAAAATTTATCTACAGTTCATACAAAACAAAACTATTATTAAATCACATCCAAAAATAAATTTTTTATCAGATTGAATGTGCCTTAATAAATTAACTTTTTGTAAAAATTGTTTTTAATTCTGTTGTAGCTTTAATAATATCTTTTTGAGCTATAATAGCTGAAACTATTGCAAGTCCATCAATTCCTAAACCTTCAAAATCTTTAACTCTCTCTTTATTAATCCCACCTATTACAACTATAGGTAACGATACACTTTCTCTTATTTTTTTTAGTTCTTCCATAGAAGTTGGATTTGCATCTTTTTTAGTTCCTGTTGCATACATTGCACCAACACCTAAATAATCCGCTCCATCTTTTTGACCTTTAATAGCTTGCTCCAATGTACCTGTTGATACTCCAATAATCTTATCTTCACCTATAATTTTTCTTACAATTGTTACTGGTAGATCACTTTGACCAACATGTACTCCTGTAGCATCAACCGCTAATGCAATATCTACTCTGTCATTTATTATTAATGGAACTTTATACTTGTCTGTTATTTGTTTTACTTTTATTGCTGTATTATAAAAATCAAAGGATGAACACTCTTTTTCCCTTAGTTGAACTAACGTACATCCTCCAATTATAGCTTGTTCAACAGCTTCCTCTAAAGTTTCTGTACTCATTAAATCTCTATCTGTTACAAGATAAATGCTATAATTCATTTTAGGTTTCATTAATTTTTACCTCACTAATATTAAATTTAATTTTTTGTTCTAAATATATTAATGCGTATACCCAATTTATATTATTAGATATACGCCTAAATTTATAATTATTTAATTTTAATCATATTTCTAATTGTTTCAGAGTCTAAGTTACTTATTGCATCTATAATTGCTATATGAAAACTACCTGTTCCAATTTTGCCTGCTTTTTCAAAAGCAATTTCACCTGCAATTCCCATAGATATAATCCCTGAAATAGCTGCTATAAAATAATCTGAACCTGCACCACAAAATCCTCCAACTAATGCACTTGTCATACAACCTGTTCCAGTAACATTTGATAGCATTTTAGTCCCATTTTTAAGTATAGCTACTCTTTCTCCATCAGATACTATATCCGTTACCCCTGTGATAGCTACAGTACAATTAAGTTTATTAGCAAGATTTCTTGCTACTTTTATACCTTGATCATTACATGTTTTTACGTCATTTTCAGAAGCATCAACTCCTTTAGTTGTTGATTTTAGTCCACTTATAAACTTAACTTCCGACATATTTCCACGTAAAACGCTTATCTTTATTTCTTCAAGTATTTTTTTAGTAGTAGCGTTTCTAAATTCTGATGCACCTGCACCTACTGGATCAAAAACAACTGGAATGTTTAATTCATTGGCTTTTCTTCCCGCTAAAATCATTGATTCAATTGTTCTTTCGTTTAAAGTACCAATATTTATTACAAGAGCAGATGAAATTTTAGTTATATCTGCTGCTTCTTTAACATCGTCAGCCATAATTGGCGATGCACCTAATGCAAGCAAGATATTTGCACAATCATTAACCGTAACATAATTAGTTATGTTATGTACAAGAGGTTTCTTATTTTTAACCTCATTTAATAATCTTTCTACCTCAAAAACTAGTTTATTGTCCATAAAACTCTAGTAAGAATATCTATTATCAAATTTCTTACTAAATTCCCTCCCTTCAAAATGTTTCTATAAACTTAATGTATATTTTCTTTCATATATCTAAGTTTATTTTTTATCAAAAAGTTCTACTTTTTCACCATTTAAGATTTTATTTGTAGTTCTTACAGCGCACATCTTTCCGCACATAGAGCAACTATGTTTTTCTTCTGGTGGTATACTTTCAAAATATTCTTTAGCTTTCTTACCATCGATAGCAATCTTAAACATCTCTTCCCAATCAAGTTTTTGGCGAGCATCTGCCATAGCGTTATCCCTATCTCTTGCTCCTGGAATACCATTAGCTATATCTGCTGCATGAGCCGCAATTTTTGATGCAATAATTCCTTCTTTAACATCTGATAAATCTGGAAGTCTTAAATGTTCAGCTGGTGTCACATAACATAAGAAGTTAGCTCCATGTGTTGCAGCAATAGCTCCACCAATAGCCGATGTAATATGATCATATCCTGGTGCAATATCAGTAACAAGAGGTCCTAAAACATAGAATGGTGCACCATGACATAATCTTTTTTCAATTTGCATGTTAGCAGCAATTTCATTCATAGCCATATGTCCTGGACCTTCAATCATAACTTGTACATCTTTTTCCCAAGCTCTTTTTGTTAATAGACCCAATTCTATAAGTTCAGTAATTTGACCAGCATCAGTTGAATCATCAATACATCCAGGTCTCATTGCATCTCCCAGACTTATTGTCACATCATATTCTCTAAGAATTTCAAGTAACTCATCATAATGTTCATAAAATGGATTTTCGTTACCTGTCATCTCCATCCAAGCAAATAATAATGATCCACCTCTAGATACAATATTTAACTTTCTTTTATCTTCTTTAAAAACTGAGATTGTTCTCTTATTTATTCCAGCATGAATAGTAACAAAATCAACTCCAGCTTTAGCATGAGCTCTAACTACGTCTAAAAAATCTTCTGCTTTTATATCTAAAAGTTCTTTTTCTAAGTATCCAATTGCATCATACATAGGAACTGTACCTATCATAGCAGGTGAATATTCAATAAGTTTTTCTCTAAATTCTTGAGTTTTTCCATAGTTGCTTAAATCCATTATAGCTTCAGCACCAAAATCAATTGCCATTTTTACTTTTTCCATTTCTCTGCAATAATCAACTGAATCACCTGAAATACCTAAATTTACGTTTATCTTTGTTTTAAGTCCATCACCAATTCCTTCTGGGCTAAGAGATTTATGATTAACATTAGCTGGAATAGCTACTTTACCTTCCGCTACAAGTTTCATTAATTTTTCTTCTGATATATTTTCCTTCTTAGCTACTACCTTCATTTCTTTAGTTACTATACCTTTTTTAGCTGCTTCCATTTGAGTTTTATAATTCATTGTTTATTCTCCTCTCAATTTTTACTAATAATTTAATTTGTAATGTTATTAAATAAATTCTTTATGTTTTTATATAATTAATCATTCTTATTAATATCTCTTGATTGTGTCTAAATTCCAGCTTTCTTATAAAGCTCATAAAAATGATTAGTAGGACCTACTCCTTTTCCTAATTCAAAGCCATGTTCTATAGCAGTTGTTACATACTTTTTTCCTTGTCTTACAGCTGCTTCTATTGTCATTCCTTTAGCTAAATTAGCAGCTATTGCAGATGATAAAGTACATCCTGTTCCATGAGTATGAGTAGTATTAATTCTTTTTTGTGGCAAAATTATGAATTCTTTTCCATCAAATAATAAATCAGTCGCTTCTCCCTCTAAATGTCCACCTTTAACTAAAACAGCTTTTGGTCCAAGTTCCTTAAGCTTTAAAGCTGATTGTTTCATATCATCTAAAGTTTTTATTTCTATTCCTAAAATTTCTTCTGCTTCTGGTAAATTAGGAGTTATTAATGTTGCTAACGGAAATAATTCATGAATTAATGTTTCTTTTGCATCCTTAGATAATAAGTTAAATCCACTTTTAGATATCATGACTGGATCTAATACTATCATTGGAAGCTTTCCTACCTTTTTTAAAGATTTTGATATAGACTTTATAGATTCAATCTTTGAAACCATACCTATCTTAATAGCATCTACTCTTATGTCATTAAAGATAACATCTACTTGAGCTTCAATCATTTCTGGATTTATATCTTGAATACCGAAAACTCCCATAGTATTTTGAGCCGTTACTGCTGTTATAACACTCATTCCATAAACTCCATTAGCTGAGAAAGACTTTAAATCGGCCTGAATTCCAGCTCCACCGCATGTGTCTGATCCAGCAATTGTTAATGCTCTAAACATAAAATCACCCCTTCTAGTTAATATAAATTTGATCTTATACTTTCCACAATTTACACTTCATTAAATTTTCTTAATATCTTTAAAATTATGTCTAGGCACGTTCAAAAAATAGCATATCCATTTGCCAGCTTATTTTTTATTTATTTTCATGTGCCTTATTTATTGACAATTCATTATTTATTAATATTTTTCTTATAACAGAAACCTTTAAAAAGAAATATGCTATAATAGCTCCCGCACTACAGCTCATAGTAAAAGGAATTATATATACAAAAAATGCTGCTTCCTTCCCTAAAATTAAGACCGCTACTGGATATGCTATCAATGCCCCTAAAATTCCAGTACCAAACACTTCACCAATAACAGCCATACTTGCTCTTCTAAATTTCTTATAAAAAATTCCTGAAAGAAAAGCACCTATCATACTTCCTGGAAAAGCTAGCAAACTGCCTGTGCCCATAATATTTCTTATAAGTGATGCGACGAATGCATTTAAAACTGCATATATTGGACCTAAAGTTATTGCTCCTACAACATTCACAAAATGTTGTACTGGAGATATTTTAGCTGCTCCAATTGGCATTGATAGTGTTCCAAAAATAACTGAAATACCAATTAATAATCCACTTAATGCAATTTTTTGTGCTTTACTTTTTTCTTGCATTCACTCTCCCTCCTTAAGACAAGATAAATTTTAATTTGAGTGACAACCTATTTTTCACATAAAAAAAATGTATCCCAAAGGGATACATAAATAAATCACGCGTAAACATTAATTAATATACTTCCCTCCGTTGGCATTAACCAAATCAGGTTATAAGGGTCCAGGAAATCACTCTTTCCAATCTCAGCTAAAATATTAGCTCCCCTAGTTATTCTGTTATAAAATTGTCTTTCTAAATTAAAGATTATACCATTCCAGAATAAATGTCAAATTTATTTACTTAGTTTTTTATCAATAATGCAAATTTTAGTACACAATATAAATAAATCACTAATCTATTTATCCACAACTATTCAAAATATCTCTATATACTTGTTATTATATATATAACTTTACTCCATATTTTGAAACATCTTAACAATATCTAGAATACCATATCCCCATCTAGCATTTGGATATATATCTCCACTTCTTCGTGATGTTCCCTTTGCTAAATATGCTTTAACAGTTTGGGAATATATATATGGATCATTGCCTTGAACAATTCCCCACTGAAATAACATAACACAAGCTCCAGCAACTACTGCTGATGATACACTAGTCCCATTTACAATAGCAGTTTTATTACTTGGTGCTACAGTTAAAGCATTTACTCCTCCTGCTGCAACATCTATTACATCAATCAAATTATCTCTAAAAGCCACTCCAGAATAATTAAGAACATTATTATTATTTTGATTATATGCTGCTGCAGTAACTACATAAGATGAAGTTCCCGGATTAGTTACTGTTCCATATGGATCAGATGAACTAAACTTAGTATTTCCTACTGTTATTCCTCTTTGAGGCAGCCAAGCATTGTATACGCCACTCAAAATATACTTTGCTCTCAATCTAAGAAGCCATATACCTGGCTGTAAACTATAAAATCTAATTCGTATCAATTCATCTCCTGTACTTTCCTCTGGAAAATAATAATTAACTTTTATCGATGTTTTTTCAAATACAAAAGTATAGTTTCTAGTTGAATTAATTATACTTGGTATTATACCTGTATTTTCACCTGATGGAGATACTATGTCTATAGTCATTACGTTAGGAAGTTCAGTCCAAATATCAATTATTAAGTGTTTCTGCTCTGGTGATACCTCAAGCTCAATTGCAATAGGCGTATCAACTTGAGATATAGTTCCAGATGTATGACCACCTGCATCTCTTTGATTTCCTGCTCCAGTAACCAATACTATACCACTACTACTTGTAATTGATTCTATGTATTCTTCTAAAATACCATTTCCTTTATGACTTCCTAAATTAGTTCCAAGAGGGAAATATACAATCATAGGTTTCCTACTTTTAAGTGCATATTCGTACAAAAATTGTAAAGCTGAGAAAATTGATGTTAAATTAAATACTGGTACTTTAACATCAAATTGAGCTTGATATGCAGCATCTATCATTAATTTGACTACTACAAAATCACATTCTGGAACAATCCCCTTTAATTCTGGATTTTTACCAGTAGCTCCAATTATTCCAGACATATTAGTACCATGTCCAATTTGATCTCTGCTAGGAACTATGTCATATGGTGATTTCCCTTCTCTATAAGCTTTTATAGCATCATTTACTTTTTCTTTTCTATAAACTGTTCCAAAAGGTACAGAAATATCATTATCCTTCTCATTTGAAATTATTGTTTGATCCCAAATGCATTCAACTCTTGTTTCACCAGCAGCAGTCATAAATTCATCACTTAAATAATCAATGCCAGAATCTATTACTGCCACATTTACGCCTTTTCCATTTAAACTTAAGGGCAAATTTAATTGCAAAAATCTAGCTCCAGATGCTTCTATTGGAGAAACATCTTGTAGTGTATACATTTCGGTTGGCTTAACATATACAACTGTTGTAAGTCTTATATCACCAATATCAACCTTTAAATCTCCACTTATAGATATAATTGCATAATTATCATTAATTATTGTAGCATAGTAACCTGGCATTTTTGAAACTTCATCCTCAATATTTCCTTCATATTGAACCATATAATGATAATAATTCGAATCACTAAAAATCTTTTCTGGAACCATACTTTGCTTCATTATAAACTCCTCCATATTTCTCTTGGAATTCTTATAAACAATTTATTACAATAATATTCAATAAAGTCATCATCAATATCCCCTCTATAATTCCTATATGTTCCGCTTATAATATTAAATGTCCCTAATAAATCAAGATATCCATAGCCAATCTCCCTATTGGGATATTTATAAATAACATTGCTTCTGTCAGCTCCATGTATTAAATAAGTTACAATTTTTCTAGAATACATAGTTATATCATTTCCTTCAACAATTCCCCATTGTAGTAAAAGTGCACACGCTCCTGCCGCTATTCCTGCTGCAGCTGAACTACCTGAAACTGTTGCTACTCCTCCACCAACTTTAGTAGTTAAAATATCAACTCCCAGAGTTGCAAAATCCGGATTAATTAATCCATTAGAATTAAATCCTTTACCTGAAGAAGCAACTAAGTTATTATTATTTCCAAAGTATGCTACAGTAGCAACTTTTCTCGCTGTGGATGGAATTGTTAGAGTTGTAAATGGATCTGATTGAAGAAATTTTGTATCTTTAGGTAATGTCTTTTGAGGTGGTAACCATATATCATATCTTCCATCGACTATATAATCACCTCTTAATTGAAATGTCCATATTCCTGGTTTAATAGAGTCAAAAATAACATGTATAAGCTCATGACCTGTATAATGTTCTGGTGAATAATATTCAACCGTCATTACAGTATTCAAAAAGAAAAATTCAATCTTAAATATTTTATTTGTTTTTACTTTAATAAATTTAGATGTTTCACCAGTTGGAGAAATGACATTTAAAGCAGCCTTATTAGGTTTTCTTACCCATATATAAAATGAAAAATATTTCATTTCTCTTGGAATTTTCAACTCAATTGAAGCTATATCTTCTACGTTGGCTATAACACCAGAAACATGTCCCTCTGATGCTCCTTCATTTCCAACTCCAGTAACAACAACAATACCTCTAATAGTACCAATTGACGTTATATATCTAGAAATTATATTATTCCCATCATGACTTCCTTCCGTAGTACCCACCCCTAAAAATATAACCATAGGTCTTTTAGATTTTACAGAAAAATTCTTTAAATACTCTATTGCTGCTAAAACTTCGGCATTATTATAAACTGGAGTATATTCTACTCCATTACTTTTTAACCTATTTTTGAAATTTATAGACTCAAATAGTTTTACAATAACAAAATCACAATCATGTGCAACTCCTTGAAATTTTCCATTATAACCTCTTGCACCTATTATCCCAGCTATCTGAGTTCCATGTCCAATATCATCCTTTGATGGTACAATTGCATAGGGGTCTCCATTATCTTTCTTAGCATTAATGGCATTATTTATTTGTTCATTTGAATAAACAGTTCCAATATATACGGATTCATCTGTAACATCTGAAATTGTTTGATCCCATATACTAATAATCCTTGATGTATCATCTTCTCTAATAAATTCCTGATTTAAATAATCTATTCCTGTATCAACCATACCAACTAGCACACCCTTGCCAGTCAAATTTAAATATGGATTAATTTTAACATTATTTATGTTATCGACATTTGACGGTGAAATATCTTGCAAGACAAACATACTTCTAGGATCAATAAAAATAATTGATGGAACATCTTTTAAAAGTTGATTCAAATAATCATATGATGTCGATACAATTGCAATAGTATTTGTAATTATGTTACCACATGCATAAGATACCTTCTCTATTTCTTCTTTAAAATTCCCTCTATATTCAACCAAAAAATCTGGTGAGTCCTCAAAATATAAATTACAATGCTTTAAGTCAGGCACATTTAACTCCAATATAAATATTGCTTATATTTAGTAATATTTATATTGGAGTTAAATTATTCATTATATTTAGGCTTATGTTATAACTTACCGAAAGTAAGTAGATTCTTTTACTCGATTGCTATAGAATATTACTATGGATTTCTACCCATAAAAGTTGTTCCATTCCAGCATGTTCCCAAGACAAGCTTGTGACAAGGAAGAATGAAACAACTTTTACTGAAGAAATACCTATAGTAATATTCTAAATGCAATGCTCCGCAAAAGAATCTACTTACTTTCTAGTTTTAAATATATTTCAAAGTTTATGTTTTTTATCTATATGAAAATGTGATAATGTACATCTTCTATCCATAAATAATCATTAAGGTACCTGAAAGAAAACAATTAGTCCAAAATGCCATGATTATTTTTCATAAATTGATCTCATGTAAAACCATTAGGACAATATTCTGATGAGCAAAGAATCCAAATCTATTATTTTATGATGGTCGCTTGCTCAGTGAGCGTATGTGAGTCGAGTTTCCTCTTATTAAAAACAAGCCAACAAATGAACTTTTTATTTATATTTTCACATGTCTTAAAATTTTAATACTTTAACAGTTCTTCTTTAAGCTTGTCTTCTACATCTTTTATCATATTAATATATCTTGTTTGTTTCCACCCATCTGTATCTTTTAGTATATCTCTAAGTTCTTCATTAGTCTTTAAATCATTATCAAACAACATTTTATAATCTTCTACTGTATTAAGTTGAAAGTTAGCTGGTAATCCAAAATTTTCTGGATAAGATGCTTTTAACATGAGTATAGCTTCTTCAGAAAATAATGCAGTCTGGGCTTCTTCATCATCTTTAGGAATACTTTCTTTTACTTTATTCCATGCTTCTTTAACAGCTGCTGGAGCAGTTAAAGGCGGAAAAACAAATAATTTTTCTTTATATTCATCCCACGCTTTACTTCCATACTCTATATTATTCAAACCTAATTTTTTACAATATTTATCATATAATTTTTCATCATCTATAAAATACTGCTTTATATCCCTTTCAGACATATTATTGTTTTTAGAATTAAGACAATCTTTAAATGAAGCTTTTGAATTACTTTTATTAACATAATTTATTGCTTTTACTGAATCTGTATTAAGCACATTAAAACTTTTTAGTTTAATATTCATAAGTTTAAAATCCTCTTCTATATTCCTATTAATCAACTAAATTAAAAGTGAAATTATCTTTCTTATAATTGCTTTATTTATCAATTTTATTAAATTTTTTGCGGCCACATATTACCACAAATATTAAGTTAAGTAAATGTCTATTCCTTAAATCGTACAAAATAAGGAATAAAACGTATATTATACACGTGAAAATATTGAACTTTGAAATATATTCTAACTAGGAAGTAAAAAGACTCCTTTGC
This sequence comes from Clostridium saccharobutylicum DSM 13864, assembly GCF_000473995.1. Classification (NCBI taxonomy): domain Bacteria; kingdom Bacillati; phylum Bacillota; class Clostridia; order Eubacteriales; family Clostridiaceae; genus Clostridium; species Clostridium saccharobutylicum. The sequence continues at coordinate 781,629 of NC_022571.1, read as the reverse complement.
ACAAAATTACCTTTAGAATATTTATCTAGGTATTTCTTCAGTAAAAGTTGCTCTGTTTTCGCTTGTCCTTAGTTCATCTAAGGACAATGCAGAAATGAAGCAACCTTTACTGGTAGAAATCCATACCAATATTCTAAATGCAATGCTCCGCAAAAGAATCTACTTACTTTCTAGTTTTAAATATATTTCAAAGTTTATGTTTTTTATCTATATGAGAATGTGATAAAGTACACTTTCTATCTATAAATAATCATTAAGGCACATGAAAGAAAACAACAATTCCAAAGTTGCCATGGATATTTTTCATCAGGCAAGGAGGCAAACTGATCTCATAGCGGGCCTATTAGGTCAATTTGCCGACATAGCATGATGGCAAATAGGCTGGCAAATTAACTTGTTATTTATTTGATTGTGCCTAAAATAAAGAAAGTATATTTAGACTTATTTGGTGAATTACCAAAATCAAATACATTTTTGTTCCACATAACTATGAATTAGATTTAAACCTTCAAATATACTCCATACTAGAAAGTAAGAGGACTATTTTACGTAGTGTTGTGTTGATAATTTGGCTGTAGGTATTTCTTCAGTAGAAGTTGTACCATTCATGCCTGTCACAAGCTTGCCTTGGGAACATGCATGAATGGTACAACTTATATTGATAGAACTCCACAGCCAAATTATCTATCAACCGAGTAAAATAGTCCTCTTACTTTCGGTAAGTTATATCACAAGTCTAAATTCAAAGTTACTTAGCTTGGCTTAAAGCATCTGATACTGCACTTATTATTCCTTTACTACTATATGTAGCTCCTGAAACTGTATCTACTGATGTTGATTGTTTTGAAAGTATGTTATTTATTACAGTTCCAGATGCTTTTTTATAGTACTGTGGAGTATCTCCATTTGATAAAGTTTCTACACTGGTTATCTTTCCATTAACTACAGTAACAGAAACCTTAGTTGTTCCTCCTTTGAATCCTTTTCCACTTCCTGTATATGTACCATCCTTATACATACCTTGACTACTATTTGTTGAATTAGTAGACTTTATATCTTCTGAATTTACTATTTTATTTGAATCTGTAGCCTTATTTTCAGTTGCAGTATTATTTGATTCATTATTAGTAGATGTGTTAGATGCTTGATTTAATGCATCTTGTACTGCACTTATTATTCCTTTAGAACTATAAGTAGCTCCTGAGACTGTATCTACTGATGATGATTGATTTGAAATTATTTTCTTTGTTATAGTTCCTGAAGCTTTTTCATAGTATTGTGAAGTATCTCCATTTGATAAAGTTTGTATATCAGTTATATTTCCACCTGCTATTGTTACAGAAATTTTAGTTGTAGCCCCCCTAAATCCTGTACCAGTTCCTGTATATGTTCCATCTTTATATTTTTCTGAAACATTACTTGAAGCTTCACTATTACTTAAAACTTTATTATCACTTAAACCTAAACTAGATTTGCTTAATGCATCTGCAGCTAAATTTGTCACTCCATAAACACCTAACATTGTAGCCATAGCAACAGATCCAACTAAACTTTGATCTAAGTCTTTTCCAAGTATATTAATCCTTGCATTTTTTCTTGGACATACTTCAGTACATTTTAAACAATTTATACAATCTCCACCACGAGCACCATCTACTTTATAAAGCTTTAAGCCCATTGAACAGTTTATTGTGCATGCTCTACACTTGCCACAATCAGCCTTAGGTTTATTAATTTTTGTTATTCCAATTTTAGAAATTATAGAAAATACAGCTCCTAGAGGGCATAAATATCTACAGAAAAATCTTTCAATAAAAGCTGCTCCAATTGTAATAAGAATCAAAAATATAAAACCTATAAGTAAACTTGAAAAAATTGTTGATAAGTCAGTTATTTGTCCAAAAACATCCCAAGGACTTGTACTTTCTAAAATACTACTTTTCATTGTCCAGGAAATAATAATTATAAAAACTAATACTATGTATTTTACGTATTTTAATATAGAGTCAACTTTTTCATCTACTTTAAATTTCGTTTTAAATACCTTTTTAGATATAAAATATATGAAATCATTATATGCTCCAAAAGCACACATCCATCCACAGAACCATCTTCCAATTAGCATTGTTAAAAGCATTATGCACGTAAATTCAATCAAACTTGGAAATGCTTGAACAAAATTAAAATCACCTCCAATAATCATTTGATAAACTGTTTTTAGTTCACTAAACGTCATTGAGTATAATCCAGGTAATAATAAAAATAAAATTAATTGCATAATATGTCTTAAAACTTGTGATTTTTTTAATTTCTTAGCCATATTTCTTTCTCCTTCTATAAGGCATATTCCTAATTAATTTTTTCATATGCCTAAAATTATAAACTTATTTGCTTCTATATTAAGATAATTTTCAATAAACTCTTTTTTACAAATTTAAGTTGGTTATTGAAAATTCGTTATTTGTTAATGTAAAAAGTTCATCACTAACCCCACTTGTTGTATATATTTTTTTATCTTCTGTAATAAATATTGCTTCAATTCCATTCATACATTCTATAATATTAATTGCTTTATCAATTCCAAGAATGTAAACACCTGTTGATAACCCATCTCCATCAATCGAGTTATCAGATATTATGGTTGCACTTATAATTTTGCTTTGTGATGGATATCCTGTTCTAGGATCAAGTATATGATGAAACATTTTTCCTTTCTTTATAAAGTACCTCTCATAATTACCAGATGTAACTACTGACTTATTTTTTATATTTAATATTCCAATATGTTCTCCTCGAGGTTCAAATGGATTTTGAATTCCTACTCTCCAAGGTTCACCATTTTCTTTACTTCCAAGAGCAAAGATATTTCCTCCTAAATCAATCAATGCACTTTTAATTTTATATTTATAAAAAATATCTCTAACTTCATCAGCCGCAAATCCTTTAGCTATACCTCCAACATCAAGAGCTTGTTTTATTTTTTTTAACATTATTGAACTATTATTATCATCTAAAATGACATCATTATAATTTACAAGCTTTAATCTTTCTTCTATTTGATATTTTCCTGGAATTTTCTCGTCTCCTTTTCCTATATTCCAAAGACTTACTAATGGCCTTATAGTTGGATCAAAAGTTCCTTCTAATATTTTGCTATATTCCACTGCCTTTTTTATTACATAATAAGTATCCTTACTTACTTTTTCCATTGAAATGCCAGCTTTAGAATTTATTTTTGATATTTCACTATTTTCTTTAAATACTGACATTTTATCATCAATATTATTTAATCTTTCAATACTCTTTTCAATTGCATTATTAGCATTTGCACCATATGCTCTTAGATTTACCATAGTTCCAAGAACATAATTAGTCTTTGTTATTGTATCTTTACTGCGTTTCCCAGTAACAAATACAATTATCAAAATTACTCCTACTAAGCCTACCAATATTAACAATTGAATATTTATTGTATTTATAATCAAATTGCCTCACCTACACACATTAATTTATAATCTTTAAACAAAGCAGAATTTGAATGTGCCTCATTGATTGAAGTATATCAAATTAACCTTAATAGTTTCTGAATCTAAACTGAGAGTTTGCTGAGAATTTTAATATTGAACTATAATATAGATAACTTATGTGGTAACCAACCGAAAGAAAGGGAACTATTTTACTCGGTTGCTATATAATTTAAAATCTAATTCATAGCTTGTTTATCTATAAGAAGAGGCTATTTCAAATGAAATAGCCTCTTCTTATAGATATTAAAAAATAATATTAGACATATAAAAGAAAATAACAAGTCCAAAATACCATGATTATTTTTCATCAGACAATGAAACAGATTAGTCTCATAGCAAGGCTAGCTTCGCCTCATGAAAAATAAGCTTGGTAGATAAACTTGTTATTTTTTAATGTGCTTCATATACATTAACCATTTGTTTCCATTTTAATTTCTCAAACTATTCTACCAATTTTAAATATACGGAAAATGTTGTTCCAACTCCTAGTTCACTTTCTACATGTATTTTTCCTTTATTAGCATCCATTATAGATTTTACTATGGACAATCCCAGACCATATCCGCCTTGCTCCCTAGATCTATGTGAATCACTTCTGAAAAATCTATCATATATTTTATCAAGATGATTCTTTGGTATACCTGTACCATTATCTGATATTTTTAAAACACCGAAAGTTTCATTTTCTAATTCTTCTATATCGGTAGATATTATTATACTTCCATTCTTATTGTCAGTATGTAAAACTGCATTTTGAGTTATGTTAAATATTACTTGCTTAATTTGATTTTTATTAATATATACACTTATATTTTCTCTTAAGTTTAAATCTAATACTCTTTCTTTAGAAAGAATTTGAAGTTGAGGCAATATCTCTTTTATTACACCATTTATATTTTCCTTATTCATCTCTACAACTGGTTTTTGCTCTAATCTAGTTAGAACTAATAGATCATTTACTAATTTTGTTAGTCTTTCGCTTTCTGTCAATATACTATTTAAAGCTAAATTCAATTGTTCCTCATTCTTCGCTGCCCCTCTTAGTAAGATTTCTACAAATCCATGAATTGATGTTAGTGGTGTCTTTAATTCATGAGATGCATCGGATACAAATCTTCTCATTTTCTCCTTTATATATTGCTCTTTTTGGAATGAAGATTCTATTCTTTTAAGCATTATATTAAATGAGTTTGCCAACCTATCTATTTCCAATTGACCATTCTTATTAGGTAATCTTTTATCTAAATCAGTTACACTTATTCCTTCAACAGTATTAGTAATATCATATAAAGGTTTTAAAGTACGTTTGAAAATTGCAGATGCTAGTATTATTCCTATTACTAAAATTAAAATTGAAAGACTTGTATGAACATATACTTCACGCTTTATTATATCTTCAGTATCATCTATTGGAGTGCTTAATTGTATTAATCCAGATGGTGAATCTAAATTTCCAATTTTTCTCCATACAACCAATTGACAACTACCATTTTCATCTCTTATGACTTTATATGTATGTTCTAAATTACCTTCTATTTTACATATACTCATATAAGATTCTTTAGAAAATTTAGGAACAGGTATTGTTCTTATATTTTTTTCATAAAAATCTTTTGTATCATCATCCCCATCATGATCTTCCTTCGTTATATTGTCTGTATTTATTGATGTTAATAATATTTCTCCGTTTTTATCTATTACAGCCATACTCATGTGCTTATCTACTAATTTTTTAGAAATTTCTTTAAAATTAATTTCACTAACATCTGTTATATCATCTTTTGATAAATTCTTAAAATCTAAATTATGAAACTTCTGCTGAAGAACTTCAGTCTTAGTTGTATATAAATATTCTTTCATACTTATATATTCAAAAATCCCCATTGAGCCTACTAGGATAACTAATATTACAATAAAACCAAATAGTAGCTGCCATTTCAAACTCTTTATCTTTAGTTTATATAATAGCTTCTTCATTGTGCCACCATTTTATATCCGACACCACGAACAGTTTTTATAAGATTATGTTCTTTATCTTGAAGTTTATCTCTTAAATATCTTACATATACTTCAACAATATTTTCTTCTCCATTAAAATCATATCCCCAAACTTTTTCAAGTATTAGAGATTTGCTTAATACTATTCCGTTATTCATAAGTAAAAACTTTAATAAGTTATATTGAGTAGGAGACAAATCTAAGACTTCGCCGCAATATATGAATTCATGTGCTCCATCGTCTAATGTAAAATCACCAATTCGAATCATATCATCTAATTTTGGAAAATCACTTCTTATTCTTGCATTTATACGTGCTAAAAGCTCTTTAAAACTAAAAGGTTTTGCCATATAATCATCTGCCCCAATATCTAATCCTCTTACTTTATCATCAACATCATCTCTTGCTGTAAGCATTATAATGGATGTCTTTATGGATTTTTTAATTATTGAACATACTTCATATCCATCCATTCCTGGCAACATAATATCTAATATAATTATTTGTGGCTTTATTTTTTCAGCTATTTCAATAGCTTCCATTCCATCAAAAGCACTATATACTGTATATCCCTCTGCTTCCAATCCCATTTTCACAAAGTCTATTATGCTTTTTTCATCATCTACTATAAGAATATTAATTTGCTTTTTTAATAATGGATTCATTAATTTTCATTCCTTCCATTAGGCATATTCAAAAAATAACAAGCCAATTCTGCCATAAACTTATTTTTCACAATGTAGTAGATTGCCTTAATATACTTACTCTAAAAAACACTCTGCTTATTTATACGATGAAAAATCCCTATAACAGATTGACTTGTTATTTATTTTCATGTGCCTTATTTTCACGTGCCTTAACAAATTCACACAATCTATGTACTAATTTTCACCAAAAACTTTTTCCTTAAGTCTTTGCCCTTCTTTTGTTATTGCAATTCCTCCCATTGCTGTTTCCCTTAAAGATTCTGGTAAACTCTTTCCTACTCTATACATGGCACTTACTGTATCATCAAATGGAATCTTAGAAGACACACCTGCCATGACCATATCAGCTGTACAAAGAGCAGTTATAGCACCTTGAACATTTCTCTTAGCACATGGTATTTCTACAAGTCCTGCAACAGGGTCACAAACAAGACCAAGTACATTTTTAAGTATTATTGCACCTGCATCCAAACTCATTTTAGGTGTTCCCCCCATCATTTCAACAACTGCTGCTGCTCCCATTGCTGATGCCGAACCACATTCGGCCTGACATCCACCTTCTGCTCCTGATAGCGTAGCGTTTAATCCTATAATAATTCCAACTGCTGCTGCTGCAAATAATCCCTTTATAAGCCCCTCTTCATCTAGGCCTAATTCTTTACCTGCAGATAAGATTACTGCTGGCAATATTCCACAAGATCCAGCTGTTGGGCAGGCTACTATTTTTCCCATTGATGCGTTAACTTCTGATGAAGAAAGTGCCATTGCCATTGCCATAGTAGTTACATGTCCAGTAAGTGATTTACCACTTTGCGCATATTTATTTAGTTTATAACCATCACCACCAATTAATCCACTAACCGAATATACTTCTTTTTCCATACCTTCATTGGCCGCTGAAATCATAACTTTTAGATTTTTCCTCATCTTTTCTATTACTTCTTCTCTAGTAAATCCCTTTTCTTCCACTTCACATCTTATAGCATATTCACTTAATGAAATATTATATTTCTCACATATTTCTAATAATTCTTCCCCTGTTCTCGCAAGCATCTTTATTTGTCTTCCTTCCTATTTATTATTTAATGATCTTAATTTTCTAAACACCTAACATTAGAATTATAATTGTCTTTGTAACATACATTCATAAATTAATCTTCTTTAGCTGGACTTATAGAAATAACATTTCTCACAAGCTCTATTTTCTTAATCTTTTCTATTATTTTATCATTAATTTTATTATCCATTTCAAAAATCATTGTTGCTTCCTGCCCTTTTCCATCTCTAAAAACTTTCATAAAGGCTACATTTATATTTTCACTATAGAGTATATGACTTACGCTATTTATAACTCCTGGTGCATCCTTCTGTGCAACTATTAATGTTTCATACATTCCAGTAAAATCCACTTCAATACCATTAACTTTACAAACTCTAATATTTCCACCACCAATAGATGATCCCATAACTTCACAATGCTTTCCATCTATCGTTTGCATAATAAACTTTACTGTATTAGGATGAACATCACCTAAATCTGCTTCTTGGAATGAAAACTTTATATTCTTTTCTTTAGCTATATCCATTGAATATTTAAGTCTTTCATCCTTTGGCTCCATACCTAATATTCCTGCAACTAATGCTCTATCAGTTCCATGCCCTCTATACGTTTTTGCAAAAGAACCATGTAATAAAAATGTTACTTCTATAACATCTCCACCAGCTATACTTCTTGCAATTTTTCCAAGTCTTGCTGCTCCTGCTGTATGTGAACTTGATGGTCCTATCATAATAGGTCCTAAAATATCAAATACTCCTATACCTTTCATCTTAACAACTATCTCCTTTAGTTTTTTCCTTATATCTATCTCTTCATCTTATTTAGTTAGCATAATTAGGCATAAGCAAAAAATAATAAGCCAAAGATATGATGCATATTTCTTATCAGACAGAAAAGATAATTCTACTCATAGTTGCTCTATTAGCTGAGTTTACTGACACAGTATGACATAAAATGTACAAGCATACTGGTCTATTATTTTTTTGATTGTGCCTTAACAAAACTTCTTTGTTACTCCCTAAAATAATAACACAAATTTAGTTCTAAAAAATATATATTTTTAAATAAACAAAGTATAATGTAAACTTATGAGATAGTTAACCTAAATAGAGGTCATGCATTTGTTTTCGTTACTAAAAATTTTGATGGATTGTCTAAGATTGCAGGTTGTACCTACAATGTTTGCCTCACAAACATATTGTGAACAAGCACATGTGGAACAACTTACAATTTAACAAGCATACCTATCAAAATTTTTTAAAGTAACGCTACACAAAAGCATAACCTCTATTTATGCTTTGAATATATATTCAAAGCATAAGTTAAATATTTAGTTCTTTCATAATTTATTTTATAAAATAGATTTTATCACACATTTCTATACATAAACTTTAAAATATATTCTGCACTAGAAATAAAGAATACTATTTTACGTAGTGTTGCGTTTATAATTCGGCTATAGGATTTCTTAAGTAAAAGTTGTTCCATTCTTGCATGTCCTTAATTTGCTTAAGGAGTATGCTGGAATTGATACCACTTGTGCTGTTAGAAATCCATACCCAAATTATATAGCAACCAAGTAAAATAGTACTCTTTATTTCGGTAAATTAACACAAAAGCTTAAATTATATTTTGAACTTTTGAACTATTTCATTAAGTTTTTCAGCAAGTTCTGCCTGACCTTGCGCTGTTGTTGCTACTTGTTCTAAAGCTTGAGTAGTTTCATTTATACTTTCTTTTATTGTTTCTACTTGTTCATTAGATTTTTGAGCTGTTTCTGACATATTTTGTACAGCTTCGCTTACTTGTCCCACAGTAGCATTAACCTCTTCTGACATAGCTGCAATTTCATCTGACATTTTGCTTACAAAATCAGAATCTTCATAATATTGATCACCTGTTTTTTCATATGCAATAAATTGTTTATTAACATCTTTATCAATAAAATCTAGTATGTCACTTCCTGTAGCAATACTATTTTTAAATGCTGCTTGAACATCAACTATAGTCCTTTGAATATTCTTTACCGCTTCCGCTGATTGTTCTGATAAAGCTCTAACTTCCTCTGCTACAACTGCAAATCCTTTTCCATGTTCTCCAGCCCTAGCCGCTTCTATTGCTGCATTAAGTGCCAATAAATCAGTTTGTCCTGCTATACTAGCTATTGTATCAGCCATTACCTTAATATTTTCAACTATCTTACCATCTTCAATAGCTTTTATCATATTTTTTTGCTTTTCATCATATATTTTTTTAGTTTCTTCAATAGCTTTTTTACTATCATTTTTAACTTGTGTCGATCTTTCCTTAGCTCCTAAAGCATTATTACTTCCTTCCATAGCCTTTTCCGAAAGTTCAGTGATGCTTGAGTCTACTTCTTGAATGGATGCACTTATCTCCTCTGTTCCAGTACTAGCTTTTTCCATATTATTCGCAATATGATTTACAGCTTCATTAATACTAATTGATTTTGATGATAACTCTTCTACAGTTGCTGAAAGTTCATCTGAAGAATCATTCATATTTTGAGCATTTTTCATAATTGTTTCTATAAGCTCTTTAATATTACTTTGTGCCTTAATCAGCCATTTATCTGTTTCTCCAAATTCATCACCTCTTGTAACTTTAAATTCATGTGACAAATCATAATTTGCAAGTCTCTTACCATATAATCTCATTCTTTGAAGAGGTTTATTTATGTCATTTGATAATATTAATCCTATTGCAACTGCTATTATAAGACCAGCAATACTTAATATACTCATAATCATGTTTGATTTTTTATATATTAAATTAATATTTTCATTTGCATGTTTAGCACTATCTAAATTTATTTGTATTAATTTCTCTAAACCATCAAACATCATGTCGCCAGTTTTTGACATATTAATATATTGCTTATCTGCCTCATCAAAATTTTCTGCATCTAAAACTTTAATAATATTTCCTGTTAATGATTTATATTGCTGCAAATAACTTTTAAAATCTTCATATGCTTGTTTTTCTTTTTCCCCCATAGGTATTTTCTCATATTCACTAATTAATTCATTATTTTCATCTGTATTCTCTTGAATGTTTTTTTCTAAAAAATCCTTTTGAGAAGAATCTTTTACATATGATAATTGTAACAAATCGCCCTTTACTTCAGTAAGATTTTGCTCCATATGCGTTAATATGTAAACACATCTAAGATTATTATCATACATTTGATGAGCACTGTTATCTACATTTTTAAGTGATTGAATTCCTATTCCTCCCACTATACCAATTAAAATTGCTACAATTAAAAATGATAAGATTAACTTAACTCTCACCTTCATATTTTTTAATAGATTCATTTATATTCACTTCCTTCTAAAAAAATATTTTCGCCACATTTTACGATATAAATAAATATTTTTATACTTAATTATATCATATTGCCCTTTATTTTTACATTAATTGAAATTAAAATAAATATTTCGAAACAATATGGGTAATAGGTAACATAACCTCAAACTCACAGAGAACATTAATACTATTTCAAGTTATATTAGAATATTAAATTTATTTACATTAATTTATCTTTTATTTAATGTAATATATTTGAATATACTTAAATAAAAAATTTTTACCATACCAATGATAATTTTGTGGTATGGTAAAAATTTTTCTATTAATATTATATTTGATTTTAATATTCATAAAAACAAGAACCACCAATAAACTCTCTCAATATAGAATTCTTTGGTACTTCATCAATATCAATTTCTTTAAAAAAGTTTAAAAATGCTTTCAATCTTATAGCTTCCGAATATACTGGACTTTCTGACTTTACTTTTTCTAATTCTCTTAACGCATAAGGCTTTAATACTCCAAGTTCGTACACTAATGTAGAATTAAAAGTCACATCAGCTTCCTCTTGATAAATAAAAATATTTTCACTTTCTCCTTTTTTTATAGCAGGCCACATCTTGAGCGTATCCTCTGCTCCATATCCTCTTGATAAAGAGTCTCTAACTATTCTCCTAACTTTTCTTGAATCAGTTGTAGAGATTCTATTATGATTATCAATATTTAATTGAGTTAGTGCTGATATATATATCTTAAATATATTATTATTTAATTTTTTAGATATTAAATTAGGATTTAATCCATGAATTCCTTCAAGAATAAGCACTCCATTATGAGGAACTTTAACCCTATAATCTTTCCACTCTTTCTCTCCAGTCTTAAAATTATAAATTGGAAGTTCTACCTCCACTCCTGTCATAAGTTTTTCTAAATCATAATTTAGTAATTTTAAATCCAATGCATTAATAGATTCATAATCATAATTTCCATTTTCGTCTTTAGGGGTCTCTTCACGATTTAAAAAATAATTATCCAAAGATAACGGAATAGGTATTAGTCCATTCACTCTTAATTGTACACTCAATCTATTAGCAAAGGTAGTTTTACCAGATGAAGAAGGCCCTGCAATCAATATTATTTTCACATCCTTATGCTTTAAAACTTCATCAGCAATATTAGCTATCTTCTTTTCATGAAGAGCTTCTGAAACCATAATTACACTTTGAAGTTCATTATTAATTACTTTTTCATTTAATGTGCCAACTTCACCAATTCCTAATATATTAAGCCATCTTTCTGTTTCAATAAAAATCTTAGTTAAACTTTTTTGTTCCTTGAATTTAGGAATAACATTTAAGTTTTCTTTTTTAGGATTTTGTAAAATAAATCCCGATTCATAATTAATTAAATCAAAAGTTTTTATTACTCCTGTCGAATATGCCATAGAACCATAGAAATAATCATATCTTTCCTCAAGTTTATATAGATTTAAATCATCAATATCACTATATTCAAATAGTTTAACTTTATCTTCCATTTTATAATTTTTAAAGATTTTTATTGCATCATCTTTAGACGTTTTAACTTTCTTTATAAGAATGTCTTTATCTATTATTTCTTTCATTCTTTTTTTAATGTTATTTATATCCTCTGGGCTTAAAGACTCTTCCTTATGAACTTCGCCATATATTGATTTACTTATACTGTGTTGTATAGTAATTTCCGAATTTGGAAACAAATCTAAAACTGCTTTAATAAAAATAAACTGTAATGTTCTAGTATAAATTTTTATTCCTTCTTCAGTGTCAAATCCTATTAATTCTACATTTCCATCTTCTTTAATTGTCTCCGTTAACTCATAGTATCTCCCATTTAATTTACATATAGCTACTTCTTTAATTTTATCTTTGCAATTGCTCAGAATTAAATTATAAAATGTTATTCCTTTTTTAGCCTTAACACTAGGATCTTTTAGGTTAAAATCTTTATTTATCATATAATTTAAAATCCTTTCTTCTAATAATTAATATAAGTTTAAATGTATCTTACTTTTTAGGCACATTCAAAAATAACAAGTTCATGTGCCTTATTGTATAATTCTTTATTTTCAACATAGCTTATAAATAATTGCTTCTTTGAACAAAAATATTTTAACTATGTTTTTCGTAATTGTTTAAATGTTTTAACACTTCTACAATATGGATAAAAAGTTTATAAATCGGATTTATGATTTAAATATATATCCAAAAGTAGAAATAGAATCATCCTTTTGTATAGTGTTGCTTATAGTTTGAATATTTAAATGGTTTCCTATATATTATATACATTTTCTATTAAAAAGGATAAAAGTATTTTTTATCTGAATATTAATTATATTTTTGCAAATATTATTTTTGCGAGGTGATTTTTTTATGTTTGTAGTATCCATTAGAACAGCAATCTTATACCTATTAGTTGTTTTAACCATGCGATTGATGGGAAAAAGACAAATAGGTGAACTTCAACCTTATGAATTTGTAATAACTATTATGATTTCTGATTTGGCCTCTTTGCCCATGCAAGATACACGATTGCCATTATTACTCGGAATTATCCCCATAATAACTTTGTTATTTTTAAAAACACTTTTAACACTTATTGGATTAAAATTTCAATCTACAAGAAAATTTGTAGATGGAGAACCATGTATATTAGTTTATAACGGAAAAATTAATTATCCAACTTTAAAAAGACAGCAATTAAACATAGATGAATTACTAGAAGAATTGAGACTTGCAAATTATTTTAATCTTGATGAAATTCAATACGCCATATTGGAAAATGATGGACAAATATCAATCTTACCTGCAGATTATAATTCTTCAAAAAAATCTAATTCGACTTCTTCTAATAGTTCACCAAGCACAGAAGTTAAATTACCAAAAGTATTAATATCAGATGGCAAAATTAACAAAAATTCATTAACTTCTATGAATAAAGACGAGAAATGGATACTTAATTTACTTAAAAATCATAACATTATGTCAATCAAACATGTGCTTATTGCTTTATATGATACAGAAGGTAAATTTAAATATCAGCTTTTTGATAAATATGAGACACAATCAAAAAATAATAGACCAGTATGAAGGAGTATACAAAATGAGAAATGCACTATTATCAATAACTTTATTTATCTTAACCATGATATGCGTATATTTTCTAAACAGCTCTGTACTAAGCCTATGTGATAATATTGAAATGCAAGCAGAAGATATAGAACTTAAAATTACAAGTGGTCAGATGGAAGAGGCATATAATGGTTCTCTTCAATTACTTAATTGTATTAATGAAAAAAATATATTAACATCGCTCTACCTTAGTCATCAAGAATTTGATAACTTACTGAATGAATCCGTGAGATTATCTACATATTTAGTTCATAATGATGAAACAGAAGCTCATACTTCTTTACATTTAGTAAAACATAATACTGAACATATAAAAAAATTACAGATGTCAAGCTTAGAAAATATTTTCTAAGGGATGATTAAACTAGCTATTTATAGTTAAGTCTTATTGCAATCAATAAATATACTTCAATTTCATAATTATTCACTTTAGTTTAATTTTATACTGCAATTAAATATGCATAAAAATTAATAACTTATGCATATTTAATGTGTTTTTGTATATTTTTTTATTATTTATGAATAAAATTACTTTTTTTACTTGATTATTTCATTTTTAAATTGTATAATTATAAATAACAAATCACTTACGAAAATTATAATTTATATTTTATATATAGGAGGGCTTTTAAAATGACAAAATATAACAAAGTAGTTTTAGCTTATTCAGGAGGTTTAGACACATCAATTATAATTCCATGGCTTAAAGAAAATTACGGATGCGAAGTTATAGCTGTATGTGGTAATGTAGGCCAAAAGGATGAATTAGACGGATTACAAGAAAAAGCAATAAAAACAGGGGCATCAAAATTATATATAGAAGATTTAACTCAAGAATTTGTAGATGATTATATATTCCCTACTATTCAAGCTGGTGCAATATATGAAGGTAAATATCTACTTGGAACATCTTTCGCTAGACCATTAATCGGAAAAAGATTGGTTGAAATTGCTAAAGCTGAAGGTGCAGATGCAATTTGTCACGGATGTACAGGTAAAGGAAATGACCAAGTAAGATTTGAAATGGCTGTTAAAGCATTTGCTCCAGAAATGCCAATAATAGCTCCTTGGAGAATTTGGGATATTAAATCAAGAGAAGATGAAATAGATTATGCAGAAGCTAAAAATATTCCATTAAAAATTAATCGTGAAACAAACTATAGTAAGGATAAAAATATCTGGCATTTAAGTCACGAAGGCCTAGATTTAGAATTTCCTGAAAATGAACCACAATACGATAAAATCTTGGAACTTTCTAAAACATTAGAAGCTGCTCCAAATGAACCAACTTATATTACATTAACTTTTGAAAAAGGAATAGCTGTTGCATTAAACGGTAAAAAAATGAACAGCGTTGAGTTATTGGATGAATTAAATAAAATTGGTGGAGAAAATGCTATAGGTATTACTGATATGGTTGAAAATAGACTTGTTGGCATGAAATCAAGGGGTGTTTATGAAACTCCAGGCGGAACTATCCTATACAAAGCTCATAAAGATTTAGAAGAACTTTGCTTAGATAAAGAAACATCTCATTATAAAGAACAAATAGCTTTAAAATTTGCTGATATAGTATATAACGGACAATGGTTTACTCCACTTAGAGAAGCATTATCTGAATTTGTTACTAAGACACAAGAAACAGTTACAGGAGAAATTAAATTAAAATTATACAAAGGAAATGTTGTCAATGCTGGTATGACTAGTCCATACTCATTATACAGCGAAGAATATGCAACTTTTGGAGAAGATGGCGTATACGATCAAAAGGATTCTGCTGGATTCATTAATTTATTTGGTCTTCCAACAGTTGTAAGCGCTAAAATGCAAGAAAAAATTAAGAAAGAGGAAGTATAATAATGAAGCTTTGGGGCGGACGTTTTAAAAAAGGCACTGACAAATTAGTTAATGATTTTAATTCTTCTATAAATGTTGATTCAAGAATGTATAAAGAGGACATCGAAGGAAGTCTTGCTCATGCTTCAATGCTTGGAAAACAAAATATAATTCCAAAAGAAGCTAGTCAAAAAATAACTTCTGGTCTTCTTGAAATATTAAAAAGACTTGATAGCGGAGCTATTGAAATTGACGAAACTTCTGAAGATATTCATAGTTTTGTTGAAGGTACTTTAACATACTACATCGGTGAATGTGGCAAAATGGTTCACACTGGTAGAAGTAGAAATGACCAAGTAACATTAGATTTAAGATTGTATTTGAAAAAATACATCTTATCTCTTAAACAAGATATCATAGCTTTAGAAGAAGTTCTTTTAGAAAAAGCTAATGAAAACATAGATACAATAATGCCAGGATACACTCATATGCAAAAAGCTCAACCAATAACATTTGCTCATCATATTTTAGCATATGCTGAAATGCTTAAAAGAGATTTTGGAAGATTAAGCGATTGCTATAAGAGAGTTGATGAAATGCCACTTGGTTCAGGTGCATTAGCAACATCAACTTATCCTATTGACAGAGAAGCTGTTGCTCGTGATCTTGGTTTTTCAAAAGTTACATTAAACAGTTTAGATTCTGTTTCTGATAGAGATTATGTAATTGAAACACTTTCTTGTCTTTCAATTATAATGATGCATTTATCAAGATTCTCAGAAGAAATAATTCTTTGGTGTACTAATGAATTTAGCTTTATCGAACTTGATGATGGTTATAGTACTGGAAGTAGTATTATGCCTCAAAAGAAAAATCCAGATGTTGCAGAATTAGTTAGAGGTAAAACTGGTAGAGTTTATGGAGATCTTATAACTCTTTTAACTGTAATGAAGGGAATCCCTCTAGCTTATAACAAAGATATGCAAGAAGATAAAGAAGCTCTTTTTGATGGATTAGATACAGTTACTCTTTCACTTAAAACTTTCTGTGGAATGATTAAAACAATGAAAGTAAAGAAAGATAATATGAGAAAAGGTGCAGGACTTGGATTTACTAATGCTACTGATGTAGCTGATTACTTAGTAAAAAAAGGTATGGCATTTAGAAACGCTCATGAAGTAGTTGGGGAAATAGTTCTTGATTGCATAAAACAAAACAAAATGATTGAAGAATTAACTATTGAAGAACTTAAAAACTTCTCTCCTATTTTTGAAGATGATATATATCATGCAATAGATTTACTAACTTGTGTAGAAGAACGTAAAGTTATTGGTGGACCTTCTACACAATCAGTTAAAATGCAAATTAGTGCATTAGATAATTTTATAAAAGAGTTCAAAGAAAACATCTAATATTATTTCTTTAAAACTCAATAGCAAACAATAAAAAGTATATTTTTCAATAATATTGAAAAATATACTTTTATACAAACTTAATACTTTTTATTTTAATTGTTTGTTATTATTAATTAAAATTAAGGGGGATAACATAAAAATGGTTAAAGTAGGAATAATCGGTGCTACAGGATATGTTGGTGCTGAACTTCTAAGATTATTATTATCTCATCCTAAAGTTGAAGTTGCAGCTTTGAGCTCAGTTTCTTTTGAAGGACAAGAAATTAGTAATGTATATAAAACTTTTTTAAATAAAACAAATTTAATTTGTAACTCTATGGATGACGTAGTTGAAAAATGTGATGTTATATTTACTGCTCTTCCTCATGGATTAAGTGAAGATATAGCAAAAAAAGCAATTGAAAATAATAAAATTTGTATTGATATGGGAGCAGATTTCAGATTATCAAATGAAGATGATTATGAGAAATGGTATGGTAAAAAATTCTCACAACCTGAATTACATACAAAAAGCGTATATGGTCTTCCTGAATTAAATAAAGAAAAAATCAAAAACTGTTCTTTAATTGCTAACCCTGGTTGCTATCCAACAACTATAGAATTAGGATTAATGCCATTACTTAAAAATTCATTAATAAAATTAGATGGCATTATTTGTGATTCTAAGTCTGGAACCACTGGTGCAGGAAGAAGTTTGGCTTTAAATACTCATTTTCCTGAAGAAAATGAAACATTTGCTCCATATAAAGTTGGAGCTCATAGACATACACCTGAAATTGAGGAAACTCTGTCTGTTATGGCAAATGATAAAGTAAGCATAACTTTCACTCCTCACTTACTTCCAATAAACCGGGGTATACTTTCAACTATTTACTGTACACCAAAAAATAAGGTAAATCTTGAAGAAATTTATAAATTATATGTAGAGTTCTATAAAGATAAACCTTTCGTTAATATTTTACCTCTTGGTGAAATTGCTTCAATTAAAAATGTAAGATTATCAAACGATTGTTATATTTCTTTACATTTAAATCATAGAGAAGATCAAATTATAGTTGTAAGTACAATAGATAACATGATTAAAGGTGCTGCAGGACAAGGAATTCAAAATATGAATATAATTTTAGGTTTTGATGAAACAGAAGGCTTAAACTTAATTGCACCAGCATTTTAATCATTTAAGAATTAACAGTTATTAATAGATTTTCATATTTTATCAAGTGACTTAAGGGGGTTATACATTTGGATATAAAATATATAGATGGCGGAGTTACAGCTCCTAACGGTTTTTTAGCTTCTGGAATACATTGCGGACTAAAGAAAAGTGATTTAAAAAAGGATTTAGCTTTAATATATTCAGAAGTACCAGCTGCGGCAGCTGGAATGTACACAAAAAATAAAGTAAAAGGCGCTCCTATTTATATAACCAAGGAGCATTTAACTAATAAAAAAGCTCAAGCAATAATAATTAATAGTGGTAATGCAAATACTTGTAATGGAAATGACGGATTAGAAAAAGCTAAGAAAATGACAACTCTTCAAGCTAAAGAATTAAATTTAAAAGCAGATGATATTTTAGTTGCATCTACAGGAGTAATTGGAGTTCCTTTAAATATAGAT
This sequence comes from Clostridium saccharobutylicum DSM 13864, assembly GCF_000473995.1. Classification (NCBI taxonomy): domain Bacteria; kingdom Bacillati; phylum Bacillota; class Clostridia; order Eubacteriales; family Clostridiaceae; genus Clostridium; species Clostridium saccharobutylicum. The sequence continues at coordinate 762,963 of NC_022571.1, read as the reverse complement.
GCTATTAAAAATGGTATACCACTACTTACTGAAAAATTATCAAAAGATGGTTTTGATGATGCCTCTTCTGCTATCATGACAACTGATACATTTAAAAAACAATTAGCTTTAGAATTTTATATAGGTGATAAAAAGATAACTATAGGGGCAATGGCTAAAGGTTCTGGTATGATTGAGCCAAATATGGGAACAATGCTTTCATTCATAACAACTGATCTTTCTATATCACCAGAATTGCTAAATGAAGCGTTGCAAACAATTGTTAAAGTAACTTATAACAGAGTCAGTGTTGATGGAGATACAAGTACTAATGATATGGTGTTAATGCTAGCTAATGGATTAGCTGAAAATTCTACAATAACTGAAAAAGATGAAAACTATAATGCTTTTGTTGAAGCACTCTCTTCATTAAATACCATTATGGCTAAGAATATCGCTAAAGATGGTGAAGGTGCAACAAAGTTATTAGAATGTCAAATCATAGGTGCCGCTAATGAACAAGATGCTGTAGTTCTTGGAAAGAGCGTAATTAATTCTAGCTTAGTAAAAACAGCAATGTTTGGTAGCGATGCAAACTGGGGAAGAATTCTTTGTGCATTAGGATATACAAATATTGATTTTGATCCTGAAAAAGTCGATGTTTCATTTGAAAGCAGTGCTGGTTCAATTGATGTTTGTAAAGCTGGCAGTCCTCTTCCTTTTGACGAAGATAAGGCAAAAAAAATTTTAAGCCAAAAAGAAATTATTATTAAAGTAAATTTATATTTAGGTGATTCCAGTGCTTATGTTTGGGGCTGCGACCTTAGCTATGAATATGTAAAAATTAACGGTGATTATAGAAGTTAAATCAGTTAAAAGTTAATAATGATCAGTTAACAGTTGAGGATGAGATTTCCACGAAACTTTTTTAATTAATAATGAGTTTGTTCCTTCACTGTTAATGCGCATTAAAGAAAATAACAAGTCCAAAATGCCATGATTATTTTGTATCAGGCAAGGAAGTGGATTTGTCTCATAGCGAGCTATTAGAGGAATACGCTAACGTGAGCAGACATCTCAAATCTATGATTTGATGATGTTCGCTTACTCAGTGACCGTATGCGAATCGAGCTTCCTTTGATGCAAAATAGGCTTGGCAAATGGACTTGTTATTTTTTTGATTGTGCCTAACTCTTACTTCTTAACTATAAACTGAATTTGAATGGGGGTTTTAATTTGAATCATAATGAAAGAGCTGAAATATTAGTTCATGCTTTACCTTATATACAACAATATTACGGTAAAACCATTGTTGTAAAATATGGTGGAAACGCAATGATAAGTGATGAACTTAGAGAAACTGTAATAAATGATATTATTTTAATGAAATGTGTTGGGATTGAACCAATTGTAGTTCATGGTGGTGGTCCTGACATTTCAGATTTTTTAAATAGATTAGGTGAACAAAGCAAGTTTATCAATGGTTTAAGATATACAGATGAAACAACAATCGATGTAGTTCAAATGGTTCTTGGTGGAAAAGTGAATAAGAACTTAGTATCTTTAATCGAGAAATTTGGCGGAAAAGCTATTGGACTATGTGGTATGGATGGTTCTCTTCTTAAAGCTAAGAAAATAAAAACCGATGTAGATTTAGGTTACGTAGGCGAAATAACTAAAGTTAATATAGAAGTTTTAAAGATGGCTATGAATTCTGGTTACATTCCTGTTGTTGGTAGTGTTGCCTTAGGAGAAGATGATAATAAACCATATAACATAAATGCAGATATATGTGCAGCAAAAATTGCTGCTGCATTGAAAGCCGAAAAATTAATGTTACTTACTGATGTTCCTGGAGTTTTAATGGATCCAAAAGATACTTCTTCTCTACTTAGCATTTTGAGATTACATCAAATTCCTAAATTATGCATTGAAGGCGTAATAAAAGGTGGTATGATTCCTAAAATTGATTGTTGCGTTGAAGCAATTAGAATGGGTGTTGAAAAAGCACATATTATTGATGGACGTATTCCTCATTCTATTCTTTTAGAGTTATTCTCTAATGAAGGAATTGGAACAATGATCTATTAATCAGTAAAAAGTTAGCAATTAATAGTTAACTTTTCACTGATAACTAATTTAAAAAGGGGGCAATTTTATGTCATATGATTTTAATGAAGCAAAAGAACATATTGTAAATAGCTATGGACGTTTAGATCCTGTAATAACTCACGGTGAAGGAGTTTATCTTTACGATAAGGATGAAAATAAATACTTAGACTTTACAAGTGGTATTGGTGTTAGTAGTTTAGGCTATGGAAACCAAAAATGGATTGAAGCTACTACTAATCAATTAAAAACTCTTGCACATGCTTCAAATATATTCTTCACAGAACCAAGTGTAAAACTTGCTAAAGAATTAACTGAAAAATCAAATATGAAAAAAGTATTTTTAGCTAATTCAGGTGCTGAAGCAAATGAAGGTGCAATTAAGTTAGCTAGAAAATATAGCTACGATAAATATGGTAATGGAAGAAGTACAGTTCTTACATTAATACAATCATTCCATGGTAGAACTATAACTACTTTAAAAGCAACTGGACAAGAAAAGTTCCATCAGTATTTCTACCCTTTTACTGAAGGTTTTAATTATGTAAAAGCGAATGATATAGAAGATTTTAAAGATAAATTAACAAATGATGTTTGTGCTATAATGCTTGAAGCAATTCAAGGAGAAGGCGGCGTAGTTCCTTTAGATAAGGATTTTGTTCAACAAGTTGTCAAGATATGCAACGAAAAAGATGTGCTAGTAATCTTTGATGAAGTTCAATGCGGAATAGCAAGAACTGGTAAAATGTTCGGATATAACAATTTTGATGTTGAAGCTGATATAGTTTCTGTAGCTAAAGGTCTTGGTGCTGGTCTTCCTATAGGGGGTGTACTTTGCTCTTCTAAAGTTCAAGATGTGTTTAAGCCTGGAGATCATGGTTCAACATTTGGTGGTAACCCTGTAGTATGTGCAGGTGCTTTAGTTGTTCTTGATGAACTATGCAATAAAAAATCCTTTGAAGACATAGCTGAAAAGGGTGCATATGTAAAAGAACTTTTAGAAGAATCTAAAAATCCTCAAATTGTAGATGTACGTGGTTTAGGATTAATGATGGGAATAAAAGTAAAATGTGCTCCTTCATTAGTTCAAAAAGAAGCAATAAAAAAAGGTTTGCTAGTTTTAACAGCTGGTAAAGATGTAGTAAGATTACTTCCACCACTTGTTATATCAAAAGAAGAATTAAAAACTGGTATAGATATTATTCTTGAAGTTTTATCTAATATACAAGATTAGGCACATGAAAGAAAATAACAAGTCCAAAATGCCATGATTATTTTGCACCAGGCAAGGAAGTGGATTTGTCTCATAGCGGGCTATTAGAGGAATCCGCTAACGCAGCATGATGCAAAATAGGCTTGGCAGATGGAATTGTTATTTTTTTGATTGTGCCTTAAAGAGATAAAAACAAATAATCATTAGTGGAGGTATTTTTGTGGAAAAAGATTTATTAAAGATGGATGATCTTTCTAAAGAAGATATTTTAGATATATTAAATTTAGCTGATCAATTAAAATATGAACAAAAACATGGTATTGAACATCCTCATTTAAAAGGTAAAAGTCTAGGAATGATTTTTGAAAAATCATCTACTAGAACTAGAGTTTCTTTTGAAACTGGTATGTATCAATTAGGTGGAAATGCTTTATTTTTAAGTAATCGTGATTTACAAATAGGTCGTGGCGAACCAATTGAAGATACTGCAAGAGTTCTTTCAAGATTTATACAAGGTATAATGATCAGAACATTTTCTCAAGAAGAAATCGAAAAATTAGCTAAGTATTCATCAATTCCAATTATTAATGGATTAACAGATGATGAACATCCATGCCAAGTATTAGCTGATTTGATGACAATAAGAGAAAATAAAAACATTCTTGAAGGATTAAAAATTGCTTTTATAGGCGATGGCAATAACATGGCTAACTCTTTGATGATTGGTTGTTTAAAAGTTGGAATGAATTTTTCAGTTGCATCACCAAAAGATTACACTTCATCTGACAAATACTTAAATAGAGCAAGGGAAATCGCTGAAGAAGAAGGTGTTAATTTTACTGTAACTACTTCTCCATTTGAAGCTGCAAAAGATGCTGATGTATTAATTACAGATGTTTGGGCTAGCATGGGACAAGAAGAAGAACATAATCTAAGAGCCAAGGCTTTCGAAGGTTTTCAAATAAATAAAGAATTAATGGCTGTTGCTAATAAAAATGCAATGGTACTTCATTGTTTACCTGCTCATAGAGGTGAAGAAATAACAGCTGAAGTTTTAGAAGAACATGCAGATTCTATCTTTGATGAATCTGAAAATAGATTACATGCACAAAAAGCTGTACTTGTTAAATTAATGAAATAATTAATTATTATATATAAACAACTTAGGATCTAGGCTTATGTGGTAATCAACCGAAAGAAAGGAAACTATTTTACTCGGTTGCTAGATAATTTGGCTGTGGATTTCTAGCAGCAGAAGTTGTACCCATTCCCGCATGCTCCCAAGGCAAGCTTGTGACAAGCAAAAATGGAACAACTCCTGCTGAAGAAATACCTACAACCAAATTATCAACGCAACACTACGTAAAATAGTTTCCTTTCTTTCTATGATAAAATATATTTCAAAGTTCAAATCTAGTTCGTAGTTTGTGTATCTATATGCTAATTTAATTAAACAAAATTTCACAACTAACAATTCATTATAAATCAATATGCTAAGTATCTAGTTGTTCCATAAAACTTCCTAACGAAATGCTTCACAAAAACATATTCCTAATTTCTAGCTTTAGTTATACATTCAAAGTATAAACTTAAATGCTAGCTTGCTTATTTATATAATATTAAAAATTAAATGCATACCTTGTTTCCCAAAATATAATGCTCTCTTTAAGTTAACATATAACATTACTAAAAATTAAATCTACATTTAAACTAAGCAATGTATGACTGAATCATATTTAACCATATACATACTAATATATATTTCCCTAATAATACAAGTATGTTGAAATAAATAACAATAAATTAATTTTACTATAAATTTAATTTATTGTTATTTATATATTTATTTATTGCTTAATAGCCCAAAATCTTTAAATGGATAGAATACAAACTGGAACTTTCCTTTTATATCAGAAGCATCTACATACGGATCCTTCCAGTATCTCGAATCTGCTGAATCCGGTCTATTGTCTCCTAGGAAGAAATACTTTCCTTTTGGTACTTCAAATGTTCCATTATATTTATCTTTATTTTTCACATAATCTTCTTTTAATTCTTCTCCATTTACAAATACTGCTCCATTTTTTATCTCTATTTTATCTCCTGGCAGCCCTATTAATCTCTTTACTAAGTTTTCATTAAATTCATTTGAGTAAAATACAATTATGTCCCCCCTCTTTAAATTTTGAGCATCATGTACTATGCTTACTAATCCTTTATCATTTATATTTATTGTTGGAATCATCGAACCTGTTGGTACATATACATTAAAAAATAAAAATTTATTAATTAACAATGCTAATATTATGGCACTAACTATCGGCAATACCCATTCTTTTAAAAATTTATTTATAACTAGCTTCTCTCTTTTTGTACTCTTATTTCTATCCAAAATCCTACCTCCAAATTAAGTAAATTCATTTAATTAATCTTTGTTTTATTATATTCTTTAAATAATCATTACCATGTATAAATTACTCAAAATAAAAAATATCCTCAAATTTTTTATCTAATGCTATGCAAATCAATAATGCTAATTTAGCACTTGGACAAAATTGTCCTGTTTCAATTGAACTTATTGTTTGTCTTGATACACTTACCATTTCAGCCAAATCTCCTTGTGATAATTTTTTTTCAGCTCTAGCAACTTTTAATCTATTCTGTAAAACTAGTTTTTCTTCCATAACTTTCCTCTCTATCTATAGGTCGAAATAATAAATTGAAGTAATAAAATTGCAGAGCTAACACTAAAAAGAATACCCGATATTAAAAATTTTGTATGATTTAAATAATGATACTTGTAAAATGACTCTGTTGCTGCATATGCCGTAAATATTCCCCAAACATCACCTGTAGAAATACCATTATAATGCTTAAAAAATGCCAAAAATACAATAACTAAACTAAAAACGATTTTCGCATTTATTCCAGCTTTAGCACTAATGTATTCCTCTCTTTCATCTTCTTCATTTTTATTATATCTTTTATTTCTTGATAGTATTTCCTTTTTATCCATTGTATATCTCCCTTTCTATTATCATTATAATTAGTGTATCTTATCACTAGTTTACCTGTCAAGTATACTTGTCATTTTTCCATCAATACTTGTCATCATTAAATATAATCACAAATTCATTGTGAATTTTAATCTTCTTTAATATGTAATTTGGGGAATTTATTTTAATAAAATACAGATCAAAAATATATAAATTATTCTTTTTCTATCTTTCAATTTTACATAAAGTATATTCTATATATTTAAATTTATATACTCTGATATATCTGATGTAACATAAGCTCAAATTATTTTTTATAATAAAAATTCTCTTGTTGAGTATTCAATTTTAAATATTTCCTATCAAAAAAGGAGAATCATTTTTTGATTCTCCTTAAATACATATTTTATTAAATAATTTATACTATTTATTTTGTTGTTCGAATTTCTTCATAAATTCTACTAAAGCTTTAACACCTTCTATTGGCATAGCATTGTATATACTTGCTCTCATACCGCCAACAGTTCTATGGCCTTTTATATTTTCAAATCCTGCTTCTTTAGCTTCCTTTACGAATTTAGCATCTAATTCATCAGATCCAGTTACAAAAGGTACATTCATTAAAGAACGATCTTTCTTTACAACTGTTCCTTTAAATAAACTATTTGAATCAAGATAATCATATAATATAGAAGCTTTTTCTTCATTAATCTTCTTCATAGCTTCTAATCCGCCTTTATTCTTAATCCAGTTAAATACTTTTCCACATATATATATTCCATATGCTGGTGGAGTATTATATAATGAATTATTATCAGCATGAGTTTTGTATTTTAACATAGTTGGAGTTCCTGGTAATACATCATCTGTGATTAAATCCTCACGAATGATTACAACAACAACGCCTGCTGGTCCTGCATTTTTTTGAACACCTGCATAAATTATTCCAAACTTTGATACATCTATAGGTTCAGATAAGAAATCTGATGAAACATCAGCTACTAATACTTTATCTCCTGTTTCAGGCAGATCATTATATTTAAGTCCATGCACTGTTTCATTGTGGCATATATAAACATAATCTGCATCATCAGAAATCTTTAGATTCTTTAAATCTGGTATATATGTGAAGTTCTTATCTTCTGAAGATGCTATAACGTTAACTTTTCCATATATTTTTGCTTCTGCTATTGCTTTTTTAGACCATTGTCCTGTTTTAATATAATCTGCAACCTTATTTTTCATTAAATTCATTGGAATCATTGCAAATTGTTGTGATGCCCCACCTTGAAGGAATAATACCTTATAGTTATCTGGAATATTCATTAATTCTCTTAGTGTTTTTTCAGCATCCCCAATTATGCCTTCAAACGCTTTAGAACGATGACTCATTTCCATGACTGACATTCCAGTCCCCCTGTAATCTAACATTTCCTCTGCTGCTTCTTTGAGCACCTCTTCTGGTAATACAGCTGGTCCTGCTGAAAAATTATATACTCTTGACATATAAAAGCCCCCCTGTTTGATTTTTATTTTCTAATCTATAATATTATACCATAAATAATATCAATATGGCATATTTTCACGATATATTTATTACATTATTAATTATTTTTGCACTTTTTTATTTTTTCTTAATGTTATAAACATTAGAAAACCATCAAACTTTTCATGAAAATAAATTTTTTTGTCTATTAATTTTGTTAGTGTTTACTTTTCTATGTAATTTATTACATTCTTCACTACTAAATTAATAGTTCCATCACCATTTCTTTGTATTTCAAATTTACTTGAATCATGATAAGTCTCTTCATTTATATATAAATCTATTTGCTTATCTATATTAAGTCTCACTCTTTTTAATTTTTTATCAACCCAAGTTTTATCTACTGCAACTTCTTCTAATCCTTGTTGCTTTATATAGTTAGAGAAATCTTCTTTTACCTGTGGTTGTTCTTTAAACAATTCTGCTGAAAATTCATCTATATTTATAGTATCTTCTTCTTTTAATTTAGTTTTTATAGCTGTTCTAATCTCTTCTGCTTTTCCTGCATCTTCTGTAACATTTTTTCTAGTCCAATTTTCAGCCGCTTTGACAAATGTTCTTGTCATATCTCTCTCATTTGTAACAATAGTTGCACCTAAAAATGTATTAATAAAATAATTTGCTCCATATTCATCTTCATTACTGCTCTTTTGCTTATCTAAAATCATTAAATTATAATTATCCTCATCTTTTATAGGTTTAATAAAAGCAGCCTTTTGTATCTTTTGTCCACTTCCTGGCAGTCCAGCTACTTGTGGAACTATCCCAATTCCAATCTTTTCATTTACAAATTGAACTTCATGAGTAAAATTCTTAACATAATCCATTTTAAGTATTCCTATCATTGGCCCTTGATCTGTAACTATTGATACTATTATTAAATCTCCAGCTGGAATATTTATGTTTCCTTTCATTATTATAAATAATTGTCTTGCAAGCTCTTTTGATAAAACAACTAAATCTGTAGTTATTCCAATCAAATAATCTTGAACTACTTCTTTAACTATATTCCTCTCGGGATTAAATCTTCCATACTTTAATTCGTCATCTTTGAAACACTTTTCTATATGCTTATATAAAAAAGCATATATATCTTCATCTAAGTCTAAACTATATTCATTTAGAATAGGTTCTTCCCCATTGCTATCTAATATATGTATAACTGCTTCATTTATATTAATGTCATTTATGTATTCCATTTGAGATTCACCATCCAATTAAATTTATTAGACATACCAAAAATAGACTCAAATATGAACTCCTATTTTTTAATATGTCTTAACTTAGTTATTATAATATTTAATTCTAGTAAAAAAAAGACTTGAATATATGAACTATACTAGAAATTATAGTAATTATAATATAAGATTAAACTATCTAAATACTAATTTTTTAATCTACAGGAGGATATTTTATGCAAGAATTAGAAACTCGAATAGTTGATATAGATGTTGATCACATAAGACAAATCTTAATTTCAACTGGTGCACAAAAAGTTAAGATGGAAGATCAAATTAATGATATCTATGATTTTGAAGATGGGAGATTTCTAAAAGAAAAAGGTTATGCTCGCATAAGAACTGTAAATGATAGACTTAATAATAAAATTGTATATTTCATGACAACAAAAAAAATGCTATCTCAAGAAAGATTTAAAGTTATGGAAGAAAATGAAACTATAATAGATGATAAGATAATGGGTGAAGGTATATTTAAATCTCTTGGTTTAATTTTAAAAGAATCAAACAAAAAATATAGAGAAAGTTATAAAATTTTCGATTCCTTGATTGAAATAGATATAAATGATAAAAGCTTTTGTCCATTTCCCTATTTAGAGATAGAAACTTCTTCTGAAGAAAAATTAGAAAAGATAGTTAATATCCTTGGTTATACATTAGAAGATACAACCTCTGCAACTATCTATGATATTTTAGCAGAAAGAGGATTGCTTAATAATAATCCTAAGGGTATTTAGGCACATTCACATAAATAACAAGTCCATATGCCTTAAATTATTTTCTAGCAAAATTATATAAAGCATATAAAAAAATAAACTATATAAAATACTAAAAATATTATCCTATATCTCCTTTTAGGCATAAGCAAAAAATAATAGACCAAAGATGCGATGCATATTTCTTGTCAGGCAAGGAGGTGAATTCAGCTCATAGTGAGTCTATTAGCTAAATTTGCTGACTAAGTATGACTTGGAATAATCAAGCATACTGGTCTATTATTTTTTGGATTGTGCCTTATTTCGCAAATTATTATATAGAATTAAAAATAGATGTAGGATAAAATATATTTAGAGATGGATATACTTTTAATCACCCGAACGAAAATAATGTACATTACATTCAGACTTATTAATAAAAGGAGGAGATTATGGAAAATTGCGAACAAAATATAAAATATCTAAAATTACTTGCAAAGCAATATCCAACTATTGCAGATGCATCAACTGAAATAATTAATTTAGAAGCTATTCTTAATCTGCCAAAAGGAACAGAACATTTTTTAGCTGATCTTCATGGTGAATATGAGCCTTTCGTTCATGTATTAAAAAATGGTTCCGGTGCTGTTAAAATAAAAATCGAAGAAGTCTTTGGTAATTCTTTAATGGCTTCAGAAAAGAAAAGCTTAGCTACATTAGTATACTATCCAGAACAAAAGTTAGAAATCGTTTTAAAGGAAGAAAAAGATATAAATGATTGGTATAAGATAAATTTATATAGGCTAATTGAGTTATGTAGGCATGTATCTTCTAAATATACAAGATCAAAAGTTCGAAAAGCACTTCCAAAAGATTTTAGCTACATTATAGAAGAATTATTACATGAGGAATGCGATAGTACTGACAAACAAGGTTATTATGATGGAATAATAAATACCATAATAGAAATTGAAAGAGCAAAGGAATTCATAATTGCTTTATCAAATCTTATCCAACGACTAGTTATAGATAGACTTCATATTATTGGTGATATTTATGACCGTGGTCCAAGACCTGATATAATAATCGATACTCTTATTGATTATCATTCTGTGGATATACAATGGGGAAATCATGATATATTATGGATGGGAGCTGCTTCTGGTAATAAAACATGTATCGCCAATGTTTTAAGAATAGCAGCTAGGTATTCAAATTTAGATGTAATTGAAGATATCTATGGAATAAATCTTTTACCTCTAGCAACTTTTGCTCTTAAGTATTATAAAGATGATAAATGTACATCATTTATTCCTAAGCACACTGATGAAAACGGATACGGAAATTCTGAAATTGAGTTAATTGCAAAAATGCATAAAGCTATAACAATAATTCAATTTAAGCTTGAATATGAAATTATAAAAAGAAGACCTGAATTTAAAATGGAACATCGTCTGCTTTTAGATAAAATAGATTATTCAGCTGGTACTATAACGCTAAATGGAATAACTTATGAGCTTAATGATACTAATTTTCCTACTATAAATAAGGATAAACCTTTTGAACTTACAAGTGAAGAAAAAAAATTAATAGATAAAATTCAAGTATCATTTTTAAACAGTGATAAATTACAAAAGCATATTCTATTTCTATTTACTAAAGGAAGAATATATTTAACATATAACTCTAATTTGCTATTTCATGGATGCATACCATTAAATAACGATAAATCTTTTAAAAGTCTAGTCCTTAATGGAAAAGATTATAAAGGTAAAAAACTTCTAGGTAAGTTTGATTCCTTAGCTAGAGAAGGTTATTTCAATAAAAGAGGAAGTTCTGAAAAACTTTATGGAATGGATGTAATGTGGTACTTATGGACAGGTGCATGCTCATCTCTTTTTGGTAAGGAAGACATGGCTACTTTTGAAAGATATTTTATTAAAGATAAATCTACTCACAAAGAAAAGAAAAATCCTTATTATGACTTTAGAGATTCTGAAGAAATGTGCAATATGATTTTTGAAGAGTTTAATCTTAACCCTTCAGAATCAAGAATAATAAATGGGCATGTTCCTGTAAAAGACAAATTTGGTGAAAGTCCAATAAAATGCAATGGAAAACTTATAGTTATCGATGGTGGTTTTGCAAAAGCATATAGAAAAGAAACTGGATTAGCTGGCTATACATTAACATATAATTCTTACGGTTTACAGCTAATCTCTCATCAACCTTTTAAATCAATTGAAGATGCATTTACTAATGAAATTGATATACTATCGTCAAGAAGAATAGTAGAAAAACTTGATAGAAAAAAAGTTGGTGATACAGATGTCGGACAAGAATTAAAAACTCAAATTAGAGATTTAAAACTATTACTCAACGCTTACCGAAAAGGTTTAATTAACGAAACTAGATAATAAAAATCACTTATAATTTAAAGTTATGTGGTAACTTACCGAAAGAAAGGGTGCTCTGTTGTTCCGGTTACTAGAGAAAATGATTGTGGATTTCTAGCAGCAGAAGTTGTTCCATTCCAGCATGCTCCTTAAGCAAGTTAATGACATGCAAGAATAGAACAACTTCTACTGAAGAAATCCTACAGTCCTTTTATCAACGTAACACTACACAAAAGAGCACCCTTTCTTTCTATTTTATAATATGCTTAAAAAGTATAAGTCTAATTCATAGTATTCTTATCTTCATGAGAATGTAATCAACTAAAATTTCGCAACCAACAACTCCTTATAAATCTCATTCCTATTATCTTTTTCAAAATCTAAATGTCCACTTAGTGAAAATCCTAATACTCCAATTCTATTAGGATCTACATTAAATTTTTTGTGGTTATATCTTATTGGGATTATATAAAATATTTATTATGTTATGATTAATAATTAATTACAAATCTAAAATTATTTAATAGCATAAATAAAAAGGTCACATATTTATCAATTATAAATATGTGACCTAAAAATAACTTTTAATTTAATTTTTATTAGTTAGCCTTTGTAAGAACATTATATCTAAAGTTTACAACGATGGCTAATACTACTCCAAGTCCTGTAACTATAATATTAAATAATATAACGTTTGATACATTACTTGATATTGCTCCAGTTACAGCTGGAACTGTAAAGCTTGCTATACTTGATGCTGAATATACCATTCCAGTAATTTTACCTTTACTTGATGGGAATATATCTGCCATAGCTGTTAATGCTAATTGAAGTACTCCACCCGCTGCTGCAAATCCTATTACAAAAGCACTAATCAAACATATTGTTGGAGTTGGTGAAACATATAATATAATAAGCATAATAAGAGAAATAAGTGGATATATAAATACTACTCTTACTGGTTTTATTAAACTCTTAACTAAAATTGATGTTACAATAACTGCTAATATACTACCTATGCTATAGTAACTTACTAATTTTAATGATTCCGCTTGTACCATGCCAGCAACTTCTCTTCCATAGCTTGGAATCCATGTGTTTATAACCATGAATGTAGCTGTTGAAGTAAATCCGATTACAATCAGTGCAATTCCTTCTATCCAGAACTTAGATTTCTTATCGCTAACTTCTTCTGTAGCTGCAACTTCTTCTTTCTTATCAGCATTAATAGCTGGGAAAGGTCTTGTGAACAAATAAATTGCATTTATAACAAGTACTATGATACAAAATACAAATGAATATCCATACCAAAGGTTCTTAGAAACTATGATACTTACACCCATTGGTAATAAAAATTGTCCAGCTGAAATAAATGCTTTATTAAATACATTTGCTGAGCTTCCTGCTTCCGGGAAACATTCCATTAATGCAGGAATAGTTCCTGAATCTAAGAATGAGTTTGCCATACCAGCAAGTATTCCGAATATGAATGCTACTGTAACGTTAGGACTTACTAATATTCCTGCAAAGAATAATATGTATGTTATTATACCTAAAATAACAAATGGTTTTCTACCAAATTTATCTGATAATGCACCAGATATATATAAAACAATAAATCTACCAATTCCTAATGCTGATATTACATAAGCTACTCCAGCTTTATTCGTATGTAATTGCTCAATTAAATAATTCATATTTTGTGAAAGTATTATAACTCCCATTCCGTGTATAAAGTAGTTGATGTATAATCCCAATGCTGTCGGGAAGTATTTATTATTTCTCATAATTTACTCCTCTTTTTTGTAATTTTAGTTCTCTGCCATTAACATATTTATGGCAGAGATAATGATTAAAAATTATTTTAAATTATATTATTCAATTCCTAAGAATTCCTTCATATGCTCTATTGGCATTTCTTGTCCAGTCCAAAGTTTAAATGCTTCTGCACCTTGGAATAACATCATTCCTAAACCATTTATTGTAGGACAACCAACTTCTTCAGCAATTTCTAATAATCTAGTTTTTGTTGGTGCATATACAACATCACTTACAATAAGATCAGGTCTTAACATATCTTTTTCTATGTAAGTTTGGCCTAATAATGGTTTCATTCCAACTCCTGTTGCATTTGTGAATATAAAGCTATCAGCTATCTCTCTTCTTAAAGTTTCTTTATCATCTAAATCATATAGTGTAGCTTTACAATTTGTTTTTTCATTAATCTTCTTAACTGTTTCTACAGCTCTTTCATAGAATTCATCTTTTCTATTGAATATTGATAATTCTTTAACTCCATCTAATGCAGCTTGAACTTCTATTGCAGTAGCAGCTCCGCCTGCACCTACTATAGTCATCTTCTTACCGATTACATCAAATCCTCTTTCTTTAAGAGATCTCATGTATCCTACTCCATCAGTTATAGTTCCAGTTAATACTCCATTATCATTTATAACAGTATTAACTGCTCCTGTTAATTCTGCTGCTGGACTAAGTTTATCTAAATATTTATGGATAACTGTTTTATTAGGCATTGATACATTACAGCCTCTAGCTTGCATTGATTTTAATCCATTAACTGCAGCTTCTAATCCATCATTTCCCACTTCAAAAGCAAGATATGCATAATCTAGTCCTAAATATTGAAATGCTTCATTATGCATTTTTGGTGAACTTGTGTGCTTAATTGGTGTTGCTAATAATCCTATTAATGTTGTATAACCTGTAATACGTTTTTCCATGTTAATCTCTCCTCTATATAACATATAATAATTAAACTATAGTTTTAATCTATTGCTAAATTTAATTATATTTATTAACTTAGTATTTGCTACGTTAAATAATTGTTTATCACGTTAAATATTTAACACTTAACTTTAAGTTAATTATAAGATACTTTATGACATTAATCTAATCGTTTTTACCCTGTTTATTAATAGTTTTTTTCTATCAATATATATAAGCAAATTGGACTTAAAATTATGTGGTAAGTTACCGAAAGTAATGATTCCCTTTTGCTCTATTGGTATAGAATATGGCTATGAATTTCTAACAATAAAAGCTGTTTCATTCCTGCATGCTCCCTAAACAAACTAGGAACAAGCAAGAATGAAACAGCTTTTACTTAAGAAACACCTATAGCCATATTCTAAATGCAATGCTACGCAAAAAATAACAAGTCCAATTTACCATTGAAAATAGATTGGTAAATGGACTTGTTATTTATTTGAATGTATCTAAATTAAGTTTAATCTTTCTAGTGTTTCAATAGTAAGATATCTTCCTTCATTTGTTCCTTCGATTATTCTTCTAGCTCTAACACTATCTCCGATATTCATTATTTCAACATCTTTATCTTCAAAATGTTCTTCTAATTCTGGTAATAATGTTGCTACGCCTCTCATACCAAGACATACAAATCCAAAATCGAATTCTATTTCTTGATCTTCATTATCTACATTTACTTTAAAGTTATCGTCTCTTACTTCAAGAAGAGATGTGCTTGTCATAGCTCTAACTTCTTTTTCTTTTAGCATAGTCATACTTTGAACTTTAGTAACTACATCTAGGTCACGGCCTATCATTGGTAATCTTTCTATGATTGTAACGTCTGCTCCCTTTTCAGTGAAGAATTCAACAACGTCTAATCCTACTGCTCCTCCGCCAACTACTGCAACTTTCTTACCTTTTACATCTAATTCTTTAAACATTTCAATATCTTTTATTAATCCAAATATTGAACGTACTTTTGATCCTTCTTTATCAATTCTGTCTAAAAGACCTGTAATTGGTGGAAGTAATGGTACTGATCCTGTTGCATTTATTATTACATCTGGCTTTAAGTTTTCCACTGATTCAACTGTAGCTTCTGTTCCTGTAAAAGTAATTAAGTTCTTTAATTTATTAGCTCTATTAATTAAGTAATCTGGGAAATCATTTATTCTATCTTTAGCTGGTAACTTAGCGATTTCTCTTGCTAATCCACCTAAGTATGATCTCTTTTCAAATAAGAATGTTGTACATCCTGCTTCCGCTGCTGTACATGCTGCTTCAAGTCCTGCAGTACCTCCACCGATAACTACTACGTTAGTTGTCTTATTAACTTTTCTTCCTTCAAGTGTATCTTCATTTATTACATCTGGATTTATTGTACATCTTAATGGTCTATTTAATCCTATTCTGTGTCCTGCACATCCAATATTACATGAGATACATTTTCTTAAAGTATCTTCTTTTCCACACTTAACTTTATTTGCCCAATTTGGTTCAGCTATAAGTCCTCTACCCATTCCGATTAAGTCAGCTTTTCCTTCTGCAAGGATATCTTCTGCTACTTGTGGGTTTCTTATATTTCCTGTTGTTATTGTTGGCTTATCAAATTTTTCTCTAACAGCCTTAGACATATATGCACGCCATCCATCTTCTAAATAGTTTGCATCTATTTGGAATTGAATTGTGTCATTTAATGCTGATGATACGTTAAATATATCAACTTCTGCATTTAAGTATTCTAAATATTCTAATGTATCTTCTAAAGTATTTCCACCTTCTAAGAATTCATCTGCACTTATTCTTACTATAATTGGGAACATTGGTCCTACTGCTTCTCTTACTTTATCAATTACCATTCTTCCAAATCTAGCTCTATTTTCAGCGCTGCCACCAAACTCGTCAGTTCTCTTATTGTATAGTGGTGATAAGAATTGACTTATTAAATATGAGTGACCTGCATGTATTTCAACTGCATCAAATCCTGCCATTTGTACTCTCTTAGCAGCTTGAGCATACTTTTCAACTATTTCAATTATTTCTTCTTTAGTCAATTCTCTTGGAATTGCTCCACCTGTTTTAGATGGTACATTTGATGAAGATACTGGTTGTATTCCTATTCTAGATGGAACTGCTGATGCTCCTGAATGATTAATTTGTACTGCTACGCACGTTCCGTACTTATGTAATCTATCAGTTAACTTATAAAATCCTGGAATAAAACAATCATGGTTCATTCTAAGCTGCGTTGTTCCGTTAGATCCCAATGGAAAATCAACACAAACATTTTCTAAAATAATTAATCCTGTTCCGCCCTTTGCTCTTTGTTCATAGTATTTAATGTGTTCTTCTGTTAACTCTCCATTAGCTCCACCGAAATTACTTCCCATTGGTGGCATTACTATTCTATTTTTTATAGTCATAGTCTTTACTGTTAATGGTTTAAAAATATTATTATATTTCTTCATTGTTCTTCCTCCGCAAAACTTCTTTTTTTATATTTATTGATAAATTTTTAACTTTGTTTTATAAATAAAAAAGTGTTCTTTCAACTATATTTAGTGTAATATGTGTCATTCCATAAATCCAATACATATTTACTACTTTATATATAGAAAAGTTCTATAGATTTCATTACATTTTTTTTAATGCAACAAATCCTCTATTAATATGATGTTAGTTGAATGCAAGAACAAAAGTGACGGCGTTACTTTTAATTAATGGCTAATATAGAACAGTATATTAAACGACCAGTTTTTTCATAATTTATTCTATAAAATAGGCTTTATCATATCCACCTATATGTAAAAAACTATTAACTAGATTTAAGCTTTAAAATATATTGGATACTAGAAAGAAATGGTGCTCTTTGTTAAGTGTTACATTAAGAAAAGGACTGTATTATTTCTTCAGTAAAAGTTGTTTCATTCTTGCTTGTCATTAACTTGCTTAAGGAACATGCAGGAATGAATACAACTTCTGCTGTTAAAACTCCACAATCCTTTTCTCTAGTAACCGGAACAAAAGAGTACCATTTCTTTCGGTTGATCACCACATGGGTCTAAGTAATAAATTATTTATCTATAATATTTTAAAAACTATATGTTTATATTATGCAGCTTTTTTCATTACAACATTGTAACGAATATTTACAACAAGAGCTAATACAACTCCTACTGCTGCTATACCCATATCTAATAAAATTATTCCACTAACACTAGTCTTTGAAATAACTCCAGTAATAGCTGGCATTACAAATGATGCTATACTTGATGAAGTATAAACAATTCCTGTAATCTTACCTTTACTTGTTGGAAATAATTCTGACATTGTAGTTAATGCTAATTGAAGAACTCCACCTGCTGCTGTAAATCCTATTAAAAACGCACTTAATATACAAATCATTGGTGTTGGATTAAAATATAATACTGTTAATGTAACAAGTGAAAATAATGGATAAATTATAACGAATCTTACTTGCTTAATCCACTTTTTAACCAATATTGAAGTAATAAATACAGATGCAATAGAACCTGCGCTATAGTAACTTATTAATTGAAGTGATGATGTTTTAGGCATATTAGCTACTTCTTGTCCATAAGTTGGTAACCATACTGAAATAATATAGAATGTAGCTGTGGCAGTGAATCCTATTAATATAAGACATATTCCTTCTATCAATAAATTAGCCTTATGATTAACTTCAATTTCAACAGCTGCTTCTTCTTTTTCAACAGCTTTAAATGCTGGGAATTGTAATTTAAATAATACTAAACCATTAATTAAAAGTATTGCTAAACATAAAATAAATGAATACCCAAAATATAAATTATTATTAACTAATATACTTATTATCATTGGTAATGCAAATTGACCTGCTGACATAAATGCCTTAATCATTATATTAGCTGAACCTGTTGCTTCTGGAAAACATTCCATAAGAGCTGGATATGTTCCTGAATCTAAGAATGAATTTGCCATACCAGCTATTAAAGCGAAGATAAATGCTACTGTAACATTTGGACTCATTAGAATTCCACCAAAGAATAATATATAAGTTCCCATTCCTAACAATACAAATGGCTTTCTTCCTAACTTATCTGATAATGCTCCTGAAGCAAATAATACAATTAATCTACCTAATCCAAGTGCTGATATAACATATGATACTCCAGCTTTATCAGTATTTAATTGTTGCATCAAAAATGTTATGTTTTGTGCTAAGATTATAGCCCCCATACCATGTACAAAGTAGTTAATATACATAGATATGGCCGTAGGCATATATTTGTTTTTCATTTTGTAAAAAACCCCTTTTCCTTTTGTTTTTTATAATTACAGACTAATTATTTAACTGCCTGAATTTATTAAAATAATATTTTCTTAATATAATCAACTGGCATTTCTTTTCCTGTCCAAATTTCAAATGCTCTAGCACCTTGCCATAGTAACATTCCTAAACCGTTGATAGTAGTACAACCTATTTCTTATGCCATCTCTAATAATGTAGTTTTTTCTGGATTGTATATTACATCTGAAACTATTAAATCAGAGCGTAACATACTTTTTTCCACATAAGTTTGTCCTTCATAAGGCTTCATTCCTATACCAGTTGCATTTGTTAAAATAGCACTATTTGCTATTTCTCTTCTTAAAGTTTCCTTATCTTCTAAATCAAATAATGTAGCCTTACAATTTGTTTTTTCATTTATATCTTGAACTGTTTTCTTAGCTCTTTCAAAAAACTCATCTTTTATGTTAAATATAGATATTTCTTTAACACCATCTAGTGCTGCTTGTATTTCTATTGCTGTTGCTGCTCCACCAGCACCTACAATTGTCATCTTTTTGCCAATTATATCTATACCAGCTTCTTTTAAAGATCTCATATATCCAGTTCCATCTGTAATATGACCAGTTAATACTCCATTATCATTAACAACTGTATTAACTGCACCTGCTAATTCAGCTGCTGGTGAAAGCTTATCTAAATACTGACATATAACTGTCTTATTTGGCATAGTTACATTAAAACCACGAGCGTTTAATGTTCTTAATCCTTCTACTGCACTTTTTACACCTTCATTTCCAACATTAAATGCTAAATATGCAAAATCTAAACCTAATTTAGCAAAAGATTCATTATGCATTATTGGTGAAATGCTATGTGATACTGGTGTTCCTAATAATCCTGTTAATTGAGTTTTTCCTGTGATACGTTCTCCCATTTTAAATATCTCCTCTAATAATTATTGTTAAATATATAACTAATCTTGATATAGTTTATGGTGCTTACTTTTTGAAAAATAAAAAGTAAACAATTAAATTATTTTTAGTTCTATGCACATGAAAGAAACTAGCGACTCCAAAATATCATTATAAAAAATAATCTTGACATATAGATTTGCTGTTTTGTAAAATGTGCCTTAAACTTAAGAATTACATGTTTTTTAATTCTCAGATAGAATTTATTCTTTTAAAATAATTTCTATCTGAGATTAAAATTTTCTATTATATATATTGAAATTAAATTAAGTTTAATCTTTCTAATGTTTCAATAGTAAAGTATCTTCCTTCATTTGTTCCTTCGATTATTCTTCTAGCTCTAACACTATCTCCAATATTCATTATTTCAACATCTTTATCTTCAAAATGTTCTTCTAATTCTGGTAATAGAGTTGCTACGCCTCTCATACCAAGACATACAAATCCAAAATCAAATTCTATTTCTTGATCTTCATTATCTACATTTACTTTGAAGTTATCATCTCTTACTTCAAGAAGAGATGTGCTTGTCATAGCTCTAACTTCTTTTTCTTTTAACATAGTCATACTTTGAACTTTAGTAACTACATCTAGGTCACGGCCTATCATTGGTAATCTTTCTATGATTGTAACGTCTGCTCCCTTTTCAGTGAAGAATTCAACAACGTCTAATCCTACTGCTCCTCCACCTACTACTGCAACCTTCTTACCTTTTACGTCTAATTCTTTAAACATTTCAATATCTTTTATTAATCCAAATATTGAACGTACCTTTGATCCTTCTTTATCAATTCTGTCTAAAAGACCTGTAATTGGTGGAAGTAATGGTACTGATCCTGTTGCATTTATTATTACATCTGGCTTTAAGTTTTCCACTGATTCAACTGTAGCTTCTGTTCCTGTAAAAGTGATTAAGTTCTTTAATTTATTAGCTCTATTAATTAAATAATCTGGGAAATCATTTATTCTATCTTTAGCTGGTAACTTAGCGATTTCTCTTGCTAATCCACCTAAGTATGCTCTCTTTTCAAATAAGAATGTTGTACATCCCGCTTCTGCTGCTGTACATGCTGCTTCAAGTCCTGCAGTACCTCCACCGATAACTACTACGTTAGTTGTCTTGTTAACTTTTCTTCCTGCAAGTGTATCTTCATTTATTACATCTGGATTTATTGTACATCTTAATGGTCTATTTAATCCTATTCTGTGTCCTGCACATCCAATATTACATGAGATACATTTTCTTAAAGTATCTTCTTTTCCACACTTAACTTTATTTGCCCAATTTGGTTCAGCTATAAGTCCTCTACCCATTCCGATTAAGTCAGCTTTTCCTTCTGCAAGGATATCTTCTGCTACTTGTGGATTTCTTATATTTCCTGTTGTTATTGTTGGCTTATCGAATTTTTCTCTAACAGCCTTAGACATATATGCACGCCATCCATCTTCTAAATAGTTTGCGTCTATTTGGAATTGAATTGTGTCATTTAATGCTGATGATACGTTAAATACATCAACTTCTGCATTTAAGTATTTTAAATATTCTAATGTGTCTTCTAAAGTATTTCCACCTTCTAAGAATTCATCCGCACTTATTCTTACTATAATTGGGAACATTGGTCCTACTACTTCTCTTACTTTATCAATTACCATTCTTCCAAATCTAGCTCTATTTTCAGCGCTGCCACCAAATTCGTCAGTTCTCTTATTGTATAGTGGTGATAAGAATTGACTTATTAAATATGAGTGACCTGCGTGTATTTCAACTGCATCAAATCCTGCCATTTGTACTCTCTTAGCAGCTTGAGCATACTTTTCAACTATTTCAAGTATTTCTTCTTTAGTCAATTCTCTTGGAATTGCTCCACCTGTTTTGGATGGTACATTTGATGAAGATACTGGTTGCATTCCTATTCTAGATGGAACTGCTGATGCTCCTGAATGATTAATTTGTACTGCTACGCACGTTCCGTACTTATGTAATCTATCCGTTAACTTATAAAATCCTGGAATAAAGCAATCATGGTTCATTCTAAGTTGTGTTGTTCCGTTAGATCCCAATGGAAAATCAACACAAACATTTTCTAAAATAATTAATCCTGTTCCGCCCTTTGCTCTTTGTTCATAGTATTTAATATGTTCTTCTGTTAACTCTCCATTAGCTCCACCGAAATTACTTCCCATTGGTGGCATTACTATTCTATTTTTTATAGTCATAGTCTTTACTGTTAATGGTTTAAAAATATTATTATATTTCTTCATTCTTCTTCCCCCGCAAAACTTTTTCTTATATTTATTGATAAATTTTTAACTTTATTTGATAAATAAAAAAGCACTTTCTAACTATTTTTATTGTAATACGATACTTTCAATAAATCTAATGCATATTTAGCACTTTATTTATAGATTAAATCTATAAGTTTTGATATACTAATACAATAATAATCGAAGTAATTGTTAATATATTATTAATGCTATATACGAAAGGACAGATAATTAATGAATTTAAATCATCTTCATTATTTCAGAGTTTTAGCAAAAGTCGAACATTATACTCAAGCTTCAGCTGAACTTTCTATAACTCAACCAAGTTTAAGTCATGCAATTTCAAGTTTAGAAAAAGAACTAGGGACTTATTTGTTTGAAAAACACGGAAGAAATGTACGCTTAACTAAATACGGAAAATTTTTCTATAAATATGTAGATTCTGCACTAAGCGAATTAGAATTAGGTGAGAAAAAATTAAGATCTTTAACTAGTGATTCTGCTGGTACAATTGATTTAGCATTTATTTATACACTAGGATCTCATTTTATCCCTTCTCTCATAAATAATTTTCTAAGCAATGATAAATATAAAAATATTTCTTTTTCATTTGGTCAGGGAAATACAAAAAATATAATAGATGGATTGAAGAATGAAAAGTTTGACTTGGCTTTCTGTTCATTTTTAGAAAACGAACCTACAATTGATTTTATTCCTATAATGAAGCAAGAATTAGTTTTAATTGTTTCACCTGAACATCCCCTTGCTTCAAAAAATTCAATAGATTTAAAAGATACAGCAGAATATCCTTTTGTATATTTCAACAATGAAAGTGGTATTCGTCCTGTAATTGATAATTTATTTTCTCAAATTAATATAACACCTAAAATTGCATGTGAAGTAGAAGAAGATACATCTGTAGCTGGATTAGTTGCTATAAACTTTGGTATTGCTATTGTTCCAAATATTCCGGCATTAGATTCATTCAACGTTAAAATTTTGCCTATAACCAATCCATTATATGAGCGCTTTATTTATCTTGCTTCTGTAAAAAATGCGTATTTACCTCCATCAGTAAACAAATTTAAAAAATTTGTTATTGATAACTCTTCACTGAATTTAGATTTATGATGTAACTTAAACTTATGTGGTGGCTAACCGAAATTAGATACATATTTGTTCCATATGACTATGAAAATTTCGCTGAAAGACCTATTACACAAATATGTATCCAATTTCTCTGTTTGTTATATATTAAATTCTCAATTAGAACCCTTATAATTATAAATAAAAATGATAATTTACTTACTTCACAACAACTATTACCAAAAAATTAAATAGTGCATTAAATAATAATTTCATGCACTGTTTATTCTTATTTTGAGTTTATATAAGTTGTGATAATGAATTTACATTTCAGTAATTTAAATTAACTAAAGTACCAAGTAAATATTCTAAAATCCTTAACGTAACTTATATATATCAAATTTTTTAAATAAATCCTTCGATTTTTTCCATTCTCTTATAAGAATTTTGTATTATTTCTTTTGGATAACCTACATATTCTAAAAGTTTAATTGCATTTCGTGTTTTCGATATGCCCTTTTTTAGCTTATAATCAAACTTTAATCCACTTTCATTATCTACTTCTTCACTAAAATGATAGAAATCATAATTTTCTTTAAGCATATCTGAAAGTTCTCTATCATGAGTAGCAACAATACAAATAGCTTTTCCCTTATTAATATAATTAAGAATTTCTGCTGAAGACGATATTCTTTCAAGAGGGTTTGTCCCTCTAAATATCTCATCTATTGGACAAAAAACTGGGATTTCTTTTTGTGACGCTTTTATTATTCTTAAAATAGATTCTGCTTCTGCTAAGTAGTAGCTCTTTCCGTTTATAATGTCATCTTTTGGACTTAGTGATGATACAATATTTAAGAAACAGCCTTCATATTCTTTTCCTAAAACAAAATTAAAAGTCTGGGCTAAGAGTATATTTGTGCTTACCATTCTTAAAAATGTTGACTTACCAGACATATTAGTTCCAGTTAACATAATTCCTTTTTTAGAAATTTCAATTGAATTTGCAACTGGCTTTTTAAGTAAAGGATGTATACCATCTTTTATTTTTAATGACGTTGCCTTAATAAATTTAGGCTTACTGTATTTTCCATCATTATTATTTTGATAAATTGCAACTGAAATTAAGGCATCAATCTCTCCTACTAAATAATATAATTCTAATATTGTATCTTTCTTTTCTATTAATTTTCCACTTATTTTATAATATATACTCTCTTGCAGAAAAAAAGGAACAGAAAGCATGTCTATAATTCCAAAAAAAGAATTAGTCAATGTAAGCAAATAGGTTGATTTATCTATAGCACTTAATTCATTTAATAAATCCTTCATTTTAGCAGTGTATGACTTAATTTCATTATTTTTAATACTAGATAATATTTTAGCCGCATCTATTAACTCCCTTAAATAAACAAGGCCTACAGTATTTATAGTATCTCGTTCCTTATTATGTACATATATTTTTGTATATATATCTAGCATTAATATTATCATTACTTTAGGTTCTCTTAATATAATAGCTGCCAAAATCCATACTATAGGCGTCAATCCCAAAATAGTATATAGATAATATTTTAACTTACTCACCGAAAGTAACCCATTTATCATTTCAATTAATCTATTTTTTTTGTCATAGCACATATCAAAAAATATTTTTCTTAAATTTACTGTTAAATCTATATCTTTTTTAAATAACTCTATTAAGTTTCCTCTTTTGTCCAACTCTTCTTCATCCATAATAGGATTTCTAAGCATTTTATATAAAGCTGCTTCTCCTTCAGCTGAATAAGTTCTATCTAATTCATTAAACACCTCATCCATTATCAGATCATTCCATGTTTGATCATCAATAGTAAAATTATTTTTCTCACTTAAATCAAATAATGTTTTTATTTTGTTTAAATCCCGTCTCTTATACTTATTTGAATAAAGATCTTTTTTCAAAAAACTTCTGCTAACTGAAATACTCATAAATTCACTCTTTTCTACTTTTAACATTATAAATTATTTTAATTTAACCTATGTAAAATTTATCATAAATTATTTTTTTTGTAAAATTTAACCGATATTTTTGAATATATGTATAATATTGCAATCAATATACAAATTACTATAATACTAACTATTTCTTCAAATCCCTTGCTAAAGTAATTAACAAGCCTATAAGTATTTTCATTACCTATTGTTTTTATAAATAAAATTGGAGCAAAAATTGCTTTAGAAATGATGATATTTGTTGCAACTAACTTTAACATTTTACTTCCTCCAATTTTTTATGTTTTCATATGCGGTTTCCAAACATATAATTGCAATAATTAACCACAAAAATTCAATTTTCTTTTCTATTATATACTCTGTAATATTTGATACTAACATCATTGAATTTAACATTTTATTGCCTCCTATATTGAATTAAAATTTTGTATAATTTTAATACAATATCTTTTTACAGATATTATCTTAACTTAAAATTTATAAATCTCTATTAATATAAAATTTCAAAGAAATAACTAGTAAAATTAGAACTGCTATAATTAAAAAAACTTAATGCAATCATAAGCATAAACAATTGCAAATGCATGCTATTTCTATATGATTTAAATTCATGTCCAATAAATTTCATCAACTATCATTTCAATACAGTGATAAAAATTTTTACTCTACCATAATAAAAAAAGTACATATAATTGCAATCACGATGTATAGATAAGGTTCTAATTTAATAAAAAGAGTATCGTTAGAATCAATGTGAACTACTGTTTTATCCGCAAGTTTATAGAAGACCTTTCTCATAATGTTGAAAATTATCCATCCACAGATAGTTCCTACAACATTCATTATTAAATCATTGATATCAGTTTCGCGATTTCTTACAAATAATTGGCTAACTTCAATAGTAAAGGAGAAAAACAATCCATAATACAGGGTTGGCTTTAAGTTTCTGTATTTTTCCCATAGAGTTGGTAATAAAAATCCAAAAGGCATAAATAACAATATATTAAGTACATCTGTAATTTCAAGTCCATTATTAAAAGGAATCACATTTATATGAGGATTAAATATTGGTTGATTTGATTTTAATAGTATTCTCCATTCAAACAAAGTAGGGAATCCTACTTCTTCTAACGCAATCATAAGATACAATATAAAAAAACATCCAAATAAGTAATGTTGCCATCGTATATCTTTTTTAAGGTACTTTCCATTTTTATTTAAGGCAACATTTAGTACAATTATAAAAAAAATTAACATTATTAAACTTTTTATCGCGCCCATTTTTTCCACCCCTTCAGTTTCAGTATTTTTATTTCAAAATCGAATTTTTGTAACCTTTTCCGATCATTCAGCTATTTAACAAATATATATTCCCACAATATTATAATTAAATAAATACATTTTTCTACAAACCTACAAAACAATGCATAAAAAGAAAATACTTAATTATAATATTCATTTTCTCTGAAATATACCGTTTATGCATATAAATGCACATTATTTGAAAATAATATTGACTTTTGATAATTAAATCTATTGTATTAAAAACGTGGATTTGAAAAAAGCTAACAACTAAAATAACCTGTTATTAACGTACCATAAGCAATTACTTCCAAATAAAAAAATAAACATTAATACAGTACATATGCTAATTAGCATATGTACTGTATTAATGCATTCTCTTATACTTTTGATTCGAGTGAGATTATGCTAAAGAATTATTAAAATATATATCAAAAACAATTTCTTTTGATTCTAATTTAACTTCAAGACACCCCTTATGTGAAGTAATTATTTCTTCTACATTATATAAGCCATACCCCCTTGTGCCTATATTTTTAGTAGAATAACCTCGTGTAAGTATCTCATTTACGTTAATATTATTAGACTCTGCAATCTGATTTTTAACTATTAAATGAGGTATCTTGTTTTTCTTTAAAATTTTAATTTCAATATTCTTTTTAATGCAGTCATCCTTCATTACTTCTTCAAAAGCATTATTTAATAAATTATTTAATAAATTTGATATTTCATTATAACCAAAAATGCTATCTAAAACATCATTATCAATTCTATATTGAAAATTAATGTTATACTTTTTAGCTTTGCACATATTTCTGTATATTATAGATTTCATAATTATATTATCAATATATATAAGTTCATTTATTTTATTATCATATATATCTTCATCTTTAATGTAATTTCTAATCGCATTGCCAATCTTATTTTCATCTACAACTTCTACTATTCCGCGGATTGTATTCTTATAATTAACAAAATCATGTTGTCTCTGCTTTATTTCCTGAACTATTTCATTAATTACTTCATTATATTCCTTTGATATTTTCAATTTTTGATTTTCTTTCATCCCTCTAATAATAGATATATATATCAGTATTTGAGAAACAACAGATATAGCAACTATTATAGCTGTAATAAATAAATTATTTGAAATCATTGTATTATTATAAATTAAAATAATCTTAAAAATTATAACATCCATACTAAATGTTGAAATAAAATACATACTAACATCATTATTTATTCTTTCAAAGCTAATTTTCTTATTCCAATTTACTTTTGAAAAAATAACTATAGTAACTAATGTTAATAACTCTCCACTAATAGCATTAATATAATCATCATGAACAACTATATTAATAATCAAAGAAATTATTAATTGAAAACTCATCTCTATAAATAATATTAAAAAAAGCTCTAATGTTACATCTTTTAATTTTTTTTCATATATAACTTTAACTACTGTTATTAATATTATATATGCAAAAATAAAATTTAATTTAAAATATTCATCAAAAGTAAGTAAGCTTGAACAAATAATTATACTAAATAATAATCTATAAAAACTATTATTTTTTTTATTTAGGATTACCCATAAATAAATTATATTTATAGTATCTAAACTATTTATAACAGCGTCATTTAACATAGTATTTACCTACTTCTTTAAACTCTAATACAATATTTTTTTTAAATTTATATCCTAACAAAGCAGTTTTAGAATAATCCTTAAAATATATATAACTTAATCTAAGATCCAATTTTTCTATTTTAAATATGTAATTTTTATTTACAGCAAAAGATTTGTGACTTTGAATTATATCTTCATGATTAATTAGCTGAAGTATTTTTTTTAAACTTATATTACTATATGTATAAACTCCATCAAATGTATTTACTTCACAGTTTCTCCCATTAACTTCTATAAATAAAATATTTTTTATCTTTGCCCTCACAAATATACCATTTCTTATTTTTATAACAAGTTCTTTGTCCTCAACCTTATCTAATTCATTATTTTCATTATTTAAATCATAAATATCCTTATTAATAAGTTTATTCAGCATAACTTGTACCATATGTTTGTCGTACGGCTTCAATATATAATCATAACAATGTGTTTGTTTAAATGCTTGCAACATATAATCTACATGAGTTGTTAGAAAAACAAGTTGAGTAAATTCATATTTAGTCATGTTCCTAATCTTCATTGCAAGATCTAATCCAGAAGAATCTTTTAAACTAATGTCTATTAAAAACATATTAATGTCATTATTTTTGATTATGTCTAGAGCTGTACTTTCACTATCAGCTTCATAGATTTTTATAGAGCTGTATGTAGATAAAATCATTGTTTTTAGAACTTCCCTTTGCATAGAATCATCTTCTACTAAAATAATAGAATACAAAATATCACATCCTTATATTATTTAATAATATATTTTTCTTTTTAGTTTTTATTTATAATCATATAAGTATCATCTATATGTTTAATAATATTCGCAAGTTTACTAATACCTATCTATTTATAAAACGTATATAAAGAACAAAAGAGTCTGCGATACGCTCTCTCTTAATCACATTTTTATAAACCGACTTCCACTTATCCGTTGATATAACTAGCCTTCAAAATCAAAAAGTTCTAAAATAGTTATTTAGTTTATAATTTTTAACTTAATCTTGTCCATTATTCGTAAAGCAATAATGGTTTATTGAGTATACCTTTTTTAAAAAAATAATTTCAAAGAATTTTAATTTTTTTGTATAACTGGTCTATACAAAAATAAAAGCTTGTAAGTATTTCTCCCAAAATACTTACAAGCCTTCAATCATAATCAAAAAAATATATCAATAATACCCA
The DNA here is from genome assembly GCF_000473995.1 of Clostridium saccharobutylicum DSM 13864. Lineage (NCBI taxonomy): Bacteria > Bacillati > Bacillota > Clostridia > Eubacteriales > Clostridiaceae > Clostridium > Clostridium saccharobutylicum. The sequence goes on along the minus strand of NC_022571.1, from coordinate 733,246 downwards.
AATGCAAATAAGTTTCCTAGACTAACCGTATTTGGGACTTGTTTTTTATTGGGTTATCTTATTTTTCTATTTATAGAATACAATATTTTTAAATAATATACAAATTTTTCATTATTACTTCTTTACTTATTCACATCAGAAAATTTAAGTAAAGCAAAAAATGTAAAAAAGAAAACCTCCAAAATAATTTCAGAGATTTTCTAATTTATTGTGCGGAATATGAGCTATTATATATCTTTATAAATTCTTACATATCTTTATAAAATTAATAATTAACATTTTAAATTTTATACGTCTAGTAGCTTGAACACTTTCTACAGGCGCTGCATGTAAATATTCATTTGCACATCACATGCATAAATTACACTTCCATAATATATAATTGTTAGCTTGTATACCACTTGTATTTAGAATTAAGTTTTCACTAATTAATATTGAATAAATAGTAATATACTTGAGTAAATTTAATGTAAATAATATGAATACTTCTAAAATTTTCAGACTAGTTTCCAGTTGTTATTTTTCTTGTAAATGTTGTAATATTATCAGTATTAATAATACCTATTCTTGGCATATTCATTAAATCACTAGAATCTGTAGCCATTCCTCCACCTGCTTTAAATGCCATTTTTACATTTAAGCTTTTTAAAACATTAATAAGATTGTTACTTGATTCACCAAATGGATATGCAAAGTATTTTACTTGTTTGTTTGTCATACTTCCAAGTTTAGCGGTTGCACCACTTACTCTTTTTGTTAGTTCTGCAGTACCCAAATTTGCAATATGTCCATGTGTTGTAGAATGATTCTCCAACTCTATTTTGTTGTTTGCAACTGTTTTGAGTTGATTTTCATTCATTATTCTAATCATATCTGATGGATTTCCCCAAGATGTTCCAATCTGATCTGTAACAACATATTCTGTAGCATTAAATCCATATTGTTTTAGTATAGGATACGCATTGTTATAAAAGTCCATCGTTGCACCATCAAATGTTAAAAGAATTGGTTTAGCTGGCATAGAAGCTTTTTTAGTAATAATGTTATAAAACTGATCATTGGTAAGTGTAGTATATCCGTTATCTTTTAAATATTTCATTTCCTGTTTAAATTCATTTAAGCCTATTTGCCATGTATCACTTACATTAGGATTTGCTTCGATTCTATGATACATTAGTACTGGAATTTTTACCGATGTTGCAGCATTTGCATTTATAGAAGTAGACACTGAAAAAAATAAACTTAATGCGACTGCTCCAACACACATTTTAATAATTTTTGATTTTAACATAATTATCCCCCTTCAACATTTTCATATTCTTTTTAATAAATTAGAAACCACTGCAACTTCTTATACTATATAAGTTGTGATAATGAATCTATATTACAATTAAGTCCACAAAGCAAAGTTCTGAACATGCAATATAGAATCCTTAACTCAACTTATATATTTTTATCTCCATTACGATTGAAGTCTCAGTTATTTCACTTGGATACTTAATCATCTACTTCTTCAATAGACTTAGGCACATTCAAAAAAATATCAAGTCCATCTGCTAAGCCTATTTTGCATTAGAGGAAGCTCGACTCGCATACGCTCACTGAGTAAGCGAGTCACACCAAATCATTTTTATATGAAGTTAACTCATAAATGAGTTAACTAAGTTCAAGAAACCAAATCATAGATTTGGACTTTCACTTATCTGCTCATGTTAGTGGATTCCTCTAATAGTCCACTATGAGACAAATCCACTTCCTTGCCTGATGAAAAATAATCATCACATTTTGGACTTGTTATTTTCTTTCATGTGCCTTATTAAATATTTCTCACACTTTGACTTAAGAGTTAAATTGCCAATAATCCATATTAAATAAGTTTTTATTATTAGCTCCATTAAACTTAAAGAAAATATTATGGACACCACTGACGCTCTTTACATTACATTGCATTTCTTTCCATTTCTGCTCTCCACCTGTAGCATTTACATTAAGAGTACCAATAAGTTGACCATCTAAACTATCAAGATGTATTTCTATTGTTCCACCTACAGTTGATGCAATATTTGCTTTGAATGACTTAGCTCCAGTTCCAAAATCAGCTTTTGATACAGCAAGCCAATCTCCATTATTTATGCTCGTAACATCAAGATTAATACTATTTACCATACTTCCTGGTGCCTGGCATCTTTCGGTTGAAATACCTCCATTCCATCCAATAGTTTCTGCTTCAGTCCTTTTATATGGATTAAGATTCGCAACTTGACCTACACCTTGCATGTCTTCTTGTACATTTTTAATAAGTCCGCTTCCATCATATTCAACCTTGTTAATATGAGGAGAACGATATCCTTTTTTAATTCCCATGGCTTTTCCAAGAGTTTGAGCATGATATGTTACATACCATTGATTATTAAATTGAAAAACTGCATGATGATTATTTCCACCTACTCCAAAATAAGTTTGGGGATTTTTAAGGAAAGTCCCTTTATACGTAAATGGCCCCATAGGATTATCACTTACCATATATGCAATTTCCCCTTGAGGCGGAGTTCCAGTTGGATGTGTACCAGAAAAATTAGAACAATATGAATAATAGTATTTGCCATTATATTTGTGAATACCAGAATCCTCAAACATAAAAGGAGCATCGATTGTTGATGCACTTCCAGTGGTATGAATCATGTCACTATCTAATTTTATGACTCTGCCTGTTTTAGGATTTGCAATTTGACTTTGAGTAGGATTCTTTCCTCCTGGTATTCCTCCACCAAAATACAAATAACCTGTTCCATCATCATCAATCAATACTGCTGGATCAAAAAGCCATTCAACACCATTAGCTCCAGGAGTATTGGTAGTAATCATAGGTTTTCCAAGAGGATCTTTCCATGGTCCAATCGGTGTATCTGCTGTAAGAACTCCAATCGCCCCTCCATTATTTGCAAAATACATAAAAAACTTCTCTTTTCCATTAATAACTTTATGTGTAACAGCTGGAGCCCAAGAATTACTTGCCCATTTTGCTGGACCATTTGATCCTGCAACTGGAATTTCACCATGATCTGTCCAATTGACCATATCATCAGATGAAATACAAGTTATTGATTTGATATTCTTATAATCATTATCAATTATATTTCCAGTACTGTCATACTCAAAACTGTCACTACTCATATAAATGTATACTCTTCCATTGTAAACCATCGCATATGGATCTGCTCCAAACTTTTGTGTCATAAGAGGATTAGAATCCCCTGGCATTTTGGCAAGTGCACTTGTACTTGCAGCTGATGTAGACTTATTTGTACTTCCTAATGTAGCGTTTTCTCTACCTGTACTTGCACTCGCCGTATACGTATTCAACCCAGGCCCAAATAATAATGCAAAAGTCAATAAAAATGTTGCTGATCTTCTAATCATATTCCTAATTCCCCCTTAAATAAAACAATATTTCCCTTCATTTGTAACACCACACCATTAAATATCAGTTCTACCTATAAATGCACCTCCAATTCAGACACTTTACAATCTTCTGCAATTTTCTATTTATTGCATAATGATTTTTTACTCTTTGTTGTTAAATAATACAAGCAACAATAAGCTACTTATATTCAAGCAAATATTACCATATATGTTACTTCAAGTAAACATTTTCATCTTCAAACATACAAAATTAGGATTAAAAAGAAAGAAATATTTCATTCTTAAGCAAAAAAATCAGGACCTGCTTTAACAAGTCCTGATTTTTTTAATTACTGTAATCTAAAATGTATTATAAAACTAAAATAATTTTGAAAACCTGCTGCTTTAGTTAATTTAGACACAGCATAAGTACTATTATAATTTTTCACGTCTCTTTGTAGATTTTATAAATAATTTTCTTAAAGATTCCGTATCATCTTCTTGAATTGCATTCTTAATTTTGTCTAACTCTTCTTCAAAACTCTCTATAGATTTCAATAAATTGTTCTTATTTCCGAGGAAAAGTTCACTCCATAAATCTTCATTTATATTAGCTATTCTCGTTAAATCCCTATAACTATCTCCTATGAAGTTACCTGTTTCTCTACCTTCAATATCACTGTTTACCAAAGCTACAGCAATTGTATGAGGAAGTTGGCTTGTATATCCTATCATTTCATCATGATATTCAGGAGTTATCCTTTTTACTCTTTTAAATCCTAATTTATAAACTAAATCTTCTATTAATTCTAAGTTTTTTTCTTTATTTCTCTCAACTGGCGTTAGAATATAGTTTGCTCCCTTAAATACTTCACTAGTCGCAAAATCTATTCCTTTTTTCTCTCTTCCTGCCATTGGATGTCCAAAAACAAAATCAATATTTTGTGGTAATATATTAACTATATCTTCAATAAACATTTTTTTAATACCTGTAGCATCTGTAATAATTGCTCCATCCTTAAAATTATGTTTATTATCAATAATAAATTGCTTAACTAATCTAGGATATAGAGATATAATTATCAGATCTGCATCTTTTATAATTTCTTCTCCATTTGTAAAACCCTCTTTTATTAAACCAAGTTTTTTGGCTTTTTCTAATGATTCTTCATTAATATCTATTCCATAGACATTTTCAAATCCAGCCTCTTTTAAAGCCATTGTGAATGATCCCCCAATTACCCCAAGACCTATAACTACTATGTTCATATATATAGCCTCCTCAAGAATTAAATTTCTTTATCTTCTATTTTAGCTACGGCTTTAACTTTAGTCATTAATCCATCAAATTGATCTGGTGTAAGTGATTGTTGACCATCACTTAATGCATTTTCTGGATCATTATGAACTTCTATCATAAGTCCATCAGCTCCTGCCATTATAGCTGCTTTAGCCATTGGTTCTACTAAATAAGCTTCTCCACCAGCATGGCTTGGATCAATTATTATAGGTAAATGTGATAATTTCTTTATTACTGGAATTGCTTGTAAATCTAATGTGTTTCTAGTAATAGTTTCAAAAGTTCTTATACCTCTTTCACATAAGATTACATTTGAATTTCCACCAGCCATAATATATTCAGCTGACATTAACCATTCTTCTATAGTTGCTGATAAACCTCTTTTTAATAATATTGGTTTATTAGTCTTACCAATTTGCTTTAATAAATCAAAGTTTTGCATATTTCTTGCACCAATTTGTATAACATCAACTTCATCAACAAAAGTATCTATATAATCAGTTGACATGAGTTCTGTTACTATTGGAAGTCCTGTTTCTTGTTTTGCAATCTTTAATAATTTTAACCCTTCAAGTTCTAACCCTTGGAAACTGTATGGCGATGTTCTTGGCTTAAATGCTCCTCCTCTTAAAAAGTTAGCACCTGCTGCCTTTATTCTCTTAGCAACTTCAACAATTTGTTCTTCACTTTCAACTGAACATGGACCTGCCATTATTCCTAGCTTTCCGCCACCAACTATTGAACCTTGAACATTAATTACAGTATCTTCTGGTTGGAAAAGTCTATTAGCTTTCTTAAAAGGTTCTTGTACCTTCATAACTCTATCTACACCTTTAAGAACTTGCAACTTCTTAGGATCTATTATAGATGTATCCCCAACAACACCTATGATGTAGTATGTAGCGCCTCTTGAAAGATTAGTTTCCAGTCCTTTTCCTTCAATTACAGCCTTAACCTTTCCTATTTCTTCATCGCTTGCCTTTGGTTTCATAATAATTATCATATTAAATCCTCCTGTACTTCTCTTTTAATTAATTTTATTTTTATTAATTTTTTTTCTACTATTCTACTATTCTTCATATATATTATAATGGATTCGCAAATTTTTTTCACCAAAAATATCAAATAAGCAATATATAATAACAATTTTTATAACATTTTTACTTTTTTCGTGTCATTTATTATATTTTTAAATCTAGCTATTATCTCATCAATATCGCTATCATTCACGACTATTTCATCCGCATATTTTTTATAAAGTTCATATCTTTCCTCATAAAGTCTTATTACTTTTTCTTTTCCATCTTTAAGTAAAGGTCTTTGTGAAACATCAACATCACTAAGAATTCTATCTACAGATCTATCAAGAAAAATAATTAAACTTTCTTCTTTTAATATATCTATATTCTTTGCCTTTTTAATAACTCCTCCACCTGTAGAAATTAACACATTTTCATATTTCATAAGATCTTTACAAGTTTCAGTTTCAATATCTCTGAAATAATCTTCACCATTTTCAAAAAGTTGTAATATTGTTTTGCCTGTACTTTCTTGGATATATTCATCCATATCAAAAAACTTCAATGATAATTCCTTTCCTAGTTTCTTACCAATTGTCGTTTTTCCACTACCAGGCATTCCAATAATAACTATTTTATTTTTCATACTTAGCCCCCATATAAATATTATTTTATTTACGGCACATTCAAATAAATAACGAGTCCATCTGCCAAGCCTATTTTGCATCATGCTTCATCAGCGGATTCCTCTAATAGCCCGCTATGAAACAAATCCACTTTCTTGCCTGCTGCAAAATAATCATGGCATTTTGGACTTGTTATTTTCTTTCATGTGCCCAAATTGTTCATTAATACATTGATATACTTCATCCATGACTTCATCGCTAATAGATGTTTCCTGCCATATTTCTTCTGATTTTACAGCCTGACCGACTAGCATTTCTAATCCACCACAAACTTTTTTATTTAATTTTTCTCCAATTTCTAAAAACTTAGTTTTTCTTGGATTATATATTATATCAATTAGTGTAGAGAAATTATTTATTACCTCTTCATTAACCGCACTTACTCCAACATTAGGATACATTCCTACTGGAGTTGTATTTATTAAAATATCGCCTTTAATTTCTTCTATATCTTCATAAGTTACATATTCAACTCTAGAATCTTCGTATTCTGAAACATTGGTTTTTGCTCTTGAAACTAGATATATTTTTTTAATATCATGATCTAAAAGAAATGTAACTATAGCTTTTGCTCCTCCACCAGTTCCAAGGACCATAGCAATTTTGTCTTTAACTTCTATTTTGTTTTTATTTATTATAGTTCCAAATCCAAAATAATCAGTATTATATCCATATAGCTTATTATCTTTTAAAAAAATTGTATTAATAGCCTTTATTTTTTGTGATTCTGGTGATATAAAATCTAGATATTTCATTATATCTTCTTTATAAGGAATAGTTACATTAGTTCCCTTTATCTTAAGAACTCTTAAAGAATCTGCAAATTTACACAAATCATCTTTCTCTACTTCAAAAATTTTATAAGCACCTTCAATATTTAATAATGAAAAAATTTCTTTATGTATTTGCGGTGAAATACTATGAGGTAATTTATGACCTAAAACTCCATAGAAATCCATCTTATAACCCCCTCTTCTATATAACTTATTTTTCTTATTTTATATATTTTTTATAAGAACCAATTAATTTAAAATAAGCACTGCTTTGTTCAATTAGCTTTAAAGCTGTCTTTACTTCATTACTTTCGATGTTGCCTTCAAAATCGACATATAAGAAATATTTCCAAGCTCCCTTTTCCATTGGTCTAGATTCAATTTTCATCATATTAATATTATTTTCTGCAAAGTGTCTTAATAGCTTATATAATGTTCCAGCTTTGTGTTCAAGAGAAAACACAACACTTACCTTATCGCAACTTGAATCTGATTCAAATTTCTTTGATATTATTATAAATCTAGTTGAATTTTCACTTTGATTATTTATATTTGCTTTAAGAATTTCTAACCCATATATTTTTGCAGCTCTTTTACTTGCAATTGCAGCCTTTGACTTATCCTTTAAATCACTAACAAGCTTTGCACTTACAGATGTACTATGGAACGGTATAAGCTTCCAATCAGAATGTTGTTTAAAAAAGTTAGTGCTTTGTTCAAATGGCTGTGGATGTGAATATACTTCCTTAATATCATCCAAAGATGTTCCTGGGATTCCCATTAAATTTTGGTCTATCTTTATACATTCTTCTCCTACAATATAAAAACCATATTTATATAAAAGATCATATACTCCTGAAATAGCACCAGTTGAAGAATTTTCTATTGGTAAAACTCCATATTGTATTTCATCATTTTTAACAGCTATAAATACATCTTCAAATTCATCATAAGCTTTTGAATCATCAGCAGTTCCAAAATATTTAATCATCGCTTCTTCACAAAATGATCCTACAACTCCAAAGAATCCAACCTTACCTTGCTTTTGTTTATTTGTTTCAATTACATCTTTTCTATCTTCTTTAATAGATTGTGCTTCTTCTACTTTTCTACTTTGTAATTCTCTAGAAACTTCCATTAAATTAACGAAAAATTTCTTAGTTTCTTCACCATAATCATTATTATTTAGATATCCTAAATTTTTTTCAATAACTTCATCTTCTCTACTTCTATTGAAAATAGGTAAGTTATTTTCCATTTTATAATTTATAACATTAATAACACTGTCCATTCGTTCTTCAAAAAGCTTAGTTATTTCTTTATCTATTTCATCAATTCTTTTTCTGTAATCATCTATATCTGCCATTTTACACTTCTCCATTCTTTTATAAATGTGTGATTATTCTAAATAATTTTTAATGTAGAATTTAAATCACTAAGTCAAGTATTCCAATCGCTGTTACTGCTTCAATTACCGGTACTGCCCTTTGTACAATACATGGATCATGCCTTCCTTCAATTACAAGCTCGGCATCTTTCTTTTCACATATATCTACTGTTCTTTGTGCTTTTGAGATTGATGGTGTTGGCTTTATTCCAACCTTAAATAATATTGGCATTCCATTAGTGATTCCACCAGTGATTCCACCATTATTATTTGTATAAGTTTTTATTTCATCTCCATCATAATAATACTCATCATTACACTGTGAACCTCTTAATTCACTCATTAAAAAGCCTTTTCCAAATTCTATTCCTTTAACAGCTGGTACTGAAAACATTAAATGTGCCAATGTAGACTCGACTGAATCAAAAAATGGATTTCCAACTCCTGCACTTATTCCTAGAACTGTACATTCAATAGTTCCTCCTACTGAATCTTGATCCTTTTTTGCTTCTAAAATTGTGCTTCTCATTTCATCTTCTTTTTCTGGAGCTAAAAGTGGTAATTCTTTAACTTTTAATTTTTCTAAAAGTTCTTTGTTTAAATTAACTTCATTAAAACTTTTATCTTCTATTTTTCCAACGCTCTTAACATGAGCTCCTATACTAATTCCCTTTGCTTCTAAAACCTGCTTACATATTGCTCCCGCAAACACTAATGGGGCAGTGATTCTTCCTGAAAAATGACCGCCGCCTCTATAATCATTGAATCCATTATATCTAATAAATCCAGGATAATCTGCATGTCCAGGTCTCATCAAATCTTTAAGCTTACCATAATCCTTAGAATGCATATCTGAGTTTCTTATTACTGCACATAATGGTGTTCCTGTGGTCTTGCCTTGGAAAAATCCACTTAAAATTTCTGGAACATCTCCTTCTTTTCTTGCAGTAGATAACTTACTTTTTCCTGGTGCACGTCTTGCCATTTCTTTCATGACATCTTCCATATTAATTTCAACACCCGATGGAAGTCCATCAATTGTGATGCCTATTCCAACACCATGAGATTCACCAAAAATAGAAACTTTTAATTTATTTCCCCATATTCCACTCATCAAATGAACCTCCTACGTTCTTAAAATCCTTCCAAAACTCTGGATATGACTTAGAAACACATTCATAATCCTTTAATATTATAGGTGAATCACATACTGTAGATGCTATCGCTAGTGTCATTGCAATTCTATGATCTTTATGACTCCAAACTTCTACATCACCTTTAAGTTTTGTAACTCCTTCAATAATTAATCCATCTTCTTTTTCTATAATTTTAGCACCCAATTTATTAAGTTCAGATGTTACAGCTGCTAATCTATCACATTCTTTTATTCTAAGTCTTCCTGCATTTATTATCTCTGTTGTGCCTTCACTTAAAGCTGCAGCTAAAGAAATAACTGGGATTATATCAGGACATTGAGAACCATCAATAATAGTTGCTTTTAAATTATTATCCACTTCTCCAATTAGTCCATTATTTTTATTCTTAAAACTTACTCCCATTCTTTCTAAAATATCCATTACTTCCTTATCCCCTTGAAGGGAATCTGTTTTCAAATCATTAACAACTACGTTATTTAGAAGTGCATCAGCAGATAGGAAAAATGCTGCTTGAGAATAATCTCCTTCTACTCTGTAATCTCTACTTTTATAAGTTTGATTTCCTTTGATTATAAATTCTTCATAATCTTTATTTATAACATCTATTCCAAAGTCTTTCATTGCACTTAAGGTTAAATCAATATATCCTTTTGATTCTAACTGAGTTGTTATTATAATCTTGGAATCTCCATCTAATAAAGGAAGAGTAAATAATAATCCAGTTATGAATTGTGAACTAATATTACCTTTAAGTCTAAATTCTCCAGCTTTTAACTTTCCTTCAGTTTTTAAATCTAAAATGCCTTCTTTATGAGTGTACTTTATTCCTTGTTCATTAAATATATTGTAATATGTATCTAATGGTCTTTTACCTAAGTTTCCTCTTCCAACAAATCTATTTACTCCATCAAATAAAGCTGCAATAGGAACTAAGAATCTAAGTGTTGAACCTGATTCATTACAATCTATAGTTCTCTCTTCTTTTATTTGATCATTGACCTTGTTAGCTGTGGATTTTATTCCTGTCACTTCAAGATATTCTTCTTTTTTAGTTATCACAGCTCCAAGAGATGACATAGCATCAATTGTTGCAATAATATCATCTGAATAATCTATATTAGTAACTCTGCTTGCACCATCTCCAAGAGCTGCACAAATTACTGCTCTGTGAGCCATACTCTTAGATGGTGGTATTTTAACTTCCCCTTGTAACTTTTGGGGATAAATCTTCAAGTTTCCCATCATCTCACCTCTAATTCCTTCAAGATAAAACTTCAAATTATTTTTTAATAGCTTTTTAATATATATGTTGCAATATGATTTATTCTATAATTATTTTTATTTTTTTGAAAAGCCGTAGATTTTTCTTCCTATATCATTCATTTTTCATGATTTAATAATGTCATAGATTTGTAAAATTAAATTTTACTGACACAATCCGTTATATTTTGTGAAATTTATACTAAGAAAAGAACTTAACATCAGTTTTTTCTAAAAATGAGTCGCCAATTCTCTTTAGTAATACAACTTTTAGAACATTATCAATATTTTTTTTATCTAGTGATATAGTATCTAATATCTTTGAATTATCTTCAATCTCAACTTCATAAGGAAGTCCGTATTGAATTAATATTTCCTTAATATCTTGCGATATACCTTTTTCACTAATTCCTTTTTCCTCTGAAATTTTGCTTATTTCATACATACCTATTGCAACAGCTTCCCCATGAGTAAACTTCTTAAAATTATAGTATGTTTCTATAGCATGCCCTAGGGTGTGTCCAAAATTTAATAACATTCTTTCCCCTGTATCTTTTTCATCGTTTTCCACAACACACTTTTTTATAAAGCAACATTTGTGAATAATTTTTTCAATATTGTTCATAACTTCCTTTTTAGTTTTTAAACTTTTTAAGAAATAAAAGAACTCTTTATCTTTTATACATCCATACTTGATAACTTCAGCCATACCATCTGTAAAAAATCTATCACTTAAAGTTTCTAACACATTAGGATCTATTAAAACTAACTTAGGATGATAAAAGCTTCCTACTAAGTTTTTCCCTCTTTCTAAATCAACTGCAACTTTTCCACCTACGCTACTATCAACTTGAGCAAGTAATGATGTAGGTATTTGAACAAATGGCACTCCTCTTAAAAATGTTGATGCTACAAATCCTCCTAAATCTCCAATAACTCCTCCACCAAGAGTTATTATTAAATCACTTCTTGTAAACTTAAAATCTAAAAGTTCATTATAAATTAAAGGAAGAGTATTAAAAGACTTAGTTTCTTCACCTGGCTCTAAAACCATTAACTTAACATTATATCCTTCATTAACTAAATTGCTCTTAATTTTATCTCCATAATGTGCATCTACATTTTTATCTGTTAGTATAAATATCTTTTTCCCTTTGTAGATTTTACTTATCTCTAAATTAATTTCATCAATTAATCCCTTTTTTATGATAATCGGATAACTTCTTTCCTTTAAATCCACAACTAACTCTTCCATTTATCAACACTCCTCTTTCCCAATAAACAGTTAGTAGATATCATTAAAATCACATTATAATTAATTTATTATTCTAAGATCTTTTAAAGTGAAAATCTTCATAAACTGTTAACTGTTCATTGTTGACTCTTAACTAACTTAAATTTCTCTTCCAACTGCTGCTGCTATAACTTTTAATTCTTCCATAAGCTTAGCGAACTTGTTAGGTTTTATTGATTGTGGTCCATCACATAACGCATTTGCTGGATCATTATGAACTTCTATTATAAGTCCATCTGCACCAACTGCTATTGCTGCCTTTGCTAATGGTTCAACCATCCAGTACTTTCCTGCTGAATGACTAGGATCAACAACTACTGGTAAATGACTTAACTTCTTAACTGCTGGTATTGCACTTAAATCTAAAGTATTTCTTGTGTAAGTTTCAAAAGTTCTTATTCCTCTTTCACAAAGAATTACATTTTCATTTCCTCCAGCCATAATATATTCAGCTGACATTAACCATTCTTCTATAGTTGCAGATAAACCTCTCTTTAATAATATTGGCTTATCTATTTTTCCAAGTTCCTTAAGTAAATCAAAGTTTTGCATATTTCTAGCACCAACTTGAATTACATCTACATTTTCTACAAATGTTTCTATATCATAAGGTGACATAAGTTCTGTAACTATAGGCAATCCTGTGTTTTCTCTTGCCTTCTTTAAAAGTTCTAATCCTTCATATTTCAATCCTTGGAATGCATATGGTGAAGTTCTTGGTTTAAATGCTCCTCCTCTTAAGAAATTAGCCCCAATATCCTTAACTTCCTTAGCTATATCAGTTATTTGCTCTTCACTTTCAACTGAACAAGGACCTGCAATCATTGCTATTTTATTTCCACCTATTTTCACACCATTAACATCAACTATTGTTGGTTCTGGATGAAACATTCTATTTGCTTTCTTGAAAGGTTCTTGAACTTTCATTACTCTTTCAACAATTCCATTTGCTTCAATGCTTGAAGGATCAATTTTAGTTGTATCACCTACTAATCCTAAAATACTTTTTTCAGTTCCTATAACTGGATTTACTATTACTCCTTTAGCTTCAAGTTGTTTTGTTAATTTTGCCACCTCTTCTTGACTTGCCTTTTGCTTTAAAATTACTATCATGTTTATTGCCCCCTTGCATTTATTTTGTTTTTATTTGATATTGTATAATTTATTTAAAATTTTGGGTAAGGTGTATATTTTTATCACTTTATCCAATTTTTAAAATAACTTTTTATAAAAAAAATAGAGCTCATATTCTAATGAGCTCTATCTAGTATCGATAGTATTTATCTAAATATAAAAAAATTCTATATAAATTTAATCACTCATTAAAAAGATATTATTCAGTTTTTTGCAAAATAAATAGCCAGCGCTAAAATAAAAGCCCCAGAACATAAAATAAAAAAAGCTATAAAATTTTTGCATAACTAATTTTTTAATATCCTTTTTCATGATTTCTTCTCCATTTCTGATTTAATAATTACTAAACAAATATCAATTCAATAATTGTCTGTAAGATTTATCTTTTTTATCATTATAACAAACTAAAATAAATTGTCAATGATAATTGATAATTTTTTATTTTTTTCCACGAATTTATATGCATTTATCAATAATATTTTCTTATTGATATTGTAAAAGAAAAATTTCTTGTAATTATTTTCAACTTTGATATATAGATATTTTTTGAAAAATTCATAAAAAATATCTATATGTAAATAATAGACAAAGTATAGTAAATTACATTCAAAAATAATAAGGTGGAAAATAACAATGATGATTAAAAAATTTTTGTGTATTCTTTTAACACTTTTCACATTTATTTTTATGGGATGCAACAACAAAATCTCTATAAAAAATAAACTTGAAGAAAAAACTCCAAACCAAGCTTCAGCTAGTTCAAATAAAGAATTAAGTTTAAATTACACTAACTTTAATGGTTTCAATATGCCTAAAGACAATGTCATATTTAAAATTGATGGTAAAACTTTAAACCTCACATTGCCAATATATCTAGATAAAAATAGATATTATATTTCTTTAAACGAATTTATTCATGAGCTCAATGGAAAAATTGAAAAAGATGAAAATTTATTAAACATAACACTTAATGATAAGAATTATTCAATTAACTTATCAGACAATATAGTTACAAACTATAATAATAAATTTTCTCTAAAAAAATCATTATTAAACGAAAATGATATATATTATATAGGATTTTCTGATTTTTCAAATATGCTAAATCTCTATACCAGATGGAACAAGGATACAAAAACGATCAATTGTAAAACAAATGATTTTGTTATGAAAGATATTACTCCATATAAATCAAAAATAGATCAAATAGGCCTCATAAGATTTGAAGATGTTGGATTAAGCTCACAAGATTATTCTAAAGATTATTTTGAAAAACTAAGGATAATAGCAAATTATATGTATCAAAGAGAGATTCCTTATCATATTGCATGGATTCCAAGGTATGTAATCCCTAATTACAATATTGATAATGATCCTTTGAGTAAGAATAATTTTGAAATTGCAGAAATGGTATATAGTCTAGATTATTTTTCAACTCACAACGGAGTAATTGGTCTTCATGGATACACTCATCAATGTAAAAATGAAGAATCTGGCGTTAGTTTTGAATTTGGAAGAGTTGAACCTTCTACAGGCGTATTTAAAGAAAAAATTGAAAAAGCTATTGAGACAGCTTCTTATTTAGATATTCCAATAGGTTTCTTTGAAACCCCTCATTATGAAATTACTTCTGAACAAAACAAAATTGCTGAAAAATATTTTAAGATTCTTTACTATCCATTTAATGATTATGGCTTAGATAATGCATCTTTAACAAAGCCTCAGCTTAGCCCTTATAACAAGTCTTCTTACTATATTTCTACTCCACTTAATTATATTCCTGAAGGCAAGGAAGATATTACTTTAGCTAATTTAAAAAATGCTAATATAAATAATATGGGAAGTGTGTTTTATCATCCAAGTTTAGAAGATGATTATATTTCTCTAAGCGAAGATGAAGCAGGATCTCCTAACTTTACATATAAGGATAACTCAACATTAAAAAGACTAATAGATATCTTAGAAGAAAAGGGCTTCAAAATGATTAAAGTAACAGATATCTAAATAATGGACTTAAAATTTAAAGTTATGTGGTCGCTTACCAAAATTAGGAATATGTTTTTGTTTCGGTTTCTAATGAATTTTATGGATGATTCTAAGAGCACAAGTTGACCCCAAAATGCTAGCCTCAAATTCAAGCTTTGAACTAGCATATTTGGAACAACTTATGCTCTAAGAATCAAACCCATAAAAATTCCTTACGAAACACTCCACAAAAACATATTCCTAATTTCTAGTTTTATCTATAAATATTAATATAAGATTTTATTTAATCCTAACCATCTATTAAGAACATTGAACAGCTCATTTTCAAATGTCTACTACACAAAAATATTCTTGATTTCTAGTATAGATATAAATTCAATTTCAGTAATTATATATTTTAGGCACAATCTAAAAATAACAAGTCCATCTGGCATAAATGTTCTTATATGCAGCATAGCTGCCCTTCTTTAATGTGTATATTTTTCATAAAAGGAAGTTTGATTCGCATAACACTCACTTATTAAGCGATTCACACCAAATCACAGATTTGGACTTTCACTTATCTGTTTATCAATAGATTGTCCTAATAAGCTCGCTATAAAAACAATCTGCCTCCTTGTCTGATAACAAATATTCATTCCAAATCATATTTGTTACTTTATTGTTTCTACATTAATAATTAATATTATATACTCTACACTAGTAATCATAATATTTATAACTTTTATCAATATATATGTTTATCTATATGAGGATGTGAAAAAATCTAGTTTGTGCAACAATTATATAAAAAATAACTACTTAACATATGAAGTTATAACGATTTGCTTGTTGTAAAATTTTGTTTAATCACAATGTCCTATAAATAAGAAATCTCCTCTATGGATAAACATATTATTAACTATATTTAAAGTTCTACACTAGAAATAAGGGTGAATTCTTTTGCGTAGCGTTGCATTGATAATTTGGCTGTAGGATTTCTACTGTTAGAAATCCACAGTCAAATTATCTAAGCAACCGAGCAAAAGAATTCACCCTTATTTCGGTTAGCTGCCGCCTAATTCAAAGTTGTTTGTCTATACTACAACTTTAGTGTTATTATCATACACTTTTTCTTTAGGAAGCATTTTAATTGAAATCAAAGTGAACATGAAAATAATGAAAAATCCGACTAAATACATAATTGAATATCCAAATTTCACTTGAATTGCACTAAACATCTGGGGATATATAAAATTTGCACCTGCTGACCCTAGTACATTTACAAGTGAATATGTTCCTGCTACTAAATTGTCATCTACAACATTTCTAATATATTTAAATAAAAATGTTAGATAACATGCATACATTACTCCATGTAATTGATCACCTAATACAACTAAAATAACATTTGAAGTTGAGAATAATAATATCCTTGTTGCTGCTATAAAAAACGCCATAATTAAATATTTCTTAGGATCTTTATGGTTTAGAAATTTTCCAACAAACATAAATGACAAAAATTCTAAAACAACTCTTGAGAATATAGATTTACTGTATATAGAGTTAGCTAAATCAGCATTTTCTGTTATCTGTATTAAATAAGTTGAATATGCAAATTCTATTGCAGTATAAGTACCAATAATTAGAACATTTGAAATTGCAAGGATGATTGAATTTTTATTTTTTAATATATCCTTTAATTTCAATGTGCTTCTTTGTTCTTTTGAATCAATATTTTTAAATTTTGAAGCTATTATAAATACAATTAAGGCTGTCATTACAGCTCCTAAAATATGTATGCTTTTAAATCCAT
The DNA here is from genome assembly GCF_000473995.1 of Clostridium saccharobutylicum DSM 13864. NCBI lineage: Bacteria > Bacillati > Bacillota > Clostridia > Eubacteriales > Clostridiaceae > Clostridium > Clostridium saccharobutylicum. The sequence continues at coordinate 716,053 of NC_022571.1, read as the reverse complement.
ATTTTAAAATCATAGTACCACTTAAAAGTACTATGCATCCAAAACCTATAGATCCCCATTTTCTTATTTGTGAGTATTCCATTTTTTGTTTACTGCACATTCCTTCAACATATACTTCATAAATCGTACTTGATGTCTGCACAATAATTCCATATAGAATTGCGTAAAGATAAATAATTGATTTATTTATAAACATTAAAAATAGTATCATACAAACTAATGCACTTAAATGAATCATTACAAACTTTTTCTTATTGTGAATTGCAGAAAATTTACCTACTAGGATTTGTTGTGAAATAATCGCAAATAATGCTCCTATTGAAACTACTTTTCCTACTTCACTTAATGATAATCCAACTACTTGATTTAAATACGGTACATAAAAAGTCGTTACAATACTCATTACCCCATAATTTATAAATGTAGATAATGAATAATAGAATTTAATTTTGTCTTTCATGCTATACTCCAATCTATAAAATTAATTTCTTTTTTATATTTACGCACATTCAAAAATTAACGAGTCCATGTGCCCTATATAATTTTTCCTTGGTATCCATTATTAGATATTACATTATTTGATAATATATATCAAAGCTTTTTTGATTGGGTCTTATTCATCTTTACTTTTATATTGTGCAGTAATTGCAATGTTATTACCAAGATAATATTGTAAAGCCATCTAAAATTATTTAAATCATATGTAAATAAAATAACAAGTCTAAAATGCTATGTATATTTTGCATCAAACAAGAAAGTACAATTCACTAATAACATGTTATTAGATTAATATGTTTACGAAGTTTGACAAGACATATACTCGCATATTGACTTGTTATTTTTTTGATTATGATTAATATTATAGTATTGGTGATACTAATCTAATTAATGATTCTTTAATTCTAATAGAAAAACTTCTATTATCATATACTTCTTTTGTTAGTTGTTCTGAATCTTTGATATCTTTCATAAATTGCATTTCCCCTTCTTTTGCAATTCTATCATCATAAATAAATGCATTAACTTCAAAATTTAATTTAAAACTCCTAATATCCATATTAGCTGTTCCTATACTTATTACTGCACTATCTGCAACTATTGTCTTAGCATGAATAAATCCATTCTGATATCTATATATTTTTATTCCTGCTTCTAATAATTCCCCTATATAAGAGCTTGCTGCCCATTGCATAAAAAAGTGATCTGGTTTACCTGGTATTATTATTCTTACATCAACACCAGATAATGCTGATATTTTTAATGATTCTAATATAGGCGAATCTGGAACTAAATATGGTGTTTCAAGGTATACATTTTGCTTTGCATTATTTATAAGCTTAATATATGCATTTCTAATGTATTCCTCTTTATGGTCAGGTCCACTAGTTACTATTTGTATCCCAACATCTCCAACTGTCTTTCTATCTTTTAATGAATATTTATCATAATCATCTATTTCTTCCTGTGCTGCATAACACCAATCAAGCAAAAATCTTTCATTTAAATCATCAACTGCTTCCCCTTCAATTTTTACATGAGTATCTCTCCAAAATCCTACTTTAGGATCTTTATTTATGTATTCCTTTCCTACATTAAATCCTCCAACATAACCATACTCTCCATCAATTACAACTATTTTTCTATGGTTTCTATAGTTTATACGAGTATTTATATGTGGTAAAATTCCCGGAAAAAATATAGAAAATTTTCCTCCACAATTTAAATATTTTTCAAGTGCTTTTTTTGTTAAATTACGAGATCCCATACTATCTACTAATAATCTAACTTCTAATCCACATGCTGCCTTTTTAGTGAGTTCTTTTATTATAGCTTTTCCAAGAATATCATTTTTAAATATATAATATTGCATATGAATATATCTTTTTGCATTTCTTATATCTTCAATTAATTGTTTAAACTTATCTTCACCATCTATATATACTTTTACATTATTATTTGTTGTATATTTTGCACCTGAATGATTTAAATTCATTCTTCTTAAATCTAAAAAACGTTCTCCACCATCATGGTAATGGATATTCGATTCATATTTGTCATTTATATTTTTTCTTTTGTCTTGATCGACTTTTATTTTTTCCTTAAAAATCTTTTGCCTACTTAAATTTTGTCCAAGCACAACATATATCATAAATCCTAAGCCAGGCAACACCAATAATATTAAAAGCCAAGCCCATGTTGTAGTTGGATCCTTTCTCTCTATAAAGATTAATGATAATGAGAAAAATATATTTAAAACTAAAACTACAACTGATAAAACTAAAATTATATCCATATTCTCTCACTTCCTTTTACTATGAAATATTCACATGTAGATAATAGAATAAATTTTAGGCACGTGAAAATAAATAACAAATCCAATTTGCCATGGATATTTTTCATTAGGCAAGGAGGTGAATTGCCCTCATAGCGTGTCTATTAGGTCAATTTACCGACGCAGCATGATGGGAAATAGGCTGGCAAATGGACTTGTTGTTTATTAGAATGTGCCTTATCTATTATTATACTATTGTATCATAATAACTTATTATAACTAAAATCATGCTCTTCATTAATATTGTTATATACAAAATTCATTCCTTTTTCAAGTAACGAACATCTTCCCTCATTAATTTATATTCCTGATGAAAGTACTAAAGCACATTCAAAAAAATAATCAGGACATTTTCGACTTGTTATTTTCTTTCATGTGCCTAATCCTAAACTAACGATTCTAACACATTCACTTTCATCTTGATAATAGCACAAATGATTATCTTTACCATAATTAGTTCTTTTTTGTTGGATTTTATTGTAAATTACATATTTTAGTGATAAATTATATATTGAGAGTTAAACATTTACAAAAGGGGGAAGTAAATATGAATTCTATTGTTTTAGTAATCATTGGCGCATTAATTTTAATTCTTGGTTATAGGTTTTATGGCGCTTTTATTGCAGCGAAAGTATTAGTTTTAGATGAAACTAGAAAAGTTCCATCTGAAATCTACAATGATGGTAAAGACTACGTACCTACAAATAAATGGGTGCTTTTAGGACATCATTTTGCTGCTATTGCAGGTGCAGGTCCTCTTATAGGTCCAGTATTAGCTGCTCAATTTGGATATCTTCCAGGAGCACTATGGATATTAATAGGATCTGTTGCAGCAGGTGCAGTACATGATATTATAATGTTATTTGCATCAGTTAGATTTGATGGCGAGTCCATAGCTGAAATTGCCAAGCGAACTTTAGGCAAGAGGATTGGCTTTATAACTTCAATTTCTGTTATTTTTATACTTATAATTACAATGGCTGGTCTTGGTTTACCAGTTGTTAATTCACTTTATAATAGTCCATGGGGAACATTTACTGTTGGTTCAACTATTCCTATTGCAATCTTTGTTGGGATTTATCTAAAATATATAAGACCTGGTAAAATAGTCGAAGGTACTATAATAGGAATGACTTTAATATTACTTGCAGTTATCTTTGGACCACAAATTGAAAATACAGCACTAGGACATTTTTTAACTCTTAATACCAAGCAATTATCAGTTGTATTGGCATTGTATGGATTTTGTGCTGCCGCTTTACCTGTATGGTTATTATTATTACCTCGTGATTACTTAAGTACTTATATGAAACTTGGAGTAATCGGTGCTTTAGTTGTAGGAATAATATTAGTTAGACCACAACTTCAAATGCCAGCAATAACACAATACGTTCATGGTGGCGGTCCAGTTGTTGGTGGTAAAGTCTTTCCTTTCTTATTTATAACAATAGCTTGTGGTGCATTATCAGGCTTCCATTCACTTATAAGTACTGGTACTACTCCTAAGTTAATTAAAAATGAAAAAGATATTTATCCAATAGGTTATGGCTCTATGGTACTTGAAGCCTTTGTAGCATTAATGGCATTAATCGCTGCTACTGCTTTACCAACAGCTGATTATTTTGCAATAAACTCATTACCAGATGTTTTTGAAAAATTAAATTTAGTTCCAAAAGATTTAGGAATGCTCGAATCTCTTGTTGGTGAAACACTTTCTGGAAGACCTGGTGGTTCTGTATCTTTAGCAGTTGGTATGACATACGTATTTCATAATATACCAATTCTATCTAAGATAATGCCTTACTGGTATCACTTCTGTATAATGTTTGAAGCTTTATTTATCTTAACAACTATAGACTCTGGTACAAGAATAGGAAGATATTTATTGCAAGATTTATTCGGTAAAATGTATAAACCACTAGCTAAAAAAGAGTCTAAATTCAACCTAATATTCTTTAGTGCATTGATGTCAGTTACATGGGGTTCACTACTTTATAGTGGCAATATCTCAACTATATGGCCATTATTTGGTGTAGCTAACCAAACTCTTGCTGGAATAGCATTTGCAATTGGTACCTCAGTACTTATTGATATGGGTAAAAGGAAATATACTCCTATAACAATATTACCTATGATATTTATTTCAGTAACAACAATAACTGCATCTATTGAAAATATATTTGATAACTATATTCCAAATGGAAAAACTGTACTAACTATATTATCTTTTATAATACTTGCTATGCTGATTATAATCTTATATGAATGCATTAAATCTTGGAAAAAAAATTGGAATAAATATTCTAATGATAAAATTCTAACTGTTACAGATAATATATAGTTTTAAAAAATTCTATATTTATTTTCACGTACTAAATTATATTTTCTAATCACAGCATAAAAAATTTCTCTATAAAAAATTGATAGTTATTCATTTTAGGCACATAAAAGAAAATAACAAGTACAAAATAATCTTGGCAGATGGACTTGTTATTTTTTGAATGTGCCTTGATAAGTCTGCAAATGAATGACTATCAATATTTTTTTAATCTTTATTGTATTTATATTAACTTCACTAGTTCGCTACTTAACAAAATACATTTTTCATTCTTTCATGTGTCTTAATTTTAGTTTTATGCAACCCAAGCTCCATTTTCATCAACTGTGTAACTATCAACTGTTATACTACTTGCCATAGAACCATCAGAATATAAATAGTACCAATTTCCATCTACATATATCCAACCTGTTACCATAGCTCCATTATCATTTAAATAATACCACTTTTCATCAACTTTATTCCAACCTTTTTGCATTATGCCTGTTGAATCCATTAGATACCATTTACCTTGAATTTCATTCCATCCAGTAACAGCACTTCCGTCTTTAACATATTTCCAATTCTGGCCTTCACTTTTCCAAGCTGCAGCATTGCTTGTCCTATCGTTAATCATCCTTGCAACATCAGCATTTGGTATTGTGTTTTTATCATTCTTATCTTTATTGGATTTACACCAATCTATTAGTGCATCTCTAACATAAATATGAGTATCATTGGAAACATTAGATCCACCATATTTTTTGAATGCACTAAATCCATCTCCACCTTGAGCCATAAAATCAGGAATAGCTACAGATAAACTTTCAGTATCACTAATTTCAGTTCCATCTTCTCTTGTTATAGACTTAACTCTTTGTCCCGATGGAAGATTTGAATTATAAGTAAATTTAATTCCTGATACTTGGAACCCCTTACTACCATCTGCAACATTTTGCTCCAATGCCTCTTTTATTTGAGCCTTTGTCATACTTAATTTAAAAATAGTGTTATCAAAAGGCATAAATTGCCACATAGTGCCTACTGTAATTTTACCTTTTGGTATGTCTATTCTAAGTCCACCATTATTTTGAAATCCAACATCGGCTTTAACTGCATTTCTTGTAACATCTGCAGCCCAATTTCCTAAAATCGATGAGCCATATGGAGAAGCATCCAATTTTCTTGTTAAATCTTTATCTGCATTTTGCCCTATAACTTCATTTGTTAATGGTTCTACATTTTTGCTAAACTCGTCTACAATTTTATCAACATCACTATCTGTTTTTGGATTACTTGCTTTATACCCATTTTCGTTATCTAAAGCTACAAAACTAGTATTAATACTTGGTGCATCAAATACAACTTTCTTATCATCAGTTATTTTAAACTTAGCATCTATGTATCCTTTACCATAAACACTTGCAATAAAAATTGGAATATTTGTAATTTTAGCTATTGCTGCTGTTTTAGTGTGACTATGTCCTGCGAATACTGCGTCTACATTTTTTAGCTTATTAGTTATATCAAAGATTTTTCCTGTGGTATTATCACCATTATCTCCTTCATGAACTAAAGCTATTGTTACATCCGCTAAATTATTTTCCTTTATTTCTGCTGCAACTGAATTAATTTCATTTGCAATATCAGTAAATTCGTAGTCTTTTACATATTTAGGTGTTGATGTTATTGGTGTTTCAAGTGTTATTCCACCAACAACTGCAATCCTAACACCATCTTTAGTTATAATTTTATATGGTTCAAATACCCTCTTGCCTGTTTGCTTATTATAAAGATTACTACAAACTATTGAATATGATGCATCTTTCATAGTTGTATTTATAATTGTATCTAGACCCCAATCGAATTCGTGATTTCCAAGAGCTGTTACTTCCATTCCAATTTTAGACATTACCTTTTGAACTGACACCCCTTTTACAAGGTTTGATAATGCAGACCCTTGATATAAATCTCCTCCACCTAAGATTAGTGTCCTATCTGGATTTGATTTTTTTACATTTCCTATTCTATCAGCTAAAACTCCTGCAACTGGATTTCCTGATGAATCTTTTAATGTTCCATGAAAATCTGTAACTTCAACAATATCAAATGTTTTTCCATTTTCTGTAGCATGTCCTACAATTGGGAACGCTGTAATTAATGTGGTTGTAAGGAATAAGCTCGTTAAGAATGCTATTGCCTTTTTAGTTTTTAATATTTTTTTCAAAATATCACCCCTAATATATCAATTTAATACATAATACACTAATTATACATAATAATTATCAATATATCTATTATTTAACATAGAATTTAATTTTTTGACATATAAATCTATAACTAAATATCATATAGTATTCAACAAATAAACCTGCAGGTGACTAAATAAATTAATTACTGACTTTTTGTTCCTGATTTTGTATTTTTAGAGGAAAATGTATTTATTTAATTTAGCATATGTTTTAACATATACTTGGTTAAGAAATTAAATAAATTTCTTAGCTAAAAATATTGTATTACTAAATAAGGGGGAAAAATGTTATGGTTTACAAAAAGATGCTTATACCATTGTTATCACTTAGCATTTGTTTAACAGGTGTTTCTTTTGAATGTAAAGATGCGAATGCAGCTGTGGTAACATCAAATTCATCTTATGAGTCACAATTTAATTCTATTGCACTAGCAAAAGGATATAAAGATTTGACTCAAGGAAATCCGTGCATGACTCAAAAGTTTGCTGCTGATCCAGGGGTGATGGAGTATAACGGGAGAGTGTATGTATATTCAACAAATGATCATTACATGTATGACAGTAAAGGGGCTGTAATTGCTAACTCATTCGATAACGTTCAAACAATTAACTGTATGTCTTCTGATGATATGGCGAATTGGACTGATCACGGTACAATTAACGTTGCTGGAAGCAATGGTGCTGCTAAATGGGCAACACATTCATGGGCTCCAGCAGCAGCACATAAAACTATAAATGGAAAGGAAAGATTCTTTCTTTATTTCGCAGATAGAGGAGGCGGAATTGGAGTATTAACAAGTGATTCACCAACAGGACCATGGAAAGATCCACTAGGACATGCCCTAGTTAATAAAGCTACTCCAAATTGCTCTAATATTACTTGGCTTTTTGATCCAGCAGTTTTTATTGATGATGATGGAAGTGCATATTTATCTTTTGGCGGCGGTGTTCCAAATGGACAGGCAGCACACCCTAAAACATCTAGAGTTGTTAAACTTGGGGCTGATATGATTAGTCTTGCTGGAACTCCTACTACAATAGATGCACCATATATACTTGAGGACTCAGGACTCAACAAAGATGGAAATACTTATTACTATACTTATTGTACAAATTGGGAATCTAGATCTAATAGCAGTGATCCAGGTGTTGCAGAGATTGCATACATGACAAGTAATAGTCCAACAGGGCCATTTACCTATAAGGGTACTATTTTAAAGAATCCTGGAAAATATTTTGGATGCTACGGAAATAATCACCATTCAATTGTAAAATTTAAAAACAAATGGTATATCTTCTATCATTCTCAGTGGCTTGAAAATAAGATGGGCACTAATAAGGGATACAGAAGCGCACAAGTTGATGAGATAAACATAAGTAATGGAAAAATATCTCCAGCGACTGGAACACTTACTGGTGTAGCACAAACAAAAGATTTGAATCCTTATACGTTAAATCAAATGTCAACTATGGCTTGGCAAGGAGGCATAAAGGTACAAGGTTTAGGAAATACAGATGTTCAAATGAGCGCTGGTAATTGGGTTGGAGTTTCTAATGTAGGATTTGGAACAGGTCCAGCATCTATTACTATGAAGGTATCATCGCAAAAAGGATCAGTAATTAAAGTATGTACTGATAATCCATCCAATAAAGCTTTAGGATATGTTGTTGTACCACCAACAGGAAATGCATTTACAAATGTATCAGCAAATGTTTCTAATATTACAGGAACAAAGAAATTGTTCTTTGTATCATCTAATGATTGTGTAGTAGATAATTGGCAATTTTCTAAGAATCCTGCTTCAGGAACAGGTAGTAGCACTACAAAAGATAGTACTAATACAAGTGGAACTACTCAAACATTAAGTGATGGATGGTATTACATCAAAAATGTTAATGCACAAAAATATCTTCAAGTTGCAAATAATGTAGGAAAAGCTGCTCAAAATGTTGAACTTGGTACAGGTTCAGGAGCTGCTGGTCAAAAATGGTACTTAAAAAATGTAGGAAATGGCTATGTTACATTAAAGAGTGCTTTAGGTAACTATATGCTTGATGTATACAATGGTGAGAATAAAGATGGCTCAAATATTCGTATTTTTAATGCATATTCAAACAATGCACAAAAGTTTGCTCTTAAATCTTCTTCAACAAACGGAGCATATGGAATTACAACTATGAGTAGTAACCAAACTAAAGCATTAGATGATTATAACTTCCAAACTTTTGATGGTGCCAATGTATGTCAATGGACTTATGGTGGAACTAATAATCAGCTATGGATATTTGAAGCAGCCAAATAGTGAAGTATTAGTCTGAAAGTAAATTTTGAAAACTCAATAAAATCATTATAATTAATAATTCTATATTACAAGGAGGAAAATAATATGAAAAAATATGTAAGCATAATTTTGTCTGCACTCCTTATTGGTAGTACATTTTGTACTCCAGGAATTCAGGCAAACGCAGCAACAACAAACAATACAAGTAATGCTAATTTATTAAATACTTATGGGAAAGTGTTTGGAAAGGTGGGAAATATATTAAACGCATCCCAAATTTCAGATCCCAATGCAAAAAGCGCTATAAAGAAGGAATATAATAGTGTAACTGCAGAAAATGAAATGAAACCTGATGCTATTTTAGGTCATTCTGCAAATGTGATTCCTGTAGCACAAGCAAAAGCACTTGGTTACTATATTCCTGATAATTATTCAGAAAGTACAGTTCCAAAACTTAATTTTACAACTGTAGATAATATGTTGAAGTTCTGTTTTGACAATGGATTATCAATGCGTGGCCATACACTTCTTTGGCATTCACAAACTCCAGATTGGTATTTTAGAAGTGGCTATAACAATAATGGTGGATATGTAACTCCTGATGTCATGAATAAAAGAATGGAATTCTATATTAAAACTGTTATGAACCATGTATTTTCAAGTAAATATGGAAGTGTAATTTATGCATGGGATGTTGCAAATGAATATTTACATGCAGCACCTGCAGGAAGTGACAAAGCTACTGGATGGCAAAAGATTTATGGAAATCTTGGCACAAAACCAGCTTTCGTAAAACAAGCCTTTCAGTATGCATATGACACATTAGCATATTACAAATTAACAAATAAAGTTAAATTATTTTATAATGATTACAACGAATATATGGAAGTAGATAATATTATTAAATTAATCAATTACATTAATTCAGATAGAAAAGTGTGTGCAGGAATAGGTATGCAATCTCACTTGAGTACTAATTTCCCATCAGTTGCTTATTATAAAAGCGCATTACAAGCATTTGCAAAAGCAGGATTTGAAATTCAAATTACAGAACTTGATGTTGGATGTACTTCTTTATCAGAACAATCAAAATATTATTATGATTTAATGTCTGCTATTTTATCTGTGAAAAAATCAGGTGCAAATATTAGTGCCCTTGTATTTTGGGGATTAAGTGATGATCATTCATGGCGTCGTAATGATCCAGTATATGTTAGACCATTATTATATTCTAATTATTCAACACCAAAAGAAGCATATAATTCAGTTTTAAAAGCATTTTCTGATTCAGCATATGGTACAGGTAGTAGCACTACAAAAGATAGTACTAATACAAGTGGAACTACTCAAACATTAAGTGATGGATGGTATTACATCAAAAATGTTAATGCACAAAAATATCTTCAAGTTGCAAATAATGTAGGAAAAGCTGCTCAAAATGTTGAACTTGGTACAGGTTCAGGAGCTGCTGGTCAAAAATGGTACTTAAAAAATGTAGGAAATGGCTATGTTACATTAAAGAGTGCTTTAGGTAACTATATGCTTGATGTATACAATGGTGAGAATAAAGATGGCTCAAATATTCGTATTTTTAATGCATATTCAAACAATGCACAAAAGTTTGCTCTTAAATCTTCTTCAACAAACGGAGCATATGGAATTACAACTATGAGTAGTAATCAAACTAAGGCATTAGATGATTATAACTTCCAAACTTTTGATGGTGCCAATGTATGTCAATGGACTTACGGAGGAACTAGTAATCAATTATGGATATTTGAAGCAGCTAAATAATTGATTAGTCATAAAAATTTAATAGTAAATTAAATAAAAGAAAAAAATTAACCAGTATTATATAAATGAATTTAATACTGGTTAATTTTTTTATAGCTTAAAACTATTTAACCTTGAAAGTCTTCCATGATAATTTATACACTGTAACAAGTGCTACAATTATATACACAACAGTAATTACAAGCACAATTCCAGCAAAATATGCTGGCGGAGTCTTAATTTTTGAACTCAAATAACAAATCCAAAACACTATTCCATTAATTATATTAAAGAATGGACTTTTAATGTTTAGCTCCGTTGTATATGGCTGCATTATATAATATAAAAATAAATCGTGAACAGAAAAAAACAATGATAAAATTAAAATCATAAATACCATAGGTAATATATTCACAAAATTATCCACACCATTCATCAGTGCAATTATCATAAGCGAACTCGCTATTGCTGTTGCAGGAATTAAATTTATAAACGCAACTTTAAATAATCTTATCTTGAAATTTTTTAAGATTACATTTTTCTCTCTATAAAATCCGTATCTTAATAGACTTATATCGCAATTATAAAACATAGCTTTTGTTATTCTTCTAGAATTAGATATAGAATACATAATAAGCAATAATCCTGGAATAGTTTTATCAATTTCTCCTATGAACTCATTCATAAAACTTGGAAATACTATTTGAACTACAAGAGCTGCTAAAAATATGAGTGCAATTATAATAAGCTCTATATACATTGGTTTATATAAAAGTTTTCTATGCCTCATAAAAAATAATGCATTTAAGTATTCATATCCTTCTTTATCACTACATATCTGTGAATTTAATTCCAACTCTTTAAATTCATTTTCATTTATCTTTACATCTTCAAATCTCGCTTCATTTAACTTATGATTATCACTATATAATTCATTTAATTTATTAGCAGCATTAAATGCCTTGGAATAAAATTTGTACTTTAATGTATAAACAATGCTTATAATGCCAAGCAGAATTATGATTAGTATAATAATTTTATTAAATAAATATTTATCTACTGGTAAAATTATTTTAAAAGCAGCAGGAACATATGCAGTAATTAACGCTAGAATTCCATAGATTATTATAAATATATAATTTTTGCACAATATAATATTTTTCTTTTCAAAAATAAATAAATGTAATGCCTCACCACAAAATCTAAACATGGTAAGTAATAAGGTTAACTCTATTCCTTGAAAAATTGTTCCACCTAAAATCTTACTTACAATAATTAATGCAGGTAAAAGACGTACTCCACCCCATATATATTCACAAAATATAATTGATATTGCATAATCTCTAGCTCTCATTTTCATTAATTTAATACAAACAAACTTATCTTTGCTAGGAGTCAAAGCTGATGAACTTGCAGTTGCTCCAAAAACAAAACTAAGCACAAACAGCAAATATGTAAATACTGAATATTTATCTTCTACACTGTAACTCTTATAAAAAAAGAAGATTGGTAAATATATTGCTATTGATACATATGCAATTGGCCCTAATAAGCCTTGTACTATTTTGGTTAATACTGCAAATATTGAAATAATTTTTTTTATTTTCATTTCCTTATATACTGTATCCTTTAGTAACTTACCTATAATAGGAATACACTTAAAATAGTATATAAGAAAATTAATTCTATTAGACATGCTAATGTTTAAAATGTTTTTTAATGTATCAATCATCTTTTTCATCCTTTAGTAGTTCTATTATTTCCTCTTCAAATTTGCTGCTCTTTAACATTTCATGATTAATTTGCTCTAGCTTACCTTCACTAAGTACTACAATTTCATCACATAAATCTGTTGCAAGCTGTAAAATATGCGTTGAAAAAATAATTATATGATTATGTTTTATTTCTTTTAACATCTTTTTAATTTCAAGTGCAACTACAACATCTAAAGAAGTAAGTGGCTCATCAAGCAATATTACTGGCGGTTTTGCAATAATAAAACATAGCATTTGCAGTTTATTTTTCATACCATGTGAATAACCTTTAATTAATTTATGCCTATCTTCTTCTTGGATTTTCATCATATTAAAATATTCATCAATAGTTTTTAGTTCTGAAACTCTATTTTTAAATATATCCAAATAAAATTTTATAAATTCATATCCTGTAAGAAACTCTGGAAGAATTGGTGTTGAAAAAACATATCCTATGTCATCATTACTTAAATCACTTTCATGTCCATTAATTCGTAAAATAGCATTCCCCTCATCTTGATTAATTTCACCACTTAAGCAATTAAAAAGAGTAGTTTTTCCTGCTCCGTTTCGTCCAAGCAATCCATATATTTTTCCTTTTTCAAAAATAAAGTTTATATCTTTTAATACACGCTTACTCTCAAAAGATTTTTTAATTCCTTTTAATTCTAACTGCATATTATCTCCCCCATCATCTTAAAACATATATATTTAAATAAAGCACAATAAAAAAAAATAATAAACCAATATGTTTGCCTATTCCACGTCATACCTCATCAGCAAATTCAGCTAATAGATCCACTATGAGTAAAATTCACCGCCTTGTCTGACAAGAAATATGCATCACATCTTTGGTCTATTATTTTTTGCTTATGCCTAAATCTCATACTACTTTCATCATCTCATAAAATAATATATTTTAATTATACAAAAAAATACTTGTATAACTCTTAATTCAACCTTAAATTAAACTTGGATATTTAGGGCTTTTATCATGTTTAAAACACAAAAAAGAATAAATAATAAATTAAAAAGAGTTAATTGAACTTTTACCATACTATCTCAGTAATCCAAAAGCTTCAATTAACACTTTATCATATAACAAATTTCGTAAAAGATACTCACGTTTTACAATATAAATTATACTTTAATTCTATGAAACAATTATTCTATATTAGTTCCTGTATTATTTAACTTCTTTATAATATAATATACTCCATAAATAACTAAAACTATTGGTGCAATTTTTATTGCTAATAATATAATACTTAATACTCCATGTATTAGACTTGTAGCAATACTAATAACTATCATCGATATAAAAAAGCAAATTGCCCATACTATAGCAGCCTTTTTACTACTCAATGATATAAACTTTAATTTTTTATTTATTATTCCAAGTACTGCTGTACTTAAAATTAAACTTCCAATAACAGTAATAAAAAACATTTTTTCACCTTCTTAATTTATAATTATCTTCTAGCTATCTTTATCTTCTGTAAATTCTCCTCACATATTTGTCTACTTAAAATTATTGTGCATTATATTAATTTCAATACTTCAATTTTATTTATCCCACTCGTTGCCTCTTGAATTGTTACTTTAACTTCCTGAGAGCTTCCAACTTCAAATGTTATTATAATTTCTAGCTGATACTTAGGAAATGGTTTCAATCCTGTAACTCTAACAGTTCCTACATGCGCATTATCTCTAGCTTTATCATTAGTTCCCTGATAAACTTCAACATCAATTTCTGTTTGATTATCTTCATCTGTTGTAAATGTTAAAGTTTCCTTCGCTGGAGTTTTTTGATTTTGTTCAATTAATGCAATAAAGTTTCCTTCTGCATCTTCAACGCCCAATGCATGTGCTACTGCTGTTTCTATCTTAATATTTTTATCAGAATCTAAGTTCTTTGATAGGTAAGCTGCATATATGGCTGCTCCTTGTGCAACACAAAGGCTTGGATCTATATCTGAATAAGTTTTACCGTCTCCACATTCTTCTTTAATTATTTCATCTATAATAGCAATTTTACTTGATCCACCAACCTTTATTACCTTGTTAATATCAGTCGCTTTAATTCCAGCATTATTAATTGTTTCTTTTGTTATTTTTCTTATTTTTTCTAAATATACTTCAATTGCTTTCTCAAAATCTTCTCTTGTATACTCTGCATCTATATGCATTCCTGGAATAACATCTGGTACTGCTATATAAGTATTATCTGTAGAACTTAGAATTTCCTTACTCTTTATTACTGTATCTAATAATTTTTGTTTTCCTACCTTTTTAAGTTTTTCAAGCTGTACACTTTCAAAATCAATTCCTTCTTTTTCTATTATGTAATCCATAAATGATTTATCAAAATCCAATCCGCCTAGCCTATCGTCTCCCCCTATCCCAATTACATTAAATAAAAGTTCATTGTGATTTTCTTTTATATTAATAATTGTTAAGTCGAAAGTTCCTCCACCTAAGTCAAAGACTAAGATATTTTCATCTCTAACTTTATCTGTCTCTGAATGATGAAGGCCATAAGCAAATGCTGCCGCTATTGGCTCTTGAATTATTCCTAACAAATCTAATCCAGCTAATTTAGCTGCTTCTGATGTATTTTGAAGCTGATGTGATTTAAAATAATATGGTACTGTAACAACAACTCCTGATGAATTATATACTCCACTTGGAAACATATTTTGTATGCTATCATAAATATTTTTCAATATCATCGATGATATTTCTACTGGTGAATGTGCCTTAGACCCTAACTTAATTTTAATATTATTATCATCCATTAATCTCTTAACACCAATAATTACATTATCAGGATTTAATATTCCACTCATAAAAGCAGCATTACCATATATATATTTATCATTTTTTTCATCATAATAAACTACTGATCTTAAACATCTTTCACCTTTTGGACTATAAACATCGGCATCTTTTCCTGTCCATCTTGCTACAGAACTATAAGTTGTTCCTAAATCAATACCTATTACTGGTGAATTTTGTGCATCATATTTCATTATTTTTCCCCACCTATTTTTTATATTTATAAGCTACAATTTGAGCTTGACGTAATACATGATTATGACCTACTCCATAAACATCTTTTAAATACTCATATCCACTTCTAATAACACTTTCAATTGTTTCATCTAAACTTTCATCTTCAGTATTTTCAATATCTAATACCTCAATATAAGAAAAATCTATTTTTGTTTTTAGCTGAACTTCCATTTTGCTTATATTTATGCTAAATAATAATTCATCAAAGTATTTCTTTAATTTTATATATACTGGTAATATTTCATTTTGAATAATTTCTTTAGTTGAATTCTTAACAAAACTTATTCCAGATTCAACTCCATCCATAATAGGAAATAAATTTCCTTCTATAAAATTGAAATATGTATCTATTAAATTAGACTTTTTTGACTCAATATAAGCAATATTACTATAGTTTTCATTTAAAATGCTTCTTATTTCATCTTCATATTTATCATTGATATCACTGATGATGCTCACATTGTTAAAATCTTGATTTATCATTTCTAATAATTTATTTGTTCTATTATTTATAGCATTTTTACTCATTTTATTAATCATATTAATGCCTTTTATTCTATTTTCAACAAGCTTTTTATCTTCAGCATTTAATTCTTCTAGTGTGATTGATATTTCTTTATTAAATTTTTCAACTAGCAACTCAATTTTATTAAAAGTTTTCTTTGAATTTAAAACTAATTCTTTTCCCTCTAAAGCCCATTGCTTATAATTTAGCAGATTTCTTTCATAAACTATGATGTCTTTCTCTATTTGATCTTTATAGTCATTTAAATCATACTCTGAGTTTAATTCTTCTTCTTTTACGTTTTCTTTATCATCGTCTATTATTATTTCAATATCTTTTTTGGTTTTAAACTCATCTTTCTCTTCTAAATCTATTTTATTATTATTTTCTAGCACTTCATTATTTAATATTGACTGTTCCTTTTTATCTTCAAATTGAGCTTCTTGATTATTTTCAGCTGTAAATTCATCATCATTTTTTTCTATTTGATTGTCAATTGATACTTCTTCTTTTTTGTCTAAATAAACTTTTTCTTCACACTCGCAGCTTTCTTCTTGAACATTTATATTATCTTCACATTTTATTTCTTGTTTATCTTCAGCTTGAATTTCATCCTTATTTTTTACTATTTCATTATCAGTTAATACTTGTTCTTTTTTATCCGAATAAGCTTTTTCTTCACACTCATTACTCTCTTCTTGAACATTTAATATTGACTGTTCCTTCTTATCTTCAAGTTGAACTTCTTTGTTATTGTTAACTTCCACATCCGTATTTTGATTATCCTTACTTCGTGGGATGTTACTTGATTCTTTGGACACTTCATTTTCTAAATCACTTTTATTTTGCTTGTCCATAGTTGGATTACTATTGTTAATTTCACTCATTGGTTTCACCTCTCATTACGATCTTTTTACATCCAATGTAACATTACTTTCGCTTCCGTTACTAATACATTTTGCTGTTACATTAACTATGTTTTCTTCATTAACATCAAATTTAACAACTATTTTTTCTTCACCCTTTGGTTTAGATGGAATATTACTTAATTTAAATTCTCCTATACAAATAGCTTTATCATTGCCCTCTACATTCTTTTCATTAATAAATTCAACATCTTCATCACATTGATAAATTAGAAGAGTTAATTCTGTTTGATTATCAGATTGAGTAGAATATTCTTTTTCCTCACTTATTACTTGTCCTTTAGGTATTTCTATTCCTTTTTCTATTAATTTTGAAAATCTCATTCCTGAAATCATAATACCTAAGTTATGAGTTACTATTTGGGATATATTTATATCTCCTTCTGGCTTTACTTCATTATTTTCCACACAATCTGATGGAACTGATAAAGTAGCTCCAAAAATCGCAGCACCTTCTGATACTATAGTTCTTGGATTAAAGTTGCTATAAGGTTCTATTCCAAAAATGTCTTTTACTTTTTCTTTAATTCTTGGAACTAAAGTTGAACCTCCAACCAAAATAATCTTATCAATATCTTCTACTGTTAATTTAGCATTTTCTAAAGCACATTTAACAGTTTCTTCAGTCTTATCTATTAAAGGATCTATTGCAGCATTAAATTCCTCTTTTGTGATTTCTACATCAACACTTAACAAATCTCCTTCTTCATTTTGAATAATATTTGGAATTAGTACATTGGTAGCATCATTTTCACTTAATTCTATTTTAGCCTTTTCAGCAGCTTCTTTTAATTTTTGAATAGCTTGTTTTATTTTCTTTTTGCTTATTCCTTGGTCTTTAGTTGTATCTAAAATATCAATATTATTTTCTTCTAAGAACTTAGTATTAATCATTTCCATTAACTTTTGATCAAAATCATCTCCACCAAGCTGATTTATTCCTTCTTTTGCTAAAATATCATAGTTTGCATTTCCACTTTCTGATGTATTAGCATCTAATATACATACATCAAAAGTTCCTCCACCTAAATCATAAACTAATATCTTTTGACTTTTGGTCGCATTAAATCCATACATTATAGCTGCTGCTACTGGCTCTTCTAATAAATATAATACATTTAAATTTGCAAGTTCTGCTGCCTTCAAAGTTGCTTGCTTTGCATTATCAGTAAAATTAGCTGGTATACAAATTACTGCATTAGCAATTTCGCCTAATGGTTCAAAATTATCTTGTTCCTTAGCTGCTTCAACTATCTTTTTTAATATTTCTGCTGATATTTCTTCAGGTGAATATTCTTTGTCATTTATCTTTACTTTATAACTATCTTCCCCCATATGTCTTTTGATAGAGGCAACTGTATTTACAGGGTCTATCATCATTCTTCCCTTTGCTTGCATCCCTACTAACTTAGTATCATCATTTAAAAATGAAACTACTGATGGAATATAATCATTACTGTCTATTTTAATAATTCTACTTTTGCCTTTTGTAAAAACCGAAGCTATAGTTGTTGATGTTCCTAAATCTATTCCTAACACATATGAACTTTTTGATAATATTATACTCATTTTTGTTACCTCCCATTTTCCTTAGCATCAATGATTACTTCTGTAGCCTTAAGTCTACCCATATCCAGATAAGCTTTTAATCTCTTTATATCATTACTTCCTATAAGTTCTGCATACTCTTGACTAATAGGAAGTTGCACACTCCTAAATCTAATTATCATATTTTCATCGATTTCAAACAATGCTAATATTGGAATCTCTTGCTGCATTGGCTTATTTATATCAAGAACTAATTCGCCTAAATATTCATTTTCATTAGGAACTGGATTATCACCCCTAAACACATTAAGTAAAACTCTTTCTTGATATGGTCTTGATGTAGCTCCAATAACACCATCTAAAGCAGGAAGCATTGATCCTTTTTTTATAATTGGTGTAAATACTAATTTATTATATCTGTCTAATAGATCAATTCCATATGTAAAGACTGTTTTTTCCTTTACTACAATCTTCTTTAATAAATCAATTCCGCTCTTTTTCTGATAATCAGGAGTTGCGAGTGACGTTGCCATAAGTGCGGCACCTCTTGCAACTACTTCATCTACATTTGGAGCCATATAAGGTTCTTTAATTCTATTCTTAACACTTTCCCTGATTATTGGCATTTTTGTAGAACCACCTACTAAAATTACCCTATCAATATCATCCTCAGTATAATTTATACTCTTCATAGCCATATTCATCTTCTCTATAGTTCTATCTATTAATGGTTTAGATAATTCATTAAATTCATTTCTTGTTATTGTTTTTTCTAAACAGTAATCATCAATCAAATTAGGTAATATAACTTCTACCTCATCCATATCTGATAAATCTATCTTAGCTTTTTCTGCTGCCTCTTTTACTTTAGTTACTGCTGATATATATTTTCTTTCCTTTTCTAAAGTAATTGAAATATTTAAATCTTTATTAATCTGTTTATATAATAAATTACAAATTACTTGATCGAAATCATCTCCACCAAGCCTCGAATCACCATCAACAGCTAAAATTTCAAAATTATTTCCTTTTACTTGCATTATTGATATATCAAATGTTCCTCCACCTAAGTCATACACCATTAGAGTCTGATTTTTATTTTGATCAATACCATAATCTAAAGCTGCTGCTGTTGGCTCTGGCATTAATCTTAAAACCTTTAAACCAGCTCTTTCAGCTGCAGATTTAGTAATCTGTCTCTGCTCAGATGTAAAGTAAGCTGGAACTGTTACAACTGCTTCTTCCACTTCTTCTCCTAAAGCTTCACTTGCTTTCATTTTAATAGTCTTCAAAATATTAACTGCTACATCTTCAGGTGTAAAAATCTTTCCCCCTAAATTATAATGTACATCTTTTCCAATTTCTCTTTTGCTTGAAGCTACTGAATTTTTAGGATCAATTAAAAGACGTGATTTTGCTTGCTGTCCAACTATTATTTCATCATTTCTAAGTGCTACAACAGATGGGACTGTATTTTTACCATCTATTTGAACGATCTGAACCTTTCCTCTTCTTAAACATGCAACTGCTGAGTTTGTAGTTCCTAAATCTATTCCTACTATAATTCCCATTATCCATTCCCCTTTTCTATTCACTGAATTTGTACCTAAAATATATGCCTTCAAATAATTATTTTTTTATTATTCCTTTTGAAGAAGCTTCTTTTAACCATATAGGAAATTCATTTAACAGTTTTTCATACAATGCTTCATCAGATAACGAATTAATATTATCTATCGAAAAGAAATTAGCATTGTCTACAATTCTTCCTTCCATTTCATCTAATTCTTCTAATATTCCGTAATTAGAACCTCCAACTCCCATAAACTGCCAGAAAATTGGATAATTAGATGATTCTATTAATAATTTTTTAATCTTACGAGTTTCATAAATGCCACCATCACTTAAAAAAATTACATATACCGGTAAATGGTTATACATATATTGATTAATTAATTCACTCATGACTTTAGGCTCATCATTTCCCCATCCTATATGCCATTTTTTCCACCCTTTAGATTCTTCATTTAAATAGTTTTTAATATTATCTAATGTTATAGGTGATAAATGTTTAGTTTTACTTGCAAATGCCCATGTATCCAGTTCACCATTATCATCAAACATCAAAGCTACTGGCAATAATTTATCCATTGTTCTTTGAATATCGCCGTTTCTATATTGCCAATCCATTGAACCTGAATTATCTAATATAACTACAACACTAGCAGTAGTTTGTTCCATATGTTTTTTTTCTAGTGTTATAGTTACCTTTTTGGTCAAATCAATTAAATGTGGTGCTTTTTCTAATACTAATTTTTGAACTCTATCCTTTTTTTCTAGATAAATATTTTTTCCCAAGTCTTCTTGCTTTGTATGCACTGACTCATCTAAATTAGTTAATTCACTTTCTTCAATTTCTTCTCCACCATAATTTCTTAATATATCACCTAAACCACCATTAAATCCACTTGCAACTATACCTAATCTCCAAATCCCATCTCTTTCGTAAATTTCAGCAAGAATAATTGACTTTTCACTGGTATAATCCTTACCTTCAATTTTTAATTGTCCTACTTCTCTTTCCCCATCCATAAGTCTCAAGCTACCATTCTTTACATCTTTCACAGTACCTTGTCCATCTATGGTTGCGCATAATACAATTTTCTTTATCGTTGGTGGAATCAATTTAATATCTATTTCAAATATATTTCTATCTTGAAATTTTTTTATCGATTCTTCTGGCGATGTTAACTGATTATAAAAAATAAAATATCTATCATCAGATAATTTTTCATCTTTATCTACACCAAAACAACACATATCCAAATCTATATTGTCTTTAATAAAATTCATATCTGATTTTATAGTTATCTTCATATTAGATACTAATTGTTCTAATTTTGTTTTTTGCCCCTTTATAAACTCCATATTGTCTTATCTCCATTTCTCAAAAAATCTTTTTTATTACAGTGCCAAAAATTGAATATGTAATCCTAGTTCCTCTACTACTTATATTGTATTTCATTCCTTTCGAATTTAATGAAATTGAATGACCACTTCTACTTAGATTAAGTTTCACACCTGGAATTATATTTACATTTTTTCTAAATCCTAAGCCCATAAATAATCCCTACTTTCTACCTGCTACCCATTTCAATCCCCAGTTATATTCCTTATCCATTGATTTATGTCCATCAAAAAATCTAACTAATTTTTCTACTGAAAAATTATTATCATTTACATTTTCAATCATTGCTAATGCACACATAATATACTTATTATTGTACTCATCCATATTGATTAAAATCTCCTCTTGGCCAGGCACATTAATACAAACCTTTCCATTAGCTTCTTTCCAACTTGCTGCTCCTTTATATATAAATGTATATACAAGAATCCTCTTTATATCTTTTATTTGATTTCCATTTATAAACAAATTTTCGCCATCTGCATTTGTTCCAGTTCTATCATCACCATCTAAAAATATGTACGGTGCTCTATCAAAACTACCAAAGCTGTTTCCTAATGCTTGTACCGTTCCAATTTTTCCATCTTTCAACTCATAAAGACATCCTAAATCTAAATCAATAGCTTTAGAGCCAAACAATGATGAAAATATCCCCTTTTGAGTTCCTGAATTCCAATTTAAATTTATATTTATTTTCCCTAATTGTCTATTTTCCTTTGACAAATTTATTTTTGATCCTTTTTCTAATACTATTGACATTTTTAACTCTCTCCTTTATTTAATAATCAATTATTCTTTCAGTTATATTCAAATTATTCCTAAAGTTATTAAAAATGGGTTGAACATAAGCTCAACCCACTAACCACAATTATGCAGTTGTACTTTCATTTCTTTTATTAAACTTGCTAACCACAAATGTTCCTAAAAATACTATTATTAATACTGAGAAAAATAATAAATCTGGAACTTCAATTCCTACTAATGTTACTCCTAGTTTAAGTCCTATTAAAGCAATAAGTATATATGCTGTTTTTTCCAGTTCTGGAACTTTTTCTATCAAGACTACGAATATTTGAGCAACACCTCTCATCATTAGAATTCCAAATATTGCTCCAAGGAATAATACCCAAACCTTATCACTTACTGCAAGTGCTGCTGTAACACTATCTATTGAAAAAACAATATCCATTAATTCTACACTAGCTACAGTGGCCCATAATCCTTTTTTTACAATTTTACTTATATCAGGATCTTCTTCACCACCGCCAAATAATCCTTTATAAGCCATGTAAAGTAGATAAAGTGCACCAATAGCCTTTATCCAAGTGAATTTAATTAAGTATGTTCCTACACCTATTACTAAAAATCTAAAAATGTACGCTCCCCAAATTCCATACATAAGTGCTTTTTTTTGTTGTTTTTCTGGAAGATGTTTAACCATCATAGCCAACACCAAAGCATTATCTGCCGAAAGTAATCCTTCCAGTAATATCAATAGTAATATAGTTGATATCCCTGTTACCGTGAATACCCCTTCAAAATTCGCCAATGAAAAAAATTGACTATAGTTATCTATTATACTTTGTAGCATATATTTTTTACTCCTTAATATTTATTAAATTATTTTTAAAATTTATAATGATTTTTGAACGTTTAGACATTCAACCCAAAATTTTTACATAAGGCTGCTAATCCACCTTCGAATGCACTTCCTATAGCATTAAATTTCCATTCTGATCCATTTCTATAAAGCTCTGCTACAACTATAGCAGTTTCTATTGAAAAATCTTCACCTAAATCATATTTTATAAGTTCTTCCTTAGTATCTGAATTAACTACTCTAACATATGAATTAGATACTTGTCCAAAGTTTTGCTTTCTTTCTTCCGCTTCATGAATGGTAACAGTAAAATCAATTTTATTAATATGTTGTGGAATTGACGATAAATCAATTAGCATTTGTTCATCATCTCCATCTCCATCTCCTGTTAAATTATCTCCTAAATGCTCTATCGCTCCTGAACTGTGCTTTAGGTTATTATAAAATATCATATCTGCTTCATTATGAACTTTTCCATCTTCTCCGCAGCAAAAAGCTACTGCATCTAAATCAAAATCATTACCACCATCATATTTATTAACATCCCAACCAAGTCCTATTATTACTTTTTTTAATGATGCATTACCTTTAGTTAAATCTACTTTTTGTCCCTTTTTTAATACAATTCCCATTGAAATCCCTCCAAATATTATAAAATTATTTTAACGATATTTCTCAGCCATATCCCCTAAACATGTATCTTGTGTACCTTCTCCTATTGCTGCAAACTTCCATTCATTATTATGTCTATATACTTCTCCAATTATTAAAGCTGTTTTACCATTATAATCTTCTGTCAAATTAAACATAGCAATATTTTGATTGTTATTATAATCTGCTATTCTTATAAACGCATTTTCAATCATTCCAAAACTTTGCTTTCTTTCTATACATTGATATATATTAGTTACAAAGATTAATTTATTTACATCGTGAGGAATTTTAGATAAATCAACTAAGATTTGCTCATCATCCCCATCTCCATCACCTGTTAGGTTATCTCCTGCGTGTATAACTCCTCCACACTTACTTTTTAAATTACCAAAATATATTAAATCTTCTTTACTTATAAATCTATTATTTCTTAACATAAGTACTGATGCATCTACATCTACATCAGGTTTAGAAGAACCTAAATTAAAAAATCCTTTTTTCTCTTGCTTTACCGGATCCCATCCAAGCCCTACTATTAATTTTTTTAAAGTACTATTATTTTTGGTTAAATCAATCTTTTGTCCCTTTACCAAGTTTATACTCATTATCATTCCCCTTTATGTTTTAATCTATTAATCAATTTCTTTTCTATACATTTAATCCAAAGTTTCTACATAATGCTGCTAATCCACCTTGAAATCCGCTACCTATTGCATTAAATTTCCATTCTTCATTATATCTATAAATTTCAGCAACAACTATAGCAGTTTCTATTGAAAAATCTTCTCCTAAATCATATTTTAAAAGTTCTTGACTATTATCTGAGTTTACAACTCTTACGTATGCATTGGAGACTTGTCCAAAATTTTGTTTTCTTTCTTCTGGTTCGTGAATTGTAACAGTAAAATTAATTCTGCTTATATTTTGTGGAATTAATGATAAATCAATTATAATTTCTTCATCATTACCATCTCCATCACCTGTTAAATTATCCCCTAAATGCTCTATAGCTCCTGAACTATGTTTTAAATTGTTATAAAATATAAAATCTAAATCATTATGAACCATTCCATCTTCTCCACAACAAAATGCTGCTGCATCCAAATCAAAGTCATATCCACCATCATATTTATTAGTGTCCCAGCCTAATCCTATTAATATTTTCTTTAATGATGCATTTCCCTTTGTTAAATCAATTTTTTGCCCTTTTTTAAGAACTATCCCCATTATTTTCCTCCTAATAATTTTATTATATAATTTACATTTAATTATATAATAATTTATTTTTTTGATATATATATCAATATTATCATAAATTATAAAAATATCCATATAAATTTTAACCAAATATTACATAATACACCATATATTTTTTATTTAATATACAAATTCTGAGGTATTCAAGTTAAGTTCCTTACAAATTTCACCAATCACTTGTTTTTCTATATTACTAAATTCTCCATCAGCCAAACCTATTGTGCAACATAATCTAACAACAAAACGTGCTGCATCTAGCTTTGTTCTCATTTTTGCTATTATTCTTAGTAATTCTGCTTTTCCCATCATAAAATCTCTTTGTAATTTTTGAGTATAACAATCAAATTTAGATAACACCATATTAGTATCTATGTGTTTCATTTCTTGACTTGTTTTAAAATAATTTATCAAACGCTCTCTTTCTGAATATTCTATAACACCATCTGCCATAGCAACTAATGCACTTCCAGCAACTAATGCTTCAACAAAATCATTATCTAAATATCTATTGACTATATTTTTTGCGTTATTAGATTGTTCCCTTAGCCATTGTGCTGAATTAATATTATTAGATGCACTCCAACGTTTATTGCAATTTATACATAAAAATTCAATATTCTTACTTCCTATAAGTCCACCTAAAAGACCAACTGGTCCTAAAAGTAATCCACCAACAATTGCTTTTCCTACTCCAAAGCCCTTTTTACCTGCTGTTACTTGAGTAGAATGGCAATATGGACAAGTAATTTCTGATTGTTGATTTCCATTAGATAACTGTGAATTATATATTTGTTGATTATTATCTAAGGTTTGAGGATTATATCCTTGGTTTTGATCGTAACGAGTATGTACTATAGGATTTTGAGAATATACTGGAGCAGAAGGATATGAATTATTTGACTGCTCTTCCTCTACTTCTATTCCAAACATATTACATAGAGCTGCTAATCCACCTTGGAATCCACTTCCTACAGCATTAAATTTCCATTCATTATTGTAGCGATATAGTTCAGCTACGACAATGGCTGTTTCTATTGAAAAGTCCCTTCCAAGATCATAACGCAAAATAACTTCTGAAGTATCTGCATCAATAATCCTAATGTATGAATTAGATATTTGGCCAAAATTCTGATTTCTTTCTTTCGCATCATTTATTGTTATTGTAAACGCAATTTTTTCTATATTGGAAGGCACTAATCCAAGATTGATTTTAATTTGCTCATCATCTCCACTACCAACACCAGTTTTATTGTCACCACTATGTATAATTGTTCCTTGTCCTCCATTAGGATTATTATAAAAAATAAAGTCATCTTCATTATTTACCTTGTTAAAACTATTCAATAGAAATGCAGATGCATCCAAATCAAAACTGTATCCCCTTGAATTTTGATTTACATCCCATCCAATCCCCACTATAACATTATTTAAATTAGGATTTTTCTTTGTCAAATCAACTTTTTGACCCTTACTTAATGTTACCGTCATTTTTATCTCCTGCCTCTTCTAATTTTTATTTTAATGCTTTTATATTAGTATTCTTTTTAATATTTCTTCTGTTCACCATTAATAGGTTCATTTTCACCATCTACATCAATATAATTTTTTTAAAATATATCGTTGCTATTTCCTTAATCTTTCTACCAATAACTTTATATAACATATCTTTATTTATTGCATGAATATATAAAAGTGTATCTATTAAGTATATTAATAGATTTATATCGTAGTTTTTATCAAAATACTTTGATAATTCATAAAGTAATACCACTATATTTCATAATATACCATTATTATACTTTATAACATTATATTAGACAATTAATTATATTATGATAAATATCCATATTAATGTTTATTAGCATTCTTTCGCCTAATTATAATTTTGTTTGTAATAATTATTACAAACTGATTTTCGCTTCCAGCTCTGAAAGCCGCATGGTTGAGGGATCCCCTGAAATATCAGAAAATATAACACTGCTCCTAAAACCTTATAGAATGAGTGTTTCCAAAATTGGAAGCGAAAAATAAGTTATAAAAACCTTTCGGGTATTTTTTGTACAGATAACTTATTAATTGCCTTGTCTTATAAGAATTAAAGTGCTTTTTTATTATTTCTAATAAAACTTTTTGCCATGATTTTTTCAAATATGGATATGGTATATACTCAACTTGCTTCTACCTCTTTGTCTTTTTATCAACTGCACCTTCAGTTACTAAAGCATGTACATGTGGATTCCATTTTAAATCCCCACCAAAAGTATGAATTACTGCAATTACTCCAACTTCATAATTAGAGCCTTTCTTTTTATTGTACCAATACTTAATTACTTCATTTACTCCCTCTTGTAATTCCTTTAATAATTCTCTCTTAGAATAAAAATAATTTCTAAGTTCTTTCGGTAGTGTAAATACACTGTGTCCATGTACAACTCTTAGCATAGTTTGCCTTTGTTTTTCAGCCCATTTCATTGTATATAATCTACCACACCTATTACAAAATTTACTTTTACATGTAAATGGAACCTTTGTACTCTCTCCACATATTTCACACTTATATTCTGCAAATCCGTACTTAATATCGCTACACTTTAAAGACTTACTTACTGCTTCATCAATATGCTTTCGCATATATTTCGGAACCTTATCCCAATATTTATTTTTAAAATCATTATAGTTATCCTTTAATATATCTTTTACTGTTATTTTCTCTTTCATCATAATATCTATATTTTATTAGTTATCCACAGATTGTCCAATAATATAATTTCCTAGAGAAGAACAAAGTGCCTGTGCCACGCTCTCCCTTAATCACGTTTTTGCACGCTAAATTTCTCTTAGCCATTGATATGACTGGCTTTCAAATTTCAAAATTTTTATACTTTCCTAGACATTAAAAAATGCGCCGCTACAAAACTAAACTCTGTTAGTTTTGCAACAGCCCCTTTTAGCGCATAATATTAATATGAAAAACAGAAATATTATACCTATTCATCAAATAGGTTTCCCAATAAGTTTTGAAAATATTATACCTAATGATGATTCAGTAAGAATGCTTTATGATGTTATGGAGGGATTAGATTATACAGAATTAAATAAAACTTACTCTACTATTGGTAGAAATCCAACAATCTTACCTGAAACCATGTTTGCAATTATAGTTTATAGATATATGGAAGGAATATATTCAAGCCGTGCCCTTGAAAAGGCATGTAAAAGTTTTATATTCCATTACAGATAGCTTTTCATACTGGCATGAGAGGTGGCGAAATAGTCTCCTTAACATAGGATAATGTAGATTTAGATAATGGAATTATTCATGTAAAGCATACTTTAATAGAAACTGGCACTAAAGGAATGAAAGAATTTATACTTAGTACACCAAAAACAAAATCTTCATATAGAAGTATCAATATTGGTAATACTCTAATTAATATATTAAGAAAACATAACGAATGGCAATTACAAAATAAAGAAAACTACGGTCAATGGTATCGTAATTCAAACTTTGTTTGTACTAAAGAAAATGGTGAACCTTTGACTACAAATACATACAAATATCTGAGTAGAGTTGTTAAGAATGAACTTTGTATCAATTTCTCTATGCATAGCTTAAGACATACACATGCTACTTTATTGCTTGAAAGGTGAGCTAATATTAAAGAAATACAGAAGAGGTTAGGACATAGCAAACTTGCCACTACAATGGATACTTATTCACATGTAACTGATAAAATGAAGAATAGTACTGTTGATATTTTTGAAAATATAACAAAAAATTTGCCACCAAATTAAATATTATGGTGGCAAATTAGTGGTAAATAGCTATTTTTTATATCTTTAAATCCTTATAAATGGCTCTATTTCTTAATTAGCTTCACTACAGTTTCAGCATGAGGAGTATTCGGGAACATATCTTTCACCTTAGTTTGAACCACCTTATATCCTTTTTCTACTAACACCTTAAGATCATTTACTAATGTTTTTGGATTACATGAAACATATATTATTTCTGGTGCTTTGAATTTAATTACATAGTCAAGTGCCTTAGGGTGTACTCCACTTCTTGGTGGATCTAAAATAATTATATCTGGTTTATCTTTTACTTGTTTAATTATTTCAGCTACATCTCCTGCTAAGAATTCACAATTATTTAATCCGTTTAATTTTGCATTTTCTTTTGCAGCTTCAACAGCTTCTTCTATAAGTTCAATTCCTACAACCTTTTTAGCTTTTGGTGCAACTATTTGACCAATTGTTCCTGTACCACAATATAAATCAAATACAACCTTATTTTCACTATCTCCCATAAATTCTCTAACCATTGAATAAAGGCTTTCTGCACCTTTTGTGTTAGTTTGGAAAAATGAAAATGGTGATATGTTAAATTCTAATCCAAGTAAAGTTTCTCTAATGTAATCTTTTCCGTATAATATATTAACTTTTTCAGGTATTACTGCATCGGATTTAGAGTCATTTTCTGTATGTATTATTGATACTAAATTTCCTTTATAACTTTGTTCTCTTAATAATTTAACATATTCAGTTAGGTCAAAGTCAATTTGAGTAGTTGTCACTAAGTTTACTAATAGTTCTCCTGTATTTTGAGCTTTTCTTATAACTAAGTGTCTTAAATATCCTTCAGCCTTCATTATTCTATAATATGGTAAATCCTTTTCACCAAAGTAATCTGATGTTAATTTTATAATCTTTCTATAATCTTCATCAACAAGTTTACATTGATCAACTGTTTTTATACCAAAAGATTTTCCTCTCATATGCATTCCAAGTGAAAGTGGTGCACCTTTTGCTTCATCTCCAAAAGTGAACTCCATTTTGTTTCTGTATTCCCATTGACTTGGGCTTCCTAAAATACCTAAATATTCTCCTGCTTTAACATCTGCTTCTTTAAATAACGCTTGAACTTCTTCACTTAAAAATTCTAATTGCTTTTCATATGGCAAACTTTGTGATGAGCATCCTCCACAAACTCCAAAGTGAGGACATGGTGCTTCAATTTCATAATCTGCCTTTTCATCTACGCTTAATAATTTTACTTCAGCATACTCTTCTCTCTTCTTCTTTACTCTTCCTGTTATTGTTTGGCCTGGGAAAGCATTTTTTACATATATTATTTTATCCTCTGCATATCCTATACCAGTTGATGGAAATTGTAATTTTTCTATTTTTACTGTTAAGTCGCTTCCTCTTTTCATTATTTACTCCTATATACTCGTATTTTTTCTTAATATAATTTGCTTTTTAAGCTTGTTTAATTCTAATTACTTAATAATATGAAGAAAAATAATTCCCCCATAATATGATATGTATTTTTTGTCATGCAAAAAGCATATTCGTCAATTAAGTAAGCTTTCGTAATAGCAAACAAGCTATCCTTTAAACTTTCCAACTTAGTATAAGGTACATTCAAAAAAATAACAAGTCAATTTACCTCCTTTCCTAATGAAAAATATCCACAGCAAATTGAACTTGTTATTTATTTTCGTATGCCTAACATAAAATACACAAACATACTAATCTATTATTTTCAAGATACTCAATCAAATAAAAGACTAGTAACTTCATTTAAATTATAAATACCAATCTATTAAACAAATTGTTTTTTAAGGCACATGATTCGATTGTACCTAAATTATGTCTAAATATTAAGTATTTTTTTTGCAATTGTATTTTTTAATTTTGTTTTCTTCATTAATGGATCATAAATACAATTAAACACGAAATATATACCTGCTACCATTAATATTAATATTCCATTATCTCTTACAACTCTATATTGGAACATTCTTAGCACTAAATCAAATATTAATAATAGTAATGCAGAAAATGCAACCATTAATAACTGATCTAGAGCATTTGCACAAATAACTTTAAAAATAGAAGGTTTATCTTCATTGGCTACTGATTCATCATTTTTAGATATTGTGTTATCTTTACTGACTACAACCTCTTCTTTAGCTTCAGTTTCCTTTGCCTTACTTTCTATTTCATTTTCTTTCATATTATCTTTTTCCAAGAAAAATTCCCCCTTACAGTCTACTTCATACTCATATCTGCATCAGCAAATTTATATTTTTTAGTAGACAAATTATATATTATACACTCTTTAGTGACTAGAATTTCTTCTTTTAAGCCATCTATTGTGTTGTCCAACTTAATATCATTGTCTCCATTTTTTAATTTTTGAATTATTTCTTTGTTAATCTGAGAATAATCTCTATTTTCTTGTCCTGTAAACGCTGCTATGTACTTTGCAAAAGATGTTTTACCTAAATCAAAATTATTATTTTTTATCGCACCTTCGCCATCAAAATTCAGACTTAATTTTAAGCTTATATCTCCATATGCTAAGTCTTCCCCATACGTTTTCATTCCAAAATACATACTTTCAATTTTATTCTTTTCTGGTTTTTCATTATCAAAATATATGGAATTATCATTTATTGATACACCATTTTCTTCTTTTATTTTTTCACCCTTTGAATATTTTAATCCAAAGTCCTTAGTTATCCCTTCAATCTTAGCTAACTTTTCATTGTATAACTTTTTAGTTTGATCTAATGTATAATTTTTTGCCCATGATCCTTGTAGATCCTTATCTTTTTCATCTATATTAATGTTATCTTCCGTATTTGTCTTAGACTTATCCTGTGACGCATCATTTGTTTTGCCACATCCTATTAATGAAGTTGCTATTAATAAACTCATCATTATACTTATAATCTTTTTAGACATCAACTACTTCCCCCTTGACTTTTAGTTATATTTATTAATTTAATTAATAAAAATTCTGTAAATAATAATTACATAGGAAGTCAATAATATAATGTTATCATTTTTTTATTACAACTTTGTGTCAAATCAAAATTTTCAAATTTATATATACATTATATTTAAAACTACTTTACATAATTCTCAAGACACACATACATTAATATTATATATTTTTTTATCTAACTCGGCAATTCTTATCTGTAATATGTGCTAAGGCTTATTCGAAAATCAAAAAATATTTATAATAACCTTTGACTTGTTATTTATTTTTATATGTCTAAACTTCTATTTGGTCTTTTATTTTTTCGAACATCTTACCTCCAAATCCTTTTACATTTTTTAAATCCTCTATAGATTTAAATCCACCATTTTGTTCTCTATATTCAATTATGCTTTTAGCTTTTCCATCTCCTACTCCATTTAATTTTTTCAATTCTTCGATTGTAGCACTATTTATATTAATCATTTCACTAGAGCTTGCTTGAGTTTTATTAGAATTGACCACTATATTTGTATTCGATGAATTTTGGGTTGTTTCATTTATATTTGCAATATAGACTTCCTCATGATTTTGAAGCTTTTTTGCTCTATTTATATTACTTAAATCTGCATTTTCTGTAATTCCACCAGCTTTATCTATAAGATCTTTAACTATAGAATCTTCATTCAAAGTATATACATCAGGCTTCTTAACTTCACCTTTGATTTCTACTACTATAAATTTGTCTTTTAATGAAACGTCTTCTGTTTTTGTATTCTGCTCAGAACTCTTTTTCCCTTGGCTTTTGCTAGAATTGTTAATTAAATCTTGGTCTGATTTATCATTATTTATATCATCCTCTACAAAAACACTTTCTGTATCATTCTTCTTTAATTCTTTAAATCCAGATTTCAAATATAATATTCCACTTGAAATCAATATAATTACTAATATAGCTAGTATACCAGTTGTCTTTTTATTTTTAATCATTTTATCAATTATTTTTTGAATCAAATCACCAGTAACCTCCATTTCATATCCCAAAAATAATATTAACATTCATTCCTATACAAAACATTTTCTCCACATTTGGAATGTTTTAGACGTTGCATGTAAATATAATCCAATTAATATAGCATATTTAATGTTTTTTTGATAAAATATATTTTATGTAAGCATAGGATACAAAAAAGTGTACCGTACATAACTATGCCTAAAATAATTAATGTAGTTTGGAGAATAATATGAAAAGAAGATTAAAAGCACTTACTATAATATTTCTATTTTTAGTTTCTTTAATACCAATAAAAGCATCAGCAGATGCAACCCCTCCATCAATTAATGCTGCTGGTTGTGCTTTAATAGATGCCTCTACTGGTCAAATGCTATACGGAAAAAATGAAAATACTCAGTATGAACCGGCATCCACAACAAAAGTAATGACAGCTCTTATCGTTTTAGAGAAATGTAAATTAAATGATGAAGTTACAATTCAACAAGATGTTGATAGAGAAGATGGTACTAGAATTGGATTAAAAAAAGGTGATGTACTTACTGTACACGAGCTACTTCTTGGGTTACTTCTTGACTCAGGAAATGATGCTGCTGATGCTTTAGCTTATCATGTATCTGGAAGTATAGATGAATTTGCCAAGCTTATGAATGCTAAGGCAAAAGAACTTGGTGCAACAAATACAAACTTTAAAAATCCAAGTGGATTACCTGACCCTCAGCATTTAACAACACCACATGATTTAGCATTATTTTTAAGAGAAGCTGTAAACAATCAAGACTTTATAAAGATTTCAACTACTCCTTCTTATACACTAGCTATGAGGAATGATCCTCAAAGAACTATTAATTTATACAATAAAAATTATATGATTAATAAAGGCTCTAAATTTTATTATCCTAATGCTTTGTGTGGAAAAAATGGATATACTATAACAGCAAATCAAACATATGTAGCTTCTGCTAAAAAAGATGATCATATTCTTGTAGCTTCTTTTTTATATGCAGTGGATAAAAATCAAAATTTTGAAGATATGAAGACTGTTTTCGATTATGGATTTAACAATTTTTCTTGGGTTCATATTTATTCAAAAAATGATAAAGTTTCAGAGTATAAAATAAATAATACTCTTACAATTCCTCTTCTTAGTACTAAAGATCTAGATTACGTAGTACCTAAAGGAGATGAAACTAAAGAATCTTATGATATTAAAGTGGAAGATAAGGATTTAAGTAAACAATCTTTTAATGAAGGCGATGAAATATTAAAAGGTAAAGTTTATGTAAATGATAAAGAATTAGAGACAGTGGATTTAGCCGCTGGTGCTTCTAGAAATTACACTTCATTATTTGATGTTAGTTCTTTATCTAAAAATTCTATTATAGCCATTTATGGTGGCTGTGCTTTAGCTGCATTAGGTGCTGCTACTGGACTAGGAATATTGATAAAACAAAAATTCAAAAAATAAATACTTGTCAAAACAGTACAGGCTGTAAGTTTATAAACTTACAGCCTGTTTTTATACATCTTTGTTCCATGGGACTTGTTATTTTTTTGAATGCACCTTATCTAATAGCTCTACCATGTCTTCTGGTAATTTTGATTTTAATGATAGCATTTCTCCTGACCTCGGTGATTTAAAATCTAATGCATATGCATGAAGCGCCTGTCTTTTTATTAAATCTTCTTCCTCTTCACCATATCCATA
Source organism: Clostridium saccharobutylicum DSM 13864 (assembly GCF_000473995.1). Lineage (NCBI taxonomy): Bacteria > Bacillati > Bacillota > Clostridia > Eubacteriales > Clostridiaceae > Clostridium > Clostridium saccharobutylicum. Next base: position 681,316 of record NC_022571.1, on the reverse strand, counting down.
TAGTGTATCTCCATAAATCGGATGACCTATATTACTTAAATGTACTCTTATTTGATGTGTTCTTCCAGTTTCTAATTTACATTCTACCAAACTAGCATCTTCAAAGCTTTCAACAACTTTATAATGAGTTATGCTTCTTTGTCCTCTCTCATCTATTATTCTTTTAGTTCCATTCTCTATTCCTTCGGGTCTATAAATAGGTAAATCAATCGTACCTTCTGTTTTCTCTAACTTACCATGTACTATTGCCAAATATCTTTTTTCCACCTTATTTTCGCTCATTTCCTTAGATAACATTCCATGAGAAAATTGGTTCTTAGCAATTATGATAAGACCTGAAGTATTCATATCTAACCTAGAAACTAATCTGACTATACAGTTTTGATTAGTTTCCATAAAATAATTTATTATCCCATTGGCAAGAGTTCCACTTTGATAACTTTTAGTTGGATGAACTACCATAAATGGTTTCTTATTAACTACTAATATATCTTCATCTTCATATATTACTTCTATATCCATCTTTTCTGGCGCTATATTTTGGCTCTCATCTTTTGCTAAATCAATTTTAATAATTTCCCCTTCATTTAGTACTCGATTCATTTTAACTACTTCATCATTCACGAAAATTCTTTTATCAATCGACGCACTTCGTATTAATCTAGTTGATAAGCCAAGCTCTGATTTTAAATATTCTCTTATTTTAACGCCTTCACCTATGTTACTAACTTTCTTTTCTAAAATGCTCATCTATTTCTTCTCCTTAATTAACTAGTTAGGCACATGAAAATAAAAAATAACAAAATAACAAGTTCATGTGCCTTATTTCCCAAACTCTTTAAAATCCTTACCTAAAATTATAACAACATCATAGTTATTATATTCTGCAGTGCTTTTCTTTTTATTACTTTTTTTAATGTTTATATCATTTTTAATTGTATTTAAAGCATTGTTATCATTAGCTAATATTATACTTTCATTACTAAGTTCAGTATTACCAGTATCAATATTTTTGTATCCAGCACCATTCAGTTCTTTCATAGCCTTCGATGCTAGTCCATTAATTTTGGTTCCATTTAATATTTTTATTCTAATATCTTTTGATGATGTATTAGTTGCTGTACTACTAGACTGCTTAGTTGAGGATTTTGATGATGAAATTACATCTTTATTAGAATTTTTATCAGGTACCAAATATGATTGTCCATTTATCATTTTAGGAGTTCCAGAAACTGTTGTCATAGATACATTATCATGATTTACTGTAATAAATTTTAATCCATAACTTATTATATCAGTAGGTGACATATTGGTTTCTACATCATCGCCCAATGCTGATAATATTTTAGGTACTCTAAAGAATACAAAAGGACTTGTACACTTTTCTACAACCTTTGATATGAATTTATGTTGATTTTCTATTCTATCTAAATCTCCATTAGCTAATCCACTTCCATCATTATTTTTTCTCCATCTAAAAAACTCTTCAGCTTTTTTACCATCTAATGTGACAGTTTCACCTGCTTTGAAATTAATATGAAGATTTTGTGCATCATCGTCATAAATCATATTCCTATCAATCTGCATTTTAACACCACCAATAGCATCAATAATATCCCTAAATGCATTATAGTCTAGTTTAACAATATAATTTATATTTATATTTAATAAATTTTCAACTTCTGATTTTATTTTTGGATACCCACCAATTTCATAGGCCGCGTTAATCTTCCAGTTTATCCCATTAATATTTATAAGAGTATCTCTTGGAACTGATACAATATTTATCTTTCTATCTTGTGGATTGTAGTTTAATACCATTATTGTATCTGTTCGTTTAATTGACTGATTATCTTCTTCATTTGGATTACCAATGTCTGTTCCAAGTAATAGAATATTAACTGGTTCATTTGAGGATACATCAATTCCTGCTGGCATTGATTTACTTCCCACTTTCATTAATGCAAAAGCTCCCGATATTAATGAAAATATAAAAAAAGTTAATATAATAGATATAGCTCCTAAAATTATTCTCTCTAATATACTTGTAGAACCATCACCTTTTATAAATCTTTTTATCTTCCATATAGTACCCATTAATCTCATAACATCACCTCTTGTTTTCTACGTTAAAAGCTTAATTTATCTTAATCAAATTCTAGAAATTATTGATATAACGCAGGTGAAAATAAACTAATATGTGGATTTATTATTTGTTGAATATTACTTATCATTCAGTAAAAGGTAATTTCTGCACTTAATTGTATTCTCATCAACTAACAAATTTTTAGTTAGCAAAAATTGTATAGTATGTGTTAGTCCTGTATATACTCCTCTATCTAAATTTTCGAAAGTAATTTCTCTTATTTTTTCAACACCTTCAAAATCTCTATTTGGCTCTATCATATCCGCAATATAGATAATTTTAGTTAAAGTAGACATATCCTCTTTTCCTGTAGTATGCCATCTAATTGCATCTAATATTTCTTCATCTTGAATTCCTAATTTATTTTTTGCTTCTATTGGTGCAATAATACTATGCCATAAATCTATATTGTTCTTTTCCACACTAGAAAGGCTTATATTATTTTCACGAATGATTGATTTCATTTTTTCTTCTGATAAATTTTTAGCCACATCATGTGCTAATGCTGCTATTTCTGCTTTTTCTTCAGAAATACAATTTAATATAGCTAACTTTTTAGCTGTTTCTGCAACACCAAGTGTATGATTATAACGTTTTTCTTTTAAATTTTCTTTAAGATATTTTTTTATTTCGTCTATAGATAACAAACTTCTTCCCTCCGCGCATAATAAATAAGTTTTCTACTTAAAATTTGATAATTTATTTTTTGATTGTACGTAAATATAACTTATGATTGACTATAAAATTATTAACTTTTGGTGGAATAAAAAAGTCTACTCTTTTTCCATCTCTTATTCTAGATCTTATATATGTTGATGATATTTCGAGCTCCTTTAATTCTAAAATTATTATATTGGCATTATACTTATTTTCTATTCTTTTTTTTTGAGCTCTTAGTTCTTCCTTGTTAAAACCACCTCTAAAAAAAACTACTAATGTGCATAGTGAGAAAATTTTAGAAATCTCTTTCCATTTTTCTATATCCATTAAACAGTCTGCTCCTGTTATAAAGAATAACTGTTTGCTTTCATCATTCTCTTTTAAATATTCTAATGTTTCATATGTAAAACTAAGACCTTTCTTTTCTATTTCATAACTTGAAATGGAAAATTCCTCAAAAGGTTCTATAGCTATTTTAACCATATCATATCTTAAAGCAGAATCAGTTACTGTAGATTCTGTTTTAAGAGGCTGCTTTCCTGCAGGCATAAATACAACTTCATCTAAATTTAACTGCACCTTAGCTTCATATGCTATATATAAATGTGCATAATGAATGGGATCAAATGTTCCACCTATTATACCATATCGCTTCATACTATTTCTCCTCCTCGAGAATGAATTAAACTGTCTTCATATTGTTTTGAAACAATATGACTTATATCTATATGCTTTAAAAATAGTTTACATCATAATAATTAATAGTAACTTAATTTTATCGAAAATTAAAATTAAAACATATATATTTTTAGATTATTCTTATAAAATTATATTACTAAATAACAAAATTTTAGAAAAGCTACTTCAATAAATTAACTTGAAGTAGCTTTTTATTAAGGCACATTCAAAAGCAACTTTGGACTTGTTATTTTCATGCGCCTAATTCTATTAAATTATTTTTTAGCAGGTGGTAATTCAATCTTAGGTTTATTTTTAGATTTCTTATATAAAGTTATCTTACTTCCTATTGCTTGAATTCCTTCACATTTAATCTTTTTGCATATTAAATCTGAAGCCTCTCTTGTATCTAATCCGCTATTTTCTAAAACCTTTATCTTTATTAATTCTCTAGCTTCTAATGCTTGTGAAACTTGAATTAAAAAATTTTCTTCAATACCAAACTTACCAATTTGGAATATTGGTGTTATATCATTAGCTAAGCCTCTTAAATAAGCTCTTTGTTTTCCTGTTATCATTTATTTTCCTCCTAAAATTGTACCAGTATATATTTTTCTAAATATACCTGTTCTATTAATTATCCCCGGGGGATTTTTTCATTTAACAGTTAACATTACATAATTAACTGTTGAAGATAAAATTCCTTTGGAATTTTTTATATTATTTCAAAGCTCGATTAGAGTTTTTTTATCAACTGTTAACTTTTAATTATTAACTGTTAACTAACTAAAGTACATACTCAAATTCGAAGTCATTTAATCTTACCATATCGCCATCTTTGATTCCCATTTCTCTAATTTCATCAAAGATACCTTTATTTCTAAGAACCTTATGGAAGTATCTTAATGAATCTGCATCATTTACATTAACAGCACTTAATAATCTATCTACAAATGTACCTTCGATAACATAAGTATTGTATCCTTCTTCTACATTCTTTTCAACAGATATTTCATAAGTAAACTTCTTATCTTCTGGTATATATCTTTCGTCTTCTGCTATCTCTAATTCCTTAATTGGAATTTCCTTAAGCATTCTTGCTGCTTCTTTCATTACCGCATCAACACCATCATTTGTAGCTGCTGACATTTTAAATACTTTAGCATATCCTAATTCTTCAACTTTTTTCTTAAAGTCTTCATATATGCTTTCATCATAAAGCATATCAGTTTTATTAGCTACAACAATTTGTGGTCTATCCCAAAGCTTAACAGAATATTTCTTTAATTCTTCATTAATCTTAAGGAAATCCTCAAACGGTTCTCTTCCTTCAACACCTGAAATATCAACTATATGTATTAAAAGTCTAGTTCTTTCGATATGTCTTAAGAATTGAATTCCAAGACCAACACCTTCTGCTGCTCCTTCAATAATACCTGGAATATCAGCCATAACAAAAGGTTCAATACCATCAACTGCAACAACTCCTAAATTAGGTTTTAAAGTTGTAAAGTGATAATTTGCAATCTTTGGTTTAGCCTTTGTTGTCATTGAAAGTAATGTTGATTTTCCTACATTAGGGAATCCTAATAATCCAACGTCTGCAAGTAATTTTAATTCTAGAACTATATTAAGTTCATCACCAGGCATTCCTGGTTCTGCATAGTGAGGTGCTTGCTTAGTTGCAGTTGCAAACTTAACATTTCCTTTTCCGCCTTTTCCACCTCTTAATAATACTAATTCTTGACCCTTATGCGAAAGGTCTGCTATTATCTTGTTGCTTTCAGCTTCTCTGATGATTGTTCCCATCGGTACTTTTACATAAAGACTTTCTCCATCTTTACCATAGCACTTAGAACCGCCACCATTGCCACCATCTTCTGCAATAAATTTCTTCTTGTATTTGAAATCTAATAATGTAGTTATTCCTGTATCTACTTGGAAAATAATGCTTCCACCTTTTCCTCCATCACCACCATCTGGTCCACCTAATGGAACATACTTTTCTCTTCTAAAAGAGATAGCACCATTTCCACCGTTACCAGATTTAACGAAAACTGCCGTTTTATCTATAAACATATATACTCACCTTTCTTAAACACTTTAGTTTATTAAGCACATTCAAAAAAATAACAAATTCATGTGCCTTATTTCTATCTTTGTAATTACATTTTTATGTAAATACACAATAATTTTTCTAAAAGTCATCTTAATCATTAGGTCTGTAGTTCAAAAAATCAAGTAACATTAAGACTTTTTATTTTTGAATACGCCATATAATAAAATATTATTCCCTTTAAAATTGTACTTTATTATATCATACTTGTTTTAGACACATAAAATAACATATCTTAATATATATTAAACATATATCTAATACTTAATTCAATAAGCATCTACAATGTACAATGCACAACTCACAATAAAAATAATAGTATTGATAAGGCACGTAAAAATAAATAATACTCAAAAATCTGCTTGTATTTTAAAAAGTTATCCACATTTTAAGGCACATGAAAAAAGTTAATCACAGATTTTGTATTATGAACTGTGCATTGTGCATTATTTTATAATATTTACTATACTCTTGTATAATAAATTTTAGATAAATAAAAGAAAATAACAAATCAAAACATGATTCATATTTTTCTCTCTTACTTACACTAAGCATTTAAAAAAGCACCCTTATATTTAAGAGTGCTTTATTTCTAAAAAATTATTCAGCTATTGCTTCTACGTTTACTGGGTAAACACTTGCTTTCTTCTTGTCTCTACCAAGTCTTTCGAATTTAACAACTCCATCAACTTTAGCAAATAAAGTATCGTCTTTACCTTTTCCAACATTTTCACCTGGGTGAATCTTAGTTCCTCTTTGTCTTACAAGGATGTTTCCAGCAAGAACAAATTGTCCATCAGCAGATTTAACTCCTAATCTCTTTGATTCAGAGTCTCTACCATTCTTAGAACTACCAACTCCCTTTTTATGAGCGAATAATTGAAGGTTCATAATTAACATGTGACTACACCTCCTCTTTTTTTAAAGTTATATATTCTTTACGTCTCTTACTTCCAAACGTTTCATCCAAACTTAAAATCACACTTTCCAAGCTTTTTTCAAAAGTTTTTAATAAAACTTGTGCTTGGTCTAACTCTTCAACATTAAAATCTTGAAGATCTAGTTTTAAGTATCCATCACCAATTTCATAAGTTGAATTAAGCTTTAAAACTTCATCCAATCCAATAATCACACTTTGAGAAAGCACTGATACTGAATTACAAATCATATCAAACGCTTCACCTACTAACGTAACATCATTATGAAAATCACGTTCAGCACATAATGCATGATTGTTTATTACGAAACCAATAATATTACCATTGTGTTGATTAATTTGTATCTTAACCATAATATTAAGCTTCGATCTTTTCGATTACTAACTTAGTGTAAGGTTGTCTGTGTCCATTTTTTCTTCTATAGTCTTTTTTAGACTTATATTTGAAAACTACAACTTTCTTAGCCTTACCTTGTGCTGCAACCTTAGCTACAACTTTAGCTCCTGCAACTACTGGAGTACCAACTTTGATACCAGCATCAGTTCCTACAGCTAAAACCTCTTCTAATTCAACTGTTGCATCAACTTCAGCGTTAAGTTTTTCAACGTATATTACGTCTCCTTCTTGAACTCTGTATTGTTTTCCACCTGTTTTTAATACTGCGTACATTAAAACACCTCCTCATAACGGTCTCGCCACTTTTGGTACAAAGATTCAACTTTGTTTTACAAAAAACCTTACGTGCGCGGTTTACAAAACTCATCATATCATGTTTATTGATTATAGTCAATAATATTTTTAATTTATGCATTTTCTGCATAAATTTCGGACTTATTACTTTATAGATAAACAACAATTTAAACTTATAATATAACTTAACTAAAGGAATGAATCTATTTTACTTGGTTTCTATATAATTCTGCTGCACCTAACCTTTTTCTATAACTGTAACTTTATAATCCTGTAGATTATCTTTTTGTCCTTGGAATATTAGTGGTTCAACTTTATATCCTTCTATATTATCTGCATAAGTTAGATATATTTCCTTATCTAAACCATCTATATCTTTGATAAATTCAAAGATATTTTCTTTAATTCTTTCTTTATAGACACTATCTACTTGAACATGAAAACAACTTATTGAATTTTCTTCTTTAATTCTTATAATTTCATTTTTTATAAGACCTTTAATATAAGACAATTTTAAAATTATGCCTCTACCCTTACATAATCTACATTCTTCTTCCATGTATTCATATATACTTTTCCCTTGTCTTTTTCTAGCTATCTGAACTAAATCTAATTCTGTAAATGGGAATATCTTCACATTTCCTTTATCTAGCTTTAAGCTTTCTTTAAGTGCTGACATAACAATGTCTTTTTGACTTTTATCTCTCATATCTATGAAATCTATCATTATTATTCCACTTAAATTTCTTAGCCTTATTTGTCTTCCTATTTCTTTTGCAGCTTCTAAATTAGTCTCAAGAATTGTCTTATTAAAATTTCTCTCTTTAATGTTTTTTCCACTATTAACATCAATAACATACATAGCCTCAGTTCTATCTATTACTATGTACCCTCCACAATTAAGATTAACTTTATTATGTCTTAATTTTAATAATTCTTTTTCTAGTCCATAAAAATCAAATAAATTTCTATATCCTTCATACTCTTCTAATTTAAAATTATTTTCCCCTTCAATAAAACTAGAAATTTTATCAAAGTCATCTTTATTATTAACATAAATTTTTGTAATTTCTTCTCCTATGGAATTCATTAATATTTTTGTTAAACTTAAATCCTCACCATAAAGTTTTTTTAAATTAGTTGAGTATTTCATTTGTTTATCTATATTCTTAAACTCTTTATAAAGTTTATCTATTTCTTTTTGAACAATGTCAAGACTAACATTAGCTCCCTCTGTTCTAACTGTTATACAAACATCTTCTAATGGTGATATATTTTTTAAAATATTATCCTTTTTCTCTTTGTCAGTTATTCTTTTAGAAAAATCTATTCCTTTTTTATAGCAGTTTAATACAACATATTTACCTGGAATTGAAGCTTTATGAGTTAATTTAGCGCCCTTATCATTTAGTGGTTCCTTTATTACTTCCACTAATATTTCGTCACCCTTTTTTATCCCATTAGCCTTAAGCTCATCACTGTAATACATGTATCCTTCTTTATCTAGCCCTAAATCTACAAATATAGAATTTATGGCTGGTAAAATATTTTTAATCCTACCCTTATAAAGTTCTCCTATTATAGGTTGATTCTTCTTTTCCTCTACTATGCTTTCTATTAACTCATTATTAGATTTAACACCAATTCTTAAAATCTTCTCTCTTCGTTCAATAAAAATTTCTTTCATAACTTTACACATCCTAGTTAGGCACATGAAAATAAATAACAGGTCCAAAGTTGCCCTTAATATTTTTCATCAGGCAAGAAGATAAATTGCCCTCATAGCGGGTCTATTAAGTCAATTTACCGATATAGCATGATGGAAAATAGGCTGACAAATTGACTTGTTATTTATTTGATTGTGCCGTAATACATAATTTACAATATACAAATTTTATCATGAAATATGGTAAATTGTTAATTCTTTTTATAAGGCATATTAAAATTTGTTATTTTTAATCTATCCTATAAAATTAGATACACTTATATAATGGTACAAGTTTATTGTTTGTATAAAAATACATTTCTTCTCTTTTTATACTTGCAAATGAATCCTTAAGTGCATTTGAAGTTTTTTCTTGAATATATTTAACTAATAAATCTGCACTTAAATGTTCCCTGCTTCCTGTGCTTATTACTACATTAAGTACTAACACTCCATCTTTAATCCAAAAGCTAAATTCCTTCACAAAAGCTCTTATATTAACTTCTTTTTCACCCTTTTTACTTTTCTTTACTGTATTCCATTCATTAACTTCTAAAAGATTATTCATTTCCTCTTCTAACTTTGAAGCATCAGAATACTTAATCTTTATTGTGTATCTTGCAGCATCAATTAACGCCATGGCTTGAGGAACTTTTTTTTCACCTGGAGTATAAGGAATTGCAAGTGCACTTATGTACTTTATTCCACTTGGAGCAGTAGCATTAAGTTTATCCACAATTTCTTGTTCATCCACTTCAGTTGTTAACACCATATCCATATATTCACCACTTGAATATACACCTACTGATAAAGGTTGCGCTATTGAAGTATTCATATGAGGATTAAATCCTTGTGAAAACTCTACTGGAAGTCCTGCTCTTCTAATATTTTTTTGAATAGTCTTAAGTACATCTAAATGAGATATAAACTTAATATTTTCTTCTTTTGTAAATTTAGTTAAGTATCGCACCTTCAAAACACTCCCCATCTTTAAAGTTTACATCAACTCCACAACCTGTACATCCTTTTCTACAGTTTTGAGTTAATTCAGCTTTCTTTGCTTTTTCATTTTCTATTTCTAAATATTTTCTATTTACTCCAATATCAATGAAATCCCAAGGTAAAACTTCATCATAACCTCTTTCTCTATAAGCATAGAAATCAACATCTAAATTACATTCTTCTAATGATTCCATCCAAGCATCATATTTAAAGTATTGACCCCAGCCATCAAATTTCGCACCTTTTTCAAATGCTTTAATTAAAACATCACATAATCTTCTGTCTCCTCTTGCAAATACAGATTCCATAATAGATGTCTTTTGTTCATGATAATTATAAACTATGCATTTTGATTTAATTGAATCCTTAACAGCATTAATCTTTTTATTTACTTCTTCAAGTCTTGCCATTGGAGCCCATTGGAATGGTGTAAATGGCTTAGGTATAAGTATTGATGTACTCACCGTAAGTCTTAGACCCTTATAATCACCTTTTTTCTTAGGTACTGCTTTATATTCAGAAACAATTTTTTCTGCTAATTCTCCAATTCCTTTGCAGTCTTCAAGTTCTTCATAAGGAAGTCCAACCATAAAATAAAGTTTAAGAGTCTTCCATCCTGCTTCAAAAGCACTTCTAGATGCTTCTAAAATTTTATCTTCTGTAAGTCCCTTATTTATTATATCCCTCATTCTTTGAGATCCTGCTTCTGGAGCAAATGTTAATCCTGTCTTTCTTACCTTTTGAATATCCTTAAGTAAATCAACTGAAAAAGCATCAACTCTAATTGAAGGTAAAGCTACTCCAACTCTATCTTCTTCATGTTCTTTCATTAAATCTGAAACTAGTTCCTTTATATCAGAATAATCACATGTACTTAGTGATGAAAGAGAAATTTCTTCATATCCTGTACTTTTAACTAAATCTCTAGCTAATGTTAAAAGATCTTCCTTTGACTTTTCTCTAACCGGTCTATAAATCATTCCCGCTTGGCAGAATCTACATCCATTTGTACATCCTCTGAATAGTTCTAGAACCACTCTATCATGAACAATTTCTGTATAAGGAACTATTATATCAGTTGGAAAATCAACCTTTGTATAATTCTTTATAATTCTCTTTTTAACAGTCTTTGGAACATCATCGTACTTTGGCTTGAATTCTTTTATTGTGTTATCTTCATTATAAATAACATCGTATAATGAAGGAACATAGATACCTTGTATCTTAGAAATCTCTCTTAAGAATTCTTTCTTTTTTCCTTTGCCCTTATATTTTTTATAAACGTCTAAGACATCATTCATCATTTCTTCGCCTTCGCCAATTTCAAAGAAATCTACTATGTCATATAATGGTTCTGGATTATAAGCACAAGGACCTCCTGCCATAACTATAGGCTCATCTTCACCTCTCTCTGATGCTCTTATAGTAATCCCAGACATATCAAGCATATTTAAAATATTTGTATAACTCATTTCATATTGAAGCGTGAAACCTAAAATATCAAATTTCTTTAAAGAATCCTTAGTTTCCAACGTAAATAATGGAATATCATTTTTTCTCATTTGCTCTTCCATATCAGGCCATGGTGTAAATGTTCTTTCACAATATGTATCTTCTCTTAAATTTATAGTATGATAAAGAATTCTGCTCCCCAAATGAGACATTCCTACCTCATAAACATCCGGAAAACAAAATGCAAATCTTATATCAACATCATTTGGGTTCTTAACTATTTCATTTAATTCCCCACCTGTATATCTACTTGGTTTTTCAACCTTAAATAAGATATCATCTGAAACTTTGTTCATTATTTCTTCCTCCTTAAAAACACATCTTCTTCTGTGGTAACTTACCGAAATCAAATACATTTTTGTTCCACAGGACTATGAAAACTTACATTAACGAAAACAAAAGAAGTATACATTATACTGTTATACTTCTCATTTGCTATGACTATTCTAACACACTTAATCTTCATTGGGAATATTCTTATTGTATTCATATTTTTATTTGCAGTTTCTTCAATTGTTTTGAGATTTATATTTCTAAATCTCAAAAGAGCATCGCTCCAGATTAAAATTTAATCATTTTGCGACACTCCTTCAATTTTAAATACAAATATCAACAGAGTGCTTTTTTAGCCATATCTTTAGCTGTTTTTTCACTACCGTCCTTCATATCCTTAAGTTTTTGTTTGCCTATTTCTGTATTTAGTTCATCCATCTGCTTATTTAGTTCATTAAATATATCTTGCTATTTCTATTTTATGTTATTGCTCTTAATCTTCAACATAATCTTGATCTCTAGGACCTTTTTTACTATAAATATAATCTGCTCCGCATAAAACAATAGTTAACCATAAATTAATTCCAAATACACCGCCCATGATTCCATAAAGATATAACTTCATGAAAAATTCTCCTATAACTTTTTTAAATAGCGTATGAATTTCTTCAGGATTCATTAAATTAATTTGTTTATTAGTAATACCCTTAAGATTAATACTTTGCATCATTGGAAGTATGTAATGATTTGTTGATTCTATGGCTGCTTCTATTATTTCATTTACTAAATAGCGTTTTGAATCATTTGAAATTAAATTCAAATGCTTATTTAAAGCTTCTTCTATTATTTCTTTGATTACTTGTAAGTTTTCATTATTGAATTTATCTTGTTCAAACATTATATTAATACTATTCTCTATATCTTTACTTAAGATATCAATATTAATAAATTCTTTAAGTTCCTTCTTTGATAACTGATTATCATAAAATTCTTCTATTAAGATACTAATATATTTTTGAGTATTAACACTTGAAGTAATTAATTTCAAAATATTTTTTGCACTATCTTCAATCTCAGAATACTCAATACCATTAAATAAATCTTTACCAGTTTTATTCAATAATGCTGTTAGGAATTTATCATTTATAAATTCATATATTATATTATTATCTTCATTAAATACTTTATTAATATTATTATAAATATCTTCTTGAACTAAAGAAATTTCATTATAGAACTTCTTATGCAATAACTCTAAAGTATGCATATTACACATTTCAAGATAATTAATAATAGGACTATTTATAAAGTAATCTAACATTAAATCACTTGAATTATTAATTTTATTTCTAAAAATACTACTGTTACTAAATTGTTTAAACATATTATCAAATAGTAATCCGGTATTAATTTCATCAGCTTTAATTTTTAACGTTCTTGTTTCCATAGGATAAACAGTATTGTCTAAGCTCACTTTAATTAAATTACTTATCCTATCACTTTCTTCTTTTATCATAATTGGCAACTTGTTATTTAATATTATAGATACAACATCTTCAACTATCTTATCTCCACCAAATGCTGAATAAGCTAATTTTTCGAAGAAATTCAGTTCATTTGAAATTGTTTCTTTTACGCTATAAGATATCTTATATTCATTTTTCTTCAAATAAGCAATAAGCTTATCTGTGCTCCAATTAGTTAAAGTTAATAAATTACCATCAATAATATCTTTAACCTTTCCATTAAAAATAGAACCTATAGTATTATTTCCATCTAACTTGTCTTCCAAGAATTTTTTCATAAAGTTATCAATATACTTTTTAGAATCATTAAATATAAAATTCTCAATATACACTTGGATTGAATTCTTTGTATTTATTAAGAATTCATCATCAAATATTTCTCTACATGATTTTTTAATAGTTGAATTATAAATTTCACTATTGTTAGCAATAATATTTTCTAGCAGATTGCTTTTCTTTAAGTTTTCTGCTTTATTTTTGATAATCATAGTAATTTGATTTTCTATATAATTACCTAAACTACTCGATAATTCATTTGAAAGTATATCTTTAACTTGGTAATTAGAGTTTATTTTATTATTAACTAAATTCACTAATCTAGTTTGTATATCTTCACCTTTTAAAAATTGTGTAATCTTATCTTCTAAATTTAAAGCAGATGATTTTTTAATTATATTATCAAATTTGTTATTTCCTATAGCTAAAGCTATTCTCTTTGAAAATGCTGAATTATTACAATATTTTAAAATTAGATTATAAATACCTTTATTTAAATCTTGTTTCTTTTCTCTAATAAAATTCACTATAATTTGATAATTATTATTTGATACTACTTCCATTAGAGATAATTGAATTCTATGCTTATTACTATTAAATGTCTTATTAATAGCTTTTTTCTCTAACAATTCTTCATCAATTAATCTAGCCATCCCCATTGCAAATTCATTTTTATGAGCTGGTATATATCCTAATGCAAACTCCCTTAAAAATGGTATTTTAGATAAAATTTTAACTTTTTTATATGGGTGAAAAATCATCCATAAAGCTATTACATTTGTCGCCACACCAACTCCAGCCATAATTCCACATGACATTAGAATATTGGCTATACCATTTGAAGTACCCACGATATTCATGCTATCATAAGTTGCTGCACCATAAATTAGTCCTACTATAATTCCAAGAACTCCACCAAAAACCGAAAGTGGCTTTAATTGATTTCCCATAAAGTTTTGAGCTAATGTACAAATTTCATCTTCATTATATTTTTCTAAATTTCCATATACGAATTTTTTAATTTTTCCATCTAACAAACTTGGCAATGCTAAAATTAATCTTTCATGACTTTCTTTACTAATTTTACTTGCTAATTCATCCTTGTTTGGAATCAAATTAATAACTTCTTTTAATTCATAGTTTTTATATTTATCTAATGTATCATCATACATCTTATTTAAACTTTGAGAAATAGTGCTTAATATTTCTGTTTTATGACTTTCAACAACTTCTTTCAAATTAATATTATTAATTTCTGAACTTAAAAGTTCTTGTACTTGTTTCTTATATGTATTGTTACTATTTTTAATAAATTTGTTAACTAGTTTTGAGAATCCTTTTGAAATTCCTGTTAATTGATTTTCATCTATTAAATGAGCTAAGTTTTTATTAAAAATCTCATCACTCTTTTTAGTTATTAAAAGAAAAATCCCTTCCTCTAATTTATTAATAACTTTATCTTTATTAAATAATATGTTATTAAATAATATTGATTTTAATTTTTCATTAAATAATTTCACTAAATCTAATTTGACAAACTCATTTACCTTTTTAGAAAATTGAGATTTTATTATCATCCTTAAAACTTTATTTCCATGTAATTTAAATTGCTTAATTATAAATTCAGTTAATTTTTTAGAATCTAATACGTTTTGTTTTTCAAGAAGTTCTAATATATCATTAATCTTTTTACTTCTTAAATAATCAATAATTGAATTAGCTAATTTATTATAAGATTCATCATTAACATTTTTATTAACATAATCAGTAATTTTACTAACAATATTATTTTTATCTGATATATCATCCATAAAAGCACTTCGTACTTTTGAAAGTATAACCTGTTTTATACTGCCATCAATATTTCCAATAGCTTCATCAATAGCAGATTCAATCAATTCATCTAAAGAACCCTTGTTACTACCAATCCATTCTGAAATATAAGGCATTACCTTAGGCACAATTGTTTGTATAAAATTAGTTAAAGAATCTTCCATCTCATTTGGAAGCACTTCATAAATAGTAAATTCACTCTTCCTTCCAATAGATATTATTTCATCTATAAGATTTCCTATTGATTCTCTTCCTTTTTGAGAATTAATAAATTCATTAACTTTAGTGAATACTTCTAATGAAAGCTGCTCTTCCTCTTTACCTGTGATAAATTCACTTATTTTATATTCTCCAATTAATCCTTGTAATTTAGTTAAGGTTACATCAAGATTTATACTTGAGCAAACCTTGTTTAAAACTTCTTTACATTCTTCTTCATCCTTAAAAATATCCTCTTTGATTATATTGATAATAATTTCAGTAATATTTCTAACTAATTTAAATTTAAATTCTTCTTTAAATATTTCTGAAAGAGTAACATCTGAATTCTCATTATAAAGATCACAAATGTATCTTTCTAATATGTCATTCTTTTCAAATTCCTCAGCTAATAATTTATGTACTTCATCAATGATTCTCTCAATTTGATTTTGTGATAATATGTTACTTAAATTAAGATTTTCTAAAACATTATCTAGGACTAATGGTAAAAATTTATTTAAATTTTCATTCATAAAATCTTTATTCTTAATAGTACTTTCAAAGAATCCATCAATTTCAGATATCTTCCTACTTCCAAATTGCTTTTTCAATGAATCTTGAAGCAAAGTTTTAGTAATTTGTTCAATTTGATCTCCTATTTCCTTTTTAGAAACTGCTTCTCTCAATGTATTACTATTTATTATATCTCTTTCAACTAATCCACTAATTTCATCTATAAATTTTTCTTTTTTCTTTTTAATTACACCTCCTAACTTAAAAGGAGTATATTCCTTAAAAAGCATATTTACAGCATACTTATTAGTTGTATATCCTGAAACTCCTCCCGATATTCCCTGCAATGCTAATAGCATTAAAAAAACTGATAACGACATTGAATTCCCCCCCATTACGGCACATTCAAAAAAATAACAAGTCCATCTACCAAGCCTATTTTGCATCATGCTACGTTAGAGCATTCCTCTAATAGCCCGCTATGAGACAAATCCCCTTCCTTGCCTGATGCAAAATACTCATGGAATTTTGGACTTGTTATTTTCTTTCATGTGCCTAATATAAATTCATATTGGTAGTTTATTCGAAAAACAATTAAATTTCAACCAAAACATTTACTGAATGTTTACTGTTTTTGAAATAACTTGCTGAAGCCAAACAACATTTGTTTATAAATTCTAAAGTGTATAAACAAATGTTGTTACAAAATAAAATTGCTCAATGTCACTAATTAACTTATATCATGTTTTGATTGCTCATATCTTATGAAATCTTAGGGAACGAAATAGATATTGAGAATTTACCATTGTTATAAAAAGCTTCTATTTTACCATTTAACTGCATGGTAATTTCCTTAGCTATTGCCAGTCCTAAACCTGTAGTCTTTTTATTTCTAGATTGATCCTTTGTGTAAAAACGTTGAAAAATATTATCTAAATCATCGCTACTCATGGGTTCACTAATATTAGAAAAAGTAAATACATAACTATCTGACTCCTGGATTTCAAAACAATATCCTCCATTACCATGTATAGCTGCATTAAATAATATATTTGAAAAT
This sequence comes from Clostridium saccharobutylicum DSM 13864, assembly GCF_000473995.1. Classification (NCBI taxonomy): domain Bacteria; kingdom Bacillati; phylum Bacillota; class Clostridia; order Eubacteriales; family Clostridiaceae; genus Clostridium; species Clostridium saccharobutylicum. The sequence continues at coordinate 664,187 of NC_022571.1, read as the reverse complement.
ATTCTTTTTACCCCTTGTTCATCTCCTAGTATTATACATGGTTTTTCTAGTAAATGAACAGTTGGTTCTTGTCCCTTCTTGTTAAAATCATCATAATACATAGCAAGTGTATCTATAAAAACTTTTTTTGCATCCATAGGCACATGTTCATAAATAATCTCACCTGATTCAATTCGTACATATTCAAATAATTGTTCCAATAGCATTTTAACCATATTTTGACGTTCTAATATTATCCTTAAATATTCTTCTCTTTCTTCTTCTGTAACACTTGTTTGGAGCATTTGAATGTATCCACTAGCAGTTGTCAACGGTGTACGTAAATCATGTGAAATATTAATTATACTCTGTCTAAAATTCATAGTTAGCCTTTTGATTCTTATACGAGACATTCTGATATCCCTCACTAAATAATTGAGTATATTTACTAAATTTGCAATATCCCTTTGCTTTGCTATAACTGTTAGACGCTGATTAGTATCAGTTATATTCATTATTTCCTCTAATTGTTTTGTAATATGCTTTATGTTCATGCGATAATATAAATGATAAAAAATAAGCGTAATAAACATAAACATTAACAAAAAAGTTGTGAATACCCAAATATATTTCATATTAACTCCTTTATTTGAACTAAACTATATCTATAACAAATCTAAGAATCATACTATTTCGTCTTTCATCGCTTCTATAATATTGTTTTGTTTAACGGATTTAGAAGAAAACCAATATGACAAAAGTATAGCCACAAATATTAGCATTGAATAAATTGAAATTGCTTTACCTGGAAAAACAGCTAAAAACTCAATCCATGTTATTGATGTTAATCTTAACATATACCAACAAATAATAAACACCACTGGAATACTAATAATAATTGGTTTTAATGCAAAGAACAGACCTTCCAATATCAGCATTTTATTTAATCCTTTAGGTGTTAATCCAACTGACCTAAGCATAGCAAATTCCTTTCTATGAAGCCTTATATTATTCGAAACGATAGAAAATGCATTAAAAATTCCAATTATCCCAATCATTAATGCAACAGCAGAAACACTAATTGCAACAGCTTTTTGAACTAATTCTTTATGATTTCTTTCTTCCACTAAACTCCATATGTTAAAATCTTCTGATCCCAAGTAGGCACTGCAAATCTGTGTCAATTTTTCTTTTACGTTTGGACTAGCCTTATCTCCCACTAACAAATCAATTGATACCCTATTAGACTCAAGCTTTCGATCAGGTGAAAAATCACTAACTATCTGCTGATAATTTTTCATAGGAACAATAAAAGCTAGGCTATATCTAGCAGTTCCCAGGTCGCTTGGAGAAATATCTGTAACATCACCTATTTGAACATCAAATTTATTATTTGTGTTCATATCATCTTCTACTTTTTCATATAAAAGCATTTTACTTCCCTGGTTTATATTTAACAAATGTATTTGTTGTATGACTTTCGAATTAGCAGGGGTATGATATGTGCTATTTAGCAATACACCTGTTGCTGTACCTTCTTTATAATATTTCTCAAAATCAGTGCCAATTTCTGTGCAATACTTCTTAAATGATTCATCACCTAAGCCTACTAAATTTACTGTAATTCTATACTTTCCATCTTCTTTTAATACATTATACTTATTGGAGTTTACTCCATCAAATCCACCTGATTCAGCAAAAATATCTGACTCCTGATCTGATGTCACATAGGTTGAAGTACATACTTGCCTTCTAACCACACTATCTTGAGCTTCAGGTAACGAGAGAATTTCATTAAGCATTTTATCACTTGGTTCATCCATAATATTTAAATTAAGCGTAATATCATGATTAATTACTTTGTTATTCTTAGAATCAGCAAAATTATATATTGAAATAATATTAATATAACCTGATATTAAGATAAAGCACATTGAAAGAGATAAAACAGCTGTACGTAAGCTCTTCTTATTAGCTGAAAATTGCGAAGCTGCTAGTTCACCTTCTATACCAAATATTCTCTTGATTATTAAATTACGTTTCATTTTTTTTACTTTTATTACTTGGCTATTCTGGCGTATTCCAAAAATGGCTGGCACTTTTGCCACTTTTCTTGCAGGAATATATGCTGAGACTAAAACAGTAATTAACGAGCTTATTACAGAAAAAGCAATTACTACCCAAGATAAAGAAACATTTATGTTCTTATAATCTTCTGAAATGCTAAGAATTCCATTAACTCTAGAGAATACAAGATAACTAAATGTATATCCTATTATTAAGCCAATTGGTAGTTGAGCAATCCATAACAAAAATCCTTCATAAAGTACAGAATACTTAATTTGTCTTGGTGTTGCCCCTAAACTTTTTAAAATACTCAATTCCTTAATCCGACTATTAGAAGACAATGAGAATGCATTATAAATAATAAGAACAAATGCACCCATAATTAGTAAAAACAGAGTTACTGCTATTGCTAAAATTATAACAAGTTGAGTATTTGTACTACTTTTATCGCTAATTCCATATAAATTTAATAACTGGCTATTATACATAACTCCATACTGTCCATATTCGTTTTTGGTTAATCCAACGTATTCTGCAATCTCTGGTAATGTATTATATATTTTACGAGGGTTCACAAAACGCATATAAACCGTAAGTTCATCACTGGGTTGAATATTCAAAACATCCAAGTATCCCATAGCAATATACCCCGGATAAGCTGATATTCCAGAAACATCTAACTCACCAACTATTGTATAAGTCTTAGTTCCAGTTGTCTTAAAAGTTTCACCAGGCTTTTTATAATCTTGAGTTGAAATTACTTTGTTATCTAACATACGATTACCTATGGGCAGTGTTAGCTTATCGCCAATTTTATATGTGGGATTATCTGTAAAGAATAATTTTGACACAACAATTTCTCCAGCTTTTTTAGGAAGGCTACCATCTGTAAGATTATTTTTTAAATTCATGTCACTCCAAAAATTTTTATCTGCATCTCTCATTAAAAGATATGGACGTTTGGTATTAGAAAGTTCAGCAGTAACCCAACTTCCTTTAACCATTGTAGCTTCAACATCTGGGTTTTCTGTGATATACTTCAATTTATCACCTGATATAGAATTCCATAATTCTCCGTGCCAATAACCTGTTTTTTCAATTGTTGAGGTTACCTTTGTATCCCATATAGAATATAAAAATATAGATAATGAACACAACAATGCGGAAGCAATTGTTATCGCAACTAGTATAGAAATTGTATATCGCTTATTCTTTTTTATTTTGTGATATGTGTATTCATTCATAATTTTCATTTCTTGTTCACCTCATCTGAAACTATTCTTCCATCAACAATTGTAATCACTCTATCAGCTGATGATGCAATTTCTTCATCATGTGTGATCATCACAATTGTCTGGTTGAATTCCTTATTTGAAAGTTTCAACAAGTCAAGAGTTGCTTTTGTATTTTTCCTATCAAGATTACCCGTAGGTTCATCAGCCAAAATAATTGATGGTTTATAAATTAATGATCGTCCTATAGCAACTCTCTGCTGCTGTCCGCCAGAAAGCTGGCTTGGCAAATGATTAAGCCTTTCTGTTAAACCAAGCATCTCTACAAGATGATCAAATTCCTCTTGATTAGGTTTTATACTATCTAACAACATAGGTAATAGTATATTCTTTTTTACATTCAGTGTAGAGATTAAATTATAAGACTGATAAATTAATCCTATTTTTCGTCGTCGAAATAAAGCAGACTCGGTTTCATTCATTGATGAAATATCAGTTTCTTCTATATATATTTTACCTTCTGTAGGACGATCCACACCTCCTAGCATATGAAGAAGTGTAGATTTCCCTGATCCACTTGGACCAATTATTGAGACAAATTGCCCCTTGCTTATTTTCAAATTCAACTTATCTAATGCAGTAACTCTTGTATCACCAATTCCATAGATTTTTGAAACATTTTCTGTTCTTAATATATCCAAAATATTCTCTCCTTTCACTTTTACCATACATTCTTAAAAATTTTATTATCTATTTAACTGTACTTTTAATCCTTCTTGTGCCTAATCTACATCTCTTTTTGAAAATAATAAACTCGATCCTAAAACTGCAACAATTCCAATTAATAAAAATACAATTGAACAAATCATAACATCCTCTGATTTTGAAGTAAGATCAATTATGGTTTTACGCATACTGCTAAGATTATATGTTGCAAAAATGTTGTTTTTTGTTAAAAAAGCAAGCAAATTTGCTATTAAGTTACTACTTATCACAACTAAAATAGAAACTATAATTGTAATGCCTCCATTTTTTAATAAATAAGATAAAAAAGTGCCAATACCTGCAGTACCCCAAAACATGCAAAGTATTCCGAAATTCATGATAATAAATTTTACTACATCAACTTTTCCTAATTGAGACAATACTGTATATGATAATAAATTTAAAATACCAAAACCTAATAGAACTATTGTAATTACAGAAGACATAGCTATATACTGACCGAGTACTAATTTCCATCTAGCTATTCCATGACAAGCCATTTGCCTTATACTATCATTTGCATATTCAGCAGTAATTAGGAACGCTATAAAAATAAGAATGATATAAAAAACAAAATCTGCGTTATAAGATTCTTGGTAATTTGAGATTCCTGTTCCTACAAGCTGTTCTTTTATCTTAGAAGAAGAATTTATTTTTTGTACAAGCAAAGAAACAAAAGAAATAACATTCATTGCTAGCAATATTATTGAAATTACATAAAAGATTTTACTTTTAAATATTTTATAAAATTCACTTGATATTACATTTATCATTATTTATCTCCTCCCATCATCTTTACAAAATAACTTTCTATATCTTGTCCTTCTAAAGTGAGGATTGATACCAAAACACCATTTTCAACCAATTCTTTATTAATCTGTTCTGGTATATCTAAACAATCATAAATGCAAATTTTGCCTTTATCAAATACTTTATAATCAGTACTTTTGATATTATTTTTTATAATATAAGCTGCTTTTTCTGAATCATTAACTACTAGTGAAAGACATTTTTTACAACGTTTTTCTAATTCCACAGCTGCAAATTCATCAACAAGTACTCCATTTTCTATAATTCCATATTTTGTTGCAATCTTAGCAAGCTCTCCTAAGATATGAGAGGAAATTAAGATAGTAATTTCATTTTCTCTATTTAGTTTTAATAGTAATTCTCTCACTTCCTTGATACCAGAAGGATCTAATCCATTAATAGGCTCATCTAGGATAAGAAAATCAGGATTACCTAATAAAGAAATTGCAATGGATAAACGCTGCTTCATGCCAATGGAAAAAGCTTTAGTTTTCTTTTTGCCTGTATTTTGCAAACCAACCAAGCTTAAAACTTCATCTACATTACCATAGTCTGTAATACCAAGCAACTTATCATAATAAATCAAATTTTCTCTTGCTGTCATTCCAGGATAAAGCGCTGGCTGTTCAATAACACACCCCATTCTTTTCCTGCTTCTTTCTAAATTGCTGCTTTCAAACAGTTGAATATCACCTTGGCTCTGATAAATCAATCCACAAACAATTTTCATAATTGTTGTTTTACCCGCACCATTTTTCCCTATTAAACCATAAATATCTCCCTTTTCAATATTTAAATTAACATTATTTACAGCTATTTGTTTCCCATATTTTTTAGTCAAACCATTAGTTTTTAATACTAATCTCATATTTCTTTACCTCTTACTTTCTGTAATTATGCCTTAGCCCTATATTTAAATGATAAATGAAAGATATTAAAATAGAATTTAGAATTTATCAAGAAAGTATAAAGTTTTGTAAGCTAATTGTCCTGCATTTTATATCCTATTCCCCAAACTGTTTTTATGTATTCTTCTCCAGGTTTTAATTTATTACGCAAATTACTAACATGCACTGTAACTACTCTTTCATCCATAATATATTCTTCAGTCCAAACACTCTCAAATATATTCTGTTTTGTAAATACTTTCTTAGGATTACTAATTAATAATTCTAATATCCTATATTCTTTTACAGTAAGTTCAATAGGCTCATCATTAATAGTCACAATATGATTTTCACTATCTAAAACCAAATCTTTAAATCGGAATATATTGTTTTTATCTGCTGTTGTCCCCTTATTCATTCTTCTTAATACTGCACCTATCCGCACAATTAATTCTTCATTATTGAACGGCTTTGTTATATAATCATCAGCCCCATATCTAATAAGTTCAAGTTTAGTATTTAAATCATCTTTTGCTGATACACATATAATAGGAATTTGAGATTGTTCATTAATCTTCACTAAAATTTCTTCACCGCTTAATCCTGGCAACATTAAGTCTAATAAAATTAAATCAAAAGACTCTTTTTCCAATAACAAAAGCGCCTCTGTACCAGAAAATGCAGATACTGCAATATATTGATTTTTTCTTAATAAAGTTTGTATCATTTTATTAATTTTAGGATCATCCTCTACGATTAATATTTTGTTCATAATGCCCTACCCTCCTATAAATAATATCAATCTTATTCTACTTTTTAATTCCTTTGCTATCTATTTTCACTACATATCTGTTGCATATTAAAACATCATACACTTGTCATAGATATATCGTATACTATTTTTAGGAAATATATAAGTAAATTAACATAATATATAAACACTGTAAATACCAATCATATAATTGCAATTGCTGAAATTAAGAACTCAGTTACCATACATTAAGTAAATCTTCTAAATTAATTTGATTCTTATCATCAAGCTTTTTCTTAACGCTTAATGCAAACATAGACATAGAAACTTCGCTTATTCGTTCTTTTCATATAGTTATTTAACTCATCAATGCCTATTCAAATAAACTTTTTTTGATAATCCAACCTTTCTTGACTATGTTTTGTAGCAACACTAAAAGTATGCGTTTAGTTACAAATAGATAAATATTAAAAAATAGATATAAAGGTGTTTCTTAGAACACCTTTATATCTATTTTTTAGTTGCTACAACAAATTGCAGTCAAATATGTGGACTCTGTTATAGCAGTACAGATGTTTCGTGATGAAAAAGCTCCTGCTAATTCACCTAGCTCAAGATCATTAAGTTCACCCATTGTATCTCCTGCTGGATTTGCTATGCTTTGATCTAATTTAGAGCTATACATTGGATTCTTCTAAGCTTTGATTATGCTGTTGTTTGATATATTGCCATCTCCTCTTCATTTTTATAATTTATTTCAAAAATCTTTTTTGATTTGTGAAATCCAAATTGCATTTAAGAAATAAATTAACAAGCGAAATGTTAAAGGATATAGTCTAATAAACAACATTTTTAGAATTATATTAAAAGTTTTTGAGATAGCCAATTTACAAATTATTTTTAATTCTAAAAATATTTATATAATAAAAGTATAAAGATATATAGAATTTATTACCCCTTGTGTTTTTTTGCTGTATTTTTAGATAAAGTGTTTCTATCCTCAAACCCTTTCATACAAAACAACATAATCATTGAAAGTATTATCATAATGGATAAGGCACCGATTTCAACTGAAAGATTAAAGTTAAGAGTGTCATCTCCTGTAAACTTAATAATTCCTAAACCAGCGGTAATAGGGTAGTAATCAGTCAATGCTCTGCCAGCGATAAAGATTCCACAAAAACCGTAAACAAATGCCAATCCAACTCCAGCAAGAAAACCGTTTTGTTTTCGGCTAAAAAATATGATGATTGGTAACACAGCCAAGTAACAGCAAAGACTCAATCCAACGAGTTGAAAAAGCGATTTCACTACAAGTGCTGATGACATATTTCTATTATAAAATACTATACCCAAGAGAAATGTGCATATGAAGCTAAAAAAGCCGTACAATGTTGTAACAAGCCCAACAGTAATCAATTTTCCCATCAGTAATTTACGAAATGGAATAGGTACAGTTAACATGTTCTTCAATGTATGATCAACATACTCACGGTTTATAATATATCCTCCTATGAGAACAATCATAAATGGAAAAATCATACTAAAATTATTCCATATGACACTATTCGTATAACTTTCGTACTGAATAATTTCATTACTGCTGTTTTGTTGAAAAGCTGCTAAAAGTACTGAAAATAGCACTGCTACTATGCCAATCCAAAGAATGCTGTAGCGCTTAAGCTTTTGAAATTCTGTAACAATTATATTAATCATAGTTTCCTCCTAATCTTCCTGCTTTTTGAATGTAATTGAAATTAGTAGAATTGATATTGCCGCTATTAAAAATAACATTCCTGCACAAAACTGGGTTGATAACATATAGGGCTTTCTAATTGTAATATATTCTGCCGATAGGCTCCAATAAGACGACCACCAACGCATAATGACTGGTACAGGCAACACAGTAATAGCCACACTGTTAGGAGCAAAATTAACCATATTAAGTGCTATTCCAAAATTTAAAATAGAATAAATGAAGGCAATTATAATGGAAAAAATATAGCTTTTGTTAAAATAGACAACAAGAAGAACAACAGGAAGAACTGAGACAAATAGCATTATACCGAGGACAGCACTTAATCCCAATTTAAAAACAACGCCTTCTACAGCCCCAACAATTAATCCACCAATGATTGTAGTACCTAAACCAGTAATAGAATATAGCACAGCAACAATTAGAAGCACAGCCAGCTTTGCTTCTACAAGTCTGGTTTTAGAAACTGGTACAGTCATCAAATTTTTTAGCATGTCGCTGTCCCTTTCCATAAAGAATAGTATGCTCGCTACTATACTTAGGACACATGGCAAAAGGAGAAAATCCCCAAACGTAACAATCAGTTTAAAAAGCTCCTCAAAATGCAAATTGTCTTTTGCCACTAATACAGTCAATGGTATAGGAAATAGGCAGGCTGCTAACATACAAAATAGAATAAAACGCTGCCGTTTAATTTTAGCAAATTCGCATATGATTAAATCAAGCAATTCCTTCACCTCCGGTGAGCCTTTTGAAATAATCCTCCAATGTATCATTTTGCGTATGTGCTTCCGATATATTTAAACCGCTTTCTATCCATTTACGGGTAATAGCAGCTACATCTATATTCGTATCATAAACCCGTAAATTATGATCATCATCAATATGAATATTAGAGATATGAAAGTCAGTCTCCAATATTCGGGAAGCTTGGGAGGTATCTGTCACAACGAAATGAACATATCTACTATTTTTCTGCTGCAATTCTTCCAAACTTTCTTCTTCCAGTAAGACACCGTGATCAATGATGCCAATATCATCCACTAATAAAGCTATTTCAGATAGAATATGACTGGAAATTAAAATTGTTTTACCTTGTTCCATACTAAGGCGCTTTATAAAATCACGAACTTCCACTATACCAATTGGATCAAGCCCGTTAATAGGTTCGTCCAAAATCAAAAGCTCTGGATCATGCATAATAGAATTTGCTATTCCTAGTCGCTGTTTCATGCCAAGCGAATACTGTGAGAACAGCTTTTTATCCATATAAGGCAACCCTACCACATCCAATGCGTTCTTAATGGCATCGAATGTGGGTACTCCACGTAGCCTGGCCATAATTTTAAGGTTTTCAGTTCCAGTAAGGTTAGGATAAAATCCTGGCGATTCAATCAGGTTTCCAATTCGAGAAAGAATTTTTCTCTTGTCAGTATTAATATCCTTTCCGAAAATACGTACTTCTCCAGACGTAGGACTCGTTAGATTTAACAACATCTTCATAGTAGTGGTTTTTCCAGCACCATTGCGTCCTAACAAACCATAAATTCTTCCTTTCTTTACATGAATGTTTAAATTATCAACACTTCTTTGTTCACCATATTGTTTTGTTAAATTATTTGTTTCGATTACCAAATCATTCAAAATATAAAATCCTCCTTTAATTTTATGAATTTAATTTTATCACCATAACCTTGCATAAACATTGCACAAACATTAACTCTACCTTGAATGTCATTAAAAGAAGCAAAAAAACCTGCCTTTCAGCAGGTTTTTTAATCAATCAATGGAAATTGTACAATGAACTCTGTTAGTTGATACGGTTGGCTTTTAACTACAATCACCCCTCCCATCTTCTCCACAAGCTGCTGTACAATGGATAATCCTAAGCCACTTCCTCTTTTAGAACGTGCTATGTCGCATTTATAGAGACGTTCGAAGACATGGGGCAAATCTTGTTTGGAAATTCCCTTACCATCGTCTGCAACAACAATCACTGCATTAGCACGAAGTATAGAAACTTTTATTTTTATGTGGTTTGCTTGACTATGGGCAATCACATTCTGAATCAGGTTATTCATAATACGGGAATATGCATCTGTATCCAAATTAACCTTTATGAACTTTTCTGGGATGTCAATATCGAAGTCGAGACTATTGTTCTCAAAGATTGGAATCCAGTCTTTAAGTAGTTTTCTGGTAACTTCCGTAAGCTCTACCTTCTGTACCATAAATGTTTCTTCGTTAGAATTGAGTTTAAACCACTCAAACAAAACATTTACATAGTCTTTAATATCATGTGCTCTTAGACGAGCGGTTTCTATATATTCTTCCTTCTCCTTACCGACTACAATACCTTTTTGCGCCGCGTCTAAATATCCAATAAGCGTTGTCAACGGAGTACGTACATCATGAGAAAGACTTGTCATCAATTGACTGTTCATTTTTTCCGCTTTTTTTAAGTCAATAATCCGCCCTTGAAATTCATGAATAATATTATTTATTTTATAGCAAATAATAGAAGTCATATCATTGGATTTTGCCAATATCTTTCGATTACTGTTGCCTTGTGCAATGTCATCCAATACTTCTGAAATATCATTCAGTTTTAACTTAATATTACGTATTTTTCGAGAGAGTAGAAGGGTGTAAATTAAAGCAACAATAACAATAATACCCTCAAACAATGGAAATCCATTCATAATTAGACCTCACGGCTAAAGCGATAGCCTACACCTTTCACTGTTTGAATATAAGTCGGATTGCTCGGATCAGGCTCTATCTGTTTTCGCAGTTTGCTTATATGTCCCATTATGTTATTGTCATCATAGACATATGGCTCCTGCCATATTTCTTCATATATTTGCTGTTTGGTTAAAATTTTTCCTTGGTTTTTTGCAAGGTAGCAAAGAATGTCAAATTCCTTAGCATGTAGCTCCACTTGCCTTTCTTGAATATGAACAATTCGGGTGTCAATATCAATAATAAGCTTCTGAAAGGACATACAATTAGTTTCTTTGCTATAACTGCTATTTAATGTTGTATATCTGCGGATCAAAGACAAAATGCGAGCAATAAATTCTTCGACATCAAAAGGCTTCGTTAAATAATCGTCAGCACCAGAGCGCAAACCATTCACTTTGTCGGCGCTGGCAGCTTTCGCAGTAAGCATTAAGACTGGCACGATGCTAATGCTCCTAATTTTCTCAAGAATTTGAAATCCATCCATTTCAGGGAGCATAACGTCTAAAACAATCAGTTGATAATTACCTTGCAATGCTAACTTCAAACCATCCGTTCCAGTATATGCACATTCAACAATGATATCTTCTTTCTCTATACATTTTTTCAATAACTGGCATAACTCCATGTCATCGTCAATAATCAAAACTCTACTTTGCACAATATTTCCTCCTGTATCTCATATTCTCTACCTTAACGGCATCTTAGGCAATAATCCATGCATTCCCCATATCTATACCATCCAGTACATTTTATCTTACTATAATGTGTGACTTATAAAGTCATTATACCAATGCAATTAGCTATAAAGCTTTATTTTTACTAACTTCTTCTACTAATTTCATATAAAATCAGTTTAGTTTTCCGTCATATGCTCTTGCGTACTATAAAATCATATCCAAATATAACAATGTTTTATATTTATTCATGTATTCTTTAATATCTTCTATATTACTTTTTATTGATGTATAATCTCCCATTCAAGCCTCTATCTAACCATATTTTAAATATAATTACATTATTTAACATTATACACTATATAATACCATAAAATAACCATAAAATGCAAAATATAGATATCCAAATTAAGAACTCAACTTATTTGTGGTTAATATCTCCACTAGAAATCGGAAATATTTTTGTGTAGTAGGCCTTTGAAAATGAGTTGTTAAGGCTTCTTAGTTGTAGGTTGTTTCACTTTAGCTTGTCACATTGAAAATGGGAGCATGCTAAATTGAGCACAACCTACAACTTAGAGCCTTCAACGACATTTTCATAGTCCTACGTAACAAAAATATTTCTGATTTTGGTAAGTCACCACATAAGTATAATTTATAGTTGGGATATCTATATATAGCTAATCATTGAGAATTTGATATATCACAAACAGAGAAATTGGATACATATCTGTTGTGTAATAGACCTTTGAAAATAAGCTGTTTAGGTTCTTAATGAGAGCTTGTTCCATTTACTGCTTATCAAAATGAATATTTGGAACATGCAGAAATGGGGCAACATCACAGTTAGAACCTTTCAGCGAAATTTTCATAGTCATATGGAACAAACATGTATCCAATTTCGGCTAGGACTCATATAAATTTTAGTTTCATTGCGGAACCCTGTATTTAAAATTAATTGTTACTTTTCTGATTGGCTTTGTTTTAATATATTATAAATTATCTGTGCTGATTCAGCATTGCTTACTTTACTTGTTCCATTAAAATTTCCATTATTATCACCTTTCATAATACCAAAACTATAGCATATTGCTGCATATCCTTGGTATTGATATTCTACACTATCATTAAATGGGTTCTTGAAGATTTCTGGATGAGATGCAACCTTATCATATCCTAAATATCTTACTACAATCTTTGCTATATCTTGATTAGAAAGTAATGACTCTGGATTTTTTTCATCTTTTTGAATAATCCCTCTATCAATTAACATTTCATAAAAGTCATCATCACTGTATGAAGATTGCTCTGGTGAATATAAATATTTCAAGAAATTTATTTGAGTTATATTGCTATCCGGATTAAATTTTTCACCTGAAATATAATATCCATTTTCTAAAAGTTCTTTTACTATTTTTTCGCATGGATGTCCACTTATATCACAGTACTCTGGTAATTTATTATCTTTATAAGTTTTTCCTTCTGAATCTATCCTTACTCCACTAATTGGATTAATAATATAATTTCCTTTTAAATTTCTAAAATTATAAACTAATGATACTTTATTATTATCTGTTAAATTATATTCTAACCCAAAATCTCCATATTCGTTAATCTTATTGAATGCTGCTTCTTTAGTTATAGCTTGACTTATATCAGGAAATGTAACATTATCATACCATCTATTTTGATATTCAATGATTTTTCCTGTAGTTTTATCAATTTCAACTTCTAATGAATTACTGTCAAAATCTATTCCATTAACTTGACGCACAAAATTAAATGAATAAATATTTCCATCTTGAGATATATTCTTAAATTTTAAATTGTTGCTATCTTCATATTTAGTTTGACTAAATTTCTCTTCTGCATTTTTCTTTAAAAACTGTTCTGCTACTTTCTGTGCATCTGACTTTGACATATTTTCATTTCCATCTTTATTATTATAAAAATAAAATGATAGTAGCTCTCCAGTTTTTGCATCTACCTTACCATCTCCATCTTTAAATCCAATTTCCCATATATAGTTTTCATTTATTCTATCTTTACTTAAAGATGAATCATTAATTGTCATATCAAAATTCGTTGTATCTATCGATTCCTTAATTATATCGCTTGCTTTTTCTTTTGTAATAAATTTCGATACATTACCAATAGCATCAATTTCTTCCCCAGTTAACTTTTGATTAGAATTTTGCAATCCTGAACTTGCTGCATTTGTCATATCACTTGCTTCATTTTTTTTATACTTGTATACTTTATCTTGATTAAGAAGGGATATAACCTCTCCTGTGTTTCCATCAATTGCATTCAATTTATTATCATCAACTGAATATCCTGGAAAAACATTTAATTTTTTTTCTTTATAGTCATATGAAGAATAATATTTTAAATGAACTCCTAGTTTATCTATATATGATTTTTCTGCAGTATTTAAGTTAATTACACCGCTTGTAGCTGGATAATCACTCATTTTTGCTCCTGGATTTAATCCTGTATACGAAGTTACTTCGCCAGTAGATTTACTAACACTAATTTCTACACGATTAAAATCAACTGGAGTATTATCTACAAATTGTTGATAAGTAAAATTATATTGATCACTTGAAGGATTATTAGAATTTGTATCTATTTTCTTCATTTGATTTGAATAACTTGGAATTACTTTATTCAAAAATTCTTCTGCAGATTTTTGTGCATCTTCTTTTGTAGTCTTAGCTAATCCATTAGAACTTTCACTAGGACTATACTTATTATATGTTAATACATCTCCATTTTCATCAATAGATGCACTAATATAACCATTATTATCATCTGAATTTTCCCATTCTAGATTCCATATTGTAACTTTCTGATCTCCAATGTCATATTGACTTGAAGAATGAGTAAAATCTTTATAGCTATCTGGAATCACTACAACTTGTTTCATAGTTACAACAGCTTGTTCAAGTCCCTTGCTATCAGTTTCTGCTCCAAATGCAGGCATAGATATAATTGAAACTGCTAAACAAACTGTTAAAATTAAACTCAATATCTTTTTTCTTTTCATTACTATCCACCATCCTTATCTATTTTTATAGGAATTATAGGGTTCCGCAATGAGAATAGAGTTTATGTGAATCCAGCCGAAATTAGATACATATTTGTTCCATAGGACTATGAAAATTTCGCTAAAAAATTCTAAATGCTCTGTTGCTCGATTGCTATAATAGCTACTAAATAATATATAAAATATATTATTAATTAGTAAGTTCATATATAATACAATTCAAAACATAAAAATGTTGCATTAACTACATAAAAAACAATGAGCACAATCTACTATGAATATCTTGCATCAAACAAAGAGGAGGATTGGTCTCATAGCTAGCCTATTAGTTCAATGTTTCTATGAAAAATATGCACATTAAAGAAAGTAGCCATGCTACATATAAGAACATTTCTGCCACATAGACTTGTTATTTTTTGATTGTGCCTTAAATATAAAAAATAAAACCTTAGCTGTATTTTAAAGTACAACTAAGGAGTTATTTTTTTCTTATATAAATATATTCTTCTAAAGTTATATTACCATATTCCTTCAAAGCCTTAATAAGCTCATCCTCATGAATTATTCCCATCAATTGCATATCATCATCGAGAACATAGAAACTATTAAATTTATTCTTATCAACTAGAGTCAATACATTAACTAAACCTTTTTTATAATATACAGATATAGATTTATTTTCGATATAATTATACTTTTTTAGTTTTCGTACCTTTCTAATCATATCCCCCATTATAATATACATGGTCTTCTCTTTTTCTAAAAAAGTAGTATATATCATTAAAATGGCTGCTAAGAATAAGCTTATGTTCACCTTATGTAATAAAAACATTATAATAAATATTAAAATTAATACTCCTGCAATGATAAAACTAGCAATCTCAGTAATACTTTTTGATTTTTTATATAAAAATTTTCTTGATAGTAATATTTCACATACTCTAGCTCCATCTAACGGATATGCAGGTAATAAATTAAACACACCTAAATATATATTAATGATTATACTGCTTTCAATAAAGTTCCACTTAAAAAACCGATATAAAAAGCATGCAACTATACTCATAAAAAAATTTGAAAATGGACCTGCTAAATATAAGATTAATTTTTTCTTTTCCGTGAGCTCATCAATATCTATTAATTCTGCTTTAACCCCTGATATACTTATGTTAAAACTGTTAAATCTACATCCAAAGTTATTTGCCACTAATATATGTGCAAATTCATGTAATATTATCCATAGAAAACTAATAAAAATTGAATTATTAAAATCCAATATCCACATTAATATTAGCAATTCTACAATTAATACCTTATACCATTTCTTCATTTTTAACCCCTATAATATTGCTAAGCTTTAAGCACATGAAAGAAAATAACATATCCAAAATGCTATGATTATTTTTCATCAGCCACTGAAGCAGTTTGGTATCATAGCAAGCCTATTATGACAATCTGCTTATGAATAGATAAATGAAAATCCAAATCTATGATTTGATGATAGTCGCTTACTAAGTGAGCGTATGAGACTGGCGCTTCCCCTGATGAAAAATAAGCTTGGCAGATGGACTTGTTAATTTTTAAATGTGCTTCATCCAACCATAGTATCGTGTTAATTTATACCATTTAATACTTTTATCCTCTGTAATAAGACATATGCAAAAAATATTAAGACAATATGCTCATTTATTTGTAATAACATAATTAATTACTTATTTTCTTCATATGCCTGCAACTGAATGATTATTGATAACTCATCTTCAGGTTTTACTTGTGAATTACTTCTATTTTTTAAGTATTCTATAAAATTTGATGTTCTAACTTTTAAATTGTTACTCTTAAAATCCTCTAGTGTAAAATCTCCTATTCTTAGATCTTTCATTTTAAAATTACCTACTTCAACATTATTAAAAGCATCTATTGATTCATCATAGTTAAATTGTTGATTTAAAACTTCTTTACATGTATTATGAACTTGACTCACTTGATTTGCAGGAATGTATTTTAAACCAACAAAAAGTAAGAGTAAAATTGCAGCTCCAATTAACTCCCTCATTATTCTCTTTACGAAAAATTGCTTGAAATTAAATTCACTACTTTTACTAATTCCATATGGAGATTTAATTAAATCATCACGTTTCTTATCTAAAGGAGAATATCTAATACTGTCCTGTTTTCCTTTTGCTCTATTGTTTATGTTTTTATAATAATTTTCATAAGCTGATCTATAATTATTCACTATATCCTCCTTTAAATTCATCTTATTAGATTATATTTAAAAACAATAGGAATTATGAGGATTAAATAAAAAAGAACTAACTTAAGGCACAATAAAAAAAAATAACAAATCCATCTGTCAAGCCTATTTTTCATCATACTGCGTCAGCAAATTGCCCTAATAGCATGCTATTAAACCAATCTGCTTCCTTGCCTGATAAAAAATATTCATGGCATTTTGAACTTGTTATTTTCTTTAATGTGCCTAAATATTATTTAAGTTAGTTCGAAAATAAATGTTTACGCGTTTTTCTTCTATGTCCTTAAAAATGTATCTTTTTTCTTCTCATCCCTACATTTATTGTTATTCCTAATGAAATTACTGTTGTTAATAATGAACTTCCTCCATAGCTTACAAGTGGCAATGCTATACCTGTAATTGGCACCAAGCCTATTGTCATTCCTATATTTTGCAATATTGCAAATAAGAAATATGAAACTATTCCAATACATATAACTGAACCAAATATATCTTTAGATGTTCGCGCTATTGATATAATTTTATATAAAAGTAATCCATAAAGTACAAGCAATAAAATTGCCCCTATAAAACCCCATTGATCTGCTATTGCAGCAAAAATAAAATCCGTATGTATTTCTGGTACGTTTTGTGCTGCATAAGTTGAGCTTCCATTTTCAGTCAATGATGGACTACTTCCTACTATTCCACCAGAACCTATTGCAATTAGAGATTGATTTAAATGATATGTTGACGCATCATTAACTTCTGGATTTAAAAAAGCGGTAAATCTCATTTTTTGATACGGTTCTATCAACCCTGAATTCCATACTATTATTATTGCAAGAACTAAAGAAGCTAATCCTCCAGCAATAATCCTTGTATCAAATCCCATTGTATAAAAAATACCTAAAACAATAAAGAAGCATACCATACTCATCCCCATATCCGGTTGCTTTAAAATAAATATTACTGGCACTATGCAATAAAATGCTAATATAAAAAAGTTTTTCATATCGTTTATCCTGCCGTCCATTTCATCCAACTTTCTAGCTAGCATAAGTATAATTACCAACTTAGCAAACTCCGATGGCTGAAGCTTACATATTCCGAGATTAATCCATCCTCTAGCTCCATTGACTACTATTCCAATACCTGGAATCATTGTTAATATAAGAAGTACTACAGTTCCCCAATACAATATAGGTACATAATTAAATATTATTGTGTAGTCTATTGTAATAAAAAAATATAGCGCTATAAGTGATGCAACAAGCCAAAATATCTGTTGTTTTACAAAAGTCATTCCATATTGTCCTTTGGTGCATAAATATATATTAAATGTGCCATATAATATTAAAAGAATCATAGAAATTAAAAGAGTTTTATCTATTTCTTTTAATAATCTAACATCTAATCTAAATTGCTTAAACAATACTTCACCTCCGATGAAATATATTATTTTTATAAACTTTATTATACATTATTATTACTTCATTCACCATATTAATTCTCATAAGTATAAAAAACATAATAATTTTGTAATAATTTAACGATATATATCCAAATCAAAAATTATATTTATATGGTAACTCACCGAAATCATATATATATTTATTCCACATGACTACGAATTAGACTTATACTATACTTTGAAATATATTCTAAACCAGAAAGAATAGGTTCTCTTTTGTTTAGTATTACATTGAGAAAAGGATTGTAGGATTTCTTCAATAGAAGTTGTTCCATCCTCGCTTGTCCTTAACTTGCTTAAGGAGCATGCTGGAATGGAACAACTTCTGCTGCTAGAAATCCACAATCCTTTTCTCTAGTAACCGGAACAACAGAGCACTCTTTTTTTCGGTTAATTCACCACAAGTCTAATACCCTGTAATTTTGTGATAAAATATTATCTTCCTCTGATATTTTTAATTGGAATATTTGCTATTAATGCTGAAGAATTTTCGCCTTCATCATCATCACTTCTGTTTACAGATATTTCAACATCATCCACTTGTATATCAATATACTTAGATATCACATCTAATATTTCTTCTCTTATCTTTTCTATAATCTGCGGAGCTATTTCTCCTCTATCGTGTATAAGAATTAATTTTAGCCTATCTTTAGCAACCTGCTTAGGAGTTGGTTTGCTATTTAAATTCTTAAAAAAACCCATTTTTTAAAACTCCTCCTTTACTTACGCTTAAATAGTTTCTTTAAAGAGCTAAAGAATCCTTCTTGTTCCGTATGTAAATCCATAAATGGTACTTCTTCTCCCATGATTCTCTTTGCAATATTTTTAAATGCTTGGCCAGAAATTGCACTATCATCTAAAACAATAGGTTCTCCCTTATTAGTTGAGACAGTTATATTTTTATCATCAGGCACAACCCCTAATAACTTTATTGAAAGAGTTTCTATAATATCACTTACGTCGAGCATATCACCATTTTTAGTCATTTCATAATTTAATCTATTAATAACTACTCCATGGTCTTCTAGTCCTTTTGCATCAAGTTTACCAATAACTCTATCTGCATCTCTAACTGATGTAATTTCAGGATTTACAACTACTACTGCTCTATCTGCACCTATAACTGCGTTTTCAAACCCTTGTTCGATTCCTGCAGGTGAATCTATTAATACATAATCAAACTCTTCTTTAAGTTCATTTACTATTTTAAGCATTTCTTGCGGACTTATATCGTCCTTATCCCTTGTTTGTGCTGTAGGTAAAAGGCATAAATTTTGAAATCTCTTATCTTTTATAAGACCTTGCTTTAACCTACATCTTCCTTCTATAACATCAATTATTGTATATACAATTCTATTTTCCAACCCTAATAAAACATCCAAATTTCTAAGTCCTGTATCACCGTCTATAACAACTACTCTTTTTCCTAATGAAGCTAAAGCAGTTCCTATGTTAGCTGTAGTTGTGGTTTTCCCAACACCACCCTTTCCTGAAGTTATTACAATAGATACTCCCATTTAAAAATCCCTCCGACCTTCTAATATATGTATTTGTTTGGTAGATATGGTTCAACTATAATTGTACCATCCTTAATCTTTGCTAGTTCTGGATATCTTGGTTTCTCAATATCATCTGGAGACATGGCTATAATACTTGCAATCTTTAAAATCTCTGGTTGCAACAAAAATGCAGCAATTACTGCTTTTGAATTTCCATTTGTTCCTGCACTTACTTTTCCCCTTATACGGCCTAAAACAATTACATTTCCTGTAGCATAGATTTCCGCTCCACTATTAACATCACCAATAATAACTATATTTCCTTGGTAATTAACGCATTGTCCACCTCTAACTGTTTTTCGTATAAATTTTGTTTTTCCTTCGTATACGCCTGAAAATATTTTATTATCTTTTTCACCCATTTTGTGTGCTTCTTTCTCTAACTCTTCTAAAACAATATCTTTTAATTCTATCTCATTTAATAAAGTCTGCTTCAAATCTTGAACATTCTTTTTATTAATTGATTGTAAATTTATTCTTAAAATTAACGTTGTTCCCTTATAAAAATGTTTTCCTTTTAAGAGTTTCTTAACTAAAGCTGCCAGCATATCTTCAAAGCAAGTAAATTTATTCATATCAATTGTTGTATTTATTCCATCTTTGTTTCCTTTTATTAAAATACCATCGTTATTATACATTGATTACCTCCAACGAACTTTGCAGGTCTTAATTTACTTAATTGTAGTTATATAAAATTAATTATAACCTATTTAAAATTATATCATTATCCAAGATATTTTTGTATATATCTTTCAATAATTTTACTCTAATTTTTATTTAGTTACATTTTTAATTAAAATCTAGTTTTATGCACATGAAAATAAATAACAAATCCAAAGTTGCCATGAATATTTTTCATCAGACAAGGAGGAAAATAGGTTAGCAAATGAACTTATTATTTATTTGATTGTGACTTATATCTATAATTTAACTTCAACATAGTCTTTTATATTAATTGTATCTTGTGTTACATCACAATCAACAGCTAAGATATTTACCCCAGCTTTTTTAGCATCTTTTAACGCATCTCCAAATTCTTTATGTGTTTCTATATTAGGTTTAAAATATAAAACTTCTTTCATTTGTATAACAAAAATTACATAGGCATCATATCCATCTTTTATACATTGACACAGCTCTTTAACATGTTTCAAACCTCTTTCAGTAGGTGCATCTGGAAACATTACTATGCCTTCATTTTCTAGAGTAACTCCTTTTACTTCTATAAAAGCTTTTCTATCTTTTGTTTCAACATAAAAATCAAATCTTGAATTATTATATTTTTGTTCAGGTTTAATCAATACAAGATCTTTAAATAAGTTTCCCTTTAAAATCCATTCTTGAACAACCTTATTAGGAACCTGAGAATCCATATTAATCATTCTATTTCCTTTTATAACTCCTATAAGTGAAAATTTCGTTTTACGCTTAGGATTATTATGTTCTTGCACAAATACAGTTGCATCTGAAGTTAATAATTCTTTACACCTTCCTGTATTTTTAACATGACAAATTTCTACTTTTTCATTAACTTCCACATTAGCAATAAATCTATTTGGTCTGCTTATAAATTTTCCTTTTACAATATTATCGTATTTCATTTATTTCCCTCACTAACCTTAGCTAAGATATAGATATCCAATTTATAAATTACACTTATGTTCTGAGTATATATCCAAAAGTAGAAATAGAGGTCATACATTTGTGTAGTGTTACCTTAAAAATTTTGATAGCTATGCTTCTTAGACTGTACGTTGTTCCACATGTGCTTGTTCACAACATATTTGTGAAGCAAGCATTGTGGGCACAACTTGCAGTCTTAGAAGCATCTATCAAAATTTTCAGCAACCGAAACAAATGTATGACCTCTATTTCGGTTAGTTATTACACAAATCTAAGTCTTGATTTCGATATCTATAGTATATTATTTTTTATTATGCCTTATTTAATAAAAAATATCTCTGTTAAATCTAATATGCAATTGCATATTCATATGACTAACAGAGATATTTTTAATGTTATTTAGGCACAATTAAAAATGTGCCTTATTTAAATTCTTGAGCGATTATTAAAAATTAACTCATACCCATTTATCGATTTTTAATCCATTGGCTTTGTTTTACTATTTTTTTTATTTGCAGTAGTAGTCTTGCTATTTGTATTAGCAGCACTTAAATCAGTGTTCTTACTATTATTAGTAGTAGTGCTAGTGTTAGCATCAGTGCTGGCAGCACTTGATCCATCCTCTTTTTTACGATTTGGATTGTTTAAAACATATTTTTTAAAATATGCTGATGAAGCAACATAACCTGGCTGTTCCTGCTCTAATTTCTTTTCAAAATATGCATCATATACAGCTCTAACTGCTGATGCAACTGAAGCACCATGACCTCCATCAAATACTACTGCAACTACTGCTATTTGTGGATCATCAGCTGGAGCGTAACTTGCATACACTGCATAAGGTTTTCTTCCTTTATCCTCTTGATTAACATCCGCAGTACCTGTTTTACCTGCTGTTTCAATTGGGAAACCCTCAAAAGCAGTTTTTGCAGTACCTTCCGCTTCATTATTAACGGCTTTCATACCTTCTCTGATTACTTTTTGAGTGCTTTGTGACATTTGTACTGTATTTAAAACTTCTGGATTGAATTTTTGTACTACATTACCATCACCATCTGTTATTTCATCTACTAAATGAAGTTTATATCTTGTTCCTCCATTTGCAAGAGTTGAAATATATGATACTAATTGTAATGGCGTAAAGTTATTCATCCCCTGACCTATTGATGCATTAACAATTTCGGCTGGTGTCTTTATTTGTCCTGGTTCATCATTAATAGTAAATTGAGCTATTTCTTCTGCTATAGTATTCACTTGAGCATCTAAATTTACTTTTTTGCCTGAATCTTGCTCATATTTTGCTACATTAGATTTATATTTATCTGAATGATCCATTATGTTTTTAATATCTTTTTTAACATCCTTTGCAAATTGATCATGAGTGATAGCAGAACCATCATCAACACCAACTTTGTTCAATGCATTTTCAACCTTATCTTTTATAGCTTTCTTGGAATTCTTAACTTCATCATTATCATCATCTGAAACGCTAAAATCAAATGGAATAAATGTTACTCCATTATACTCCCCTTTTTCTAATGCATCTACTAAATTATATTTAGACATAGCTATACGTTGTTTTTTCCATGATGTAAAATTATAAGTTTGACCAAAATTTTCTGCTATTTCTATTCCAGTAGATGCTTTAGATTTACTGTTAGGATCATTAGGATCAACTCCTAATCCAAATTGCCATGCATATTTAGCAATAGAATCTAAAGCTCCAATATTACTTCCGTTTTGCTTATACATTAGATATGCAGTTTCATAGAAATAAAAGTTTATTGATTTTTCTAGTGCTGTTTGTAATGTAATTGGCCCTTGTGGTGCATCTAATCCGCTTGGATGAAAGTTCTTACCAAACGTCTCCGGATGTATACTAAAATCACCTGTATCATTTATAACTGTATCCGGCTGTATTGCTCCACTTTCTATCCCTGCAACAGACGTAATTGGTTTAAAAGTAGATCCTGGTGGTATTCTTGACATAGTAGCATAATTATAAGTTGCTTTTGGATATAAGTCATATTTATCTATTCTAGTACCATCTGATGAAAGTGGGAACAAATCATCAACAGTAGTATTCAAACCCATTTTTTGTATAAATTGTTTTCCAAAAGCCTCTAAATCTGGATTAAAAAAGCTTTTGTATTCATCAGATGTTAACTGCCCACTTACTGTAAATAAGTTTGGATTAAAATCCGGATAACTTACTAAGGATAAAACTTTTCCTGTTTTAACATCAACTGCTACTAATGCACCTCTTGTCGCATTTTTAGCCATATCTCCATTAGTTCCATTTCTCATTTTTTCCATAGCATCCTTCAAACCTTGTTCCGCTGCATATTGAACATTACTGTCTAGTGTAAGATGTACATCATTTCCTGGGTAAGATTCAAGTTGGAATAATGTTTCAGTAACTCCACCTTTAGAATTTACCTTAACAGTTTTCCCACCTTTGACTCCTTTTAATTGGTCTTCAAAAGCCGACTCTATACCAGATGTACCTATTAAGTCAGATGAAACATCATAACCTTTAAGCTCATATTTTTCTTTTTGAGTATCATTAATTGAAGATACATATCCTAGTACTGAAGATGCTAAATTATCAAAAGGATAATATCTTATTGGAGTTAACTTAACATCTATACCTGGTAAATCATATTTTTTCTGATAAAGTATAAATGCTGTATCCTTTTTAATGTTTTGTGCAATAGTTACTGATTTATATCCTTTAAAACTTTGCATTTTTATTGCATCTTTTACTAGCATATATTTTCTAATATCTTTTAGAGAATATCCTTGTTGCAGAATCTGATTAGTTAATTCTTCACCTGTCATTTTAGAATACTTAGCTTTATTTTCTTTACTATTATAATTTGGATCAACAAGTCCTATTAAATTATAACTTTTTACTAATTCATAAAATGTTTCTTCTGGTGTTATTTTTAAAAGTTGTGCATCTAATTGTGCACTTTGTGCATCACTTAATTCTTCTACATCTTTAAGTGATTTATCTTGATTTTTTAAGGTGTCATTTAACCCTCTATCTTTTTTTATTCTTAACTCTTCAGCATTTTGAGATTGTTTATCACTACTTGAATATTGAAAATATACTTTATTATTATCATCTATCTTTAGTGGTAATGCATCTTGTATGTTTTCTCCATTTTCATCTAAAATTTTAAAAAGTTCATTAATAGTTGTGTAGAACTGTTCATCTTCATTATCGGGTTTTGTATATGTAATAGCATATGTCTGTTTATTTGTAGCCAATACAGTTCCATTTGTGTCATATATTTTTCCTCTTGGAGCTACTTCTGACAAAAATCTCGTTGATGTTGTATCCGCTTTCTCTTTATAATTATTATAATTAAATACCTGAAGATATAATAATCTTAAAGTAATAGCTGCAAATATAGTTAACATGATAATAGACAAAACAGTATATCTTGAAATCTTTTTTTTCTTTGTTGGCTTACTTACTATCATCTAAACCTCCATCTTTGCTTTGTGTATTCATCATCATAAATATTCATTATATATTTATATATAAAAAACATTATTACTGAATTATATAATCCCATACAAATACTGTTAGTAAAATGTATTTTAATATTATAAATATACAATATTATAAATATCCCAAGATATTTTAACATTGTAATAAAAAACATTGAAATAACAGGAATAAGTCTTTTGTTCCTAACTATTCCTTCTCCTATTAAACTTGCTGAAAAACATAAAATTAGATTTAACAAAGCATTTATTCCAAATCCCTGATAAAAGAATATATCTTGAAGTATTCCAGAAACTACTCCAATAAATACTGCATTTTCTTTTTTATTCACTAGAGAATAAGCTATTACAAATGTAAATAATAAACTCGGATATGCACCTTTTATTGCAAAAAAAGGTACTAAAGAATTATCTAATATAAGTAAAAGTATAGAAATTAAAACAATAATTAATCTTTCCATTTATAAACCTCTATTTGTATTTAACTTCTCTCGTATCTTTAGGAGAGACGATAAATAATTCCTGTAATTTATTAAAATCAACATATGGTTTTACAACCGCACTTTTCATTACTTTTACTTTATCTTCTTCAACAGAAACTACTTCTCCAATTTTTATTTCCTTTGGATAAAGCATTCCTACTCCAGATGTTGTTATTACATCGCCTTCTTTAACTTCTGAATCTATTGGAAGATCATACACCTTTGTCAAATTTTTATTTTGATTATCTTTAAATCCACTTAAATATCCTGTAACATCCTTAGTGCTTTCATCCATAACACCTACTGCTATATTCTCGTTAATTATTGGTAGGATTATGCTCCAGTTATCTCCTGCACTAATTACCTGTCCAACTAAGCCTTGTGCAGATATAACAACCATACCTTTTTGAATACTATCACTTTTTCCTTTATTAACTACATATCCATCTATAAAATTTCCACCACTATATTCTATAATGTCACAAGCTATATAATTATATTGACTTCTTGACTCTTTGAAATCGAATATTTGTCTAAATCTATCATTTTCATCTTTCAAATTGGAGTAAGTAAGTAATTGACTTTTAAGCTCTTCATTCTCTTGAACCAATTGTTTATTTTGTGCTTTTACTTCTGAAAAATTCAAAAAGAAATCTAAAGTTTCTTTAACATGATTAGTTGCTTTATATATAATACCTTGTACTGGATTTAGAGCACTACCGGCACCACTTTCAACAATACTCTTATTTTCACTTTTAACAGTATAAGATATTAATCCTAAAAAGGTAACTGACAGCACTATAATAGTTACTGCCAGTTTATTTTTAATAAGCTTCATTATTAGCCTCTTTGATCTCTACTAATCTTATCAAAATCTTCAAGTGCCTTTCCTGCTCCAAGTACTACACAATCAAGAGGTGCCTCTGCAATATGTACAGGCATATTAGTTTCTTTGTTAATAAGCACGTCTAATCCTCTTAAATAAGCTCCTCCACCAGCAAGCATTATTCCTTTTTCCATGATATCTGCTGCAAGTTCTGGTGGTGTTTTTTCTAGAGTAGTTTTTATTGATTCAATAATTGCATAAACAGGTTCTTTTAATGCTTCTCTTACTTGTGCTTCAGAAATCTCAACAATCTTTGGAAGTCCCGTAATCATATCTCTTCCTTTGATTTCCATGATCATTTCTTCTTCGCCTTCTAGTTTATAAGCTGATCCAATTTCCATTTTAACTTGTTCAGCAGTTCTTTCCCCTACCATTAAGTTAAATTCTTTTTTAATGTAAGATATTATTGATTGATCCAATTCATCTCCAGCAATTCTTAATGATTTGCTAGTTACAATACCACCTAAAGAAATAATAGCAACTTCTGTAGTACCACCACCGATATCTACTATCATACTTCCTGTTGGTTCACTTACTGGAAGTCCTGCTCCAATTGCTGCTGCCATTGGTTCTTCCATTAATATAACATCTCTAGCTCCTGAAAGTTTAGTTGCTTCTTCAATAGCTCTCTTTTCAACTTCAGTAACACCTGATGGATAACAAACTATTATTCTTGGACTTTTAAATGCATTTTTAGTTGATACTTTTTCAATTAAGTTTTTCATCATTGTTTGTGCAGTATCAAAATCTGCTATTACTCCATCTTTTAATGGTCTTATAGCAACTATATTTCCTGGAGTTCTACCTATCATAAGTTTAGCTTCTGATCCAACTGCTAATGTTTTCTTTGTCATGTTGTTCATAGCTACAACAGATGGTTCTCTTAAAACTATTCCTTTCCCCTTAACAAATACTAAAGTATTTGCAGTTCCTAAATCTATCCCCATATCTTTTCCTGATCCAAATAATCCCATGTGTTTTTTCCCCTTCCGATTCTATATTAACCCTCGTTCTTTCAGGCTAACAAATTTATTCTTTCCTATTATAATATGATCTAATAATTGAATTCCTATAATTTTTCCACATTCTTTAATTCTTAATGTAATGTTGATATCTTCTTTGCTTGGTGTTGGATCACCTGATGGATGATTGTGACATATAATTATAGATGCACTATCTTTATTGATTGCTTGCTTAAATATTTCTCTTGGATGAACAATTGAAGTATTTAAACTGCCTTTGAAAATATCTTTCGATCCAATAATAATGTTTTTTGTATTTAATAATACAACTTTTAAAACTTCTTGATTTAAATCATTCATTTCTCCACTAAGAAGATCTGCTAAATCTTTGGGCGAAGTAACTTTAACATCTTTTTTCATAGCTTTCAATGTCTTAAATCTTCTAAAAAGCTCTGATAATGCCAAAATTTGAGAAGCTTTACCATTCTTAATTCCTTTTATAGATATAATATCATTAAAAGTTGCACTTAAAACGCCATCTAAGCCTTCTAACTCTGATAAAAGCCTATTACTAAGTTCCAATACATTTTCTCCTTGCGTTCCAGTTCTTAGTATAATAGCTAATAGTTCAGAATTACTTAAAACGTCAGCTCCATATGTTAATAATTTCTCTTTAGGCCTTTCATTCTTTGGTATATCCTTAATTTTAAGGTTACTATTCATTTACACTTTTACCTCCAAAAGTATAGGATACCCATCCACTCCCTATAAATTATTGTACTTCATCTAACATAGATTTTAATTTGTTTAAAGAAAGTCCGACTACATTATAATAACATCCTCTTATTTCCTTAACAAATACTCCACCTAAACCTTGAATTCCATAAGCTCCAGCCTTATCCAGCGGTTCCCCTGTTTTTATGTATTCTATAATCTCTTTATCGCTAATTTGCGAGAAAGTCACTTCTGTTTTTAGGCTTTCTTGTTTAATTATATTCTTTGCTGTATTAATTACAACAATTCCAGAATAAACAAAATGACTTCTTCCTTGAAGTGATTTAATCATCTTAAAAGCGTCTTCTTCATCCTTTGGTTTTCCGAGCAATTTATCTTCTAATGTAACTATAGTATCAGCTGATATTATTATTGCGTCATCTATTATTTTGTCTTTAATATCAATTGCCTTTCCTAAAGCTACATTTTTAACATATCTATCAATTGACCCTTCAAACTTTACTTTGCTTTCATCAAAGTCACTTACCATTACCTCAAATTTTTTTATCAATCTACCTAAAAGTTCTTGTCTTCTTTCTGAGGCAGAAGCTAATACTACTTTCATATATTCACATCCTAAATAAAGAATCTTAATATATTATTGACAAATAATATATATTATAGACATGTTATTTTTTTAACTAAATAATCCTTTAAACTTCAAAGGGTGTGGAAACAGTCATCGTACTTCTTAACTATTCCACACCTTTATAGTTTATCATTTAAGATGTTCTTAAACAAGTCCGTTATAGTAAGTTATGGTTTTTTTTATACAAATGTAATTTTGTTGTAATAATTACTCTTTTGTTTTTGGCACATAAAAATAAATAACAACTCCCATTTGCCGATGATGAGAGAACCCAAATCTATGATTTGATGTGAATCACTTACTCAGTGAGCGAATTCAAGTCGAGCTTCCTCTGATGAAAAATAGGTCCGCAAATGGAGTTGTTATTTTTTTGAATGTACCTTATGCTTTCATAAGATTATATAATGCCTTTATACTTTCAATACTATTTTTTTTATCAATTTCATCTGGCAAATTATTTATACAGTTACTTAAAGAATCTAATTTTTCTGATTTAGTCGTAACACCTTCATTTATAATATTACCTGCCCATGTTTTATAATCTTGTGTTTTTACACTTTTAACTTCACTATCTTCAAGTTTACTTGTAATTTTTAAAAAACCATCTATAATCTCTACTATTTTTTTATCTTCTATTGTATTTGTTGAAATATTGAGACTAACTTTAGCAACATCAATTCCTTTTGATTTCAACTCATCTATTTTTTTATTTCCGTCATCCTCTTCATATATACCTGCTAAAACTCTAAATTTACCGTTTTCCTCAATTATAAATGGTTGACAATATGATGAAATTGTACTTAACGATGCTTGTGCATTCTCTTCCTTTGAATAATATCCACATTGCAATGCAATAATATTTGTTCCTACTACTGTTGTATTTTGATCATTAGTATACGAAACGCTATTCTTATTATCTGTGATTTGCTTTCCTTTAAAAACAAGATTACTAGCGTACAAACCTCCCCCTATGGAAACTCCTACAATAACTACAATAGTACATATGAATTTCATCTTATTTGATTTTTTATATTCATATCTTGTGTATCTCATGTTATCCCTCCCACATTTCTATATATAATATATTTATTCTTAAGGTTACACATATATGAATTATGTAAGATAGGTTTAAGGTACAATCAAAAAAATAAGCTGCTTCTATATTAGATAACTCTAGAAACAACTTATTCATATATTATAACTATTTTATTTTCAAATTTAATGATATATTTCTATATCCACTACATTATTATTTTCCCTACATATAATGTTTTTTATTCATTATTTGATATGAATAAAAACTTCTTCCACCATACATCTATAATGCATGTTTTTCATATTAATTAAAAATTCTTCTTCCTGCTGCAAATCTACTTGAATAATAATCATCATCTAAAAAACTTATCATAACTGGTTTTCCTGTTCTTGGTGCATGTACAAACTCTCCATTACCAATATAAATACCAACATGACTTGTTGATCCATACGTGTTAAAGAACACTAAATCTCCAGGAATCAAACTACTTCTATCAACTTCAGTTCCTTCTTCTACTTGAGTGTATGTAGTACGCGATAAATTAAATCCACATTCTCCATATACATATTGTGTAAATCCAGAGCAATCAAAAGCATTTGGTCCATTTGCTCCATAAGAATAAGGCTTTCCTAATAACTGAAGTGCATAATTTACTGCTTCTTTTCCCTTATTAGTATCTGTTGATCCGTTGATTGTAGAAATAAATACCGTTTTTGATGATACAGTTGCTAATCCACTTGCAAGCACCTTATCTGAATTGAGTACATTTGCGTTATTAGGTGATAATGTCGTCACAGCTTTAGCGTCTTGAATATTAGCAAAACAAAATCCTGTAAAAACAAAAGTTGCTGCTATGCATCTGCTCAGCATCCTTTTCTTATTCCCCATATTTTTTCTCCTCCATAGCTCTTTTAATTAATTCGAAAACATTTTCATCTATACTATATAATTTTTATTATATAAATAATTGGTATATAGGTCAAATTACAGATATTTGTCAATATTTCTTAATCATAAAATACCTATTATTTACTCAATAATCCTATAAATACTAATCATATACTATAAACATGCACCTATTGATCATTTTTACCACTTTGTCTTCACTCCTCATATATTTAATTTATGTTGAACTATTGGCTTAAAAAAATAAATCTCGATGATATTTTAACCATCAAGATTTATTTTATTCTATAAGGCACATGCAAGAAAATAATAGACCAAAGATGCGATACATATTTGTTGTCAGACAAGGAAGTGAGTTTTGTTAATAGCGAACCTATTAGCAAAACTTACTGACGCAGTATGACGCAAAATATGTAAGCATACTGGTCTATTATTTTTTTGATTGTGCCTAATGTTTAAGCTTTTATTTCTTTAAGAATTTCCAATAAATATTCATAGCATCTTTCTATTGAAGATATACTCATATGTTCATTTGGAGTGTGTATATCAATTATATCTGGACCAAAGCTAATCATATCTAAATCTCCTAATTTCTCTTTGAATAAGCCACATTCTACACCTGCATGAATTGCAACAATCTCTGCTTCTTTTTCAAATAATCTTAAATATACATCCTTACATATTTCTCTGATTTTTGAATCTATTTTATATGGCCATTCTGGATATGCTGAACTTATTTCAAATTCTCCGCCTACCATTTCAGTTAAACACTTGATTCTCTCAACAATTTCCTCTCTTAATGAAAATACAGAGCTTCTTACAAGACTATCATATTCGACATCTTGTTTATTAGTTGTAACCACACCAAGATTAGTTGAACTTTCTGTTAACCCTTCTATTTTAGAGCTTATAGTATTAACTCCATTTTGGTATAGATATAACAGATTAACTACATTTTTTGTTGTATTATCTGAAAATACTTTTTTTATCTTTCCATTATACTCTTTGAGATTTAATTTTAAATTTTGATCCTTTTGACTAAATTCTTTCTTGAAGCAATCATATATTTGTGTATTAATATCCATCAATTTTTCTTGATCACATTCATTTATTGAAATGATTGCTGTACACTCTCTAGGAATTGCATTATTCTTTGATCCACCATTTATTGAAACTAAATTAAACTTAACTTCCTTTGTTATTTCTCGAAGGAATCTTCCAATTAATTTATTAGCATTTCCTCTTCCAAGATGTATTTCAGCTCCAGAGTGCCCCCCTTTTAATCCACTAACCGCAATCTCATATTCTTTTGCATTTTCTTTTTTATCTATCCATTCAATAGCAAGTTTAGATTTTGTTCTAATACCACCAGCACAACTAACTAAAAGCTTACCTTCTTCTTCTGAATCTAAATTTAAAACAATTTTTCCATTAAGATATTTAGGTTCCACAGCCATTGCTCCTGTCATACCTGTTTCTTCATCAGTTGTTAATAGTATTTCAAGTGCAGGATGTTTTAAACTACTATCTTCTAATATAGCCATTGCATAAGCTAATGCAATTCCATCATCACCACCAAGTGTAGTTCTATCAGCATATATATAATCACCTTTTACAACTAAATCTATTGGATCTTTAGTGAAATCATGCCTTTTATCATTATTTTTTTCACATACCATATCCATATGACCTTGTATTATAACTGTAGGTGAATTTTCATATCCTTTTGATGCTGGTTTTTTTATAATTATATTTAAAGCTCCATCTTGTATACATTCTAGTCCTAACTTTTTCCCAAATTCAAGTAAATAATCACTTATTTCCTTTTCATTCCCAGACCCTCTTGGTATTTTGCTTATTTCTTCAAAATGATAAAATACCCTCTCAGCCTTAACACTTTCTATTTTTTTCATATTTACTCTCCCTTTCGCCAAAAATATGATAAAATACCTTTATACATATCTTTTTCTTAGTTTATCATAAAATACTAATATATTATTTATATTATTTTATTATTTTATGATTTATTTCACACACTATTAATTATACTATATAAAATTTTGATATGAGGTGTTTATATGCAAAAAACAAAAATGATTTTTACTATTGGTCCAGCAAGTGACAATGAAGAAACTTTAAAAAAATTCATTGAAATCGGGATGAGTGCAGCAAGATTAAACTTTTCTCATGGTACTCATGAAACACATAGAGAAAAAATTGAATTAATTCAAAAATTAAGCCATGAAATGAATACTGCTACTGCTATAGTTCTAGATATAAAAGGTCCTAAAATCAGAACTCATAACTTTGTAAATGGTGGTGTAACGCTTACTGAAGGTGATGACTTTGCTTTCATTTGTGGTGAAGAAATACTTGGAGATGAAAAGAGATGCTCAATCTCTTATGAAGAACTTTGTAAAGATATTCAAGTTGGCGGAAAAATTCTTGTTGATGATGGACTTTTAAAATTCAAAGTTACTGGTGTTGAAGGTACAGCTATTAATACTAAAGTTATAGTTGGTGGAGAAATAAAGAATCATAAAGGTGTTAATGTTCCTAATGTTGTAATTAAATTACCATCAATAACTTCAAAAGATATCGAAGATATTAAATTTGGATGCGAAATGGGCGTTGATTTTATAGCCGCTTCTTTTATTAGAAAAGCTAGTG
The DNA here is from genome assembly GCF_000473995.1 of Clostridium saccharobutylicum DSM 13864. NCBI lineage: Bacteria > Bacillati > Bacillota > Clostridia > Eubacteriales > Clostridiaceae > Clostridium > Clostridium saccharobutylicum. The sequence continues at coordinate 630,753 of NC_022571.1, read as the reverse complement.
ATGTTTTAGACGTAAAAAAAGTTTTAAAAGAAAATCATGGAGAACATATAAAAGTAATTGCTAAAATCGAAAATCAAGAAGGTGTAGATAACATAGATTCCATTATCGAAGTAACTGATGGAGTTATGGTTGCAAGAGGAGATATGGGAGTTGAAATTCCAATACAAAAAGTTCCTATAATCCAAAAAATGATAATAAAAAAATGTAATGAAGCTGGTAAAATAGTTATTACAGCTACTCAAATGCTTGACTCTATGATTAGAAATTCAATTCCAACAAGAGCTGAAGCTAGTGATATTTGTAATGCTATTTTTGATGGTACTGATGCAATCATGTTAAGTGGTGAAAGTGCTTCTGGTTTATTCCCAATTGAAGCTGCTAAAACAATGGCTAAAATTGCTCAAGAAGCTGAAGAATATCTTGATTATAATCATTTAACTACAAGACTTAGAGAACCTTCTCTTACTGATTATGCAGCTGCAATAAGTTATTCTGCTTGTAGAACTGCAAATCTACTAAATGCAAAAGCTATTGTTGCAGCAACAAAGAGTGGTGCTACAGCTAGATTACTTTCAAGATATAAATCAAAGGCACCAATAATAGCTATAACTCCTTATGAACAAGTAAGAAGAACTCTAAACTTATGTTTTGGTATTTTCCCAATGCAATGCGATATGTTTAATACAACTGATCAAATATTAAACGAAGCTAAAAATGTAGTATTTAGATTAGGAATTACTCAACCTGGAGACGATATAATTGTCGCTGCTGGAATGCCTACAACACAAACTGGCGGAACTAATATGCTAAAAATAGAAAAACTTTAATTTTTAGTTTCCTATATAAAAATTAAAAATACATGCTTGTTCATACTGAAACAAGCATGTATTTTTTTATAAAATGATTTAATATTTAATTTTTAAATATGTCTAAGTCTATTCAAATTTAAATCCCTTAAGTAAATCGCCTAAAGATGTTCCATCTTCTTCATCATTATCAATATAGTTAAGATATTCTTTACTACTTTCTGTAGCATCTTTAATACTTAAAGCTATCTTTTTATCCTCTTTATTTATACTTAATACCTTTACTTTTACTTTTTGGTTTAGTTCTAATACATCTGAAGATTTTACAATATTATCATCAGTAATTTCTGATAAATGAACTAATCCTTCTATTCCTTCAAATAATTCAACAAATGCTCCAAATGAAGTTAGACGTACAACTTTTCCTTCTACTATATCTCCTTCTTTTAAATCTGAGCTATGTACTGTCCAAGGTTCCTTAGCTACATCCTTTAAAATTAAAGATAATCTTTCCTTGTCCCTATCTACACTTCCTATGAATACTTCAACCATATCTCCTTCTTTTACTACATCTTCTGGTTTATTTACTCTTTCCCATGATAAATCTGAAATGTGAATTAAACCTTCAACTCCGCCAATATCTACAAATGCTCCAAACTTAACTAGCTTTTTTACAACACCTTTTGTTTTTTCTCCTTCTTTTAAGTTAGCCCATATTGCTTTCTTATTTTTGTTATATTCCTCTTCTTCAATTGCTCTTCTAGAACCAACAACTTTATTATTTCTTAAATCTAATTCTGTAATTCTAATCTCTAAATCTTTTCCTAATAAAGTGCTAAGTTCAATTCTTTGTCTACTTGCAAGAGATCCTGGAATAAATACTCTTACATTTCCATAGTAAGCAATTAATCCTCCTTTAATTTCCTCTTTTATTTTAACTATTATATTATTTTGATTATTAAAAGCATCTTTTATATCTTCTTTTTCCTTTATTTCTAAAGCTCTTATTAGTGAAAGTTCAACGTAACCTTCACCATCATTTGGAGATATAACATATACATCGATTTCATCACCAATGCTAACAACATCTCTTGGATCTTTTCCATCAGCAGATAACTCTTCTTTCGATATTAAACCATCAAAAGCATAATTTATATTTACTGAAGCTTCTTTATCACTTACATCTAATACTGTTCCTTTTAGAATTTCACCTCTAGTTAATTTTTTTACATCGTATTCATTTAAAAGTTGACTCATGCTATTTTCTGTTTCTTCATTAAACATCTAAATATCACTCCCTATTTTTTTATTCTAATTACAATATTAAAACACGTAAAAAAAAATAACAAGTGAATTGTAAAATTTAACAAGTGTGAAATTTTATTTTATAACAGGTTTCTATATGCTTTAGTATGAATATACAATTCTATATACTAAATAACAATAAGGCATATTCAAAAAATAGAAATTATATGGTTCCATATTGATATCGAGGTATATAAATTACTCAAATTTCAGAAATATAAATGTTTTTTTAATTTCATAATTTTGAATCTCAATGAATAACCCTATATATAACCTCATACACAAGAAGTATTAAATACTACTTAATAGGTTAACAATTCTTATAAAATAGGAGATATTTGAACCTTTAACGAGGTAGAACCTGTTAGTTATCTTTTTAGCGTCTTTTTTATCATTTTTCCATATTGTGTGTTGTAAGTCTTTTTTATATAATAAATACATAATCTTTTAAGGGGGGTGTGCACTATTCATAAGATTAATAAAAAATATATTTTAACTATGCTTTTAACTGTTATATTTGCTTTGTCAAGTTTACCTTTAGACATATTTTCAGTAACAGGTATAAGTCCAACTAATAGCATATGTGCTTATGCTAAATCATCATCAAGTAGTGGTTCCCACTCTAGTAGTAGTTCAAGCTCAAGCAGTAAATCAAGTAGTGGATTTAAATCTGGTTCTGTTAGTAGTAATTCAAGTGGTAGTGACACTAACTCTAGTAAAAACTCTACAAGTTCCAAAAGTGGTGAAGGCTTTAAATCAGGAAGTTTTTCAAATAGTAACAGCAGTAATTCATCTACGAACTCTCATTCAAGTTCATCATCCTCAAGTGATGGTGCTTCAAAGGGATTTAGTAGCGGTTCCTACTCTAGTACTGATAAAAATAAAACTGCTGATTCAACAAACTCATCAGATACAAATACTAATCAAGATAATAATAGCCATACATATAAAAATAGCTCTGGCGGGAGTCCTTTCTGGGGTTTCTTTGGTGGAGGGGGCAACTCTTTCTACAGACCAAGTTACTTTGGTTCATTCCCAAGTATGTTAATGAAAACAATAGTAATGGCTGGAATATTTATTTTGATAATTATCTTAATAAAAATATACTTAAATAAAAAAAGAAAATAAAAATAATTTTGGAGGTATAAATTATATGGGAATTTTTTCAAGAATGTCAAATATGCTAAAAGCAAAGGTGAATAATACATTAGATGAAATGGAAAATCCAATTGAATTATTAGATCAAAAATTAAGAGATATGGAAGAACAATTTAATAAAGCAAAATTAAACTCAGCTCAAATTTTAGGTAATGTTCATGAAATTGAAAAAAAATTAGATGCTGCAAAAAAAGAACATGATGATTATGAACAAAAAATAACATTGGCTTTAAATAAAGGTAATGAAGACTTAGCTAAAAGAGCACTTGCTAAAAAAGTTGAAATGGATAAAAAAATAGCTTCTTTACAAGCAAGTTATGATAATTCTAAGGTTCAAGCAGATACTATAAAATCAAATCTACGCGCTTTAGAAGAAGAAATAACAAAAACAAGAAATTATAGAGATGAAGCTGCTGCAAGATACTCAAATGCTGAAGCTTCTCAAAAAGTTAATGAAGTACTTGCAAATGTTCAAACAAAAAATAATTCTATTCAAATTGACAGTATAGAAAGAAATATTCAAAAAAAAGAATCTCTTGCTAAAGGCCTTGGTGAATTAAGAGACTTAGATGATTTTGATAGTGAATTCAAAAAATTAGATGAGGTTGATTTAGATCTTGAACTTGAAAAATACAAAAATAAAAATTAGGTGATTATATGAGCAATGATATTGATTTTATAGATGAAGAAAGAAGGTATTGGGGAAAGATTTATACTGATGTAGCTTATGCAATTAGTGAAGTCTCTCCTTTCCTCTCTGAAAAAGATTTAAAAAACAGAAAATATTATATTAAAGCCCCTATTCTTCAGCAATATACTAAATTACTTGATTCAACTGAGACAGATTGCAAAAAAAAATCTATTTTCTCAATGTTTAAATCTAATTCAAGTCTTACATTACTTCAAGACTTTAAAGCTAAAAATATATGTGATTTTAAACAGTTAGAAAAATGCTCTAAGTGTCAATGCTTAAATTGTGCCTTTGAATGTAAATTTAAAGGATGTGCAAGCTGTAGAGAATCATCTTTAATATGTTCTTGTGATAAAGAAAAAACTAATGTAAGAAAATTTGATAACTTTACATTAGACCTTACCAACAATGATACAGGAAGATCCTCAAAATATAAAGCATTAGCAGTTGTTGAAGATTGTAATAAAGATAAATTATATATTCTATTACAAAATCTAAGCAATTCTGATGATAAATTAGTGTTATATTATTATCCTGGCATTAAAGACGATTCTTTTGGTGAAATCACAGATGTGGATGAATTTGATTTCATTGTAGAAACCTATCAAAGTGCAGAATAACTTTATAGACTTAAACTTATGTGGTGACTAACCGAAATCAAATACATTTTTGTTCCACAGGACTATGAAAATTCGTTGGAAGTTTCTAAATGAGATATTGCCCCATTCCTGCATGCTCCTTAAGCAAGTTAAGGACAAGCAAAAATGGAACAATATCTCATTAATAAACTTCACAACTCATTTTCGAATGCCTGTTTCACAAAAATGTATTTAATTTCTAGTATGGATATCACCTTAAGTTTAGTAAACATTCACAATTACTGTTCTATCTCTACTTAGCTTCACGTATTTCCATATAACTTCTTCCATAAAAAAATCTACTTCCAAGACTATATGTTTCTCCTACTTTAAAAAGTTATCTACATATTTGACTTTAGGAACATTTAAAAGAACAAAGTGGCTGCGCCACGCTCTCCCTTAATCACGTTTTTGCACGCTAAATTCCTCTTAGCCATTGATATGACTGGCTTTCAAATTTCAAAAATTTTATACTTTCCTAGACATAAATAAAAAGGCTATATACATAACCCACATTAATTAATGAGGTAGAATAAAATCTAATACATTTTATTCTATATCAATACCTGCTAGTTTCATCAGATATATAGCATTCCTTGTAGTTGAAACACCTTTTTTCAACTTATAATCAAAATTAATTCTATTATCTATATAATATTCAGAAAAATGATAATTTTTAATTTTTGAATTCATCTGTTTCTCCATCTCACTTAACTCTAAATCATGAGTAGATACAAAACCTAAATTTCCATTTCTACATAACTGTCTCATTAAAATTCTAGCCCCAGTTATCCTATCTATTGAATTTGTTCCTTTAAAAATTTCATCTAGTAAAAATAAAATATTTTCACTATTTTTTGATGCTTTAACTATATTTTTAATTCTTAATATTTCAGCATAAAATGAAGATATACTTTCTCCAAGATTATCACTTATTTTCATACAAGTATAAAGTTCCATAATATTGCAACAAAATTGATCTGCGCATACTGGAGCACCTGCATATGCTAACACTATGTTAATTCCGATAGTCCTTAAAAATGTACTTTTCCCAGACATATTAGATCCTGTTATAAGAATAATTTGATAAGGATCTTCTACATTTATGTTATTGCACACACATTTCTGCCCTAAAAGAGGATGCCCAATATTTTTAGCTATAATTTTTGATGATCGTTTTATAATTTTAGGCATAGTTCAAGTAGGATTATCATATTTAATACATGCAATACTACACAAAGCTTCTAATTCACCAATTGCATCAATCCACTTTTTTAAATCACTTCCTGATTTTTCTTTCCATAATTCCAGAGAAATAGTTAAGTGATATTCCATCATAAGTATTGGATTCAAAATTGGATATAAAATATTACGTCTATTAGCTATAAGCTCACAAATTTGAGAAAATGATTCAATTTGCTTTGATGCACATTTCCCATTAATATTATAAAAATTATTATATAAATTTGTGATATACTCTGAGCAGAATTTATGCTTTTCTACATATTTAATCATATTTTTATATGTTGCTATGCTATTCCTATATTTTTCTGCAATAATCAAATCCTTCATTCTTTCTTTCTTTTTTATTCTTAAAATTATGCATTGAATGAAAATTAAAGAAGCAGGAATATATACTGGAATTAAATTGAATATTTTAGGAACAAATACATCTATATCTAAGATAAATGCTAATAAAAAAGCCATAATTCTAATGATTACAATTAAACTAGTTATTGTAGTTACCATAGAAAGAATTCTCAATCCTAAAATCATTTCTTTTTTTATTATATTTTTATTTCTTTTTTTAGCCCATAAAAAAAGTTCAGTTAGATTCTGCTTATTATTTGAAATTATTTTTCCTTCAGCCCCTAACCTTTGTCTAAAATTTAATTTAGGTGCAAGCTCTTCAATTGCAGATTGTCTATCATAGATTATTTGCTCATTTTTAGGTTTTTTAGTTAAAAATTCTTTAAGCTTTTCCCTTCCAACATATGTATGTGATACATTTATCCATTGGAATAAAGAATGTTTTCCAAAAACATCAAGATCATATGAATAATTATGATTTTTATCTATAAACTCTTCTCCATTATCCTCAAAAGTCTTCCAATGCCCATTTAATCGTTTTATAGATTTATCATTTATTTCATATAATGCATCAATATATCTTTTTTTATTTTCAATTTTTCGATACTCAATTTCTAAATAGATGAAAGAAAGAACTGTTATTATACTTAGAAAATAAAATAAGTAATAAGTCCCTTTAATATATGATATTATTAAGATTATAAATTCTAATAGAAAGATTCCCAAACGTGATACACTTATACAAGTCATATATTTTTGTTGTCTTTTAATTAATTGAAAATATCGCATTTTTCTTCTTTCATATTTTTTTGTTATGGTATACATTTTTCCTCCTTATCTGATGAAAAATATGTATGACATATTAGACTAGTTATTTATTTTCATATGCCTTAAATTTTCTAAACAATGATTTACATACTAGTTTGCTTGTCTATGAAAATATTCTAGTACATTTAAACTTTGTAGAAAATTCTTTACCAACAACGCTCCTACCTCTAGATATAACATTGTATTCCAATCTTTATTTCCCCACACTTTAAATAAAATTACATTATTTAGATATATATTAAATTATATCATTTAAATAACTGCAAAATACAAAATAACTTCGTAATATCTCTAAATAAATTGCAAACACAATCACTAAAAATTTGTTTTACAACCTAATGAAATTAATCATTTAATTTCTTGATTGTTCACATTAGTTATGAAAAAAACATTCAGCAAACTGTTTATTTCTGTAATTTATAAAAATTATTCACAGATTTCAATTTACTATATAGACAAACAAACTACGAACTAAATTTAAACTTTGAATATATTATCATAACTAGAAAGTAAGTGGACTCTTTTTCGGAGCATTACATTTAGAATATTCCTATAGCAATCGAGCAAAACACTCCCCTTAATTTCAGCAAATCATATATATTATGGTATAATATATAGTAGGAATTTATATCTAATAAAATGGGGGGAATATGAGAATATGACAATTTTAGATCTGCTAAATAACAAAGGTGGAAGTAACAAACTTCTTAGTAAAGGACTGGATGTTATCAAAGATAATTATACAAATTGGGTAAATGATAATTATGAGTTAACAATTAACGGAAAGAATGAATTAGTTGTTAAAATTCCAAGTCTAGAGAAAAGAAATGAATATGTATATAAAAATATAGGAGAATATGAATATCCCTTAGTAATGTGCATGAGAATTTCAGAAATGAGAAATGATGAAAATTATGAATATGTATTAGCTAAATTTATGGAACTATATAAAGATAAATTAGAACTATTTTTGAAAGACATAACAACAGTTGATAAATTAGTAGACAAGATAAAAAATACTAAAAGCAATATTGATTACATATGCTATGGTTCTATAATTGCATTAATTTTAGGCTCAATATCTTTATGCATATTTACAAACATAGCTCAAACAACAAAGTACATATTAATTGCAGGTATGGTAATATGTTTTTTCCTTGCTATAGTAATGCAATTAACAAAAGAAGATCAAATAAAAAAAGTGGTAAATGGCTACCTTAGTATAATAAAAACAGAATGGTATCAAAAGCAATTAACTAAAGAATATTCATTTATGTGCAGTCTAATTTAATTAAAGCATATTTATATAATTTATAAACAATAAAAAAACTTATACTTTTTATTAAGCATAAGTTTTTTTATTATTTATTAACAAAAATCTTCTTGTTTACTAAACACTAATTACTTAATTTTAATTAAAAAACATAAATTTATTTTTAATCAGATTTATCAAATTATTATATTTACTAAAAACAGCAACCATAAAAGTAATAATTACTAATTTAAACTTTAACCTTCATCATAAAGTATAAATTGTTGTCTTTCGAACTCTTTTCTTTTTTCCATTTCATTATAGCAATAATTTATTATATCACTTCTTTTTATTATACCTATAAAGATTCCATTATCATCCGTTACAGGTACAAAATTTTGACTTATAGCTAACGATATTAAGCTTTCTATATTTGATGTTATTGATACAGATTTATGTGTTACTCTTCTTTGTATATTTTTTATTTTCACAGATTCAGTATTTTTAAAATTTAAATCAGGAGTATTTTTTAGCTTCCATAGCAAATCTCCTTCTGTTAAAGTCCCAACATATTTTCCTTCTTTATCTATAAGTGGTATAGCTGTATATCCATGATGCTCCATCTTTTCCATAACTTGTCTCATTGTTGCATCTTCATTTTCACAAACCACTTCATTTTTCGGAGTAAGAAAAAAGGCTATATTCATAAATAAAATCCTTCCCTTAAATGTATTAATTTTATTTTGTTTACTACATTATTTTATCATATTTTTAATTAAAATACTTTAAAGAAATTATTACTTATTCGTAAACATTTATTAAATTTTTTTAATTTTTAATGTGTTTCATGACTAAGATTATCAAATTTATATATATAATTCAAGTAAGATTCATTCCTTAAAATGCTATTGGATTCATCATATACTACTTCCCCTCCAAGGGTTTTCTTTATCATAATCTCACATAAAACATTGCTCTTGCACTTATGACATTTACCAACTGCTGCAAATCTCCAATTTAGAAGATTTATTGATGTATCTAAAACTACTCTTTTTCCACATTTAGGACATTTTAATTTTAATTTTTCTTCATCAATTACCATACCATGAGCTGCAGATACGTTAATTGCTGGCATATTATATATATCATTAACTATATAATTTTTAATTACTCTGGAATTATATATTCGTCTAAATACTTCAACTGTATATGCTGCATCATTTAATGCATCATGTAATTTATTATTATCCACTTTTATCTTTAACTCATCTAATGCAGGTTTAAGACCCAACGCCTTCTTATGTCCTAATATTTTAGTTGCATATTCCTGAATATCTAAATAGCCAGACAACCAATCTAAGTCCATATATTTATGATGATTAGCATTTATAATTAATTCTGCCACATCATCTTTTGCCCAAGAACAAAGGACATCCCCCTCCTCAAACATATTCTTAAGCTTATTCATAGCCTCTTTAAACGATATGCCTTTTTTCTGTAATATATCCATATTAATCTTAGTAATGTCAGTTACAATTGGATTTATTACAGGAAATATAGAAGGTTTAATATATTCCCTCATTTCATTTACACACTTCATATACTTATCTACTTTTACTGCACCTATTTCTATGATTTCATTCTCTAAATCTATTGAATCAAACATTCCATATTTCTCAAAAAACTTTTCATCATATTTAGTTATATTTTTCAAGTTATTAAACTCTAAATCTATAATTATATACCCCATAATATATTCCTTTCTAATCTAAGGCACATTCAGAAAAATAATCATGACATTTTGGACTGGTTATTTTCTTTCATGTACCTAAATAATTTCTATTCCCGCTAATTTCATTAAATGAATTGCATTTTGAGTTTCGCTCTTCCCTCTTCTCAATATATAATCAAATTTGATTTTATTATCTTCATAAAATTCTCTGAAATTATAATTTATTATATGCTTATTTTCTTGCTCTAAAGAACATAATTCCAAATCATGTGTAGATACAAGCCCAACTCCACCATATTTAATTAATTGCTTAATTAAAACTGTGGCCCCAGTATGTCTATCCTTTGAATTTGTTCCCTTAAATATTTCATCTAAAAGAAAAAATACTCTTTCGCCTTTTTTACATGCTTCTATTAATATTTTTATTCTTAATATTTCAGCATAGAAAGATGAAATGCTTTCTTCTAAATTATCCTTTGTTCTCATACAAGTGTATATATTCATAATTCCACATGAAAACTCTTTTGCGCATACTGGTGCACCAATATAAGCAAAAAACAAGTTCACACCTAGTGTTCTTAAAAAAGTACTCTTTCCAGACATATTTGAACCAGTAATTAACGATACCTTCTGATCTCCTTTTAGTGCAAATGTATTTTTTACAGCTCTTTTCCCTATTAACGGATGGCCAACACTAACTACGCTTAATTCGTTTTCATTTATAATAGTTGGATATATCCACTCTTCATTATCAAAAGAAAGATTAGCAACACTACAAAGTGAATCTATTTCATGCATTACTTCAAGCCATTCTTCCAATCTATCTCCATTTTTATCTCTCCACTTTTCCAACTTCTTAATTAAAAATACATCTGAAAATAAAAATACATTTAGTAATAAGTAATAGGCATTATAAGCACTATTTCCCATCCAATCTAGTATTGCAGATAATCTCTTCATTTCATCTTTACAACTTAAATTATTATCCTTTAATTTAGCTTTTAATTTTGCTAAATAAGAAGATTCAAAATCTTCATCCTCTATTAAAGCTAAAATTTTGCTATATACACTTACATGCCTTTTTATTGTGTCAAATAATTTAAATTCTTCTTTCATTGCCTTAGACAGCATCTTAACTACACAATAATTAACCATAAGATCTAAAAGTAGAACTGATACAGGCATTAATCCCATGCTGCACATATATATAAAGACAGCAGTTACCAACATAAATGTAAATGCTATTGCTATTCTTAACGGACTTGATGATGAATCACTATTTTTCTTGCTCCATTGAATTAGACTTTTTATATCTATGTCATTTGACTTTTCTAAAGTTCCTTCAAGAATTATTTGTTGTCTCCATTTTGCCTTTAATCCAAGCTCTTTTATCGATTTTTGATTATGCATTATTTCATTTTTATCTAATGTTTTTTCTCTTTTTAACAACTTAACTAATGCTTCTCTTCCACCTTTTGTAACTGTACTATTAATATATTGAAAAACAGAATTTTTCCCAAATATATCCAAATCATTTATAAAGGAATGTCCATTATCTAAATATTCCGTTCCATCATCCTCAAATTCTTTAAATTCTCCATTTAATCTTTTAATTCCTTTTTCATTAATCTTAGCTAATATATCAAACCTTTTCTTACGTTCAAATATATTATTGTGATAAATAATCAAAAATAAAAATAACACTACGAATATAGTTGTAGAAATCATGGCAAGAATCAACTTATTTTGTTTATATAAAATATAATCAAATATCAAGCACAACACTACTACAGCTAATCTGCTCCACCCTATTAGATTTACTTTAGTGGATAATAAATTGCTTTGTTCTTTATTATTTTCTATATTTTCTTTATAAAATTTTTCTGCTGAACTCATAATACCTCCTTTTATAAACTATATTTTTTTCAATATTCCTATAATATAACTATACCATAAATAATATGTTTCTTACATATTTAACAAAATAGAGAAATCATCTTAAAATAATACTAAGTTATTTAAGATGACTTCTCTAACTATCATAATATATTTAGGCACATAAAAATAAATAACAGTTCAAAAGTTGCCATGAATATTTTTCTTAACTTACCTAACTATTCTTGTTACTTTCATTTGATAAACATTTATATATTTCATCCAGATTATATTTCATAGCATATATATAATCTTTATTATCCTCATTAGATTCTAATGTCAATATAGGTACAACATTTGCTCCAACCTCTGATGCTAAAGTTTCTGAAACCTTTGGACTTGCTAATGATTCTGAGAAAACAGTTTTTATGTTATTTTCCTTACAAAAACCAACTAATTCTTCTAGCTGTTTTGGTGTTGGTTCTCCCTCAGCAAATAAATTTTCTACTGATTTTTGTGTTAACCCAAAATCCCTGCATAAATATCCAAAAGCAGCATGACCAGTAATAAAATCTTTATTATTTAATTGACTAAATTTAGGTTGATATTCATTATATAAATTTTCTAATTCATCTTTAAATTTATTATAATTTTCTTCGTAATAGTCTCTATTTTTTTCATCACATTGAATAAGAGCATTTTTTATGTTATCAGATTGCTTTTCTGCATCTTTTAAACTTAGCCAGCTATGTGGATCTATTGCATCCCCTTCTTTTCTCTGATCTATTCCATCACTTGAATTTACACTAAGTACATTCTTATCCTTAATAACATCATTAACCTTGTCTACCCAAGTTTCCATTCCTAATCCATTATATACGAAAATCTGGCTATTAGTTAATTTTTCTAAATCTTTAGTTTTAGGTTCATAATCATGTGGCTCCATATTATCTGGAACTAAACAAGTAACTTCTGCTTTATCTCCTGCAATCTTTTCAGTAAATTGCTTTAATGGATATATTGAAACCATAACCTTCAACTTCTTATTATCATTATCCTGTACATTACTTCCAGCATTAGCTTTTCCACATCCAATTAGCATTGAACTAATACATGCAATTAAAAAACCTGCAATAATTTTCTTTTTCATCTTACCCCTCCAACTTGCATATGATTTGCATTTGCACATTTGTTTATAATCTTACCCCTAAAGTTTAAATGTGTCAATCATGGAATAAATCAATTCCAATATTTGATAGCAAAAATGATACTCATAATTTTATGTAGAGAAGAAAGTAAAATAGACTCATATAAAGCCCATTAATTTATTTTACTAACTTAGTATTACATAAAATAGAATAGCATATTGGTCTATTATTTTTTGATTGTGCCTTAGCATATGATTTATAAAAATATTAAGTTATAATTATCACGATTCCTATCAACAATTAGTTTTTCAATTTTTTGACATGTAAAGAAAATTACTTGTTCAAAATTCTCTTCAATTAAAAGCTTTATCGCTTTTTCTCTCCTTTTATCATCATATTGAACAAATGCATCATCTAAAAAAATTGGTACATTTTTATTTTTAAATAACATATCTACAATAGAAAGCCTCAAAGATAAATATAATTGATCTTTTGCTCCATTACTTAATATTTCTCCATCAAATAATTTTGTATCTTCTCTTAATTTTAATGTATAGTCTTCTGAAATTTTAACTTCTTTATACGTTCCATCTGTTAAAAAATTAAATTTATCCACAACTTTATTATTTAATTCTGGTCCTATATTTTGTCTTACTTCATCAAACGCTTCTTGAAGAGTTGAACTTGCTAAATCTAAAGCCTTAAATTCTTTTTCAAGTTTTCCAGACTTTTCCTTATTAATCAACAATTCCTCTTGTATTTCAGAAATTTCCCTTTTTCCTATATATCTTTTTTCTATAAGATGCTCTAAATCTTTTATTTCTTTTTCAACTTTTAATAATTCATTAGATTGCTTTCTTATCTCCGTATCTATTTCCTCTTCTGATTCATAAGAATAATTTATATTACTATTTATTATTTCTTTCATTTCCTCTTTTATCTCATCAATATTTCTATCTTTAAGTAAAACCTTATATGTTTCCTCAACATTTTTTAAAGCACTTTTCACTTCTTTCATTGAATTTATTTTTTCTTTATATTCTTTTATCTTAATATGTAAATCTAATATTTCTGTATTTTCTAATCCAATTACAGTAGTCTTGCTTTTTATTTCTTGCTCTCTATCAATTAATTGTTCATCAATATTTCGCAGTTCTTCTTTAACTCCATTTATCTTATATTCATTCCTAAGAATATCTTCCTTTAATTCTTCATATACATCTATTTTTTCTAGTACTTCATCTAATGATTTACATAACAAAACACTATAAAGAGAAGATATAACCCCTTTATTTTTATTATAGGTTCCCTTCAATTCTGTAATATTATATGACTTTATTTCCTCTTCCTTATCTTTCATAATAACATTCATATTATCACTATAACTTTTATACTTATCATACTTTGTTAACTTATTTATAAATTCTTCATAGCTCTTAGAATTAGTTCTTTTAATGTACAAATTTAATTTTTCTTCACTTTCTAATATTTGAGTGTTTAATTTTTCAACTACCATCTTGTCTTTCTTAGCTAATTCATTATTTTTTGCTTCCAATGAATATGTTACATATAATTTAATTGATAAAAGAAATAAAGGTAATAAAACTATCATAAGCGATATCATTTGATTTACCATACCATAAACAAATCCTAAGCAGCTTATTCCACCCAATGCATATGCAATAAATATATTGTTATTACCATCCTTTGAATCACTTATTAAATATTTGCTACTATCTTGATTTTCTATTTTATACTTTAATTCTTTTAATCCATCCTTATACGAAATAAGCAGTTCTTCTATTTCTTGTCTATGTTTACATATAAATTCTAGACTTTCATTTCCCGACTTCTGTTTAGATATATCAATTTTGATTCTTGATATTGAATTCTTAATGTTAATAATATTATTTAGCTTATCTTCTAAATTCTGTTGATCGAATTTTAAAGTATATATTTTTTCCTTAATATTATTTCCCATAGAAGTGAACACACTATATTTTTTCATTTCATCATTTTTTTCTTTATATTCTTGATCCAATTCATGTAATTTATTCATTTTCTCTTGCTTAACATCTAAAAGACTTAGATATCTTGATGATTTTTCGCTAATCTCATCTAAAAATTCATTGGTTATAAACTCATTTCCTTTTTTAAGTTGTCCACTTATATCTTCCTCTTTCTTTTTAAGTTCTTCACCTTTTATTAAATAATCACATATTTCCTTATAATCCTTTTGAAGTTTTATCTTTTTAATATATTTCTTATATAAATCTAATTTATGAATTTGTTCCTTTATATTAATTTTATCTTGTTTTTTCTTTATTAAAGTTTCTTCATTATGTATGTTTTCTTCCCCTAATTTATAAGCTTCCCATAATTCTTCATTAAGCAAATTTCTTTTTTCCTCTAATAAATCAATCTCTCCACTTTTTCTTACTCCAAATAATTGTTTCTTACGCTTTTCAAGCTTTTCTATAGCTTTTGTTATCGAAATATTTTCATCCCCTGCACTATACATATTAGTTATTTTTTCCATGATCTCTTCTTCTTTATCTTTAGAAACAATAACACCTAACTGACTTATGAATAAAGTTTTAGTAAAAGTAGAGGAATTTATATTAAAAAACATTCGTCCTGGTTCATTTTTATATTCCATTTCTATAGCTTCACCAGTTATCTCATCCAAAACCTCACATGTATCTTCTTTTTTAGTTATACCAAAAGTTCTTTTTATAATATAACCCTTACCATTATATTCAACTGTCAATTCACCAGAAATTTTTTCTCCACTTAAAGGCAAATATCTTTTTCTATCATTAAACTTTCCTCTCGAATTATCCATGCCATACAGCCAAACTTTAATAAAACTTTCTATTGAACTCTTTCCACGCTCATTTTCTCCATAAATTAAATTAAAGCCCTCTGAAAAATCTAAAGTTTTATTCTTAATTCCAGCAAAAAAATCAATAGTAACTCTTTTAATCCGCACAAACCTCACCTCTCTCATTGGTAAAAACTTCACTTAAAATATTTTTGAATATTTTATCAATTACAATATAGATACTCAAGCTATAAATCATACTTATGCAATAGTTAACCGAAATTACATACATAATAATCATCCTTCAGAAATTTTCAATTCTTCTCCTGAAAGACTTTGGATCCCTATTTTTAATGCTAAAATTATTCTTTGTCTTTCATCTTCATCTGCTGCCATTTGAAGCTTTTCATACATCTTTTTAGCAAATATACTTTTTATAGAATATCCCTTCATTAACTCGTTCATATCTAATTTTATTTCAGTTTTATCTATAATCTTTACAAAATAAAATTCACTGCTAAGTAATTGCTGCAAAAATTCTTCATTTAAAGTGAAGTCCTCTGATATTTCACCCGTAAGAATTACTTTATAAAAATTATTTTCTCTATCTTCTTTGGATATTTCATTTATAATTTTATTTTTTACTTCATTATTACCAAAACAGCCATCAATATTTATTTGTTTTTCATAATAATTTCTAATTGATGTTCTGATGAATTCACTCTCTAAAAATTTTTCTTTTAATTCAATAAATAATACTCCCTTATCATCAAGCTCATCAAATCCTCTACCTTGAGGACATCCGCTATAACTGTAATAAGTGTTTTTTATTTTTTTTATACCTGAAAATTTATGTCTGTGGCCAAGTGCTATATAATCCATTTCACTTGTAGCTATGTCTTCTTCTGTTATTGGGTTATAATCATTACTATCCTTGGTTGTCGTTATTTCTCCATGAAGAACCATTACATTATTGTATCCATCAATTCTTTGTATATCTTTTAATAACGAATTATTAATATGTGGCTTATCAAACCCAACTCCCCAAACTACTGTATCTAGTTCTTCCAAAATAATTCGTTCAGGCTTTTCTGTGAAAATATGAGTATTATCTGGCCATTCTATCATGCTATAAAATGATTTATCATTAAATGGGTCATGGTTCCCAGGACTTATAAAAATCTTAACGTGATTTATTTTTTCCAAACAACTCTTAATAAAATAAAGTGTACTTTTATTTACAGATAGATTATCAAACACATCCCCTGCAATTAAAAGAATATCTATTTTTCTTTCATTAGTAATTTGTATTATCTTTTCAAAAACTTCTTTTAACTCCTCTTTACTTTTTAACGCTTCATTAGGTGTCATTCCACTAAAAGGAGTATCGAAATGTATATCTGCCGTATGTAATATCCTAATTTTTTTCATTTAATCACCTTTTTCAATGTACATTCTAAAAAATATCAACAGTAAATTGGACTTGTTATTTATTTCATGTACCTAACGAACTTTTGTTCTAATTTTATCATGAAATACCATAGTAGTCCAAAATAATTATCAATTTTAAACATAATCAAAAAAAGAAAGAGGTACGTTACTCACTGATAACGTACCTCTCTGGTTTGGAATATGATTAAATTATTTATCATAATTTATAGAATTTAACTCGAATAAAGGCGCAGTTCTAATTATATTCTATGCTCATATTCCTCTACCATTCTTTTTACCATTTCCCCGCCTACTGAACCACATTGTCTAGCACTTAAATCTCCATTATAATCACTAAATGGTACTCCTAGTTCTTGAGCTACTTCATTTTTAAACTGTTCTAGACCATGTCTTGCTTCTGGAACTAATGCTTTATTTGACATAAGGATCCCCTCCTCGGTTAATTTGGTATTATCATTTGAAAAACCTTGTTAAGTTCTTCTCCTGACAATAATATTTTAACCAACATACGATTTTATATTCTTGTAAATTTAATGATTATATTCTACATATATCCTATACAACTATATTTTTTAGTTTATCTTCTATATCTTTTTTTATATCTATAAAAATGTTATTTTTTTCTTTAATAAAGTCATTTAACAAA
Source organism: Clostridium saccharobutylicum DSM 13864 (assembly GCF_000473995.1). Lineage (NCBI taxonomy): Bacteria > Bacillati > Bacillota > Clostridia > Eubacteriales > Clostridiaceae > Clostridium > Clostridium saccharobutylicum. The sequence continues at coordinate 612,808 of NC_022571.1, read as the reverse complement.
TCAATTGCTATTAAATTAAATTCATTAATATCTTTTTCTGTTATTAAAGCAGATTCTTTTAATTTTCTTAAATATACATTCATCTCTCTAAAAAATCTTAAAATTTCATCTTTAACAATATCTTTTCCACATGTATCTTGATTTATATTAGATAATCTTTTCTTAAGATCAAATACTTTCATAGGAAATAATAAATACATGTTATCTTGAAATAAACGTTTAAAATCATACTTCCAGCTTTTAAATATATTGAATTCATAATCTGAATCTTTATCATTGTCTGACTTAAATTTATATACATCAGGAACCTGAATATCTGAGTTAAGCATAATAAGCCATGGCTTATTATAATCTTGCAAACTTTTCTTTTCATCATTTTCAATATTACTTTGATGTTCTCTTCTCTTTTTATTCAAATTAACTATCTTATTACAATTAATAGTTAAATCATTTCTTGCAACTGTAAAAGCTATATTATGAGAATCATTAGTTTGAAATTGTATTTCATATTCAAATTTTCTATAACCATCTTCTGCTAAAATATTAAATTCATAACTGACATCTCTTAAAATTTTAAACTTATAATTTTTATTGGCAGTATCAGAATTTCTAATTATTTTAATTTCAGTGTTTGTACACAAATCATCTTTATATATTGAATTAATAAAATCTATTAATGGGGTTTTATTATCTAATAAAAAAATTTTTTCTATTATTCTGTTAATTTTTTCTTCATACTTTGTATCTATAATTTCTTCATTTAAATTTATTATATCTTCTTCATTTTCAAATTTGCAAAACTTTTCCATGAAAGTTATATATGATTCATTAACATCTTCTTTAATAATATTATTATCATTATTTTTTATCTTTTTATTTCTAATTTCATTTAGCATAACTAATTTGCTCATATTCATTCCACCTCATCATGGATTATTACCATAATATGCTTATCTTATACGAAGATTGAGTAGTTTTTAATCACATGAAAAAAACACTAATCACATTTAAGACAAAAAACTACACATTTACTTATATGTATATCAATTTATCTTCATATTTTATTATATTAACAAATTAATTACTTTTAATAAAGTCATTTTTTACATTTTTCTATTTTATTTACATTTTGCTTATGAATTCAAAGAGTTTTCGACATTAGTTCTATAGTTATAATCGTGACTTACCAAGCTCTTTCTTATGATTTAATTTAATTCAGTAAAATCCGCTTACAAACTCTGTACTTTTGCTTTCTATTAAAGTTATGTATGAATTTGCTATATTATGATTTGCTAAAAATAAAAAAGTGACTTCAGCTTCAATCATTAATTATTCATGATTAATAATTAATGATTGAAGCTGAAGTCACATTTAATTATTTTTGTCTTTTTAAAAGCCCCTGGCTTTTCTTCCTAATCATTTATGCTTCATAATTATAATACTCTTATAAACATTTATATTACTGTATTTTAAAATCAATTTTTTTACTTTTCTAGACACAAAAAAAATTGTAGTACAATAGTACTACAATTTTATGGCAGGGGCACTAGGATTTGAACCCAGAACCAATGGTTTTGGAGACCACTACTCTACCGTTGAGCCATACCCCTAAGACATTTAACAGTATATCATGATGCTATAGTTTATGTCAACAAAAACATTCAATAAAGATATAAAAAATATTTAAGATACATATATAATATCATTAACGTAAAAGAATATTATTTAAGTTAAAAATATCTTGGAAAAACTAAGCAAAAAAAATACTTCTTGTTTAAGGCTTCATATTATTCTATAATATAATAAACTATTTTGATAGTCAAAATAGTTTATTATATTATAGAATTTTCTATGAAAGGATATATGTGAAATGAATTTTAATTCTCTTAAAATTGGAAATTTAATTGCTCCTATTCCTATTATTCAAGGAGGTATGGGAGTTGGTGTTTCATCATCTAACCTAGCTGCTGCTGTTGCAAATGCAGGTGGTATTGGAGTGATTTCTACTGCTCAACTTGGTTATGATGAGGATGATTTCGATAAAAACCCTTTACAAGCAAATTTAAGGGCTTTAAAAAAGCATATTACTTTAGCAAAAGCTAAAGCACCAAATGGCATAATAGGAATTAATGCAATGGTTGCAACTAGCCATTATGAAGAACAAATAAAAACCGCAATAGATGCTGGTGTTGATTTAATAATTTCAGGTGCAGGACTACCAACTATGTTACCTAAAATCGTAAAAGATTTTTCTGTTAAAATTGCACCAATTGTTTCTTCTTTAAAGGCTGCAAAAGTAATTCTAAAGCTTTGGGATAAACATGATAATATAGCTCCAGATCTTGTAGTAATTGAAGGACCAAAGGCTGGTGGACATTTAGGCTATAAATTAGATGAATTACAAAATAATGATGTAGATTTTGATAAAATCGTTGTTGACATAATAAACGAAACTAAGAAATACGCTGAAAAATACAATAAAGAAATTCCTGTAGTAGTTGCTGGTGGAGTATTTGATGGCTATGACATTGCAAAATACTTAAAATTAGGTGCAAGCGGTGTTCAAATGGCAACAAGATTTGTAGTAACTGAGGAATGTGATGCATCACAAGAATTTAAAAATGCATATCTAAACTGTTCAAAAGAAGATATACAAATAGTAAAAAGTCCTGTAGGAATGCCTGGACGTGCTATTAAAAATTCTTTTGTTAAGAAAACTCTTATAGAAAGACAAAAAATAACTCACTGCTACAATTGTTTAACTCCATGTAATCCTGCTACCACTCCATACTGCATAACCGAAGCTTTAATCAATGCCGTGAAAGGTAATGTTGATCAAGGATTAATATTCTGTGGAGAAAATGCAGGCAGACTTACAAAGATGACAACTGTTCCAGAATTAATGAAGGAATTAGTAGAAGAAATAAAAAATGCATAATAAATTCAATGAGGTATTGCTAAACTTTAAAATGTTTTGCAATACCTCATTTGAGTTATATATATTACTTGTAAGCTATAACTTCAACTTCACATAAAACAGCTTTAGGAAGCTCTTTTACAGCCACACATGAACGTGCTGGATTACTTATAAAGTATTTAGCATAAACTTCATTAAATTTTGCAAAATCAGCCATATTAGCAAGAAAACAAGTTGTTTTTATAACATTTTTGAAATCAATATTATTTTCTTCTAGTATTGCTGAAATATTTTTCATAACTTGAGTTGCTTGTTCTTCAATATTGCCTCCAACTATTTCTCCTGACTTTGGATCTAATGGTATTTGTCCTGATGCAAATAATAGATCTCCAAAACTTATTGCTTGAGAATAAGGTCCTATTGCTGATGGAGCCTTATCTGTTTTTGTTACTTTTAACATTTTTAGTCCTCCCCAAAAATAAATTTATTATATTAATTTTACATAATATACTATTTATTATAATATTGTATATTATTTTGTCAAAGTAAATATTAATCATGCAGAAAAAAACACCACCCCAAAAATGTCATCATTATTTTTCATCAGACAATAAATCAGATTTGTCTCATGGCTGACTATTAGTGAAATCTGCTACCATAATTGTATGCGAGTCAAGCTTCCTCTGATAAAAAATAGGCTTGATAGATGGACTCGTTATTTTTTGAATGTGACTTATTCAATATTCCTAACAAGTTCTCTAATTTCATCCAATTGTTGTTTAGAAGGTATATATTGAACTCTAATTTTATCTAAGCAAATATCAAATCCACATTTCTCCAATTCTTCTTCTACTTGAGCTATACTTTGACCACCCCATCCATAAGATCCAAAGGCAAATGCTTTTCTATTCTTTGGTGATAAACCTTTTAAATAAGATAAAAATGCAGCAACTGTTGGCATCATAGTATTATTAAGAGTTGGTGAACCCACTGCAATGTATTTTGAAGTTAAAACTTCTGGAATAATTTCAGATATATGATTTACTTTTAAATCATATAATTTAACTGGAATGCTTTTATCAGCAAATGCTTCAACAATAGTTTTTGCCATTACTTCTGTAGAATGCCACATACTATCAAATACAACAATAGCACCTGTTTGTGGATTATTTTCACTCCATAACTTGTATGCATCAAAAATTGTTTGGATATTTTTTCTCCAAATAACTCCATGGCTTGGAGCAATCATTTCAATATCCAAACTACATATAATCTCACATGCACCTTGTACTTGTTTACCATAAGGCATAATAATATTACCATAGTAATTTTTAGCCTCTTCAAGTATGATTTCTAATTGTTCCTCATCGTCAAATCGTCTACTTGATGCATAATGTTGTCCAAAAGCATCATTAGAGAAAAGAATTTTTTCTTCTGGACAATAAGTTACCATATTATCTGGCCAATGAAGCATTGGAGTTGGAACAAATTTAAGTGTTCTTTTCCCTAAGCTCAAAGTTTCATTTGCTTTTACTGATTTATAGTTATATTGTCCATAATGAGCAGTAAGTCCCTTCAAGCCTGATGGTGAACTGGTAATAATAGCTGCATTTTTGCAAACTTCCATCACTTTTGGAATTGATCCTGAATGATCCATTTCAACATGATTAGAGATTATATAATCAATCTTTTCTGGATCAATAACCTTAGATATCCTTTCTAGAAGCTCACCTGCAAACTGAGCCTTTACTGTATCAATTAACGCTATCTTTTCATCTATAATTAAATAAGCATTATAAGTCACTCCTCTATTTGTTGTATATCCATGAAAATTACGTAAGGACCAATCTATAGCACCAACCCAATAAATACCTTTCTTTACTTCAACTGCATTCATTAAAAATCCTCCTTTAGCTTACAATATATTTTACCTTTCAGTTTTATAAATTATAAAATTTGAATTTAAGCACAATCAAAAAATAAAAAGTTCCATTTGTTATGCCATTTTACATCATCATCCATCAGCAAATTTCTTAATAAACCTGTTATGAAGTCAATTTACATCCTTGCCTGACGAAAAATATTCATATCAACTTTGGACTTGTTATTTATTTTCATGTACCTTAATCTAAAATATCATTTAGAAATATTTTCATATAACATTATGTACAACAATTTATAATAAATATCATCTTAGGCACATAAAAGAAAATAAAAAGTCTAAAATACCCTGATTATTTTTTTGAATGTGCCTTATATATAGATTTTCCTATAATTTCATTTTTATTTATAATTTAATTGCATAAAAAATAGCCAATACTTTATTACTTAAGTACTGGCTATTTTCATATTATAGATAAAATAGTTATCTAATAATCTTTATTCTATGCAAAATATCTATCTAATAATCCCTTGAATGCTTTTCCATGTCTAGCTTCATCTTTGCACATTTCATGTACTGTATCATGAATTGCATCTAAATTTAATTTCTTAGCTAAAGTAGCTAAATCCTTTTTACCTTGGCAAGCACCATGTTCAGCATTTACTCTAGCTTCTAAATTAGCCTTTGTATCTGCAACTACTACTTCACCTAACATTTCAGCAAATTTTGCTGCATGTTCTGCTTCTTCAAACGCTATTCTTTTATAAGCTTCAGCAACTTCAGGATATCCTTCTCTATCTGCTTGTCTTGACATTGCTAAATACATACCAACTTCTGTACATTCTCCAGCAAAATTTGCTTGTAATCCTTCAATTATTTCTTTATCTACACCATTAGCTACTCCAATTACATGTTCATCAGCAAAAGCTAAATCTCCACTTTGTTCTATAAACTTATCTGCTCCAACTCCACACACTGGACATTTTTCTGGAGCTGCTTCTCCTTCATAAATATAACCACACACTGTACAAACGAATTTTTTCATAATATTTTCCTCCTAAAACTTCTAAATTTATTTATTTTTATTTTTATTTATTTATCCATGTTAATTTCTTCCTTAGTACATTTATTATTATATAATAATAATTATCCGTTGTAAATAGTTTTTTAAAATTTCTTAAATAGTTTTTTAAAATTTCTTAAATAGTTTTTCTCAATAGCCTTTTTACTTTTAGTAAAATCAAATATAATATAGAATTGAAGATAAAACACATTTTTGATTGTGCGCAAGTACGTATTAATGTAAGGAGAAAAACAAATGTTAAAAGAAGGTTTAATAATATTACTTTTCCTAACAGTACTAATTGGATTTATATTTTTACTTTATTACATGGGAATTTTAAAACGTAAAGTAGTAGTAACAATCGTCGATGTTTTGCCATTAGGCCTATTTAAAGATACCAGTACAAACTTAGAAGAACAAATATTAGAAGACCATGATCACGAAAATTCTAATAGTGATGAACTTAATCTTATTAAACTCGACAACGAAAATTCAATAAATGAATTACAGGAAAACTCTAATTCAAAATCTTTAGAACTGTTTGAAGAAAATAGTATTCAAGAAATTAAAAATGAAGAAATTGTGTATTGGACTCCTCAAGGGAAACATTATCACAAAACAAAAAATTGTAGAACTTTGCTAAGAAGTAAAGTAGTTAATAGTGGTTCAATAGAGGAAAGTGGAAAATTAACTGGATGCAATCAATGCAATTAGTTAATTAAATTTATAAAGTGATGTTAAGGAATATAAATAACATATAATTTATATTCCTTAGCATCACTTTATATTCTTTTTATATAAGTTTAAATCAAATGCCGCTTTATCAATTGTCATTCCTATTTCATACTGATTATATTCTTTTGAAAGCATTGATATAAAATCCTCATATATTATAAATAGCCTTAAATATTTATATTTAAGGCTATTTGAGAATTCTGATTTCAACTCTGAATTATCACTATATTTTTTAACTAGCTGTAATGATTTATTTAAATCTTTTGTGGTTGTATCTAAATCATATAATAACTTTTTCAAGCGTTCTTTATTCAATTCCAAGTACCTCCTGATCTAATATTCTCCAAAATTCTTCATTATCTTTATATAAATTATCGTAAAAGATTATAGTCTCATCCAAAAGATAGTCTTTTAAAACAACAAACTTACTATTTAATGCACTAATCTTTATAAGATTATTTATATTTTCATCATTTATATCGATTAAATCTATATCTCTATCTAAGAGTTCTTCTAATTTTTGAGTTAGTATTAATTCATCATTAAATGATATAGGGGTTTTTGAAATAATTGCAATGTCCACATCAGATTCTGGTGTAAAATCTCCATTTGCTAAACTACCAAAAATAATAACATTAGTTATGCCTCTATTTATAAATAGGTCTTTAAAACATTGGCTATTAACAATACTTAAGATAAGAGTTTTATCTTTTGAACTATTCATTTTATTTTCATTAAACATAAAATTTCCCCTTTGATGCAATATTAATTATATTATAGCCAAAATCAAATCATTATTCCATGAATGTACTCTTAAAAATAATTTTCCAACTCACTAAATTTCACTTAGGTTAAAACTATACTTCATATTAATTTATCTATCATCTATACTAATATATCAGCTTATTTAATAAGTTCAGCATTGTTATTATCATCACTAATTGTAATAATATCAATTTTTTTATCTAAAAATACAGAAAACTTAGTGACTCCACTTTTTTTAATAACTATATTTAAATTAGGAATAACGCTCGATAATTCTTTTTTTAATTCTCCAATGTTCATCTTTGATACTCGTTTCTTATTAAATATTACAACTATTTTATTTTCAATTTCTTTAATATTTTCCGGCATAATATTTTTCAGAGCAACCCAGTACTTGTTTTCTTTATTACTTAAAGTAAGACTATCAAACTCCTTTAGCAATTCAGATAATTTTGTATAATGATAATTTCTCACATCAAAATCAGGAAACATATTATTTATCCTTTGCCCTATTTCTCCAAGATGCATAGTATCCATAGTACTGTCTAAAATCATATTAATAATAGTCTTTTCTATTATACTTTTTTTCGTAAATGATTTTTCTTCAAAATATTTTTTACTACTTTCATTATTGCCAACCTCTATATCTAATTTCTCATCTTCAAGTTCTATATCTTCATCTATGATATCTAAATAAATAAATTTTTCACAGGAAGCTCTAAATGATTCTGGAGTTTTTTGTTCTCCCATACCAATTACTAAATTTCCAGATTCGCGTAATCTTTTTGCCAGTTTATTAAAATCCGAATCACTTGATACAATGCAAAAACCATTTACCTTCTCTGAATACAATATATCCATTGCATCAATAACAAGACCTATATCTGAAGCATTCTTTCTTGAAGTATCATTGGATTGCATTATAGGAGTAAGTGAAAATTGAGAAGATTTTTCTAACCAAGATTTTAACCTTTCCTGAGTCCAATCACCATACATTCTCCGAATTGTAACCCTTCCATACTTTGTGAGTTCACCTAATATATTCTCAATATGTTTAGCACCAATATTATCTGCATCTATCAACAAAGCAATTGTTAATTCCTCCATAATGTTCCTCCTCTATACTAATAGCGCAATTATTGCATATTTAAATCCTTTACTTTACATTTCAACTCTATTCATCTTTTATTATTTTATCAAATTTTTAATAGTTTCATAATCATTTGTTTAGCATAGTCCCTTCTAATCATTCTTACAACATATATATATTCTATATTTTTACTTCTTTATATTTTCTCTTAACTTTAACACAATATAATAAATAAGCAAAACTTCCTTTTAAAATGCTTGATAACGCAATGCTTATCCAAATGCCATTTACTCCAAATGGTTTTATTAATATTAATGACATTGGAATTCTTAAAGCAGTGAATACCACACTTATAGTAGCAGGTATATTAGGCTTACCTATACCTGTGAATAAACCATTTGAAACCATTTCTAATGTACTAAATACCTGCGAAAAAGCTACCATTTGTAAATATGCTGCTGCAATCATAATTGTGTTTTCTTCTCTAATAAATAGTCTAATTAGCGGTTTATTTAAGAACAAAAATGCTAGTGCAATTATTAATGAATATATTATTCCAATCTTAAGAGCTCCATTATATCCTTCTTTTATTCTATTAAATTTCTTAGCTCCAAAATTTTGCCCAGTAAAACTTGAAACTGCCCCATTTAATCCACCAACAACCATATACATAACCGATTCAATTTCAAGCCCTATTTTTTGACCTGCTATTGCATCTGAGCCAAAAGAAGCTACAATTTTCGCTAGCATAATATTAATTATTGTAAATAAAATTCTTTGAAATACCATAGGCAAACCAAGTCTTATTATTTTTATTATCTTATTTTTATCTATTCCAGCTTGAAAATTAAATTTAAGTATTCCAGAAGACTTTACTAAATATACAATAAACATAATTATATTAGCAATTAACGTCGAAATAGCCGCTCCTAAAACTCCAAATTTAAAAGTGTAAATAAACATTGGATCAAGTATTATATTTAACGCTAAACCCAAAGCATTAATTTTAAGTGCTAATTTATTATTTCCAAAGCTCCCCAATATCCTTGCATAAAGAGTATTAAAAAATGTAAAAAATAAAATTGGACCATTTAAAGCCAAATAATAATAAGCATCTCTTTCAACAACAACATTTTCGATATGTAAAAATCCTATAAGTTCTTTTCCTACAAAAATCAATGCAGACCCCAAAATTAATCCCATCAATAAATTAATAAAAATTCCTGCATTAATATATTCCTTAACTTGATTATTATCCTTTCTTCCAATCCCCTGAGCTACTTTTATGCCAGCACCAATAACGACTAAAGAATTTATTGAGTATCCAAGTCCTATATAAAGACTTGAAGATCCAATACTTGCAACTGCATTGCTGCCTAATCCACCTACCCATAACATATCAACCAAGTTATAAGTGAATTGTAATAATGAACTTCCCATTATAGGCAAAGCTAAAGCTGTTATAACATTTATTACTTTTCCTTCAGTTAAATCTATTTTTTTCATTGTCTTCTCCATTTGCGTATTAGTTTATTAATTATATTTAAAGCTATAATAGTGTAATTTTATACTATTATAGCTTTATCTCATAGACTTTAAAATAAATATTTAGTTTTGAATATAGTTCTTCTGTCATTTTAACAACAAATTTATATAATGCTTTTTATAAAACAAATAAAATATTAATTCTAATACTGTATAAGCAACACCTGTAATCAATGCATATCGTATTTCATGTAAATTGCTAATTCCAATTGAAGCTATCTTTGAGTATATACAATAAGTTCCTAGGTACGTACCTAAAATGCATGGGAGTAAAAAAATTATGCTTAACTCTTTTGAAATATTTGATGAAATTTCTTTTTCTAAAACCCCTATTTTATTAAGTTTTTCGTATTTAATTTTTTCGTTATCAAATTCAGTTAAAAGCTTAAAATGTATTATTAAATTTGAAGAAATAAAAAATAAAATAAATACAAAGCATAATAAAAAGGTTAAAAATTGACTAGATTCTTTTAATAATTTGTAATCAATAATTTTTGAAACTGGCTTAAATTGTCTTCTGTCATCATTGGTACTGCCAAAAAATTGTTTTGTATTTATTTTGTTGTAATTTTCTAATTCATCCGTTAAATTATTCACTACAGTTTCAGTTTTAGTCCAATCATTAAAATTTATGAACTTAACATTTCCTATATATTTTGATTTTACTGAAGATTTTATTTCTTTATAGTCATCCTGATTAAATATTAAATAATGTGAATTATTTAATATTGGAATCTTATTAAATAATATTTTTTCTAATTTTTCTTGTAAAATATATGTTGTATTATTTATGGTATAATTTTCAATTTCTTGTTCATTATGAACATAACCATCATTTCTATTTATTTGAAGTAAACAAATATACTTGCCCCTTTCTACATTAAAATTGCTTCCAAGTAAATTATTTAATGATTTATCTGATATCATTACTGTAGACCCTTGTACAACAATTTCTAAGCTATTTATTGATTCTACCTTTACATCATTACTTTTAAGTGTGTTATTTAATGTATCCTCCGATATTTCATTTTTTCCATATATTTCTGCATAAGCTAAATCATATGGGTTTTGTATTATAATATTGTTGTTAATGGATTCATTAGCTGAATAACTAAAACTTATAAAATAAAGTATCGAAGCAATAAGTGCAGTTATTGAAAAAATAATTTTTTTAGAATTTCCTATTGAATATTTTAAATTATTTATCCAGATTAAATTATCAAAAGAGTTTGATTTAAAGAATTTTTTAATAAACCAATGTAAATTAGAAATTAACAAATATAATCCAATTAAATTTATTAATATAACTGCAAAAAATGAAAATGAAAATCTATTATCAAACACGCGAATATATGGAATTAACATAAAAATCACGCCCAAAACTCCAAAGAAAGGATTTCCAGAAAAATTGTTATCAGCTTTATGTTGAGCCTTTAATAAATTTATAATTTGATAAAGTGGAATAAATATACAACTTTTTAATATCATTATTAAATTTACCAAACTTAAAAATACTATTGTATATAAATAACTCTTTAAATTTATTGAAAAATCTATTTTCAAATTTGCTAATTGAGATACAACAAAATAAAATACCTTTGACAAACATGTTCCTAAAAAAAGTCCAACTAAAACAGATATAATAGCAATTATTATATTTTCTAATAATATAATTTTTCTTATATCATTTTCAGTCATCCCTATTATCATAAAGAGCGCAAAATCCTTTTTTCTAAATTTAATAAAATAATTATGTGCATAAATTATGAAACAAGTGGCAAATATAAATAGAACTAATGTAGGGGCAAAGAGATTTCCTGAAATCGAACTATCTACTTTATAGGGATTGTTAAAATCTTTATTTGTATACAAAGTTAAGTATAAAAAAAGCACCATAGTAATAAATCCACTACATGCAAAATAAAGTGTATACCTTCTTATATTTGATTTAAACATTCTTATTGAAAGTTCCTTAAAGGTCATCTTTTTCATCTCCAATATTATTGAGATTTTCTAATATTTTATCAAAAAATATTTGCTTATCATTATCATTGTTAGTAATCTCTGAATGAATTAATCCATCCTTAATAAAAATTATTCTTTTACAATAGCTCGCAGTAAATGGATCATGCGTTACAACTAATATTGTATTTTTATTTTCTAGATTCAATCTTTCAAAATAATTCATTACAATATTGGAAGACTTCCAATCTAAATTACCAGTTGGCTCATCCGCAAATATAATATCAGGTTTATTAATTATAGCTCTACCAATAGCTGCTCTTTGTTGCTGCCCACCTGAAACCAAATAAGGATATTTATGTTTAACATTAACTATATTAAACATAGTCATAACTTTATTTACTTTTTTATACCTTTCCTCTGATTCATATGATTCCAAGCTTAATGGCAACATAATATTTTCTTCTAGCGTTAAACTATCTAATAAATTAAAATCTTGAAATACAAATCCCAAATGCTTACGTCTAAATAATGTCATTTCATGCTTAGACATATCTTTTACACTTTGTCCTAAAATTTCAATTTCCCCAGCTGTCGGTTTTGATATTCCACTAAGTACATTTAATAAAGTAGTTTTACCACTCCCTGATGGTCCCATTATACCAACAAATTCACCTTGTCCTACTGTAAAATCAATACCATTAAGTGCATTAGTTTTATTTGTATTATTTTTATAAGTTTTTTTTAATTTTTTTACTTTTAAGACTAACATAATTCCTCCCTTTTCTATATATGTTACAATAATAGAATTACATTTAAAAAATTATTAGATATAAAAATTTATATAATAACATCTATCCTTTTTATTAAATTACATTGCTATAACTTTAATAATCAATCGATAATATTGTAATAAACATTTACCCTACCTATAACTTCTTATTATAATTTAGAAAAAGTGTAACTATACTTGTAATTATATAGTTACACTTTTTCTAAATTAAGTAAATACATTTTTCACCATGTATAATTAAGAATAAAAAGTATATTTTATCATTTAATTTAATTATAAATATATCACTAAATATTTATTTCAACGCAATTTTGTACATATAATTTAATTATCTATGATTTTACTAAAGCAATCATAAGCGTTATAGAAGCTAAAACTAGATATGACTTTATCACTAAATCTTCTAGTTTAATAAATGAGTAGTTTTAAATGAATAATTTACATCAAAAAATTCAACACTAAATTTCTAAATTCTTTTTTATTGCTAAACATAGCTGGATGATTTCCATACTTAAAAATAACTAATTTAGAATTTTCTATTTTCGAATTAATGTTTTTTAATATATTTTCAATATTAGGTATTAAATCATCCTTCAAACTTCCTGTAATTAATATATCATTTTTTATATTATTAAGATTACACTCGAAAAAATCACCTTTTTCTCTTGCAAAGTTCATAATTAAATTTGTATTTTGATCAATAACATATTTCCAATCAAAACCATGCATCATAAACCAAAATAACTTTGAGCTTAACTTATTTTTTGCTATTTTTCTATCAACTAAAATTTTTTCAGCAAACTCATAAGGTAAATTTTCTCCCATAAAGCTATCTATAATTATTTTATTGAATAAGTTTGAATTCTCTAATGCTGCATTTAACGCAACAATAGCACCACCGCTTGTACCTAATAAATTAACATTGTTAACACCTATATATTTGCATAACCCAATAACTACCATTGCATTAAAATGCCAATAATTTAAAGGTAATTCATCTACTCTTTTAGATTTTCCCTGTCCTACTAAATCTAGCAAAATCACCTTGAAATTTTTAGAATAGAATTTTAATTCTGGTATAAACATTTTTGAAGAAGCTGTATCCCCATGTATGATAACTAAAGGTTTTCCTTCACCATATACTTTGTAATAAATATCAAAATTTTGATATTTAAAATAAGACATTTCTTACCTCCCAGTAATAATAAACATTATAAATTTTCTGTATAGTCTATACTGGAGATTTAATACTCACTCTTACACATAGACTATTAAAGTCCATTAAAAATTCCCATTACAATACCGCCTCTCTCATAACTTGTGTTTTATATATATTTACATTTCACGTATATTATAGCACGAACTACAAAATTAAATTATTTAGATTATTTTTTGAATGTTCATTTTTATATTATAGACAGCTCTAGTACTTTTCTAAATTAATTTTGATAGTTTATATGGCAAATATAATCTTAATGACTATCTTTATTAACTTATTATTTCTTTTTATTCCTATATTTTTGCGTTTTATGTCATTTCTATTGAATTTTGTTTTAATATATAGTATTTTTATACAATATAAAATATTATGAAAGAGGTTAAAATGATAAAAAGTTTTTCAACTTTAATATGTAAACATTTAAAAAAAAATAATAGTTCTTTAACAAAAACAGATTTACTAAAAATGCAGTATACTTTAGAAGTGATTTTAGGAGATATAAGTAAATTATCACTTATATTCATAATATTTTTGTTTTTTAATGAAATACCACTTTTTTTCTTGATTTTTGTTATTTTAATTTCAACAAGAACATTAGGGGGAGGTATTCATTGTAAAACTTATACTTCATGTTTAATTGTAAGTACAATTTACTTTTTATCAATATTACTATTTAGTAAATCAGCTATACAATTAAATATTAATTTTTATATAGTTTTTTTTATAATATCATTCATTATTACATTAACTTATGCTCCTTGTAAAAATGAAAAAAGACCAATAAAAAATAAAACGACATTAAAGATATTATCTTTAATATCGCTTACATTTTGGTCTATATTATTTTTTAAACTATCAGATTCTAAAATATATAATTGTATATTTTTAAGTATATTAATACAAATCATTCAATTAATTATCGTTAATATAAAAGGAGTTGTTCGAAATGCAAAAATCTATAAATATTTTTTCAGCCATACTACTTAATTTATTTAATCTAGTATCAAAATCAAGTTGTGGTGGTATGTATGGTGAACCAGATTATCCTGAAGAATTATTAAAATAAAAATCAAATTTAATTTTTCCGGATTCTATATTTACCTTTATAAAACCTTTATGTAAATTAATTATTTTTTTTACATTATATAACCCATAACCTCTGGTACCTATATTTTTAGTTGAAAAACCTCTTTCAAACATCTCATTTAAATTAAGATCATTAACATTAGCTATTTGATTTTTAATTATTAAATGAGATTCTTTATTTCTATTAACAATTTCTAATTTAATATTTTTATTAATACATTCTTCTTTTATTACCTCGTCAAAAGCATTATTCAATAAATTATTTAATATATTAGACAATTCCTGATAACTCAATATATCATCCAAAACATTATTTTCTATTTTATATTGCAGATTAACATTATATTTTTTAGCTTTACACATATTTCTATATAATATAGATTTAATAACTGCATTATCAATATATATAAGTTCATTTATCTTATAATCATATTCATCCTCATCTTTCATATAATTATAAATTGCTTCCCTCAGTTCTTTTTCATCTAAAACTTCCATCATACCTTTTATTGTATTTTTATAATTAACGAAATCATGTTGTCTTTGTTTTATTTCTTGAACTATTTCATTTATAGCAACATTATATTCATTAGATATTTTTAACTTTTCTGTTTCTTTTGTTATTTCAATAATATGAAAATATGTTAACGTTTGACAAAATATCAGTATAATCCAAATAACTGCTACAATAAACATGTTATTTAAAATTATATTAGAATCATATTCCCAAATAATTTTAAATAACATAGTATATATAATACAAGTTGAAGCTAAATAAACCAAAATATTATTATTTATTTTTTCAAATGTAATTTTCCTATTTTTATTTAGCTTTAAAAAAATAATGGAAATAACTAATATTATTACTTCTATAACAATTCCTTTAAGTGTATAGTTCGTAATAAATGGTCTAATAATTATTGTAAATGTTAGTTGCAGAGCCATATCTACAAGCATTATAAAAAAATATATTAATACACATTCTATTAAATTTGAGTTATATATAATTTTTAATACTGTAATATACACTATATATATTAATATAAAATTAAGTTTTAATTGTTCAATTGCTGCAACTAAACTAGCAATAATAAGTATAGCTAACAACTGTTTAAATACATTAACTTTACTTTTATTATTTATTGTTTTCCATAAACAAAATACAATTGTTGTATCTAAAGCATCCATAATAAAATTGCCTAGCATAATATCACTTTTCCTTTTTTGAATTCATCTATTACATTATTCTTAAATTTATATCCTAAAAGTGCAGTTTTAGAAGAATTATTAAAATACACCGCACTTAATTTAATATCAATCTTTTCTATTTTAGATATGTAATCCTTATTTACCGCAAAAGATCTATGACTTTGGATAATATCGTCACAATCAATTAATTTCATAATCTTCTTTAGACTCATATTATTAGCAATATACAAACCATTAATAGTATTTACTTCACAATTCTTACCTATAACCTCTATAAAAATAATCTCCCTTATTTTAATTCCTACATATATACCACTTTTCAAAGTTATAACTAATTCTTTCTCTTCTACTTTATCTTTATAACTGCTCTCATTAAGTATAAGCTTATTTAACATAACTTGTACCTCTTTATGATCATATGGTTTTAATATGTAATCATAGCAATGTGTTTTCTTAAATGCTTGTGTAATATATGCCATATGAGTTGTTAGAAAAATGATTTGCCTAAATTCATATTTAGATATACTTCTAATTTTCATCGCAAGATCTAATCCTGAAGATTGTTTTAGGTTAATGTCTATTAAAAACATATTAATGTCATTATTTTGAATTATATTTAAAGCTGTTGCTTCACTATCGGCCTCATATATTTTTATAAATTCAGATATTGAAAGAAGCATTTTTTTTAAAATATTTCTTTCCTCAATATTATCTTCTACTAAAATAACAGAATACAAAAAACATCACTCCCATCTATTTCTATAATACAATATTATTACATATTATACAATTTAATTGAAAAAAAGAGTTATTATTTTTATTACTTTTATTATTTACATACTTATTTCTACGTATTTTTCATTATCTTCACTTTAAAAATTAACTATTAGTTATTTCATATAGCTATATGTTTTTTAATTCAAATATTATTTATCTTCTAAAATTATTTATTTTGCTAAAACACAAAAAAGGCAAACTTTCTCTTTTCTCAAAAAAGTTTGCCCCTTATTGCTGATCACAAAATAGTATTGACTAGTATATGGCTATGATCGATTCTGAAGAATATATGTATAAACCAATTTAATAAATAACTAGTTTTTTTAAATAAAAAAAAGCCGTAACACACTGTGCTACGACAATTATGGCAGGGGCACTAGGATTTGAACCCAGAACCAATGGTTTTGGAGACCACTACTCTACCGTTGAGCCATACCCCTTCACGACATAAACGATTATATAATATAATTTTAAATAAATCAACAAGTTTTTTTATTTTTTTTAAAAAACTTGTTGAATCTTATAACCTATATATTATTATTACATATAATTTAATTTTTAATACATATTATAATTAACAATTATTATGCCACGCTTCCAGTTGAACTCTTATCTGCTGGTTTTGCCCATTTTGCTAATTCATCTATGTTATATAAAATCAAGTCATCAAAAGACCAATCTCCATAATATTTCCATAACTTTATTGTATTATATCCAGACAAATTTATTTTTGGATCTTGTTCTCCATCTACTATAACAATAACTTTTTTAGGATCTAAATTATTGCTTTTTATAAATTCACCCAGTTCATGATTATTAAGTTCTTTAATATTTAAGTTCAAGGATTTAGTCAAATAATCAAAATCATGATTTAATGTTATAAATGTATAGTCACTAAGCGATTTTATCTTATCATCATAAGATTTTAATTTATCATTAAATTCTTTAATTGCAATATTATAATTCTTTTCATAAAAATCTCTATTTTTAGGATCTCTATCTTCAATAGCTGCCTTTACATTGCATAACGCTATTTTATATTCGTCTATACCCTCAAAGTAATAAGGATTTTCCTTAGTTGCACCTTCATCATAATTTAAAAGTCTTACTCCTCTGGATAAATTAATTATTCCTAGATTTCCTTTTGTCAATTCACTAATAAATGAATTAGCCCAAGGTTCAAAAGTAGCTCCAGAATATATAAATAAATCCATATTTGATACGTTTTCCAAAACACTTGCATTATATTTAAATTCACTGATTTCCTTTTCATCAGTAAACATATATTGAACGTTGTGCTTGTCCTTTATAATTTTCTTTACCATATCATATTGCGGCTTATTCACAGTCATTATATTTAAATATTTATCTCTCATTTCAGCATTACTTTTATTCTCAGTATTTGCTAGCAAAGGACTTGAAAATACACTCATTCCTAAAGACAATACTATAGTTATTAATACCATAGCAAATGTAATCTTCTTCAAAATAAGTCACCCCCGAAAAAATCAGATTACTTTTCATAAAAACTTTATTTTCACGTTAATCAATCTTACATTTATTATTTATCTGTCACGTTCATTTATATACTTATTTTAACCTTATACTATTTATTAATTCACTTTATGTGCATCCAAATTTTATCGAAAAAATCAATTTAAGTCAACATTCATGTAAATTAATTATCTATCATTTTAATTCTAATATGCATTTACATCTATTATACCAACTAATTACAAATAAATATATATAAATTTATTACAATTTTATGTAGCTTTAAACTGCAATTGAATATTCTAAAAATCATCATAAATTCTATTTCGTAAAGTTGTTATAGATAAATAAATCCCAATTTTAGATTTATCATACAACTTACTGAAATAAACTTTATTCTTTATTCTTTTTTTGGGTTGTTATACAACTGGACTATAGATTTCTATCTAGCTTTGATAAATAAATCAATAATAACATTTATTAATTTGCTTTTATGAAAATTTGATATAAAATAAAAGAATGAGAAATTTTATATAAGGTACAATCAAAATGTGCCTAAAATTATCTTACATTCATTCTCTTTAAAAGTTTGAAGGAGGTATTCCATGAAATTTGAAATTAATAGTGTAGCTGAAACTACTCAATTAGGAATAAAATTAGGAAAGTTATTAAATGCTGGTGATATAATCTGTTTAACTGGAGATTTAGGCACTGGTAAAACCCACATTACAAAAGGAATAGCAAAAGGCTTAGGTATAGATGAGACTATTACAAGTCCAACTTTTACTATTGTAAATGAATATGATAGTGGACGTTTAAAATTAAATCACTTCGATGTTTATAGAGTAAGTGATCCTGATGAAGTTTATGCTATTGGATTTGATGATTACATATTTTCAGATGCTGTATCTGTTATAGAATGGGCAAATTATATAGAAGAAATTCTACCTAAAGATTTACTTCATATATATATAGAAAAAGATCTTGCTAAAGGTGAAGATTACAGAAAAATAATATTAACTCCTTATGGAGAAAGATATAATTATATAAAGGAGCTGACAATATGATTGTATTAGCTGTAGATTCCTCTTCTAAAGTTGCAACTGTAGCTTTAATGAAAGATGATAAATTACTTGGCGAAATTACTTTGAATGATAAAAAAGAACATTCTGTTATATTAATGACTATAATTGAAGATTTATTAAAATTTAATAATTTAACTATTGATGATATTGATGGCTATGTTGTTTCTAAGGGGCCTGGTTCCTTTACTGGACTTAGAATAGGAATGGCAACAGTAAAAGGACTTAGCTTTGGAAGCGGTAAACCTTATGTTAGCCTATCCAGCTTAGACGCTTTAGCATTTAGCGTTGCTAATTTTGATGGACTTATCTGTCCAATAATGGATGCTCTAAGAAATAGCGTTTATACTTCATTATATAAGAGTTGCAATGGTTCACTTGAAAAACTTATGGATTATTCTGCACTTGATATGGATGAACTTGTAGAAATAATTAAGTCTAAAGGAGAAAAAGTAATATTTATTGGAGATGGATTAGATAAATACAAAGATTATCTAATTGAAAATTGTCCAAATTGTTACTTCCCTCCAAATCACTTAAATTTAGTTCGTGCATCATCTCTAGGTGAAATAGGTAGTAAATTGCTAAGAGATGGTCAATTTGATGATCCTAACTCCACTCCATTCTATTTAAAGAAGCCACAAGCTGAGAGAGAATATGAACAAAGGATGCAATTAAGAAATGAATGTAACTGTTGATTTAATGGAAGAGGAAGATATTGATGGAGTTTTAGATATCAGTTCCTTAAGTTTTTCTCTTCCTTGGAGCAAGGAATCCTATATTCAAGAATTAAATAATCCAATAGCACATTACTTTGTTGCAAGATGTGATGATATAGTAGTAGGATTTGTTGGTACTTGGATTATATTAGACGAATCTCATATAACAAATATAGCTGTTCACCCTAACTATAGAACGCAAGGAATTGCTTCTAAATTATTAGATGAATTGCTAACATACTGTAAGTCTAAGGGATGTATTGCTTATACTCTTGAGGTAAGAGCTAGCAATGAAAATGCTCAAAAGCTTTATCTTAAACATGGTTTTAAAAAAGATGGAGTTAGAAAAGGATATTATGAAGACAATAAAGAAGATGCCATATTAATGTGGCTAAGAGAAAGTTAAAATTCTTAATAACATTTAAACTTATAGTAAAGCGATTAAGCAACTAAAAAATATCACTTATTTAGATATATATGCATAAGTTTAATAAAAAATAAAATACATATAAATTGCTTAGATTCTATATAAATCTCTTTGCAATTTATATGTATTTTTTAATTTAATTCTTAAACTATATTTTTACTTTTCTATGATTGCTAACTCTGTCCTTATCTTGGTTGCAGAATCTACTTACATAGTTTTTGCACTATTTTTAGAACCACCAAAATTAGGTTCAACTTTAAATATTGACACAGATATTTTTTTATACAATACATATGTTACTACTGATACTATAACAGACTTTATTCCATTAAAAGGTAATAGTCCTAAAGTAATATATTGCATAAGTTGAGCACTGTCCATATTCATTCCATAAGCAGGTAATAAGAAATATGCATTTACTATAATAGCTACTACCTCCATGAAAATACCACCTAATATCATGCCTATAATAGCAGTTTTCTTACTTTTCTTCTTATGATATACAAGTCCTGCTGGTACTAATAGTGCTACTCCAAATAAAAAGTTTGCAACTTCTCCAACAAAAGCAGTGCTTGTTCCCTTTATTCCTAATATTAAAACATTTTTCAATAGTTCAATTATTATTCCTACTATTGGTCCAAAACCAAATGTCCCTAACATTGCTGGTACATCACTTAGATCCATTTGCAGCCATGGGAATAGTGGTAATACTGGAAATTCTATATACCTAAGTATAAGTGCTATAGCCGATAATAAAGAAATTTTTACTAGTTTACTTGTTTTTTCATTCATTTTCTTTGCCTCCCAAAAGTTATCTCCTGGTGTAGCTTATTAGTATTTAGCCTTTGAAAATAATCTTATTTTAAATTCATTAACAAAAAAATTAAACCCTGATGTTAAATACATCAGGGCATACATTCAAATAAATAAGAATAACTAAACTCTTAAATACTAATAGGTTACCTTCTTTCATCCAGACTATACTGTCGGCTTCGGAATTACACCGAATCTGCTTAAATTAAAGCTCGCGGGCTATACCGCCGGTAGGGATTTTAACCCTGCCCTGAAGATATATTTTTTATTAATTTTATTATATCTCTTAATTAATCATATTACAACAACATCTATAACAAAATAAATTAGTCTATAATATATTTTTACAATCAAATAAGAAAATAATATGTTTACCTAATGGTAATCTATTAAATAAATATGATTATAATGCAAAAAATAGACTATTATTTTTTTGATTGTTCCTTATTTTCCTATAAATTTATCACTTATTAATATGTGATCAGATAACCAATCATTTAAAAAATCTAACACTTTTATCAAACTTTCATCTTGATTTTCATCAATCTGCTTGAAATCTAATTCTTGAAGAACATTAATAAATTTTTCATGTTGTAGTTTTTGACTAAATAATCCCTTATAATTTATACTTTCCATATATTCTTCTTCTGATTTAAAATGAAAAATAGTGTACTCCTTTAATTCATTTATTATTTCTACTATTTTATCATATTTATCAACAGCAAATTCATCTTTTAATAACATATATGCTTTGTTAGCCAACTCAAAAAGCTTTTCATGCTGCTTATCAATATGATCTAATCCAATTTTATATTCTTCTTTCATATTATACATAATAATAATCTCCTTTATATAAATTTAAATCAATTTTACATTTTAGCTCCACAATTTAAAATCTAAGATTATTTCTTAATATATTTTCAACCAAACTAAGATAATCTCCTTTATATGTAAATGTCTTATTTGACAACATCGTAGCAAGCCCATGTACCATCGACCACATGGCAATTATGTCTTGTGCATATTTTTCTTCTTTAACATTTACACTTTGTAAAAATTCAAAAGCACAATTTTCAAATACTTTAAACGTTCCACACTCTTCACTTTTTAGTGTATTTTTTTCTATAGTTATTTTATACTCTGAATTTGTTAAAAACGCAAATTTCAAATAATCTGGATTTTCTACCATAAAAGCAACATATTTTTTTCCCAATTGTATAATTCTTTCACCTGGATTATCCTTATACTTCTCCACGATTTCATTTAGTGAGTTTTTAAAGTTATAAAATACATATTCAGATATTGCATTAATCAGTTCTTCTTTATTTTTAAAATGTTTATATGGAGCTGAATGACTTACGTTGCACATTGCGGCGACTTTTCTTATTGAAAATTTTTCTGCCCCTTCTTCATTAAATAACTTTAGTCCCATCTTTATTAGACTTTCTTTTAAATCTCCGTGATGATACTTATCGACCTGCATACGTAAAACCTCTTTCCTAAATTTTATATATAAATTTACTAAAATTCAAAATATATTATTAATACTTTTTTTATATTATCTATAATATTTTTAACATATATATTGAAAATTGAAATCTACATTAAAACTATGTACTGTATAAATAAATCAATTCACAAATCATATTGCAACATATGTATAATTCAAAAATAATTTAGTAATAGAAACTTGATTTTAATGAAAAATTAAATTTGTAATCTATATAATATCATAACATGTTGACAGTGTAAACTTTAAGTGCTACTCTATCATTAAGTTGACAGTGTAAACATATATTTATTAATAAATATAACTTAAAATTACCCTAATATAAAAATTACAAATAAATATAAAATTTCAACAAATATATACTTGTTAGTTTGTATATATTTCTGTGAATAAAAAGGAGACTTTCTATGTTATTAATTCATGATTTAAATGTTGACGATTCAAAAGAACTTACATCTGTGTTACCTCCTAATTCAAGAGTACTTTCAAAAGAGATAGATAATATTAATGGTTGCTTAGGATGTTTTAATTGTTGGCTCAAGACACCAGGTAGATGCATTATCGAAGATTCCTATACAGAAATGCCAAAATATATTTTAGAAGGTGATACTTTTGTAATTCTAACTGAAATAAAATATGGCTGCTATACTTCTTACGTAAAAAATGTAATTGATAGATCAATAGGCATTTTATTGCCTTTTTTTCAAACAGTTAATGGTGAGCTTCATCATCTTCCTCGTTATAAAAAAGACCTTAAATTTATTGTAATAGGATATAATAAAAATATTACTTTTGATGAAGAAGAAACTTTTAAAGATTTAGTTAGAAGAAATGCTATTAATTTATGTATTCCAGACTATGAAGTTTATATAATTAAAGATATATCCGAATCTAAAAAAATACTTAAAAATTTGTAGGGAGGGTTTATTCTATGATTAATTTATGTATTATAAATGGAAGTCCAAGAAAAGGAAAAGGTACTTCTAGTTATCTTATAAACGAATTAACTAAATTATTAAGTACTAATGTTAAATCAAAAGAATACTATATAAGCAATCTTGTTAACAATGAGAATTCGTTAAATGAGCTTTTATTATATGATAAAGTTATTTTCATTTCCCCTTTATATGCAGATTGTTTTCCAAGCACAATGTTAAATTTTCTTGCTACATTTGAAGATTTTCTTAAAGACAAAAACACTCCAAATATTGATATGTATGGACTTGTTAATTGTGGATTCTTAGAAGGCATTCAAAATAAAATAGCTCTTGATATTTTAAAAAATTATTCTAAGAGAATAAATTTTAACTGGCGATTTGGTCTTGGTATAGGTGGCGGTGAATTTCTTAAAGGCTCTAAAAACATTCCTTTAAACTCTCGTATGAAAAAACCTGTTTATAACGCTTTCTTAACTTTAAAAAATGATATTGAAGATAATTCTAATAATTCAATAAATAATATATTTACTAATGCAAAAATGTCTAAACTTATATTTAAACTTGCAGGCAATCATGGTTGGAAATCCATGGCTAAGAAAAATAATCTAAAAGTTAAAGATCTTTATAAACAAATCTATTGATTTTATATCTTAAATTATAGATAAATAACTTAAACTTATGTAATTTCTAGTATGGGAACACATTCTAATTATAAGTCTAAATCTTAAATTAGATATCTATAGAAGGATGCGAAAAAGTCTATTTTATACAACAAATTATAAATTAGCTTTAAACTTTGAAATACATTCCAAACCAGAAAGCAAGGGTACTCTTTTGCGAGCATTGCATTTAGAATATGGCTATAGGTATTTCTTCAGTAAAAGTTGTTCAATTCTTGCTTGTCTGGGGAACATGCAGGAATTGAGCAACTCTTACTGTTAGAAATCCATAGCTATGTTCTATAGCAATCGAGCAACAGAGTACCCTTACTTTCGTTTAGTCACCTCATAAGTCTAAATTCAGACTTTTAAAATATGGTAACTTAGATAAATGTTTAACTACAAAATTTGCAGTCACTCCAATAAAAATTCCTGTACCAATTCCTGCTATCGATAATATAGGTAAATAGAGCATAACAGCTATATTTTGAACTATAGCTGAAGCTACTACTAATTGACCAATATTGTGAAATACCGCTCCAGAACAGCTTACTCCTACTATGCTCACTCTATCTTTTCCAAATTTTTTAACAAATATCATTACATAATAACTGAGAATTGCACCTGCAGCACCATACATAAATGTAGATAAGCTTCCATTGAATATAGTTGATAACAATAACCGCAATAATATTATTAGAAAAACATCCTTTTTGTTATTTAATATGTATAAAGCTATGACAGTAATTAAATTTGTTAATCCAAGTTTGGCACCAGGAGCAATGAAAGGTACTGGAATCATACTTTCAATTGTATAAAGTGCCAAAGCTTGAGAAACTAAAAGACCTATAAAAACTATTCGAAATGTTTTTTTCATTTTAACCTCCATTTCACCGTTATCTCTATCGATATAAATATTGTTAAAAGTATACATAACAGCAAATATATCTAAATTAATTCCAAATATATTTATGAAACATCAAGATTTTTTTCATTGTTGCTGCTTTTAATTTCAATCATTAATTTATGAGGAAGACAAACTGAAATTTGTCCAGGTTCTGATATAAATCCAGAGTGGACACAAATTTTATCTGGACAATCTGCATCAAGTATTCCAATAGATTGATCATTAATTTCAACTTCGTTATATCCATATTTTGTTTTTATATCAAATTCTTCTTTTCCCCTATGCTCTGATAAAAGTATCTTTTTATAAAGCTTGCCATCTAAAGTTATTTCTGCATAAGTTCCATTATAATTTTTACCCATTGCTACTCCAAAAATAATCTCTGGAATAAATGATAAACATATTAAAAAAATTATAATAATTATATCCCACTTTTTAAACATAATAGTTCCTCTTAAAATTAATCTTTATAGATATCCAAACTATAATCTAGAGTTATGTGATCACTAACCGAAATTCCATACATTCTAGTTATAAGTCTAATTCTTAAATTATTTATCTATATCAAAATCATATATATTTTACTTTACTAGTTTGCAAATTCAAATTCTTTATTTAAATCTGTAATTCTATCTTTAAAGTCATCTGATGTATAAATTTTATAATCTGATGTTGTAATTTCACAAGATACATTAGGTAAAGTTTTTATAAGATTTAATCCTTTTTCAGGTCCTAATATAAATACTGTTGTAGTTAATAAATCTGCTAACATATTTTTATCTTCATCATCGTTATCTATTACCATTGTATCGCTCATAACACCATTATCTGCTGGATATCCAGTCTTAGGATTTATTATATGATGATATCTTTTATTATCTTTTATAAAATATCTCTCATAATCACCTGATGTAGATAATGCTTCATTACTTAATTTAATTATGCCAAGATAGTTCTTAGAATCTTCACTTCTAGGATGTTTAATTCCAACAGACCATTTATTGTTATCTTTATTTTTTCCAACAGCGTAAATAGAGCTTGATCCTAAATTAATAAGACCATTTTCAATATTATATTTCTTATAAATTTTTAAGACTTCATCAGCTGCAAATCCTTTAGCAATACCACCTAAATCTAAAGCCATACCTTTTTTTTGAAGCATAACACTACTTTCTTCTTCATTAATGCTAATTTTATCACATCCAACTAATGGTAACTTAGCTTTTATTTCTTCATCAGAAGGTACTCTTTCATTATCTGTTCCAATCCCCCATAAATCAATTATAGGACCTAAAGTAATATCAAATGCTCCATCACTTAACTTTGAATATTTTATTGAAGTTTCTATCATCTTCATAATTTCAGGATGAACCTGTACATAACTTTCTCCTGATGAATTATTTATTTTATAAATATCGCTAGTATCAATATTAGTACTTGCCATTTCATTAATTTCATCTAGCTTTTTAAAACTTTCCTCAACTGCTTCTTTAGAATTTTCTCCATAAGCACTTAATGTGACTACCGTATCCATAACTATATTACTTTTTTCATAATATTTATTTCTACTACTATCACAAGAAGTAAAATTTAAAACAATTGAAATAAAAACTAGTATTGCACATATATTTTTCTTCATATGATTACTCCAATCTATTTTTATCGAAAATATTTCAAAAAAACATTTTTAGACACATCAAAAAATAACGGTTCAAAATATTCCACCAATATTTTGCGTGAGACAAACAAGTAAATCCTGCTAATAGCACACGTATTAATAGAATTGTAGTATGATGCTAACTAATCACACATACTGATATTATTCTTTAATTGTGCCTTAATACAATTCCGATTATTAATGTGAAATCACCCATAGGATTCCCCAATGAAAACTCAAAATATAAACTATCAATAATCTAAGGTACATTCAAAAAAATAATATAAGTTAAATTCTCATTGTTAAACCCTATATATGATTTCATAATTTAAATATCCTTTAATTAGTTAGCAATTTTAATTGCTGATGTTGGACATTTAGCTAAACATGTTGGTTCTTTACATTTTTCAACACATATTTTAGAATCTACTACTGCAAGATTATTTTCAATCTTAATAGCACCATAAGTACAATTTTTTGCACAAATTCCACATCCTAAACATGTTTCTGCACTACAAAGTTTTCTAGCGATAGCTCCCTTATCTTTAGAATTACAATTAACTTTTACAATCGAATTTACTGGCATAACTTCTATGACATTCTTAGGGCAAGCTGTTTCACAAGTTCCGCAGCCTGTACATTTTTTTGCATCAACTTTAGGTAATCCATCCTCTCCCATTGACAATGCTCCAAATGGGCAGCTATTAACACAAGTTCCAAATCCTACGCACCCATGTTTACATCCTTTAGGTCCACCTTGAAGTAAAGTTGCTGCTGCACAATCCTCTATACCCTTGTAATTATAACTTAGCTTTGCTTTTCCAATAGCTCCTTTACATTTAATATGAGCTATTCTTGGTTCTACTTTTTCAGCACTTTTACCTGTAATTTCTGCTACTAATTTAGCAACAGCATCCTTTCCAGGTACACATAGATTTGGTGGTACTTCTTTATTTAGCACTACTGCTTCTGCATAACCTGCACATCCTGCATAACCACATGCACCACATTGTCCCTTAGGAAGAACATCCTCTACCTCATGAATAAGTGGATTTACTTCCACTGAAAACTTTTTATTTGCAATAGCAAGAATGAATCCAAAAACAATCCCAATTCCAACCATTACTGCTAAAACCATTATTACAGTAAACATAATCTCTATTCATCTCCTTTATATCATTCCTGAAAATCCCAAGAATGCTAATGCTAACATACCTGCTAATATAAAAGCAATTCCTGTTCCTTCTAGTGGCTTTGGTACATCTGCATACACCAGCTTTTCTCTTAAACTTGCCATGAGTATTAATGCAAGTGCAAATCCCATACCAGAGCCTATTGAAAAGACTATGCTTTTAACAAACGAATAATTTGATTGAACATTTAATAATGGAACTGATAATACTATACAGTTTGTTGCTATTAAAAGAAGATAAATTCCCCACATCCTATATAACGTCGGTGCTTGTTTCTTTATAATCAACTCTAATAGCTGTACAAAACTTGCTATAAGTATAACGAAAACAATTGTTGTTAGGAACGTTAAATTAAATGGTAATAGTACAAAATGGTATACTATCCACGCTAACATCGAACTAAGAGTTATAACTGAAGTAACAGCCATGCCCATTCCTATTGAAGCATTTAAGCTTTTAGAAACTCCAAAAAATATACAAAGACCTAAAAACTTTGTTAAAACGAAATTATTTACAAGTAATGCACCTATAAACAGTGTGAAATATTCTTTCATTATGCTTCACTTCCTTCTTCTACTTTTTTTGCTTCTCTATTCGCATTATGAAGCTTAATTGCACCTATCATATAACCAATTAAGATAAACGCACCAGCTGGTAAAATCATAATCAAAGGTGCGTTATACCATGTTCCTAATATTCTAAAACCACAAATTGATCCACTTCCGAAAAATTCTCTTATTATTG
Source organism: Clostridium saccharobutylicum DSM 13864 (assembly GCF_000473995.1). Taxonomy (NCBI): domain Bacteria; kingdom Bacillati; phylum Bacillota; class Clostridia; order Eubacteriales; family Clostridiaceae; genus Clostridium; species Clostridium saccharobutylicum. The sequence goes on along the minus strand of NC_022571.1, from coordinate 583,622 downwards.
ATATAGAAAGCATAGCTAATGTAAAACCACATCCCATACCAAAACCATCTAGAAATGAAGGAAACACTTTATTTTTAGATGCAAATACTTCAGCTCTTGCAAGTATTATCGCGAAAACAACTACTAAATCCAAATAGATTCCAAGAGCACTATATAACGTTGGTGAAATTGCCTGCAATACAAGTTCTACAACAGTTACTATAGTTGCTATAAATGTAATATAAACTGGTACCCTAACTTTTGGATTTACAAATTTTCTTGTAAGTGAAACTACTACATTATTGCATGTTATAACAAATGTTACGCACAAGCCCATAGTTAGTCCATTAATTACTGATGATGTAACAGCTAATGCGGGACAAAGACTTAAACATAACATAAATATTGGGTTTTCATCATATAAACCTTTGCTAAAAATTTTCCACTTTTCCTTCATATTTATTTACCTCCTGTAAAATCTGTCACTTCATGTACAGCATTTTTAACAGCTAGTGTTACAGCTCTAGATGAAATAGTTGCCCCTGTCATAGCTTGAATATCGTCTTTGTCAGAAGCATCTTTTGTCACTGTTAAATTAGCTTCCTTTTTCCCTTTAAATTCATCTTTAAATGGTTGCTTTGATGCATTATCTCCAAGTCCTGGTGTCTCATTACTTGTTGTTATGCTATAATCAATTACCTCTCCATCTGGTTTAACCGCTACAAGCATCTTAATTTCTCCACCATATCCTTTACTTTCACCCGGAACTACATAGGCTATTATTTTCCCGTCTTTTTCAGCTGTAAACCATTGGTCCTTATCTGGTACTGCTTTAAAGTTATCTGCATCACTGACTAATGATCTCATAGATTCTTGTTTAGATACCTCTTTTTTTTCAGCGGCAATTGGAGCTGTAAAATAATACACTAGTCCTATTATTAATCCAGAAACTAAACAAGTTATTATCAAATTTATTGCTATCTGAAAAATTGAATATTCTTTATTAACGTGTGCACCTTCCATCTTATTACCCCCTTGCTCCAAATTCTTTTGGTTTTACAAAACGATCTATTAGTGGTGTTACTGCATTCATTAATAAAATTGAATAACAAACGCCTTCTGGATATCCACCTACTAATCTAATTAAAGAAGTTATTGCACCTGCTCCTACTGCAAAAATTATTTGTCCTTTTATAGTAATCGGAATAGTTACCATATCTGTTGCCATGAAAAATGCTCCTAAAATCAAACCACCAGCCATCATATTAAATAATGGATCACCAGTGAAAAGTCCTGTAGGCGCAAAAACCCATGTAAGTATTCCTACTGTTGCTATCATACAAACAGGAATCTGCCAATTAACATATCCCCTATATATAAGGTATATTCCTCCAAGTACAAGTAATATAGTACAAGTTTCTCCAATGCATCCATTTCGTGTTCCCAAAAACATAGCCTTATACATTGCTGCTTGACTTCCAAATGTCTCAACCAATTTACTATACCCTTGTTGCTTTAATATATTTAATGGTGTTGCGCTGCTAACTACATCAACAGATGTTGTCATTTTAGTCCAGCTAGTCATTGCAACTGGCCATGATACCATTAATGCAGCTCTTCCAATATGAGCAGGATTGAAAATATTAAATCCAAGTCCACCCATAGAATGTTTAGCAATTACAATTGCTATAAATGAACCTACTATCATCATATAAGGTGGCAAACTTGGTGAAACAGACATAGCTAACAACAATCCAGTTAAAAATGCACTTCCATCAAATGCTGTGATTTTCTTTTTACGAAACTTTTCTACTAGATATTCAAATAAAACTGCTGAAACAGCTCCTGTAACCATATTAATTAATGCTGGAAATCCAAAATAGCATATAGAAAAAATAGCCGCTGGAGCTAATGCCAAATTTACATTCCACATTATCTTTGAAATAGACTCATCACATCGTATATGTGGCGATGCTGAAACTGTAAATTGATTCTCTTCTATTCCAATTTCCTTTGCTTTAATTTCTTGTAAACTGCCTTCCTGCACTTTAACTTCTGAACTCATTTTATCCCTTCTTCCCTACTTATTTGCTGCGTGTGCTAAATTTTGAGCTTTTGAATATTTTATATATTGCACAATATTACGTTTTGCAGGACAAGAATAAACGCAGCTTCCACATTCTATGCAATTAAATAAGTTGTAATTTTCTTTAGCTTCTTTATATTTATGACGCTGTCCTAATATGCTTAACATACTCGGTATCAGTCCCATAGGACATGCTTTAACACATCTACCACATCTAATACATGGAGATTCTTCTCCTGAATTTACAACATCAGAGCTTAACGCCAATATTCCAGATACACCCTTAATTACAGGTACATCTAATGTAGATTGAGCAAATCCCATCATAGGTCCACCCATAATTATTTTTTCAGGATCTTTACTAAATCCACCACAATAATTTATTGCATACTTAAAGCTAGTTCCTATTCTTAGTAATAAATTCTTAGGTTCCTTAATTGCATCTCCAGAAACTGTTGTAATTCTTTGTATCAATGGAATCCCATTAACAACAGCATCAGAAATTGCTACTGTAGTTCCAATATTTTGCACTACAACACCAACATCCATTGGCAATCCACCTGTTGGAACTTCACGGCCAGTAAGTACTTTTATAAGCATCTTTTCTGCACCTTGTGGATACTTTGTAGGTAAAGGCACTACTTCAACTGACGTATCCTTAAAAGCATCTTTCATTACTTTTACGGCATCCATTTTATTATCTTCTATTCCTATAAACACCTTAGTAACTCCAAGTACTTTCATAATTATTTTGACTCCAGTAACTATACGATCAGCATATTCAAGCATCATCCTATAATCCGCCGTTAAATATGGTTCACATTCAGCTGCATTCACAATACAAACATCAATCTTTTTATCTTTACTTGGATTTAATTTAATATGTGTCGGAAATGTAGCACCTCCCATTCCGACTATACCTGCATCCTTAATAATATTTCGGATTTCTTCAGCATTTAACTTGTCCCATTCACGATTCAATGGAATTCCTTCAATCCATTCGTCTAAACCATCATTTTTAATAACAATTGATAAGCAGCTTCCCTTAGATGCATGTGGCATATCTGCAATCTTAGTTACTTTACCTGAGATTGATGCATGTATTGGACTATGCATAAATGCATCACTATTAGCTATGACTTGCCCTTTCTTAACACTATCACCAACCTTAACTATAGGTGTACAAGGAGCTCCAATATGTTGACTTACCGGAATAACTACCTCGTCTGGTAATGATGGAGATTCAATTGCCTTATCAAATGTATACTTTTTACTATCATTAGGATGAATTCCTCCAAGAAAACTTTTTAACATTTACAATCACCTCACAAGCTTATTAAAAAACTATTTATATTATAAAAATCTCTATAAATGCTTTTAGCTATATAATTTAATGATTAGGAGAGATTTTTTAATCAAGATATTTCTTTCATTATTAGTCTAGATATTTAATATCTCATTATAAAATACGAACAATTACTGGCTGAGATTTATTATTTGCACTAGCAGTCTTATCAAACGACTTTACAAAAATCAATGACAACACGAACATAATTATTCCGCCTATTATTTGAGATATACGAATATTTGATCCAATATATTTACTAACTACTCCTCCAAGTAATACACCAATAAACAAAGCAATTATAGGCAAAACAAAAACAACAAATGTAGCCATTAAAAAATTACTTTCTTTTACTTCAAAGGCTACTCGCTGTCCTGGTTTTGCCCCTATCTTATTAGTAGCAGTTATAACAATACTGTCATTTCCCGGACACGCACCACAATTTTTACAATCATTATGCCTGCCTACTTTAATTTTAGCCACATTATCACTCACCTCAATTACTAGGCCTTGTTCTGTTTTCATTTTTATCAAACTCCTTAAAATTGTTTTTAGGCACGTGAAAATAATTAAATTTGCTTAAAATTAATATTTTATCCACTAAAGATATATAACATGTCTAATCACCTCTCCAATCATTTATTAAATTAATTAAACTTTATTTAACTAGGTATCATTGCCAAGTTTTTATCCATATGTTAATTTATTACTTTAAAACTATATTTTGTATTTTTAATCTTATTATAAACTCTTGTTGTATTGTTTTAAAGAATAAATTTCATAATAATTAAAATTAATTTAATATATTCTTAATAATTTCCATTAAATATATATTGCAATTTTAATTTTTTAGTTAAGTTAATTCCCTATTATTCATTTTTGTTTAACCATTTTTATTTCATTGCTATGCAAATTAATTTTTATAATGTAAATACACTTGTTATTTTTTAAATGTGACTAAATAAAATAATCCACAAGGAATATTTATTAAATAACTATCCATGTGGATTACTTTTTATATTTTATGATTCTTTATTTTCTTTTAGTACATATAGATAAATAATTTTGGATTTAGAGTTTTGTTGTAATTTTACCGAAAGAAATGGTGCTCTGTTGTTTCGGTTACTAGAAGAAATCCTACAATCATTTTTTTGATAAGTAGAGTAAAAGAGAACTAATGGTAGCAATTTTATATTTTTTTTCAAATCCTATAGATTTAGTGTCTTCTATAAATTTTTCTACATCAATTACATCAATTTTAGCATACAACGCTATTGTTTCATAACTTATATAAAATTCTTCTTTTAATATATCAATTATCCCTTTAATTCTATCATCATTATCAACAAACGTTATAGCATCAGATAACATAAAACTTAAATTAGATAACTCCGCCATTGACTGGTACGAGAGGTCATGTACACTTGCTCTTTTATTCAAATAAGAATTCAGCCACTCAGGGTCCAAACCTGTTATTTTCTGTAATGCTTTGGTACTTAGTTTGAAATTAGTCACTGCTTTTAATAAGTTATTTCTTGTTGGCTCATTTTCACTTATATTATTTTTAATAGTCTCAAATTTATCCATAATCTTATCCTTTCTTATTACATATAATTTAAGCATAACAAAACTATATCATAAAATTATTTTTTCTGTGTATCTTGTACCAAGCTTGTCTGGGGAACATGCAGGAATTTAGCAACTATTACTATTAGAAATCCATAGCAATGTTCTATAGCAATAGAGTACCCTTACTTTCTGTTAGTCAACACATAAGTTTAAGTTAAAAGTTGAATATCTATAAAAAGAAAAACTTCTTAATTTTTCTCTAAATTAAGAAGTTTTTCTTTTATATCTATGCCTCCTGCGTACCCAACTAACTTACCATTTGCTCCAATCACTCTATGACAAGGAATTATAATCATTATTGGATTTTTATTATTAGCCATTCCAACAGCTCTTGATGCTTTTTCATTACCAATTAGCTTTGCAATTTCACCATAACTCCTTGTTTCCCCAAAAGGAATTTCCTTTAAAGTATTCCATACTTTCTTTTGAAATTCTGTTCCTTTTGGTGCTAATGGTAAATTAAATTCTTTACGTTTGCCATCAAAATATTCATTAAGTTGTTTTATGGCTTCTTTTAATAATTCTGTCTCATTTTTTTCTGATGGTCCTTTTTCAATATCTTTATCTACAAGAAATACTTTTGTAATTGCTAATCCATTTTCTTCTATTCCAAGTTCTCCAATCATAGTATTGTAATAAAATATATTTCTCATAATTTCCTCCTAAAAAGTTTTGAAAATATCGCTGTATTTTTCTGTAGGTATTTCTTCAGTAGAAGTTGACCTATTCCTGCTTGTCATAAACTTTCCTTAAGAACATGGAATTTATATAACTTCTACTGTTAGAAATCTACAGCAAAATTATATAGCAACAGACAAAAAGAATATAACTTCTTTCGTTAAGATATATCCTACGTCTAAGTCACTAGTTGTTTATCTATAACATATTAACGCAGCTTTTCTAAAAAGTTATTTAATATTTGAGCTGTTATCCCCCATATATTGTAGTCTTCATATTTGTAAAATAAAACTCTATAACTACCATTTTTAAATTTATAGTTGTGCTTATTAACAATTAAATCATAAGGAAAATCTTCAGGCCTTTCAACATTTAGTTTATTTTCTATTTCTAAAGGTTCTTGATTTAGAAAATAATTTACTGGAACATAAAATGTATGATCTACTTCACTTTCATTCATATCAATTTCATTAATATTTTGAATTACTCCCACATAAGGATGAATTATAATATTATCATATCTAACTACAGTATCCAATTCATTTATTATATCAACATCTTTAATACCTAGCTCTTCAAACACTTCTCTTATTGCTGCTTCTTTAGGCGCTTCATTACCATCTATCTTTCCACCTGGAAAACATATATCCCCTGGTTGACTGCTTAATTTTTTGGCTCTTACTTCAAATAATATACATATCTCATTATTTATTTTTACTAAAGGAATAATTATAGATGACCTCTTCATTCTTTCCCAACCATTAATATAAGGTTTATTGTCTTTTATTTTATTCTTTATATCTTCTATCTTCATATACTATAATCTCCCCTTTGCTAACTATTTTATATAAATATTATATCAAATTACAAATATTAAGATAATCTTAACTCTATTTCTTTTCTATTAAAAATTGATTTTTAAAAACTTTACAGATTTTAATATATTTTGCCTTTTCGTCACATAAATATATACTAAACATTTTAAATCTAAAAGTTATGAAGGTGATTTTATGAATTTACATGAATATCTTGGAAATAGAGCTAGAAAAACAATTATGAAGAGTGTATGCACAACCCTTGAAAGAAATCCTGAAAAAAATATTCCAAGACTTTTTAAAATGTTAAAACTTCTTGCTAAAGATGAAGATAGTAATAAAGCTATAAGAAACATAGAAACATATTATAGCGACAATCCATCTATTAAACAACTTATTGATTCTATCTTAATTGAAACTAATCCTAAATTTCTAAAAAAATTTTTTGTCAATTTTATAGCAAATGCAATATGGATTGGCGGTAAAAAAAGATCGGAACTTCTTGAAAATGAAGACATAAAAGTTCCATTTACGCTTCTTATTAGTCCTTCAATGAGATGCAACTTACATTGTACTGGATGCTATGCTGCAAAATATGATAAATTAAACGGACTTACATATGAAGAAGTTGATAGAATAATAGGCGAAGCTAGGGATCTTGGAGTACATTATATTATTGTACTTGGCGGTGAACCATTCTTTGTTGATTTCATGTATGATATCTATAAAAAATATGATGATATCCTCTTTACTCCTTTTACAAATGGTACGCTTTTCAACAATGATATAGCCGATAAATTAGTTTCCTTAGGTAATGTTATGCCAATGTTTTCTCTTGAAGGTTTTGAAAAAGAAACTGATGCAAGGCGTGGCAGTGGTACATTCAATAAGGTTATGGAAGGAATGGATTTATTAAAATCACGAGGCATTCCATTTGGTGTATCCTCAGCAACTTCAACTAATAACCTCAAAACTGTAACTTCAGATGAATTTATTGACATGCTTGTAAAAAAAGGCTCTAGAATGAATTGGTACTTTATGTACATGCCTGTAGGAGAATCTCCTAACATTGATAACATGTTAAAGCCAGCTGAGCGAATAGAACTCGGCAGGCTAACTAAAAAAATCAGATCAACTAAACCATATTTTACAATTGACTTTTTTAATGATGCTCCATATGTTGGTGGTTGCATTGCTGGCAAATATTACTGTCATATAAATTCAAATGGTGATGTTGAACCTTGTGTTTTTGCTCATATTGCATGTGATAATATTAAAGATAAAAATTTAATTGATATTTTTAAAAGTGAATTTTTTAAGGGTCTTAGGCATAGACAACCATACAACAAAAATATGTTAAGACCTTGCATGATGATTGATAATACAAATGTAATCAGAGAAGTAAGTGAAAAATTCAATGCTCATCCAACTGATGAAAGTGCTGAAGCTATGTTGCATGATAAAGATTTTCAAGCAAAACTAGATAAATTATCTTCAGATTTTAAACCTTATGCAGATGAAGCTTGGGAAAAAGATTTCAAATCAAAGGGCAATGATTCATTTGCAAAAGGATAAAAGTATGGAATTTAAACTTATGTAGTAATTTACCGAAAGAAATGGTACTCCGTTGTTTCAGTTACTACAGAGCACCATTTCTTTCTATTTCAGAATATATTTCAACTCATAAATCTAGTTTAGTAATTTGTTCATCTATATAAGGTGAGCGTGATTAAAGAACATTACACAATCAACAAATCGTCACATAAGCCTAATTCACAATCTACTTATCTATAATTCCATGTAGACATGTAACTAAATATTTTATATTCGAGGTGAACTTAAATTGTATATACACCAAAAAGTTAAAGGGGGAATTAAGATGTGGGTAGTATGTGCATTATTGTCTGCACTTTTTGCAGCTTTAACCTCAATATTAGCTAAAATAGGAATTGAAGACGTTAATTCTAATTTAGCTACAGCAATACGTACTGCTGTAGTTCTTTTCATGGCTTGGGGAATAGTTTTTTTAACAGGTACTCAGAATCAAATCTCAAGTATCCGATCTAAAAGTTGGATATTCTTAATTCTCTCTGGTTTGGCTACAGGACTTTCTTGGCTATTTTATTATAAGGCGTTACAAATTGGTCAAGCGTCAAAAGTTGTACCCATTGATAAATTTAGTGTAGTAATAAGTATGATTCTTGCTTTTATAGTATTAAAAGAAACCATGACAATAAAAACTATATTAGGTGGTATTTTTATAACAATAGGAACTTTCATAATGATATTATAGATGCAAACATAACTTAATAATATTATCTCAACCTAAAGATTAAAAAATAATGTTGATAATTTAACTCTTTAAACTATCAACATTATTTTTTAATTATCCACAAAACTTTTATATCTAATGTGAATAAATTTTCTAAAACTATAAATCATATACATATTTGTGGAAGAGGCATTTAAAATTGAGCTATTGAAGATTCTTAATGGGTGCTTGTTCCATTTGCTGCTTGTCAAAATGGATATTTGGAACATGCAGCAATGGTTGCAAGCTCCCATTTAGAATCTTCCAACTAAAATTTCATAAGTCCGATGAAACAAATATATATGTGATTTCGGTAAGTTACCACATAACCCTAAAGCTAAAAGTGTTTATTTTATTGCACATTATTATTCAGCTACTGGTGCTGTATTTTCTTTTTTAACTCTATAGACTAAGAATATTCCATAGCATACAAGTATTAAAGATATTAAAATTTTAATATCAAATATATTTTCTCCTAAGAATATTGCTGATAACAATGTTCCAAATACAGGAACTAAAAAATTAAATACTGATATAATTCCAACTTTATTATATTTTAATAGCTGTGTCCATATAGCAAATGATACTGAAGATAATAATGCCATATATATTAAAAGCGATGTAGATTTCATTGTAAATCTACTCAAACTACCACCAAAACAAAAACCTAAACCTATCAGAATTATGCCGCCTATAAATAATTGAAATCCAGTAACTATTGGTGGTTCTAAGATTTGAGTTATTTTTTTACCATATATTGATGAAGCTGAAAATATAAATGCTGCGATCATTATAAATCCTTCTCCTTTGAATGTAAAAGAGCTCCCTCCTAACGATTGTCCATTTAAATTAACAATTACCACACCTACAAATCCTATAATACATCCCAATATCTTATTAAAATTAAGTTTATCATTTTTGTAAATAAAATGTGCTAATATTATGCTTGCGAAAGTTCCTGTTCCATTGATTATTGAACCTCTTACCCCAGTTGTATATGATAAACCTACATAAAAAAATATGTACTGAAGTGCAGTTTGTGTTGAACCTAAAATAAATATTTGTCCAAATTGTTTTTTAGAAAATTCAAATATATTTTTCTTTGTAGCTAATTCTAATAAAATTACTAGAATTCCAGCGATTGCAAATCTATATCCCGCAAAAACCAATTTAGATCCTATTGCATTTTCTCCTATGTTAAATAATGAATATCCTGCTTTTATTGCAGGGTATGCACTCCCCCATAAAATACAGCATAGTATTGCTAGAATAATAATATTTTTTCTATTAGTATAAAATTTAGTTTTATCCATATCTTTAATTCTTCTCTCTTAAATTAAAATACACTAGTAAGTTTAATATTAGATATATTCAAAAACAGCTAGTCCATCTGTCAAGCCTATTTTTCATTTTCCATTTCTTACAGCTTCTTTTACATGCCTCAATTGCTAGTGCAATTAGAAATCATCTGTATTTTAAGTATATCATATTAATTGAAATGAACAATTATATTTTTATTACACATATTAAGATAAAAAAGCCTTAAGAACAAATACATTCTTAAGGCTTTTCATATTATCTTTTCATACTTACTACTGCTATCATTTTTATTTTTCTAATTCATTTGTTCTTTCTAGAGCTTTTCTTATACTAGACATAACAGTTCCATGGAAACCTGATTCACTTAATACATGTAATCCATCAATTGTGATACCAGCTGGTGAAGTCATTGTATCTGTAATTTGATATGGATGTTTTCCTGTCTTTTGAATAGTTAATGCAGAAGCCATTAAATTTTCTAATGCAATTGATATTGCATCTTTACGTGAAAATCCTGATTGCACTCCTGAATCCACTAATGCTGCAATAAAATACATAACATATGCAGGACCTGCACAGCTATACGCAGTAAATGCATTAAACATATTTTCATCTATAAACATTGTTTGTCCTAATGCATTTAAAAGTGATTTAATAATTTCTTTATCACTTTCTTCTACTTTATCATTTACACTTGCAGCGCTATATCCATGTTGTACCTCAATCATTGTGTTTGGCATAACACGAACAAATTTATGCTCACTTCCAAATAGTTCTTCCATTTTCTCCATTTTAATTCCAGCACATATAGAAATAATAATTGCTGATTTTGATAAATCATTCTTTATATTTTGTGCTACTTTCACAATATCTTGTGGACGTACTGCAATTAAAACTATATCTGCATCTTTCACTGCAGATGAGGTATCTTCTGCCTCCGTAATTCCATATATATCTTTAAGATACTTTCTTCTTTCATTTAATATATCAAAAACTGTAATATTTTTAGGCTGAAACACTTCATTAGATACAATTCCTTTGATAATCCCTTCTGCCATATTACCGCCGCCAATAAATGTAATCTTATTATTTAACATATATAATTCCTCCTCTTTATTCATACTTTCCATCTAATACAGTTAAATACTCTTCTCCAAATAATTCTATATATTTCTCTAGTACTTGATTAATAATTAATTTTCCATCTTCTCCAAGCTCTTTTTCTAATGTTTCACTTATTGAATGTAAAAGATGTGCAGTATGGAAATTAAAATCTCTAGTACAGCTAGTACCTAATTCAGCTTTCTTTTTGACAAGTCTCTTAGAATCTTCTTCACTCATAGAATTTCCCCAATGAAATTCACAATGATCTGCTCCAAAACTTAGATTACTAGTTGCTTTCATATGAAATTTTTCATTAAAACCATTAAAAACAGCTGAATCTATATTAATGCAGTAATACTTTCCGTAATCTAAAAGATTATATTTCTTCCACACCCTACACCATTCACATTTTGTAACATTACTAATAAGTTCTGGTTGCGTTTTTAGAACTCCAAATTCCATTTGCCCTTCTTCTGGAACCCATTCACCATAAGCTTGACTATTTATAAAATCCAAATCATCTCCATTAGCAACTGCTCTATTGGCCATTCTCTTTCCGCGTTCCTGTCCATAATTTTCAACTGCAGTATAAATTATATCTTTACCTTTTTCATCTAAACCTTCTATAATGTATTTTGCAAAAAGTGCAAATAATGTTGCATGATGTTCAATTGTGCACTGAATGTTATCTAACTCTTTCATTTTTATACCTCACACCTTTCTCAATATTTATTTATATAGACGAATTTTTATGTTCATCCATAGCTTTCAATAATATTTCTGGATTATCAATCAACATCATTCCACCTAGAGCCATAGATTTTGCTACATAAATCATTCCTTTATATCCAATGGATGATCCAACTTGCGCTGTAAATGCCCAGTGATGTAGAGGAGTCCCCTTACATGCAGTAGCTGCATTTAAAGTAATAGTTGGTACAATATGACTTACATTAGATACATCTGTAGAAATAAATATGTCTATTTCTCTATTCTCAAATTTATGTAATCCATCAAAGTATTTACCTTGATTTTTTAAATTTGCTGCTTTACTAATCGATTCTGCAAATTGTATTTCCTCTTGTGTATAAGTTGGTACTTCAATACCACTCATTGCTTTATAAAATGCATTAAGTAACGTAAAATTCAATTTAGTTTCCATGCAGCTAGCCACTAATTCGCTTTCATATCTTGTGTCCGTCATTAATGCCGCACCTTGTGCTATACGCTCTATACGAGCTGATGCATCATCAACATGTTCACGGTTTTTTCCACGAATATAATATGAAGTTTGTGCAAAATCAGGGACTATATTAGGTTTTTCTCCACCATCTAAATACGTATAATGTATACGAACATCGTCTGTTACATGTTCTCGTAAATAATTTACTCCTACATTCATTAATTCCGCTGCATCAAGTGCACTCCTACCTAAGTGTGGACTTCCAGATGCATGAGATGTTGTTCCAAAAAATTTAAATTTTTTAGAATCCATAGCTTGATAAATATCTTCTCCAACACGATTTGAATCGGATGGATGCCATGTAATTGCTGCACTTAATCCATCAAAACAACCTTGTTTTGCCATTACAATTTTCCCATACATAATTTCTTCTGCTGGGCAACCGAATAACTTTATTGTTCCTAGCTTACCACTGAACTCCAATTCACTCTTAAGAGCTGCTGCTGCTGCCGCCGCACCAACACCAAGTAAGCTATGACCGCAGCCATGTCCACATCCTTCAATTTCACAACGTTCCTCTACTGGCTTCTGACCTAATCCAGGCAAAGCATCATATTCTGCTAAAAATCCTAATACAGGCTCTCCTTGTCCCCATGTTGCTACAAAGGCTGTTTCTAACCCACCTATATTCCATTCAACTGAAAAACCTTGTTCTTCCATGAATTTTGCTAAACATTGTGATGATTGTCTTTCCTCTAATGATAATTCAGGATTTTCAAAAATAAATCTTTCTGTTTGTTTTATCTTGTCATCATTTTCACAAAACCAATTTTCAATACTATTCATATCTTTATGCTCCTTATTTAGGCACATGAAAGAAAATAACAATTCCAAAATCCCAAGATTATTTTTCATCATGCAAGAAAGTAGATTGGCCTTATAGCGAGTCTATTATGACAATCTGCCGACTCGCTTACTCAGCGAGCGTATGCGAGTCGCACTTCCTCTGGTGGAAAATAGACTTGACAGATGGACTTGTTTTTTGATTGTGCCTTATCCTTTTTTTATAATATAACACATATTTAATCATTCAAGATGTTTATAGAAAAATAAATAATCAAAAAATAACCTCTTTAGTTGTTAATGAAGATTCCCCCAAAATATGTACTAATTTTTTTCCTTTAATTCTTTATAAATCATAAATCCTGCAAAAATAATAGCTGAATATCCTGCTAAAGGATATAAAATATTTACCAATTTAGCAAAAGGAATTACTCCTCCAAAAAACATTCCTATAACAGTTAATATTATTGCAATGATATTAAATTTTTTAGTTTTGTCAACAGCAAACTTTCTAACAGTCATTGTAAGGAATGAAGCCACTGCAGAATAGATACTTACTACTATTAAAACTGTAAAAATTAATCCCAACACAGGAGATATATGATTAGCAATTGCTAATGTAGGAACTTGTTGCCCTACAATCAATTTATAATAAACAAGTTCACCTATTACAAGAGATATAATTCCAATAGTAAAAGCAACAGTTCCAATCAAGGCTGCACTTCTTGCTTCTTTTACACTTCCTGCCGATGCTCCACACTCAACTTGAAATGGTATACTAACCATAAGAGCAAGAAAAGCATATAATATTCCTGACCATGCCCAATTTGAAGAAGCTGATTCAAAACCTAATGTTGGTATAAGTCTGCTAGCTTCTGATAGTAAAGTTGGTTGTCCAAAAAAAGTAATAATACCAGCAATTCCTACTATTGCTACAAATACAATTTTAATAGGTCCTATAACACCTATTATATCAATAAGCCTTTCTTCACCTAACAAGGTTGTACCTAATGCTAAAATAGCTATTACTCCAGTGCCTATATATGCTGGTATTCCATAATATTGATTAATTGTAGCACCTGCACCCGCAAGCATAACTACAAATATACAATATACTAATACAACACTATACCATATATAAACTTGACCTATAACTTTTCCACAGTAATACTCAAAAACATCATATGGATTGCTAAATTTCTTTTTTTGACCTATTCCATATAAATTGTACGTTAAGATAATCAACAAAACCATACAAATTAATGCTGCTATAATCCCCTTTGTCCCACTTGTTGCAAAAAATTGCAGAACTTCCTGCCCAGTTGCAAACCCAGATCCAATCCAATATGCGCACAAAGCTCCAGCAAGAAGTATTACTTTTTTAAAATTAATTGATTGTTTTTCCATTATTTCCACTCACTCCTTTTCCCTTTTTCATACAATTCCTATAAGTTTAGTATGTTTTATTAATTTATTATAATTTAGAAACAAAAGTAAATCAATAAAAAAATGAAAATTATTAATATTTTTACAACTATTTATATAATTTTATCTACAATTAATATAATTAATTATTTATATTACAATATACATTCACATTCTTCTTGTCTAAAATTAGAGCCAACTTATATACAGAACATAAATTATACAAGCAAGTTCTAACTTTATTCAGCTATAAATATTAAATAACTAACACTCATAAATCTAAAAAGTAAAGAAGGTGTTATCTTCTTTATTCTAAGTACTTAATCTTCTTTGGCAAGTTTTTTATTATATTTGTAAAATTAATTCAAACATAATAATTAACAAACATTTTATAAAATTTCTTTTAAGTAAGAACTTAATAGTACTATTGCATTAATATATTTAAATAACTTATTTCTGTTATAACATATTTTTATTATAGAATATTCATCAAAATACATCAACAAAAAATGTAAAAACATTATTTTTTTTCTATTTTTATATAATTTATTACAAATTTATAGTATTATTTGTTATTTTATAGATATATATTTTTGAATTCATTGTATAGTTTAAATTATTATATATATCCCCCACTAAAATCTAACAATTCATTTGCAAAGTCAAAAAATATACTACGCTACATCATTATTATTTCAATTTTATACTTTAAAAAAAGTCTTAAGAATAAAGCTAATTTCTTCATTCTTAGGACTTTTTATACCAACTACACTTCTATCGATTCCTTAATATCTTTCATCGTTAATGAAATTCTCTTTCTTTTTTCATCAACCTCTAAAATAGCTACTTTAACTATATCTCCAACCTTAACTATATCTAAAGGATGTTTTACGAATCTATCTGCCATTTGACTCTTATGAACTAATCCATCTTGATGAACCCCAATATCTACAAATGCTCCAAAGTCTGCTACATTTCTAACTGTTCCTGCTAAAACCATTCCTGGCTTTAAGTCCTTAAGCTCAATTATTCCTGTTTTAAGTATTGGCTTTGGCATTTCTTCTCTTGGGTCTCTACCTGGCTTCTTTAACTCCTTTATTATGTCTTTTAAAGTCATTTCACCAATTTCTAGTTCTTGACTTAATTTATGCAAACCATAAGTTTCTGCTCTTTGATCAATATCTTCAAGTTTATTATTCTTAAGGTCCTCCTTGTTATATCCAAGAACTTCAATTAAATTTTTAGCAACTTTATATGACTCTGGATGAACTGAAGTATTATCAAGAGGTTCTTTACTTTCAGCAACTCTTAAGAAACCAGCACATTGTTCGTAAGCTTTTTGACCTAATCTCTTAACTTTTAATAATTCTTTTCTTGAAGTAAATTGACCTGCTTCTTCTCTATAATCAACAATATTCTTAGCTATAGCAGCATTTATTCCAGATATATGTGTTAAAAGTGATGGTGTTGCTATATTTAAATCAACCCCAACAGTATTAACTGAATCTTCTACTACACCTGCTAAAGATTCTTCAAGTTTTTTAGGTGTAACATCATGTTGATATTGACCAACCCCAATTGCCTTAGGATCTATTTTAACTAATTCAGCAAGTGGATCTTGTAATCTTCTCCCTATAGAAATAGCGCCTCTTACTGTAACATCTAAATCAGGATATTCCTTAGTTGCAAGCTCTGATGCAGAATAAACAGATGCCCCTGCTTCTGATACAATTACATAAGCTAATTCTTTACCTGTTTCATTCTTTATTTCAGTAATCATCTCAGCAATAACTTCTTCTGATTCTCTAGATGCAGTTCCATTTCCAAGAGAAATAACATCAACATCATATTTAGCTATAAGTGCTTTTAAAGTTTTCTTTGTTCCCTCAATATCTTTTCTAGGAACAGTCGGATAAACTGCTGTATTTTCTAAGAACTTACCTGTTGCATCTAAAATTGCAATCTTACATCCTGTTCTAAATCCCGGATCATATCCCATTACAACCTTTCCTTTTATTGGAGCTTGTAATAATAATGCTTTTAGATTTTCTTTAAATATCTTAATAGCACCTTCTTCTCCTATATCAGTTAACTCATTCCTAATTTCTCTTTCTATTGATGGATAAATTAATCTCTTTAATGAATCCTTAACAGCAAGTTTCAATTTTTCATCCAATATTTCATTTCCACTTAAAATATGATTTTCTAAATATTTTATTATCTTTTCTTCATTGCAAGTAATTTTAACGCTCAATACCTTTTCTTTTTCACCTCTGTTAATAGCTAATATTCTATGAGGTGGTATTCTATTTACTGCTTCTGAATAATCATAATACATTTCGTATGGTGTTGGTTCTTCTGAACTGCCTTTTGTTTCTATTAAACCTTCTCTTATAACTAATTCTCTTATATATTTTCTATACTTAGCTTCATCTGATATTTCTTCAGCAATTATATCTAGTGCACCTTGTATTGCTTCTTCAGCACTTGCTACGCCCTTTTCTTCGCTTATATATTTAGAAGCTTCTTCAGATAAATCTTCCTTGAATTTTCCTTCCATAATCAAGACTGCCAAAGGTTTTAATCCTTTTGCTTGAGCTATTGTAGCTTTTGTTCTTTTCTTAGGTTTATATGGTCTGTATATATCTTCAACTTCTGTTAAGGTTGTTGCTTTTTCTAAAGCTTTACCTATCTCTTCTGTATATTTTTCTTGCTCTTGTATTAATCTTATAACATCAGCTTTTCTCTCATCTAAATTTCTTAAATATGTAAGTCTTTCTGATAATTTTCTTAAAACTTCATCTGAAAGTCCTCCAGTTGCTTCTTTTCTATATCTTGAAATAAACGGAACTGTATTTCCATCATCTAAAAGCTGTATAACATTTTGAACTTGACTTAATTTTATCTCTAACTCTTTGGCTAATCTTTCTTCTATTGAATTCATGATACCCTCCTAATTGTCATATCAAACTGCTCCTAAGATTATATCTACACTGGCAACAATAAGATAAATTTCCTATTAATATTATAAACCTATTTAAAGTTAAGGCAAGAAATTTATATAGATAAAGTTACGTGGTGACTTACCAAAATCATATACATTATTTGTTCTATCAGACTTGTAAAATTTTCGCCGGAAGATTCTAAATAGAGGCTTCTCCCCATTTAGAATTTATTGTATCCAAGCTAGAAAGAAATGGTGCTCTTTTGTTTAGTGTTACATTGAGAAATCGACAGTTCTTTTCTCCAGTAACCGAAACAACACAGCACCATTTCTTTAGATTTGTCACCATATAAATCTAAAGCACAAATTGCTTATCTACATAAGACACATTCAAAAAATAACAAATCCATCTGCAAAGCCTATTTTGCATCATGCTGCATTAGCGGATTCCTCTAATAGCCTGTTATGAGACAACTCCACTTCCTTGCCTGATGCAAAATAATAATGGCATTTTCGATTTGTTATTTTCTTTCATGTGCCTAATATTCTCTTTTAATAGAGTTCACTTTGTTTTAAATAAATATTGTTGTTTTTTATAAATTTAATAAACAAAGATATTCCTATCGAAAATATAACTGCTCCAATTCCTAAACACATACCAATACTATCAGACGTAAGTTTTATAGATTTATCTAAAAAATTATCAATAAATATTAAATCCATAATATTATAAATATAATCAACCATCATAGGCATTAAAATATTTTTATATTTTATGTACAAAATACAATTAACTACACCTAATAAAATCATTCCTGCTATTTCTGAAGTATCTCCTATTATTCCATAAATCATAGAAGATATAATAATTCCAATATAAATATTGTTAGTTCTTTTAGAAATTCTTTTAAACAACACTGATCTGAATGTTAGTTCATCCATAATTGGACTAATTATAAGAGATACTATCGTAAAAATAATATAATAGCTAGTTTTATTTATTTCAATAGATGAATCTTTAATAATCGTTGTTGCAAAACTTGGACTAAAATAATAACTAATCCCTATAATAAGGCCCTTGCTTCCAATTATTAAACATATAACTAAACCTATAACTTTAAATATTTCATAAAACTTTATTTTTGATTTAAAGTCATAGTACAAAGACTTGACAGCTTTTTTAGTTGGCCTAAATATGCTTATTATAGCTATAGATAAAAATATTAGCATTATAATTACTGTAATATAAACATAATCACTATTAGAATCAGTTTGAAAACCATTTGTGGTAAACATTGAAACAATTGTTATTACAGCAAAATATAATATTATAAAAATCATGTATATACCTAAAATTGTAGTAATTTTAACTTCTTTAAATCCACTATCAGAATCCAAAATATCAACTCCTTATTATAATGATTATAGACATTTCTAGTTAATGTATGCTTACACCAATATTAAAATAATCTTAAATACATATATTACTGATGCTATATATGTTTAATAATATTATTATTTAACAATTGGTAACTTAAACTCAAAAATAGATCCAATTTCACTGTCTATAATCCTTATATCTCCTTTGTGTTTATTTAATATCCTCTTTGTAATTGATAATCCTAGTCCAGTTCCACCTGTTTTAGAATTTCTAGACTTATCAAGCCTTACAAATGCATTAAAAATATTTTCTTGATATTCTTTTGGAATCTTTTCTCCATCATCAGATATTTCTATATAAAAATAATCATTTATAATTTTAGTTTTGATGTTTAATTTTGCTCCATTAGAATTATATTTAATTTTATTATCTAAAACGTTATTAATAGCTCTTGATAATTTTTTTCTATCCATCATAACATAACATGGCTCTTCGTTTATTTCAAAATCATATATAAATTCTTTTTGCTCAAATTCCGAAATATAGAATGTGACTATCTGTCTTAAAAATTCACATATATCAATTTTATCAACATTTAATTTATAATTACAGTTTTCATATAATGAAAATTCAAACAAATCGTTTATTAACTTATTAGCTCTATGAGAATTTTTATTTATTATACTTATATATTCTAGTTTTTCTTTTTCACTTAAATTTTCTTCATACATCAAAGTTTCACTATATCCTAATATAGATGAAAGTGGATTTTTCAAATCATGAGATATATCTAATACAAGATCTTCTCTCATCTTCTCCAATTTCTCTTTTTCTTTTCTTTCGTTTTGTATAGTTTCTGCCATCATATTAAATCCGTTTGTTAACTCCAAAAACTCATTTTTTTTCTTAATGTTAATTCGCACATCATAGTTTCCATTTGTTAATTCAATAACTCCATCTAATAAAGTTTGTATCGGCTTTACAAATGATTTAGAAGTTATTTGTGCAAGAACATAAACACATACCATAGCAAGTATTATATTTAATAAAAGCATACTTTTAAATAACAGTTTCTGAGAAACTATTTTAGTAATAAAATTTTCCTTTACTATTTCTTTATATGGGCATCCTAACACAATTAAGCTGCCGTCCTCCTGCATATATCTGCTATATATAGAATACACTCCATCATTTTTTGTTTGTATCTTTGCATTATTAAAATCATTTAGCATAAAAATTGATTTAAAATCATTATTTAAGGATGATTCATTATTTTCCATTATCCCAAACATGTTTCTATACGTCTCTAAATTTATTGAACTAAATTCTTCTATAGTATTGCCTTTTAAATATTCAATTTCATTTTGATGGTTAATCTTTATTATAAAACCATTTATCTTACTTAAATCATCATCAGTTATAGACATATAATTTTCCTCTAACTTATTATCCAATTCTTTAAAATCAGAACTATATTTTGGAAAAGTACATAAAATTCCATATATGATAATAGACAAAAAAACTCCTATCATTATCATTGCAGTAAGGCTAATATAACCAATGAAATATGTAAAAAATAATTCTGTAACAACACTTCTATTATTTTTGCTGTGTTTCATTTACATTGACCCTCTCTATTTTATAACCTATTCCTCTTATTGTTTTTACATAAACAGGATTCTTAGGATCATCTTCTATTTTTTCTCTAATGTGACTCAAATGAACCATTATATTATTAGAATCACCAATATACATTTCTTCCCATACTTCCTCATAGATTTGTTTTTTAGTAAAAACTCTTCCTAAGTTTGAAATTAATAACTGAACTATCTTAAATTCCTTTGGATTAAGTTCTATCTTTTTATCACCTTTAAATAGCTCAAAACTTTCAGTAAATAACTTCAATTCTCCAGTACTATAAACTTTATTCTTTTGAGTTGTATATTTATAACATCTTCTAAGATTAGATTCAACTCTAGCTGTCAACTCAATTGGACTTATTGGTTTTACTAAATAATCATCAGCTCCTAAACCTAAAGCTAAAACCTTATCAGAATCATTTCCCATGGCTGTGACACAAATAATTGGTATTGTTGAAACAGCTCGTACCCTTTGTATTAAAGAAATTCCATCGATATTAGGCATCATTATATCTAATAAAATTAAATCTATCTTTTCATTCTCAAAAATCTTTAAAGCTTCGTCACCATCACAAGCCTCATAAACATTATAATTTTCTTTTTTCATGTGTAAAGAAATAAGATTTCTAATGTCTTGTTCATCCTCAGCTATTAAAATATTCACAACTCCAACTCCCTACTTTATAATTAGTAACATCTAAAAAATAACAATTCAAATATGTATATGTATGAATTGCTACTTTTTTCACGTACCTTATTAATACATTTTAACATACATTTAGATACATTAATAATGCATAATATTAATTTCTTTCTATACATTAGGCACATGAAAGAAATTAACAAGACCAAAATATAATGATTATTTTTCATTAGGCAAAAAATTTAATTTCCATCATAGCGGGCTATTCGAATAATCTGATTATAATCAGATAAGTGAAAGTCCAAATCTATAATTTCGTTTTTTGAATACACCTTATTAAAACTAGAAATTTAATTTTAAACATAAATTCATATTGCCCTAAAATACATCTAACTGTATAATTATTATGTAAATATTTACCAAAAGGTGGTGGGTTTATGATTAAAAACGTAAGTAAAATATGTTCCTTCTTCTTATTATTCCTTTTTGCAGTTCTTGCCTTAAACGAATTTAAAATAATGACTTATTCAGAAAGCCTAAAAAATATATTTTATTTTTTAACGCTTATTTTTATTATGTTTTCTTCTGTTACAACCCTTATAACAAATAAATCAGGTTTTTTTAAATTTGTTAGTGTACTTATAATGTTAGCATTAGTAATTGGCGGTATTCTCTCAATACTTAAACCTGGACTTAATGTAGCATTATATGTTTGTATACTTCTTACAGCCATATATTCTTTAGTTGACATGTTCTATAAAACTGCCTAGTCACATATCACACACATTATCCTATAGCTAAATAAACTAAGAATTAAATTTAAACTTTGAAATATATTATATACTAGAAATAAGGGGAATTCTTTTGCGTAGCATTGCGTTGATAATTTGGCTGTAGGATTTCTTCAACAGAAGTTGTTCCATTCTTGCTTGTTCTTTACTTGCTTAAGGAGCATGCAGGAATGGGCACAATTTCTGTTGTTAGAAATCCACATCCAAATTATGTAGCAAGCGAGCAAAAGAATTCCCCTTATTTCGGTTAGCTATCACATAATTCTAAATTCTAAGTTGCTTATGTATAGTATATTATTGTTTCTGGATTAATAAACTTTAATGTATTAATAATTTAAGAGGTATAAATGTGAAAATAAATATAAAGAAATCTGCATATTATATTAGCTTAGCTATATGCTTTACCTTGTTAACTTATTCTATATTTGTTCAAACTACATATTATAAATTTAATCCACAAAATGTTAAGAATACTATTAAAATATTAACTTCTGATAAATATGAAGGACGTCTTACAGGCACTGTTGGAAATTTTGAAACATCTAACTTGATTGAAGAATCTTTTAAGAATTATAATCTAAGTTCACTTAATAATAGTTACAAAGAATCTTTTGAAGTTACAACTCCAATAAAAAATAATGACTATCCTAAATTAACTATACAATCAGGTACAAAAATAATTGGTGAGTATAAATATGGAACAGATTTCAAAGATGATATGCTTAACTTTCGAACTACTAATGTAACTTTTACTAAAGATGATATTGTTGAAATATATGTAAATTCAATTATTATTAAGCATAATAATAATGCTTTTTTATTTCGTGTTGCATCTGATAACAACTTTAATTTCAGAAGTTCATTTAATGTTAATTCTCCTTATGAATTTTCAATTACTATAACAACAAAGTTGTATAACGATATTTTAAATTCATTAAGAAATAATGATACAGTAACCATAAACTTACCTTATACATTAAAAGAAGAACAAACTTCTAATGTAATTGGTGTGCTTAAAGGAACCTCTAATTCATTGCCACCTTTGGTAATAAGTGCTCATTTTGATCATTTAGGAATAGATGCTTTAGGAAACCACTATAATGGTGCACTTGACAATGCATCTGGAACTGCATTCATGTTAGAATTATCAAAAAGTCTATCTAGTTTTTCTAAACCTAAAAGAGATATTATATTTGTTGGATTAACTGGAGAAGAATTCGGCTTACTAGGTTCTCAAAAATTTGCTAATGATTATCTTAATATAATAAGAGATGGTAAAGTAATTAATTTTGATATGATAGGAGCACCTAATACCCCTCTCACTTTAATGACAGGATCAATTTGTAAGGATACAGAAGACGACTCTACCTCTGAGCTTTTGGATTCATTAAAACTTATTTGCTCTAAAAAAAATATCAATTATGATGTAGAATTTAGAGATTCTAGTGATCACGCTAGTTTTTCAAACGCTGGTATTGATGCTGTAACTCTATGTAATTCAGATATTTCAAGAATTCATACACCAAATGATACTATAGATTATATAGATACAAATACAATAAATCAGGTTTATTCTATAATTCAACAAGAAATCTATAGCTATGCTTATAATAATTTCTTTTTACTATTATACAATCCTAAATTAATAGTATTACTTAGTATACTATTTATATTTCTAATTACATTCCCAAAATTAAAACCAAATCATTAAAGTCTTGCAATACCAACCCAAATATTACACATATATGTTCCGCAGGACTAGAAAAATTTCATTGGGAGTTACTAAATGTACCTGAATTTAATATATATAGTTCCAATCATCAAAAATAAATAATAAATAGATTTTCATTATTAAAGATAAATATTAGCGAATATTAAATATTTTTCTGACTTAAACTTATAAAAAATCACATCACCAGAAAGAAAGGGTGTTCTTTTGCGGAGTGTTGCATGAAAAATACAGTTATTAAATTTACATTTTGAAATATACACTATTCTAGAAAGAAATAGCATTTTGTTGTGTAGTGTTACATTGAGAAAAAAGCTGTAGGTATTTCTTCAGTAGAAGTTGTTGCATTGTTGCTTGTCACTAGCTTGCCTAGGGAACACGCAACAATGATACAACTTTTACTGATAGAAATCCACAGCTTTTTTCTCTAGTAACCGAAACAACAAAATGCTACTTCTTTCGGTTAGTTACGCATATATTTAAATTCAATATTGTCTATCTACTGCTTTAAGTAGGCATTTATGAACACATCTATTTCTCCATCCATTACAGCTGTAACATTTGATGTTTCCACATTTGTTCTGTGATCCTTAACCATACTATATGGATGGAATACATATGATCTTATTTGGCTTCCCCACCCCATATCTTTAAGTTCTCCAGTTAAGTCTTCTATCTTTTCTTTATGAGCTCTTTCTTTCAATTCAACTAACTTAGATTTCAACATTTCCATTGCTGTGTCTCTATTAGAAAATTGGCTTCTTTCATTCTGACATTGAACCACTATTCCTGTAGGAAGATGTGTTATTCTAACTGCTGAATCTGTTTTATTAACATGTTGTCCTCCTGCTCCTCCAGATCTATAAGTATCTACTTTAAGATCGTCAGGTCTTATGGTAATATCCTGCTCCTTTGTAAGCTCTGGAAGCACTTCCATTGATGCAAATGATGTTTGCCTTTTTCCATTTGCATTATAAGGAGATATTCTAACCAATCTATGAATACCCTTTTCAGCTTTTAAATATCCATATGCATATTCGCCTATAACTTTCAATGTAACACTTTTAATTCCAGCTTCTTCTCCAGGAATCAGATCTATAGTTTCCACAGTATATCCTTGTTTTTCACACCATCTTGTATACATTCTTAAAAGCATTTCTGTCCAATCATTTGCATCTGTTCCGCCAACTCCAACATGCAAAGTTAAAATAGCATTATTTTTATCATATTCGCCAGATAACAATATCTTCATGTTATAATCTTCAATTTGTGATTCTATTGATTTTATAGTTTCTATTATTTCATTTGAAGACTCTTCATCATCTTCTTCCATAATTTCTTTCAAAACTTCAATATCTTCAATTTGAGATTTTAGCTTATCAAAACTATCTATTTTGTTCTTTATAAGCTTACTTTGCTTAGTAACTTCTTCTGCTTTCTTAATATCATCCCAAAAGCCTGGTTCTTGCATTTTGCATTCTAATTCATGCAATTGTTTTTCTAAGCCTTCACGGTCAAAGTGAAGCCCCCATTTCCTCTATAGATTTTTTTATGTTAGAAAGCTTTGCTAATTCTTTTTCTAGTTCAATAATCATCTATTTTCACCCCTTTAATTCAGTTAACTGTTTATTTATTAAGCTCAAAGAGAAAGTTTAAATACGAAATATAAAATTCTGATTCTTACTTTTCCTTTCAGCATTTCTTTAATTTTAATAAAAATTCCGTAGAAATTTAATCATAATTGTTAATCAATTGATAACAATAATTCTTTCAAACCTCTACGGAATTTATTATAACATATTTATTCTTTAAAAAACTCCTTAGAATTTTTAATCTTAATTGTTAACTGTCATTAATAACTGTTAACTAAATTAAACTTCTCTTCCACAGCAGTTTTTATATTTTTTACCACTTCCACATGGGCATAAATCATTTCTTCCATGTTTATCAACGTTTCTAATTGGACTTGCTGCTGGGCCTCCTGGTCCTGCAATTGGTCCTGGTTGACCTGGGTTACTAGCACTTGGTCCAGTTGGTCCACCTGCATTTGCATTTACATGAACCGCTTCTGTTTCTTGTGCCACTCTAACTCTTTCTGGTGCTCTTTCTATTTTAACATGGAATAATAGTTTAACTGTTTCTTCTTTGATTGATTTAATCATAGCTTCAAACATTTCACTACCTTCCATTTGATATGCTTGAACTGGATCAATTTGTTTAAATGCTTGAAGTCCGATACCTTGTTTTAAATGATCCATATTATCGATATGATTCATCCATTTAGTATCAACAGATTTTAAAAGAACAACTCTTTCAATTTCTCTTAATCTTTCTGATGTAAATTCTTCTTCTTTAGCTTCATAGAATTTAGCTGCAATTTCATATAAATTTTCTGTTATTTCTTCATTTGATAAATTCTCAAGTTCTGGTAAATTAACACTGTTTGATGGTATACAAATGTCTTGTAAATAAACCATTAAGTTTAGAAATTCTTCTCTATAATCTGCTGATTCACCTGTGATATGTGTGTTAACCGCATCACCTATAACTTCTTTTGTCATTGCTAAGATTTCTTCTTTTACATCTTCACCTTCAAGAACTTCTGATCTTTGTTTGTATATAACTTCCCTTTGAATATTCATAACATCATCATAACCTAATAATGTTTTTCTTATATCAAAGTTATTACCTTCAACTTTCTTTTGAGCATTTTCTATAGCTTTTGAAACCATTTTACTTTCAATTGCTTCTTCTTCTTGAAGTCCTAATCTTTCAACAACTCCTTGGATTTTTTCTGATCCAAATATTCTCATTAAATCATCTTCTAATGAAATAAAGAATGTTGATTCACCTGGGTCTCCTTGTCTTCCTGAACGTCCTCTTAATTGGTTATCTATTCTTCTAGATTCATGTCTTTCAGTACCTATAATCTTAAGTCCACCTACTTCAACTACACCTTCGCCAAGCTTAATATCAGTACCTCTACCAGCCATATTAGTAGCTATAGTAACCATACCTTTTTCACCAGCATGACTAATTATTTCTGCTTCTTGTTCATGGAACTTCGCATTTAACACTTTATGTGGTATACCCTTTTTATTAAGCATACTAGAAACAAGTTCTGATTTTTCAATACTTACTGTACCAACCAATACTGGTTGACCTTTAGCATGAACCTTTTCAACTTCTGATGCAACTGCTTTAATTTTTCCAAGCTCTGTACTAAATACTAAATCTGGATTATCTATTCTTGCTATTGGTCTATGTGTTGGTATAACAATAACGTCTAATCCATATATTTCTCTAAATTCATTTTCTTCTGTTAACGCAGTACCAGTCATACCTGATAACTTATTATACATTCTGAAATAATTTTGGAATGTAATAGTAGCTAAAGTTTTTGATTCTCTTGCAATCTTAACTCCTTCTTTTGCTTCTATTGCTTGGTGAAGACCATCTGAATATCTTCTACCCTCCATAAGTCTTCCTGTGAATTCATCAACAATTATTACTTCTCCATCCTTAACCATGTAATCTTTATCTCTTCTCATGGCAAAGTTAGCTTTTAAAGCTTGTGTTACATAATGTTGTAATTCTATATTTTCAGCATCTGCATAATTTTCTACTTTAAATGTTGCTTCTGCTTTTCTAACACCTTCATCTGTTAACATTACTGCATTAGCTTTTTCGTCTCTTGTAAAATCTCTTTCTTCAGCTAATTTCTTTGCAAAATAATCTGCCACTTTATAAAATTCAGTTGATTTATCCCCTTGACCTGAAATTATAAGTGGAGTTCTAGCTTCATCAATTAAAATTGAGTCAACTTCATCGACTACAGCAAAGTTTAATGGTCTTTGAACTCTTTCTTCTTTATAAATAACCATGTTATCTCTTAAATAATCAAATCCAAATTCATTGTTAGTTCCATAAGTAATATCTGAACCATATGCTTCTCTTCTTTGGTCATTATTTAACTCATGTACTATAATACCTGTTGTCAATCCTAAGAATCCGTATAATTGACTCATTTGCTCAGCATCTCTTTTTGCAAGATAGTCATTAACAGTTACTATATGTACCCCAGCTTCACTTAATCCATTTAAGTATGCTGGTAATGTTGCAACTAATGTTTTACCTTCACCAGTTTTCATTTCTGATATTCTACCTTGGTGAAGTACCATTCCTCCCATAAGTTGTTCATCATAATGTTTCATACCTAAAACTCTTGATGATGCTTCTCTAACAACTGCAAATGCTTCTGGTAATATATCATCTAAAGTTTCCCCATTTTTTAATCTTTCCTTAAATTCTGGAGTCTTAGCTTTAAGCTCATCATCCGTAAGCTTTTGCATAGCTTCATCTAAATCATTAATTTTCTTTATAGTAGGTCTAAGCCTATTAACTTCTCTTTCACTATATGTTCCAAATAAGGCACTTAATAATCCCATAATGTCATCCTTTCGAAATCTTATATTTCAATAATTACTTTCTAATCATTTTAAAAATCAAGTATTAACGTATTTTTTAATTATAACATTTTATTTATCTATTTTTCAATAAAAGTCCTGATTTTTATAGTAAATTCAGTCTTAAACGCTGAATATTGAAGAAAATAACAAGTGAATAAATTATAATCCATACTTTAACTATAATACATCAACACATTTACATAATAGTTCATAATCAAATACTTTAAGTCTTTATTTAGCATAAATATAAACAATATTATAAACTTTTTATTTTTCATATATCATTATCAATCACTAACAAAATAAATATATATTTCCTAATATATTATAATTTCCTAAAAAGCAAAAAATATTCTCATCCTAATTTTACGTAGAATGAGAATATTTTAAACTTAGGCAAATAAAAATAAATAACAAGTCCAAATTTACCTTGGCCATTTTTCATCAGGCAAGGAAGTAAAGTGCCATCATAGCTAGTGTATTATGACACTTTACTTATACAGTATGATAGAAAATAGGCTGGCAGATGGACTTGTTGCTTTTGATTTTACCTTCTTATATGAATTCCGGCTCTAATAAACCATAATCTCCATCTTTTCTCTTATAAATAACATTCACTTTACTAGTATCTGCATCTTGATATACAAAGAAATTATGTCCAAGTAAATCCATCTGAAGAATTGCTTCTTCTGAATTCATAGGCTTAACCCCAAATTTCTTAACCTTAACTAATTTGCCCTCTTCTTCTTCAAATGGCTTAAGATCTATTTTATTTATTTCACCGAATCTCAATGATCCGTTATGTTTTCTTGATAACTTAGTTTTTTGCTTTCTAATTTGTCTTTCTAGCTTGTCCTCTACTAAATCTAAAGATTTATACATATCATCAGTCGATTCTTCTCCTCTTAGTATAACTCCATTAAACGGGATAGTAACTTCTATGATATGTCTATTTTTTTGAACACTCAATGTAGCTTTTGCTTCTACATTAGGATCAAAATACTTTTCCAATTTGGTTATCTTTTTTTGCACAATTTCCTTTAATGCACTTGTTAATTCGATATTTTTTGCTATAACTGTTACTTTCATAACTTTCAGCCCCTCTCTATATGAAAAAGTTTTTGAAAAATTTATATCCTTGTGTTAAATATATTTTAACATATCAACACTTGCTTAACAAGATATTTTTCAGTAAATTCTGAAAATTAAAAAGTAAAAAAAGTAAAGCTAGTTGACCTGGTCTTTGACCCCACACTCGCCTGCTGGAATTTTCGCTAATAGAAATTAATCCCTCACTACTAACTCTCTCAACCTTTACATGCTGGCAGGACTTACTTCTATACCGCACCATGCTCCTTAGACATTTTGCCTAAATTACGTGGATCGTTTTGCCTGCGACTGGCTTCGACTTTCAACCACAAACCTAGCTTTACATTAATATTATATATGACTTTTCGATAACGTCAATAGTTTTATATCTTTTGCACCAAATTTTTTTAATATTTTATATCCTTCTTTCAATGTTATTCCTGTTGTAGTAACATCATCTATTAAAATAATATTAATGTCATTTAGATTTATACCTTCTTTTAACTTAAATGCATCTTTTATATTTTCATATCTTTCATCTTTCCTAAGCGTCTTTTGCTCTTTTGTTTCTCTTTGCTTAATTAAAGTTTCTACGACTTCAATTGATAAATCTCTGGAAATTTTTTCAGCTATATATTCACATTGATTAAAACCTCTAGATTTCTTAGATTTCTTGGATAATGGTATATATGTTAATATGTATTTTTCATATTCAATATATTTAACTATATACTCCTCTAAAAGTTTTGATAAAATATCACCTGCCGTAAAATTACTTTTAAATTTAAACTGCAATATTAATTCTTTTAATACTCCACCATAATATCCATAACTAAGTATCTCTTCTTCTTCACAATACCTTATTATATTAATGCTCTTCTTACATGATGTACATATCCCAAAGCATTCACTTTCCTTGCATATTATACAATAATTCTCTATTGGATATATGACTTCTATTATTCCTTGTAATAGATTTACTATACTTCTCTTAAACGTTTTTCCCATACCTTTTTATTGAAATCTCTTGCCATATCTTTAGCCTTTTCCATATCATTTGAAATAAAATTTGATACTAATAAAACCTCTGGCAATTTTGCGTTTATCTTTCTCATTTGCCCACATATATATAGTATCTTTTTATAAGTATATCTTTCATGATCAGAAAACAGAACTACAGCATCATCAACATAGCAGTATTCAAGTAACTCCTCTATTTTATTTGTTATTACAAATATTGCCTTATCTTTATATTTTGATACTCTTTCGCATCTTTTTATTTCATCCTGCTTAGAAACCTTTATTACCCTAACATCTGAAAGCTTTAACTTATTTTGAAAATAATCATACACTATTTCAAGTTTCTCTTTATCTGGAACATATATACATACCTTATGATTATTATCTTTAAACCATTTTAAATAATCATAAAGGCTATATGGAATATCCTCATTCAAATCTATTCTAGTAGTTATTATCCTCGGTTCTAAAAAAGGTTGATTATAGTTATACGCTGCAAGTTCAAATTTTTCTCCAATTAATGCTACCTTTTCAATACTATATAATAGAACTCTTCCTCCTAACCTGGAGCATATATCTAAAAATTCTATTATAGCAACATTACTCAAGTTCGAAAAATAAGTTATATCATCAAAGATAACCAAATCATATTCACCTTTAATTTGAAATAAATTCTTATAATTAACAAAAGTCAATTTTGTTGCTGCATTTCCACTTTCAATATATGAATGAGTTATATTTGAATCAAATTCTTTTATTGAGCTTATCAACTCTCTATTTTCTCCTTTTTTGCCCCATACATATAATATATTTCCACCATTATTTGAAATTTGGCTTACTATATTAGAAAAAATGCATGATGTATTAAACGGAACTGTTATTATAGTTAAAAATCTTATATTCTTTTTATACCAATAATCAATTTTTTTTATAGCATACTTTAAATCTTCTAAGTTGACCTTGCATAAGCTTCCCATAATATATACTCCTTCCAACTATTCTCCGAACTCGTCTTTGGTTATTATGTCCCTGATTCTATATTTTAAAGCGGAATACCTCTCCATACTATTTGTATTATTAACCATATACATTAATGCTTTTTGATAACCAACAACAACAACTAACTGTTTTGCTCTTGTTATTCCTGTATAAAGTAAATTACGATTCATTAAAAATGGTGATCCCATAAATGCTGGAATTATTACAACTTTAAACTCACTCCCTTGACTCTTATGAATTGTTGTTGCATAAGCTAAATCTAATTCATCTAAAAAGTTAAAGTCATATATAACTTTTCTTTCATCATCAAATATGATTGTTAAGGTTTTTTTTTCTTCATCTATACTTTGAATAAATCCCAAATCTCCATTGAAAACTCCAACGCCTTCATTTTCGCCTTCCCCATTAACTCTAACCCATTTTAAAGAATAGTTATTTTTGGTTTGCATAACCTTATCCCCTTCTCTAAAATCCATATCTCGTGAAGTTTTTTCTTTTTTATCTTTTGACGCCGGATTAAATATTTCTTGAAGCCTCATGTTTAAATTATTAACTCCAAGAGTTCCTTTTCTCATTGGTGTTAAAACTTGCATGTCTCTTAATTTATCCCACGATTTATTAAATTTAGGAAGTCTTCTATTAAGCAAATCTATTATTGTATCCACAATTTTCTCTTGATTATCCACATTTATAAAGAAAAAATCTTTATCTTTCTGATTTAATAACGGCATATGTCCTTCATTAATTCTATGCGCATTTACCACAATTAAGCTCTCATTACCTTGTCTAAAAATTTCTTTTAATCTTACTACCTTTATATACTCACATTCTATAAGATCCTTTAATACATTTCCTGGTCCAACAGACGGCAATTGATCAACATCTCCAACAATTATTAATCTTGTACCTAAATTAATAGCTTTTAGTAAACTATGCATAAGCATTATATCAATCATTGATGCTTCATCAATTATAATCACATCACAATCCAGAGGTGATGATTCCCCCTTTTCAAAAACTGATTCATCATCTTCTGAAACTCCCATTTCTAAAAGTCTATGTATTGTTTTTGCCTCTCTCCCAGTAGATTCAGTCATTCTCTTAGCTGCTCTACCTGTTGGTGCTCCCAAAATCACCTTCATTCCGTTATTCTCATATATATGAATTATTGATTTAATAATTGTAGTTTTTCCTGTTCCAGGTCCTCCAGTAATTATTTCTATTCCATTACTAAATGCGCCTTTTATCGCCTCTATTTGAGATGGTGCAAACTGTATCTTTTGCTCCTTTTCAAAAACATCAATCTCAAAATCAATATCTGAGTTTATTGTTTGTGTCTCTTGTAATCCTAAAGTAATTATCTTGCTAGTTACTCCAAGTTCACAATAATAGTATTGAAGTAAAAATCCAACTTCAATATCATTTACTTTTTCAACAATTATTTTTTGTTCTGCTGCCATACTGTATATATTTTTTTCTATAAGCTCCTTAGATACTAATAAGTTTTTTTGACAGTCTTCTATTATATTTTCTTTTGGCATAAATATATTTCCAGCAGCACAAAACTGATTCATAACATATTTAATTCCACTC
Source organism: Clostridium saccharobutylicum DSM 13864 (assembly GCF_000473995.1). Lineage (NCBI taxonomy): Bacteria > Bacillati > Bacillota > Clostridia > Eubacteriales > Clostridiaceae > Clostridium > Clostridium saccharobutylicum. The sequence goes on along the minus strand of NC_022571.1, from coordinate 550,606 downwards.
TGAATTCTAAATTCAGAATCGCTCGCAATTCCAATACTCATAGCAATTCTATCTGCAGTTTTAAAACCAATTCCCGAAATTTCATCACATAATACATATGGATTACTAGATACTATTTGCCTTGCATTAACTCCAAACTTTTTATATATTTTTACACATTGATTATTAGTTACACCATGTTTATGAAAATATAATATTACATCTTTTAAACCTTGTTGTTCGATATATGATTCATATATAATTTGAAATTTCTTTTCTCCTATACCTTCTATCTCCATAAGTCTTTCGATATGATTTTCCATTATATCTAATGTTTCTTCTCCGAACTTTGCTATTATCTTTTTAGCAGTAACAGGACCAATACCATGTATTATACCAGCACTTAAATATTTCTCTATTCCATCTAATGAATTTGGAAGAAGCTCTTCATAATCCTGAATATTAAATTGATTTCCAAACTGCTTATGTACTGTCCAATCTCCTGTTACTTTTACATTTTGACCTTCCTTAATAAGAGGAACAGTACCTACCGCATTAATCAGATTCTTTTCAGTTCTTATTTTACAAACTACATAACCAGTATCTTCACTTCTAAAAACAATGCTTTCAACAAAACCATTTAGGACTTCCATAGAATCTCTCCAAATCTTTTATATAATATATTAATTATTTTCTCGCAAATAATTAATTTCTAACCAAAATTATTTATTTTATATTTTTTTCAATTATATCATAAATTGAATATTCTACATTATTAAGTATAAGTTTCATTATTATAACTCATCCCATTCATTAAATAAACAGAATAAAGCGACCACTCTACTTTTAATAAAGAAAATGACTAACCAACAGTCTACTACACATTAAAAATGAGGTTAATTTAAAACAAATTAGTTTCAAATTAACCTCATTCTATTTAAAAAATATATAGATGTTCTAATTAACTCTTATAGATATTTTTTAATTTCTTCAACCTTATTTAATTGTTCCCATGGTAAATTAAGATCGTTTCTTCCAAAATGTCCATAAGCAGCTGTTTGTTTATAGATTGGTCTTCTTAATTCAAGATCTCTAATAATAGCACCTGGTCTTAAATCAAATACCTTTTCTACTATTTCAACTATATTATTTTCTGCTAATCTTCCTGTTCCAAAAGTATCAACTGTTATAGAAACTGGTTTAGCAACTCCTATTGCATAAGCTAATTGTATTTCTAGCTTATCAGCAACTCCTGCAGCAACTAAATTCTTAGCTACCCATCTTGCAGCATAAGCAGCTGATCTATCAACTTTAGTTGGATCCTTTCCTGAGAAAGCACCGCCACCGTGTCTACCATATCCACCATAAGTATCAACGATTATTTTTCTTCCTGTTAATCCTGAATCTCCTTGTGGACCTCCAACAACAAATCTTCCTGTTGGATTTATGAAATATCTAGTTTCATTATCTAATAATTCTGCTGGAACTACTGCTTTGATAACATATTCCTTAAGATCATTTTCAATTTGTTCTAATGATACCTTTTCATCATGTTGAGTTGAAATAACAATAGTATCAATTCTCTTTGGCTTATTGTCTTCATATTCAACAGTAACTTGAGTTTTACCATCAGGTCTTAAATAATCTAATGTATTGTTTTTTCTTACTTCTGTAAGTCTTCTTGATAACTTGTGAGCCATAGATATTGGAAGTGGCATAAATTCTTCTGTTTCATTTGTTGCAAAACCAAACATCATACCTTGGTCTCCTGCACCTACTGCTTCTACCGCATCCTTTTCACCTTTTCTAGATTCAAATGCTTCATCAACTCCCATAGCTATATCTGCTGATTGTTCATCTATAGATGTTAAAACTGAGCAAGTATCGCAATCGAATCCATATTTAGCTCTATCATATCCGATTTCTCTAACAGTCTCTCTTACTACCTTTGGGATATCAACATAACAATTTGTTGAGATTTCCCCCATAACCATAACCATACCTGTAGTAGTACATGTTTCACATGCAACTCTTGCAAGAGGATCTTGTGCTAAAATAGCATCTAAAATACCATCTGAAATTTGATCGCACATCTTATCTGGATGTCCTTCTGTAACTGATTCTGAAGTAAATAATCTTTTCATAACTTTCTCCCTTCATTGGAACTCTTTATCATTACCCTTATTACATCTAAACGTATTTAATTGAAATAAAAAAAACTCTTCGATAAGAAGAGTACAATTCAATAATCCTTTTCTTATCTCGTAGATATAATCTACAGGAATTGGCACCTTGTAAATACAGGTTGCCGGGTTTCATAGGGCCCTTTCCCTCCACCTCTCTTGATAAGAGTAACCTTAATTTAATTTTCATTCATATCATAACATATCATATTATACTAGTCAATATTATATTTATAATTAATGATACAAAGCGAATAGTGAATGATTAAAGATTAATTATTGATCATTTGTTATTCACTTTTCTCTATATAATACTCTCTTAGCTGTTGATATCACTCAACTTTAAAATCCAAAATTCTCATACTTTTCTAGACATAAAAAAAAGAATAAACACAGTTTATTCTTTTTTGGTGGAGGAAGATGGATTCGAACCATCGAAACGAAACGTAACAGATTTACAGTCTGCCCCCTTTGGCCACTCGGGAACTCCTCCATATTTTATTTTATATATTAAAATAGTTTTAATTATTTATCAAATATCTCAATATTTGATTGGAGCTGGCAATAGGAATCGAACCTACAACCTGCTGATTACAAGTCAGCTGCTCTACCGTTGAGCCATGCCAGCATATTTTATTAAAGTTTTATAATGGTGGGCACAACAGGGCTCGAACCTGTGACCCCCTGCTTGTAAGGCAGGTGCTCTCCCAGCTGAGCTATGCGCCCATTATAAATTGGTGGAGGAAGATGGATTCGAACCATCGAAACGAAACGTAACAGATTTACAGTCTGCCCCCTTTGGCCACTCGGGAATTCCTCCATATTTTGTTTTATATATTAAGATACTTTTAATCATTTATCAAATATCTTAATATTTGATTGGAGCTGGCAATAGGAATCGAACCTACAACCTGCTGATTACAAGTCAGCTGCTCTACCGTTGAGCCATGCCAGCATATTTTATTAAAGTTTTATAATGGTGGGCACAACAGGGCTCGAACCTGTGACCCCCTGCTTGTAAGGCAGGTGCTCTCCCAGCTGAGCTATGCGCCCATTATAAATTGGTGGAGGAAGATGGATTCGAACCATCGAAACGAAACGTAACAGATTTACAGTCTGCCCCCTTTGGCCACTCGGGAATTCCTCCATATTTTGTTTTTCTTTGTCGTTGTTTTTCAGAACCAATCGACAAGGATTAGTATATATTCAAAAGACTTTTATTTCAACTCCGCTATTCCTTAATATATCTAATTTATTTTGTATATTCTCTACTTTTCTTTAACATTCTTTCTTTTACACTACTAAACATAATTATTTTTTAACAACTGATCAACTGCATCCATATCAAGAAACTTAGATGATATTTCCTTTATTTTTTCATAATCCTCATTTGTAAGTCTCTTCTTTAAAAGCACAAAAATATTTTTTATTCCCTTTTGTTCATCTGAATCTTGAATATATTCTTTTATTTTTCCTAAATCAAAAGCAGATAATTTTCCCAATATTGATTCGAAATTCTTCTTATCTTCTATCTGTAACTGTTTTAATATATCATTCTTATCCACTTTATATATAGATTGTGTATAATTTACCGTTTCTTTACTAATCTCCTCTTTATTTGAGTTTTTTTCTTCTGGATACCAATAAAATATCAAATAAACATTTAACAGCAGTGCAACCATTAATACTATACATATAAAAACTTTTTTCATATTTCCCCTCCTTTAATAGTATTTATTTCCATTTAATATTTTTTTATACTATCCTCTCTTTAATCATCATATATATTTTATATAAGGAGGTATGTCCTTTGATAAAATCAGATATTAACAATGATTCTAATCTTTCCTCTTATAATTTAGCTCTAAAAATTAAAAATTATATTAGCCAAGATACTATAATTGTCTGTATCGGAACTGATAAATGTATTGGAGATTGTCTTGGTCCCTTGGTTGGTTCTCTATTAACTGAAAACTTTTTCCCTTTACCAGTATACGGAACTTTATCTTATCCGATTCATGCTTTAAATATAGATGAACGTCTGAATGAAATCTATTCCAAGCACCCTAATGCCTCTATAATTGGTGTTGACGCTTGCTTGGGCAATGAAGATGATATTGGAAAAATAAGAATAAGGGATTACGCAATACATCCAGGTAAAGGAGTTGGAAAGGAACTTCCTGAAGTTGGTATAGCATCAGTAATAGGAATTGTTGATTCTAGCGATAATTCTGAATTCTTTTTTTCAAGGAGCATCAGACTTTCTTTTATTATGAATATGGCTAAAACAATAACTAGATTATTAATAGAGGCTTATAATTTAAATCTTGGAGAATTTCCAATGATTTAACGTTCTAATTTAAAAAGACTGCTTCAAAATACAAAATTAGTACAATAAATTTATTGTTTTATATTTTAAACAATAGATTTATTATATCTAAAATTTATTTTGAAACAGTCATTTTGTTTTACTCGATTAAAACTATTTGTTGTGAATTTATATCACTATCTAATTTATCTATATAGTTAAGCACAGCACCAGTTCCTTTTGCAACGCATTCTACAGAATCTTCAGCAACATAAGTCTCTACACCTGTTCTAAACTGTATAAGTTTATCTAATCCATGCAATAATGCACCGCCACCTGTCATTAGAATTCCTTTTTCAACTATATCTGCTGCTAATTCAGGTGGTGTTTTCTCTAACACTCTCTTTACAGTCTCTACTATATTTTCAACAGGTTCCTTTATTGCATTTCTTATTTCTTCTGTAGTAATCTCCACTTCATCAGGTAATCCAGTTATCAGGTTTCTACCTTTCATGATTGCTGCTAAATTTCTTGAATTTTTAAACGCAGAACCAATATTTATTTTTAAATCTTCTGCAGTCTTTTCACCTATCATTAGTTTATATTGATTTCTCACATATTTTATTATAGCATCATCAAATTTATCTCCGGCTACTTTTATTGATTCTCTTTCTACAACTCCACCTAATGAAATAACAGCAATATCGCAAGTACCGCCGCCAATATCAACTACCATACATCCATTTGGTTTAGTTATATCAAGCCCTGCTCCAATAGCTGCTGCTAACGGTTCTTCTATTAAGTGAACTGTTTTAGCTCCTGAGTTCATGGCTGCATCTATAACTGCTCTTTTTTCAACTTCTGTAGCTTGAGAAGGAACGCATACAATTACCTTAGGCGCTGTAATATTTCTCTTACCACAAGCTTTTTTTATGAATTCTTTTAGCATTTTTTGTGTTATATCATAATCTGAAATTACACCGTCTCTTAATGGTCGAACTGCAACTATGTTTCCTGGGGTCCTACCTATCATTTTTCGCGCTTCTTCACCTATAGCTAATAGATTATTGTTATTTTTATTTATAGCTACAACAGAAGGTTCTTTTAATATTACCCCTTTACCTTTAACATAAACTAGTACCGTCGCTGTTCCGAGGTCAATCGCAAGGTCTGTCCCTGTTCTCCAAAAACCCATTTTTATTCACTCCTATAATACATATTAATGCCTTTGTTTACATAATTCTACTAATACTATATTATAGACTTAATCCAATTAAGATTCAATAGCTTTATACTTCATCTGAGTGGCTTTTCCACCTCTAATATGTCTTTCAGCTTTATTCAATTCTAATATTGAATGAGTTTCTTCTGCAATTTCAGGATTTATCTTTGGAAGTCTCTCTGTCATATCCTTATGAATTGTACTCTTACTAACTCCAAAAACCTTTGCTGTCTTTCTTATTGTTGCCTTTGACTCTATAATATATTTGGCGACATCCAATACTCTTTCCTCAATATAATCTTTCATAATATCATCTCCATAATTTTAGTTATCAATATATAATCTGTATTTTTCTCGATTATTTATTAGTATTAATCAGCTATTTTCAAATAAAAACAACTGATTAATACTAATTTTGAAATATGTTTTATTTTGCTTTTAAAGTAAAATATTTTTCTGGATTAACTTGTTGACCATTAGCATCGATTACTTGTAAATTCAAAAATTGGCCAAATACATCTTGACTAAACACTTTTGCAGTATTCCCAACTTTACCAATTACCTGATTTGAAGTAACTTTATCTCCTTGCTTTACTGATACATTAGCATCAAGATTTCCATATCTTGTTTTCAAGCCATTAGCATGTTTTATTTCTACAACTACGCCTTCTTCAACTCCTGAATTTTCAACTAAATCTACTACTCCATCAGCAGCTGCCTTAACATCAGTTCCTATTTTAGCTTCTACATTTACCCCTCTAATAGTTCTAAAAACATTGTCTTCTACTTTAACTGGCTTAGGGTAAGTATAAGTTCTGCTTTCAACTCCATCTACTGGGTTTAAAAATTTCACATTATTTGTTGTAGCTACTGTAGTAGATTTTTGTGTTTTACTATTGTCAGTCTTATTTTTTTCAGAACTTTGTTTGCTTGTATCTGCATCATTTTGTGCTCTTTCAGCATTAGGCATTTCGTTTGTAGCTGTTTTTTGATTGTCGTCAACATTCATTGTTATTTCTTTGTTTATATCCTCTGAATTACTAACTTCATTCTTATTGCTAAGCTTCTTATAAGAAATAGTTCCAACCGCAACTATTACACAAAGGCAAAGAAATAAAGCAATATAAAATCCTTTTTTGCTAAATAGTTCTTTCAATTTGTTTTTTAAATTTTTGTCCATATGAACACCTCCTTTTCTTATTGTTTCCTTTTTGTGAAAAATAATACATAAAATTAATTTTTATATAATATTTTTCATTTATATTATTTTTTTCCAATAGTACTTGCAACATATAAAAATACTATTATTTTAGATTATGTCCATTTTATAATTTTCTAGACATGGAAAAGACATGAAACTATGTTTTTAATTTCATGTTATTAATAGTTATTTAAATAAAAATGTTAAAAAGAGGCTATTGCATTAATGTATGTTCTTAAAAAACTAAAGAACATGCATTAATGAAACAACCTCTCATTAAAAAACTTCCACGAACTTTCATATTCCTGTAGAATAAAAGCATATTTGATTTCAGTTGATTGCCACATAATTATAAACTTCAAATAATTTACTCATATTTTATTTGAGTAATTTCAACTCCAACATAATAATGTTTTAGGATTTCATCATACTTAGCCCCATTTTTCGCCATTACATTAGCTCCCCATTGACTCATTCCTACGTCATGACCATACCCCTTACAATTTACAGTTACTGCATTGGTTCCAAAATCCAAGGTGAAATTTGTTGAATTTAATCCCAATAATTCTCTAAATTCTGTTCCCTTTATAACTTCATTTCCTATTTGAATTTCTTTTACACTTCCAGCTTCAGTATAGCTTTTTATTTTAATATAAGACGCTAAATTACTTTTACTTATATTTGCTTTTGAATATTTGTTATTAATTTTATTAACAAAATCATTTGTAGCAATCTGTACAGATGTTTTATATTTAGGCGCTATCTCTTCACCTTTACTTTCTTCTGATTTAAGATATGGTACATCAACAGAAAATACGTCCTTAGCATCCTCTGTTTTTCCAGAACTAATAGCGAAAAATTGTGGATATTCGAGCACTTGTCCATTATAAGTTAATACTTGTCCTTTTGTTTCTTCAACAGCCCTCTCAATTTTTTCCCAATCACTTTTTGCTTCACTACTGCTCCAGCTTTTCATTCTTTCTTCCTTACTCATATAAACTTGACAATGAGTTGTATCGCAAATTTCTGCACCTTTTTCTTTTGCATAATTACAAGGTTGATTTCTCTTGTTCATATAGAATGTTCTAGCTGCTACAGCTTGAGCCTTTAAAGCTTCTTCCTCAAAATTTGCTGGAACTTCACTTGATACAACCCCCATTATATAATCTTCCAAATCTAACTCTTCAACTGAGTTATCCTTTTTATGGTATAATTTAACCTTACCATTAACCGGAAAAGTTATTTGTGAATTTTTCACTAAATTTTTGTTATCTAAATTGAATTTGCTAATACTAAATCCACTACCTTTTAAAATAATTAGAGGTAAAATTATTAGTACAGCAAAAATAATTAAAGTCATTATTATTAATAATCTCATATTCTTGCCAATTCGATTAACTATTTTCATTATTTCCTCCTCCTAAAGCTTGCACTATAAATTATATGTTTTATTTGGATTATTATGATGCTTATGTTAACCATCATAAATTAATGAATATATTGAAATTTTAATTTTTCCATAAAATTAAGTTGCTGCCACTCATTTTGATATAAATTATTTTTTAACATATATACTTAATCATAAAATCAATAATCCAGAATAGAAAATTTATACCCCCTTCTTAGTGATATTTATACAAATATATACTAAAAGCAGCAATCTAAAAACATAAATAAATTATATTTTTAGATTGCTGCTTTTAGTAACATTCAATTTATTATTTTCATTCATAATGCTAACTATCTATTCTATAGATATCTGCACCTAAATTCCTAAATTTCTTCTCAATTTGAACGTATCCTCTATCAATATGATAAATATCACCTATTTCTGTTTGACCCTCAGCTATTAATCCACTTAATATCATTGCTGCACCTGCTCTTAAATCTGTTGCTTTTACTTGACATCCTGTTAATTTTGGAACTCCTTCAATTATAGCAGTTCTTCCATCAATCTTTATATTTGCGCCCATCCTTTGAAGCTCTGCAACATGCATAAATCTATTTTCAAAAACAGTTTCTGTAATTACGCTAACACCATCCACAATTGATAACAAACTCATCATTTGAGCTTGCATATCTGTTGGAAATCCTGGATATGGAAGAGTTTTTATATCAACTGGTTTCTTCTCTCCTGTTCCATCTACTATTATTGAATTATTTTTATAATCACTAAAAACAACACCACATTCCTTTAACTTCTCTATTACAGGTCTTAGATGTTCTTCATTTACTCCATTAATTTTTATCTTACCATTTGTAATAGCTGCTCCTATCATAAATGTTCCTGCCTCTATCCTATCATATATAGGCGTATAGCTTATTCCCTTTAACGATTTAACTCCATGTATTGTTATTTTTCCAAGCCCTGCACCTTCTATATCAGCACCCATTTTATTTAAGAATTGTGCTAAATCCCATATTTCTGGTTCTTCTGCTGCATTTTCTATTATTGTTGTCCCTTCTGCTAATACTGATGCCATAATAATATTCTCTGTTGCTCCAACTGATGGAAAATCAAGATATATTGTATTTCCTATTAGTTTTTTTGCTTTTACTTCCACAAAACCATGCCCAATCATAATGTCAGCCCCTAATAGCTTAAAACCTTTTAAGTGTAAGTCTATTGGTCTGCTACCTATATTACAACCACCAGGTAAAGAAAGTTTACAATATCCAAATCTAGAGATCATCGGTCCCATAATTAAGAATGATGCTCTCATTTTTCTAATGAGTTGTGCATCAGGATCCATTGATGTTATATTCTTTGTATCTATTGTTAATTTATTGTTGATACTTGAAATATTAACATCACAATTTAATTCGTTTAATAACTTACATATTACCTCAACATCTTCTAACATAGGTGCATTATTTATGACAACACGTTCTGGACATAATATAGTTGCTGCAATTATAGGTAAAATAGAATTTTTTGCTGAACTTATATTAACTTCGCCTCTAAGTTGATTTACACCTTTAACTATTATTTTCTCCATATTATCCTCCATATTTGAATTGTTAGACACATAAAACAACAAACAAAGCTGCTATATATTTTGCATTAAATAAGAATGCATATTCCCATTTAACCAACTGTTTAGTTGAAATATGCCAATTCAATTCAATGCAAAATAAAATAACATGATAACTTGCTATTTTTGAATGTGACTTAGTATGTTGCAAATATTATTGGTGTACCAATAATAACATACGAACCGGTATTATAATTAGTTAAAGCAAAATTAACTTTATCTCCATTATTTAAATACCCTGTTCCAGTGCAACCATTGTTAATATCTAATATATTAGCTTTTTGTATATTAGTTTGATCTATTATTTTACCTATCAATTCTCTGTTGTTAACTTCTTTTATCTCACCTTCATAATAAAGAAAATACTGAACATCTTCTAAATTTTTATTCTCCATTTTTGTTAATATATTTTTTAAATCTATTGTTTTATATTTAGAATTTTTATTTATTAATGTAATTTCATTATAGGTATATATACTATCAGACCATAACTTTATGTTGATATCAAAATTATCATTGAAACAATCTATCTCATTTTTAGAACATTGCTTGTAATCAACACTAATATTATTATCTAAATACATCTTTACCCTATCGAATTCTTTATCAATAGTATTTTTTGTTTTATATTGAAGTTTTACTCCATTTTCTTTAAATTCACTTTCTCCCATAGCAATAGTTTCTAAACCATCAAATGAATTTTTTGTCATTTGAATATTAGAAATAGCACCCATATTTAAAAAAGATAATAATAACATAATTAACATACAAAGTTTTATCTTCATAGATAATACCCCCTTAGCTTCATCTCTCTTAATTATGGTCACATATTCCATTTTCTATTCTACTTATAAGTTAACTTTAATCATAAGCAAAAAAATAATAGATTAAAGATGTGATACATATTTCTTGCCAAGCAAGAAGTTAAATTCAGCTCATAATGTGTATCTATTAGCTGAATTTGGTGACACAGTATGACGTGAAATAAACCAACATACTGTTTCTATTATTTTTTTGATTTTGTCTTTATACTATAATATATAAATTTATTAATATTTTGTGATAGATTGTCAATATTTAGAATAAAAAATAAAGTGCAATATTCTTATAATTGGATCTAATCCGTTTATAAGAATATCACACTTTAATTTATAGACATCTTTATCTACTTTTTTTTAATCTTAATCTTTCAGTCGCTCTGATTAATGCAAGTTGTGCTCTTTTTTTATCATACTTATCAATGTCTTTTAATCTACCTTCGGCTCTTCCCCTAGCTTCTTCAGCTCTTTCAAAATCAATATCCTTTGCAAATTCAGCTGCATCACTGCTTATTGTCACTTCATTATCTGATACATTAACAATAGCTGTAGAAATGAATAAATCATTAACATTTCCTTGAGCATCTTTGAATTTTACAATTGAAGGAACTGTACTTGTTATTAATTTTGCATGGTTCGCCAATATAGTTACTAGACCATCAGCATTTTTTAAAATTAACTCTTCAACTTCTCCATTATAAACATCATGACCTGGAGTAATAATTTTTAGTAAAAAGGTATTAGCCATTATTGCTCATCCCCTTATCCTAAAGTTTTTGCTTTTTCTATAACATCATCTATAGATCCAGCAAATAAGAATGCTGATTCTGGTAATTCATCATACTTACCTTCAAGGATTTCTCTAAATCCTCTTATAGTTTCTTTTATAGGAACATATTTTCCTTTTAATCCAGTAAATTGTTCACCAACTGCAAATGGTTGTGATAAGAATCTTTGTATTCTTCTTGCTCTAGCTACAACAGCCTTATCTTCATCACCTAATTCATCTACACCTAAAATAGCTATGATATCTTGTAATTGTCTATACTTTTCAAGAATATGTTTAACATCTGAAGCTACTTTATAATGTTCTTCACCAACTAGTCTAGGATCTAATATTCTTGACGTAGATTCTAGTGGGTCAACCGCAGGATATATACCAAGTTCAGCTATGCTTCTTGATAATACTGTTGTTGCATCTAGATGTGAGAATGTTGTTGCTGGTGCTGGGTCTGTTAAATCATCCGCAGGAACATATACTGCTTGAACTGATGTGATAGAACCATTAACTGTTGATGTAATTCTTTCTTGTAAAGCACCCATTTCAGTTGCAAGTGTTGGTTGGTATCCAACGGCTGAAGGTGTTCTTCCAAGTAACGCTGAAACCTCAGATCCTGCTTGAGTATATCTGAATATGTTATCTATGAATAGTAACACGTCTTGACCCTTATCTCTGAAGTATTCTGCCATAGTTAATCCTGTTAATGCAACTCTCATTCTGGCACCTGGTGGCTCATTCATTTGTCCAAATACCAATGCAGTCTTATCTATAACTCCTGAATCTTTCATTTCGTGGTATAAGTCGTTACCTTCTCTTGATCTTTCACCAACTCCAGTAAATACTGATAAACCACCATGTTGTTTAGCTATGTTATTTATTAATTCTTGGATTAGAACTGTTTTACCAACTCCAGCTCCTCCAAATAGACCTATCTTACCCCCTCTTTGATATGGAGCAAGTAAATCTACAACCTTAATTCCTGTTTCGAACATTTCTGGTTCAACTGATTGATCTTTAAAGCTAGGTGCTGGTCTATGAATTGGATATTCTTGTTTTATATCAATATCTCCACATTTATCAATAGGCTTACCTAAAACATTAAATAATCTACCTAATACTTCTTCACCTACAGGAACAGAAATAGGCTTTCCTGTATTAACAGCATCCATTCCTCTTTTTAAGCCTTCTGTAGCTTCCATGGCAATTGTTCTAACTATATCATCACCAACGTGTTGTTCAACTTCTGCTACTAATTCACGATCTCCCATATTAATAGTGATTGCACTATATAAATTTGGAAGAGAATCTGAATCGAACTTTATATCTATTACCGGTCCAATTACTTGAACTACTTTTCCCATCTTTCCAGGCATAAGATACCTCCTTACTATTTTTGAGCTTCTGCTCCTCCAACAATTTCACTTATTTCTTGTGTTATAATTCCTTGTCTAATTCTATTATATTTAAGATTTAAACTAGCTAACAAATCATTTGCATTCTTTGTAGCTCCGTCCATTGCAGTCATTCTAGAACTTTGTTCACTACATTTTGAGCTTAACAAAATACCTCTTATTTTCCCTTTTAAATAAACGTTAAGAGCATCTCTTAATGCTATTTCTGAATTAGGTTCAACAAGACATGAACTTGATTCACCTTCAATTTTTTCGATTGGTAAAATTTTAACTGCTTTTGGTTCTTGTTTAACTGTTGATATGAAATCAGAATATACAACATTAACTTCAGAAACTTCTTCATTGATATACATTTCAAGCGCTTTTTCAAATATAGTATTTGAATCTTTTACTGTAGGTATATCTGCAATATCTACATATTCAGCTACAGTTTGAAGTTTAGCTCTTTTAATATAACCAATTCCTCTGTTTCCTACTACGATAACTTTTGCCTCTTTTTTCTTATCTCCAATTAAAGTTTCTAAGTAAGATACTACACCACCATTGAATCCGCCACACAATCCTGTTTCTGATGTTATGACTACATATAATTTACTTTGACTGTTATTTCCATCAAAATAAATATTTTTACCAGTTTCAGAACCAGATGCTGCAAGCTTTCTCATAATAGGTTCTGTTGATTCAATAAACTTATTATTTACTAATAATTCGTTTTTAGACTTTCTTAACTTAGAAGTGGCAACAAGTCCCATGGAATTTGTAATTTTTCTTGTATTCTCTACTGACTTAATTCTCTTTTTTATATCAAGAAGTCCAGCTGCGCCCATGATTTCCACCTCCTAAAGAAGGGCATAGCTTAAAATTAAGCTATGCTTCTTGTAAAAATATCTTTTTGAATTCAACTATTGCTTTTTCTAACATAGTCTTAACTTCATCTGTTAGAGTTTTTCCTGTAATAATTGTTTTCTCAACTTCTCTATAGTGAGTATCCATATATTCTAAGAATTCTTTTTCGAATTTCTTTATATCACTAACCTTAATGTCTGATAAGAAATCATTAACTGCAGCATATAATATTGCAATTTGCTTTCCTACTTCCATTGGTTTGTATTGATCTTGCTTTAATATTTCAACTAGTCTCTTACCTTTTTCAAGTCTTCTAGTAGAGTCACTATCTAGGTCAGATCCGAATTGAGTGAAAGCTTCAAGTTCTCTATATTGTGCAAGTTCTAGTCTTAATGTACCACTTACTTGCTTCATAGCTTTAATTTGTGCACTACCACCAACTCTGGATACTGATATACCTGCATTTACGGCTGGTCTTTGTCCTGCATAGAATAACTCTGATTCTAAGAATATTTGACCATCTGTAATAGATATAACGTTTGTTGGTATGTAAGCTGTAACGTCTCCAGCTTGTGTTTCTATAATAGGAAGAGCTGTTAATGATCCGCCGCCTAATTCTTTAGATAATTTAGCTGCTCTTTCAAGTAATCTTGAATGAATATAGAAAACATCTCCTGGATAAGCTTCTCTGCCTGGTGGTCTCTTAAGTAATAATGACATAGCTCTATAAGCTACCGCATGTTTAGAAAGATCATCGTATATAATCAATACGTCCTTTCCTTGATTCATGAAATGTTCACCAATAGTACATCCAGCATATGGTGCAAGATATTGTAATGGTGCTGAATCTGCTGCTGTAGCACTAACTACGATGCTATAATCCATAGCACCCATTTCAGTGAAAGTATTCACTATGTGAGCAACTGTAGATTGTTTTTGACCTATAGCTACATATATACAGATAACATCTTTACCCTTTTGGTTTATTATAGTATCTATACCTATCGCTGTTTTACCTGTTTGTCTATCTCCTATGATAAGTTCTCTTTGTCCCTTACCGATTGGAATCATTGAATCGATAGCTTTAATTCCTGTTTGTAATGGTTCGTTAACTGAACTTCTGTCTATTATGCTAGGAGCTGGAATTTCAACAGCTCTAGTTTCAGTTGTATGTATTGGTCCTTTACCATCGATTGGTAATCCTAATGCATTAACAACTCTACCAATCATACCGTCTCCAACTGGCACTTCAACAACTTTACCTGTTCCTTTAACTATGTCTCCTTCTTTTATTCCTTCTTCAGATCCTAAAAGAACGCAACCTACATTATCTTGTTCAAGGTTTAAAGCCATTCCATATACATCATTAGGGAACTCTAATAATTCCCCTGCTATACAATTATCCAATCCATAAATTCTTGAAACACCATCTCCAACTTGGATTATAGTACCAGAATCTACTGTTTTAATTTGTTTTTCGTATTTTTCTATTTCTTTTTTGATAATAGAAGTTATTTCTTCTGGTTTAATATTCATGGATTCACCTCTATTCTTTCTTAAGCATTAACTCTTTCATTTCTTCTACTTTTGACTTAACAGTATCATCAATAACATCATTTCCAATTTTTACGTAAACTCCGCCTAAAATGCTTTCATCTACTTCAGTACTGAATATAATATTTTTATCATACTTCTTTTCAAAAATATTTTTTAATTTTTCTAATTCTTCTGGTAAAATTGATACAGCAGTTTTAACTACACCTCTAACAGTATTTTTTCTTTCCAGATCAATATTTTCCATCTGGTATAATATTTCTGCTAAATTAAGTATTCTACTCTTCTCAATTAAAAGAATTAAAAAAGATAATAATTCTTCATCAATTTTACCCTTAAATACTTGAACAAAAAGTTCTTTCTTTTTCTTTGTATTAATTTGAGGGTGTTTGATTACTTCAAAAAACTCTTGATTATTTTGTATCAAATCACAAATTTCTCTTAAGTCTTTTAAATATTCATCAACTTTATCTCGTTTTTCAGCCATTTCATAAAGCGCTAAAGCATATCGTCTATCTAAATATTCATACATAATTACATACCTACCTTAGCAATGAAATCACCGATAAGTTTTCTATGTGTTTCTTCATCTATCTTTTGACTTAAAGCTTTAACTGAAAGTTCTACAGCTAAATCTATAGCTTGCTTTTTAATCTCAAATTCTGCTTTTTGTTTTTCTCTTTCGATTTCTAAGCTAGCTCTTTCTTTTAATGAACTTGCTTCTGCTTTAGCGTTACTAACAATTTCATCATAAAGTTTATCGCCTTTTTCCTTTTGTCTTTCAGTAATTTTCTTACCTTCTTCTTTAGCTGATTGCAAGATTTGTTCATTTTTAACTAAATACATTCTGGCTTTTTCAGCATCTTCGTCTGCTTTAGATATCTTTTGATTTATAAGATTTTGTCTTTCTTCAATTATTCCTTTTAGTTTATTCCAAAAGAAATGTCTTAAAAGTAAAATTATAATGGCAAAATTGATCCAAGTCATTATTAATGTTGACAATCTAACTTCCATAACTTTATCTATATCCTCCCTTCGGAGTCAATACAATTAACTCATACGAACTCATATTTAGCTATTATTTACCCATTACTATAAATGCCATTACTAATCCATAGATTGCAGTTGTTTCTGCCAGTGCTGCACCTAAAAGGAAAAATGTCATTATTCTTGGTTGTGCTTCTGGTTGTCTTGCCACTGCTTCAATTGCCTTTCCTGCAGCTATACCAATACCTGCTCCTGCTCCAATACCAGATAATACAGCTATACCTGCTGCTAAAATTCCAAAACTCATTATAGTTCCTCCTTAATTCTTTATAAAAATTTGTTTTTTAACTTTACTCTTCTGCGATATTTTTAATATTAATCATAGTTAACATTGCAAATACTATCATTTGAAGTACTCCATCAAATAAATCAAAATAACCATGCACTATAATTGGTAATCCTAATTCTGCAATAATTGATATTGATCCTAACAAGTTATAAACTATTTCTACCAATACTACAGCTGCACACATATTACCAAAAAGTCTAAGTGCTAATGTTACTGGTAATAGCACTCTTTCTAATAAGTTAAGTGGTAACATAGGCCAAAACGGATGAAAAAATGCTTTTCCATAACCAAGAATTCCATTTTTTCTAATTGCATTTATATTTACAACAAAAAATGTAACTAATGCAAATGACGCTGTTACACTAACATCATATGTAGGTGGTTTCAAACCTAGCACACCAGTCCAGTTAAGAGCCAACAGATAAATCATTAATGTTCCTATATATGGTACAAATGATTCATACTCTTCACCCATAGTGCCAACTATGAAATCTCTTACGGTTTGATATACATTCTCTACAGCAGCTTGGGTTTTAGTTGGTTTTAACTTTAGATTTCTTGTTAATGCATAAGCAGCTATACCTAAAATTACAATAACAGCCCATTGGATTATTATACCTGCTGTAATGTCTATTGTATAGCCAAAAATTTCAGGCGACCATATAGGTATAGGCGTAATCTCCAATTTTAAACACTTCCTTTCCTTCTCATTATATTTAATCCTATTAGCAGAACATAATGTGAACAAAATCCAAGCATATAACAAATCATATATTGGATATTTTTTACAAAAGGCAATATTGTTAGAATTATGAATCCCATTCTTAAAAAATATGTTACCAGAATAATCCATGCCCTACTTTTTGTAAGACAATTTCTAACTACATACCCACTTATCAAGAAATTTATTAATGATGCACACATGCCAGCCATATAGATTCCTGCATTTATGAAGGTGGAAATTAATATTATCATCAAAGATATCAATAATCCACTTCCTAAATCATATTTTACCATTTGAAGAAGTAGTTTATTCATCTCTTTTTTCATATATAACCCCCTTCCCTCAATAAAAATAATTATATCTTTATATTTATCTTTAATAAAACAGCATTTTATAGTAAAATATGCTCATTTTGTTCTTATATCAATTTTATCTTACACATTCTATAAAATACTTAGCAATTTCACAGTTTTTCTCTAATTTTCTTAAATAATGAAATTTTAAAAATTTAAACATGCATTTTTCAGAATATTCAGCAACAAGAACAGACTTTATCCTATTTTTATTGAACTTTTTATTATGACATTTGCTATGCTAAGCTAAAATTATCACGAAATTTGGTGAAAAATAACGTTTTTTATTTTTTAATACTATTTTTTGTATTGTAATCTTTTTTATACTGATGAATACAAAAATTGTTCGTAATTCAATATTTTTTATAAAATAATCCATTACTGTACATAATTAATAACTTTTATACTGACTATACATATAAAAGTATTCTCAGTATTCCTTGATTTTATAATACAAATCAAAGATTGCTGTACTTACACTCCGGTTTAATGTTATTAACAAAAACACTTTTTCATTAATTCTATATTATATTTTATTAATATCTAAATAATCTTATCCTTTTCTAAAGCTAAATCGTTTTCTTAAATTCATAAAAAGCCTTAATCTTGCATTATATATTTTACTTTTTTACTTAACTATAAAAATATGTATTATTTTAAATTTTATCATACAATTTGTCTATGCCATAATACATAAACTCTAAATCGCTTTTTATAAAAAGAAGCTATCTTGAAATAGAATTTTTTTACTACTTCAAGATAGCACTTTAAAAAGGCATATTAACTTCTATTAAACTCTTTCAACTACAAGTGCAGTTCCCATTCCTCCACCTATACAAAGTGTTGCTAATCCCTTTTTAGCATCTCTCTTTTCCATTTCATGAAGAAGAGTAACTAAGATTCTTGCTCCTGATGCTCCTACTGGATGACCCAAAGCAATTGCTCCACCATTTACGTTTACTTTTGACATATCGAATTTTAAATCTTTAGCAACAGCTAAACTTTGAGCTGCAAAAGCTTCATTAGCTTCGATTAAATCTAAATCTTCAACAGTTAGGTTAGCTGCTTCTAAAGCTTTCTTAGTTGCATGGAATGGTCCGTATCCCATTATAGCTGGATCTAATCCCCTTGATCCATAAGAAAGAATTTTAGCTAATGGCTTAAGTCCTAGTTGTTGAGCTTTTTCTGCACTCATTACAACAAATGCTGCTGCCCCATCATTAATTCCTGAAGCATTACCTGCAGTTACTGTACCATCTTTTATAAATGCTGGTTTTAATTTAGCTAAAGTTTCTACAGTTGTTCCGAATCTTGGGAATTCATCTGTATCAAATACCTTTGGTTCCCCTTTTCTTTGAGGGATAACAACTGGTACTATTTCATCTTTAAATCTTCCTGATTTAATTGCTGCTTCAGCTTTTTGTTGTGATGCTGCTGAAAATTCATCTTGTTCTTCTCTAGTTAATCCCCATTCTTTAGCTATATTTTCAGCTGTAACTCCCATATGGTAGTTATTGAATGCATCCCATAATCCATCTTTTATCATTGTGTCAACTAATTTACCGTCGCCCATTCTTTGTCCCCATCTTGCCTTATCTAATGCATATGGAGCAGCTGACATGTTTTCCATACCACCTGCAACAACAACGTCAGCATCTCCAGCTTTAATCATTTGAGCTGCTAAACTAACTGCTCTTAAACCTGATCCGCAAACTTTATTTATTGTCATAGCTGGAACTTCAACTGGTAATCCTGATTTAACTGCTGCTTGTCTTGCAGTGTTTTGACCAAGACCTGCTTGAATTACATTACCCATGATAACTTCTTCAACTACTTCTGGTTTAACTCCGGCTCTGTTTACAGCTTCTTTAATTACTAAAGCTCCTAAGTCTACTGCTGGAACTGTTTTTAATGCTCCACCAAAACTTCCTAATGCTGTTCTTACTGCACTTACAATAACTACATCTCTCATTTATTTGACCTCCTAAAATTTTATAATAAATATATTAATTCGTTAAATCCTTAACATACTTTAATTATAACCACTTCTAGTTATTTTATCAAGAGAAAATTGTTAAATATTAAACAAAGTTTCCAATTAATTTTTAACATAATTTATCTTTATCTTTATAGATAAACAACTTAGTATTTAGACTTATTATGTAACCAACCGAAAGAAAGGGAACTATTTTACTATAAATATTACCTCTAAAAACTAATCTTATAAATAATTAGAATAGATATACATACTTACTAAACTTAAATTTACATCTTTACTAGAAATAATAATACTCTTTTGTGAAGTGTTTCTAAGGAATTTTGATGGCTATGTTTCTTAGAATAGAAGTTGTTCCAAATCTGCTAGTTCAAAGCTTGACTTTGAAGCTAGAATTTTGGGTACAACTTCTATTCTTTAGAATCATCCATCAAAATTTCTTAGAAACCGAAACAAAAGAGTATTATTATTCCAATAAGTTCTAGATAGTTTTAAATTCTTCTATAGTTCTTGATGATAAATCAAAATAATTTAATATAACATCTGCTATTCTCTTTGATGCTATTCCATCTCCATATGGATTTATAGCCTTGCTCATTTTATTATAAGCATTTTCGTTTCTTAACAGTTCATTAGCCTCATTTACTATTTTTTCTACATCAGTACCAACTAATTTAACAGTACCCGCTTCAACAGCTTCTGGTCTTTCAGTAACATCTCTTAATACTAGTACTGGTTTTCCTAAATGAGGTGCTTCTTCTTGAAGACCACCTGAATCTGTCATTATCATATATGATTTATTCATTAAATTATGAGTTTCCTTAGTATCCAATGGTGATAATAAATGAATTCTTTCCTTTTCACCAAGTCTCTCAAATACAACATCCTTAACAACAGGATTTAAATGCACTAAATATACTAATTCTACATCTTTATTTTGTTCAACTATAATATTTAGAGCTTTGCAAATATTTTCTATCCCTTCGCCCCAATTTTCTCTTCTATGAGCAGTAATCATTATTACCTTTTTGCTAAAGTCAATCTTATTCAGTTCATCATTTTCAAAAACGTAATTTTCTTCAACAGTATGTTTCATGGCATCAATTACAGTATTTCCTGTAATATATATATCATTTTCATTAATTCCTTCTCTCAAAAGGTTTTCTTTTGAGCCCTTAGTTGGAGCAAAATGTAAATCTGCTAACCCACCAGTTAATTTTCTATTCATTTCTTCTGGAAAAGGAAAATATTTATTAAAAGTTCTAAGTCCTGCTTCCACATGGCCAACTCTAATTTGTTGATAGAATGCAGCTAACGCACCTGCAAACGTAGTTGTAGTATCTCCGTGAACTAATATCATATCTGGTTTTTCTTCTTTAAATACTTCTTCTAAGCCTTCTAGAACTTTATTAGTAATACCTGTTAAAGTTTGTTTTGTTTTCATTATATTTAAATCAAAGTCTGGTGTTATATCAAATAATTCTAAAACTTGATCTAACATCTCTCTGTGCTGAGCTGTTACACAGACTTTTGATTCAATTTCTTCTCTTCTTTCTAGCTCCTTAACTAAAGGTGCCATTTTTATAGCTTCTGGTCTGGTCCCAAAAATGGTAATAATTTTCTTCTTACTCAATTTATTTCCTCCTAATTTAAGCTATTATAGATTAATAACAAAGTCTAATAAAAGTTAAATTTAAAATCCTAGTTTAATACCCAAAATCTTTTGTTATTTGCAAAGAATCATCATCTTCTATCCATGATTCTACTTGTATTTCTCTAAACTCTTCCTTCGAATCTCTTATGATTACATTTGATATTCCCGAATTAATCACCAATCTTTTACACATAGAACATGAATTAGCATCCCTAACATATTCCTTACTTTTTGCATCTTTACCTACTAGATATAAAGTTGCACCAATCATATCCCTTCTCGAAGCACTAATAATAGCATTAGCTTCACTATGTACACTCCTGCAAAGTTCATAATGTGTACCTCTTGGTACTTGAAGTTTTTCTCTTATACAAGTATTTAAATCTATACAATTTTTTCTTCCTCTAGGTGCTCCTGTATATCCTGTTGAAATAATTTCATCATTCTTAACTATTATTGATCCATAATTTCTTCTTAAACAAGTTCCTCTTTCTAAAACTGTTTCAGCAATATCTAAATAATAATTATGTTTATCACGTCTCTCCATTTTTACACTCCACATTAATTGATGAATAATTAATGATTTGAGGTTGAAATCACTTCATAATTCCTAAGAAAATATATAATTCAAGAAATCTCCAAAGGAGATTTCATCATTCATTATTCATCATTTATTCTTGCATCAGATTATTTAGTCCCAAATAATCTATCCCCAGCATCACCAAGTCCTGGTACTATATATCCGTCTTCATTTAACTTTTCATCTATTGAAGCTAAATAAATATCAACATCTGGATGAGCTTTTTGTATAGCTTCTATTCCTTCTGGAGCTCCTACTAAGCACATTAACTTTAAACTCTTAGCTCCTCTATTTTTAAGCATTGTTAATGCATCTATAGACGATCCCCCTGTTGCAAGCATTGGATCTACAACTATTATGTCTCTTTCTGCGATATCTTGTGGTAATTTACAGAAATATTCTACTGGTTGAAGTGTTTTCTCATCTCTGTATAGCCCAATATGACCAACTTTTGCTGCTGGAATTAAATTAAGTACACCATCTACCATTCCAAGTCCAGCTCTTAATATAGGTACTACAGCGATCTTCTTACCTGCAAGCATTTTACACTTAGTTACAGCAACTGGAGTTTTTACTTCTACTTCTTCCATACTTAAGTCTCTAGTTACTTCATAAGCCATTAACATAGAAATTTCTTCAACTAATTTTCTAAAATCCTTTGAACCTGTTTTCTCATTTCTTAAAAATGCAAGTTTATGTAATATTAGCGGGTGATTTATTTCTGTTACTTTACTCATTTCATTATTCCTCCAAAACTTATATTATCTTTTATTTTTTATTATATACGAGGAATTTTCATAATTAAGTTATTTATTCAGTTACATTAATATATTATATAAAATTAATCAAAATATATTTTTTATTGTAATTGCTAGTTTTAACTTTAAATTATAAAAAATCCTCATCATATATATTACAATTTAAATTAATAGTACATACTTTAATTTTATTTACTATACTTCTTTTCAATTTCAGATATTTTATCTATTCTCTTTTGATGTCTATCGCCTTCAAATTTAGATGATAAGAAAGTATTTACAATATCTAATGCAAGACCTGTTCCAACAACTCTTTGTCCCATAGTTAATATATTTGCATTATTATGTTCTCTTGTTGCATGTGCACTAAAAGTATCTGAACACAAAGCTGCTCTAATTCCTGGAACTTTATTTGCAGCTATGCCAATTCCTATTCCAGTACCGCATATTAATATGCCAAATTCAAATTCTTTTTGTGCTACTGCTTCTGCTACCGGAAATGCAATATCAGGATAGTCACAAGAATCTGTTGAATATGTTCCAAAATCCTTTACTTCATATTTTTCACTTTGTAAGAATTTAATAATTTCATTTTTTAATTCGAATCCACCATGGTCGCATCCAATTGCAATTTTCATTATAAATCATCCTCCCTAAGTTATACTTCAATAATATCAAAACCAGCAGCTTTATTTAATCTATTCATAATAGCTACCCCTACACCTTTTTGTTCATAGCCTTCTGCTAAAATTAAGTCTGCACCTAAATCATCACATTTTCTTAAAGCTTCAAACAAATTCTTAGCAACCGTCGATAAATTAGATATACTTCCCAAAACAATTTTAATTCCTTCAGTATATTCTTTTTCATTTTCTTCAACAGTAAGTATGCATACTTTTTTACCTTTTTCTATATTATAGTTTACCATGTCTTTTACTTTTTCAATAGTTTTTTTTCTCTCACCAGAAATTATTGTCACTTTAGCTTTTGGAGCATAATGTCTATATTTCATTCCAGGTGCCTTTGGTTTTAAATTTTCACTTGGTTTCTGCATTATTGCTTTATCTATTTCAATTTTTGAATCTATTTCTTTTAGCATCTCTAATGTAATTCCACCTGGTCGTAAAACTAGTGCTGGCTCTACAGTGCAGTCTACTATAGTCGATTCAACTCCTACATCACTTTGAGGTCCACCTAATATACAGTCTACTTTGCCGTCTAAATCCTCTATACATCTTTGTAAATCTGTTGGACTTGGTCTTCCACTTATATTAGCAGATGGTGCTGCAATAGTTGTATTTGATAACTCTATCAACCTTCTAGCTATTTCATTATCTGGCATTCTAACACCAATTGAATTTAAATTTGCACTAGTGACATTAGGAACTATATCTTTCTTCTTCAAAATTATTGTAAGTGGTCCTGGCCAAAACTTTTCAATAAGTTTATTAGCTACTTCAGGAATTTCTTCAACATATGATTCAATATTTTTTGAAGCAACATGAATTATCAATGGATTATCTTGTGGTCTGCCCTTTGCGCTAAATATTTTTTCTACAGCTTTACTATTAAGTGCATCTGCACCTAAGCCATAAACTGTTTCTGTTGGAAAAACTACAAGTCCACCATTTTTTATAATTTGTGCTGCTTCCCTTATTTTCTCTTCATCTTCTTTAACACTTTTAATTTCACTAACTTTTGTCTTCAAAGATTTTACCTTCTTTCTTACTAGACTATAGTCTGCCCCCTTGCTATTTTTATGTTCTGTATACTGTCATCAGTATATATAGCTTTAACACAGTTCTTATATATGCAATCTAGTAATAAATATTTTTTTAATCCGCCTATTCTTATAAGTTGAAAATAATAATTTTTTTCAGGATTCAATTGTTTAATTCTTTTAAATTCTTTGTTAACTTGTGGATATCTCTTTAGAAAATCACTCTCTACTTTCCTTAAAGCCTTATTTTTAAAAGCTACATTTGTAATAATTACAATTTCTAAATCATAATCTGATTTATTGGTATGTACCAAAACAACTCTATCACATATAATTAAATATTCCCTAGTGAAAATACCTGTTTTAAATATTAACTTATTATTCATGCACCTATACTCGACACTATATGAATTAAATCTAATTATAACAGCTATAACTATTAGAAATTCTACAAAGATTAAATATCCTATATAAAATGCATTTGTTAATCCTGTTAATATTAATGCAACAGGAAGAATGATTGAAATAATAAACATAGTGACTAAGAATGTTTTAAAATGTTTTTTTTCTTTTTTTACAGCCGTATATATATCCATGCTCATTCCTCCTAATTACTCTTGAAAGAAAGCCCTACATATTTTATGCAAGGCTTTCTGAGTAATTATTACATTTGTGTGTTTCCCATTTGCTTCATCTTCTCAGCTTGGTCTGCTGTAATTAATGCATTTATCATTTCATCGATGTCACCACTTAAGAATGTTTCTAATTTATATAAAGTTAATCCAATTCTATGATCAGTAACTCTTCCTTGTGGATAATTATAAGTTCTTATTCTTTCACTTCTATCACCAGTACCAACCTGGCTCTTTCTATCCTCTGCTATTCCATCAGCTCTTTCTTTTTCTGCTGCTTCATAAAGTCTAGATTTTAAGACTTTCATAGCTTTTTCTTTATTTTTCAATTGTGATTTTTCATCTTGACATGAAACTACAAGTCCAGTTGGTAAATGCGTAATTCTAACAGCTGAATCTGTAGTATTAACACATTGTCCTCCATTTCCTGAAGCTCTAAATACATCTATTCTAATATCTTTATCCGCAATTTCTATTTCAACATCATCAACTTCTGGAAGTACTGCTACAGTAGCAGTTGATGTATGGATTCTTCCACTAGATTCAGTATCTGGAACTCTTTGAACTCTATGTACTCCACTTTCATATTTTAACTTTGAATATGCACCATGACCTTTAATCATAAATACAACTTCTTTGAACCCACCAAGATCTGTTTCATTTAAACTCATGATCTCAACAGCCCATCTTTGAGTTTCTGCATATCTTGTATACATTCTAAACAAATTATATGCAAATAGCGCCGCTTCTTCACCACCAGCACCACCTCTTATTTCAACAAACACGTTCTTTTCATCATTAGGATCTTTAGGTAATAATAAAACTTGTATTTCATTTTCTAATTCTTGCTCTCTGCTAGTAAGGTCAGAAATTTCTTCATTTAGCATTTCTCTCATTTCTTTGTCACTTTCACCACTTAGCATTTCCTTATTAGCTTGTAAGTCTTCAGTTACTTTTTTATATTCTCTGTAACTATTTACTATAACTTCAAGATCAGCATGTTCTTTACAAAGCTTTCTCCATTCATTTTGATTTTGCATAATAGATGGATCACTAATTTTAACTGATAATTCGTCATATTTATTTTCTATAAACTCTAATTTATCTAATAATAACATCTAATCACTCCGTACTTTATTTTTCGCATTTCTATATTATATCATATTTTTTTATATTTAATCAATCAACTGACCAATAACAACTCTATCAAGACTTGCAAAATCCTTAATTACTTTAACATCTTTAAAATTGTTTTCTTTCATTAATAAGCTTACTGCCTCACCTTGATTATAGCCTATTTCAAATGCTAATATTCCATTATCATTTAATACTTTTTTACTTTGTTCAACTATCTTTCTATAAAAATTCAAACCATCAATTCCACCATTTAAAGCCGTATGAGGTTCATATTTTTTAACATCATCCATAAGATTATTTATTTCCTCTTCCTCTATATAAGGAGGATTAGAAACTATAATATCATATTTTCTTTCATTTTCTATTGCTTCATTTAATAAATCACTTTTTATAAATGAAGTTCTATCTACCACATTGTTCTTTTCTATATTAATTTTAGTAACTTTCTGTGGAATAGGATAATAATCAATCAAATCCACTTTTATATTTTTTCTAAGATGAGCTAACGATATGCCAATAGCACCAGAACCACAACACAAGTCACAAACCTTCTTTTCTTCATCTTCTTCTATATTTTTAAGAACTTCATTAACCAGTATCTCTGTATCGCCTCTTGGAATTAATACACCTTCTTCAACATAAAAATCTATTCCCATAAATTCACATTCATTCAAAATATATTTAACTGGCATTTTGTTTCTACGTTTTTCAATTAAATCAAAATACTTATCTGCTTTTTCTTTAGTTACTTCTTCTTCTTTATTCGTAATTAAATATATTCTATTCTTTTTAATTACATTTCCAAGTAACAATTCAGCATCTAATCTTGCCGTATCAATACCTTTATCCTTTAATGTCATTGTACCTGTATTTATTAATTCCTCAATTGTCTTATTTGGATCTTTAATACCTTCTGCTGCCTTTAATGCTGCAATAGCAACTTCTATTTGAGCATCATCTGGTTCCTTTGTTGTTAATAATTGCAGCTTTAAACCTGGATATGCTACCATTCTAGCAATTCCCCCTTCATTTTTCCCAAGCCATTTTATCAATTCATAGCTAATGCCTGTAACTACAGGTATTAGAACTATTCTTAGTATCAATCTTTCAACTATTCCACCCCAGCCAGTAAAAGAAAAAATTATTATACTAACAAACATTATTAAAAACAAAAAATTTGTTCCACATCTAGGATGTAATCTAGATTGTTTTTTTACATTTTCAACTGTTAATTCTTTCATAGCTTCATAACAGAATATAGTTTTATGTTCAGCTCCATGATATTGAAATACTCTATAAATATCTTTCATCTTACTTATTAAAAACATATATAATAGAAGAATTACTATTCTTATACATGCTTCTATTAAATTTAAAGCCACATTAGATGTATTGATACCTTTAAAAATCGATGCTATTCCTGTAGGCAATAATACAAAAAGGCCAATTGCAAAAATAAATGAGCCAAACATTGTAGTACCCATTATTACATCATTAGCTCTTTTCCCTAATTTTTTATCAAGCCATTTTTCAAATTTTGAAGGTTCTTCAACCTCATCCTCTAAAAATGAAGCCGAATAATTTAACGACTCCATGCCTACTTTCATGGATTCTATAAGAACAAAAAAACCTCTAAGAAAAGGTATATTTAATATCTTATGTTTTTTTGTTATAGGTGTATTATCTTTTAAATCTATCTCTATATTTCCTGTTGGAGTTCTAACTGCTGTAGCCAAGCTCTTACTACCTCTCATCATAACACCTTCTATAACAGCTTGACCTCCAACATTACTTCTCTTCATTCTTCAACTCACCCACTCCCTTACGTTATTTTTCCTTATATTTGTAATAGCAATTTCCACACAACGATTCATATTGAACATCGTTTTGCTCATCTATTGCAATTTGTTCTCCTTCAAATACAAACTTCCCATTTAATTTTCTACCATTAAATATAGCTTTTTTACCACACGCACATATTGTTTTCATCTCTTCTATACTATGTGCTAACAATAATAATCTAGTGCTTCCCTCAAAGCCATCTCTCTTAAAATCAGTTCTTAATCCATAACATATAATAGGTATATCAATCTTAACTGCTATTTCAAATAATTGATCTATTTGATTAGCTTTCATAAATTGTACTTCATCAACTAAAATACAATCTATTTTTCTATTTTCATTTAAATATACTTTGATTATATCAAAAATATTGTCATCCTCTGAAATTAACAAATCTACCTTTCTATCAACACCAAGTCTAGAAACAAGTCTATCTCCACCCTTACTGTCTAAATTAGGCTTGATGATAATTACTTTCATTCCACGTTCTTCATAATTATGAGCAACTTGCATTAAATGAGTTGACTTACCTGAATTCATAGCACCGTATCTAAAATATAATTTACTCATCTCTAAAGTAATCTCTCCTTTTTAGTTATCATAAACGATTATATCATTTAATACCCGTCATAAAAAGATATTTTTATACTATTAAGTTTTATATCATCTACATATATTTTTATTAAAATCCTTACATTACTAAATTTCAACTATATATTTTAATAGTTAGAAACATTCTAGTTTATTGTTTAAAATATTGACGCTAAATTTACCCTATGATATAATCAAATAGTTGTTATTGAAATTAACATAGTTTATATAATTGAAAGAGGTGAAAAATAATGAGAGAAGGCATACATCCAGAATACCATCATGATACTGTGGTTAAGTGTGCATGTGGAAACACTTTCACTACTGGTTCTGTTAAAGAAGAACTTAAAGTTGAAATATGCTCTAAATGCCACCCATTCTTCACTGGTAAACAAAAGATTGTTGACGTTGGTGGAAGAGTTGATAAATTCAACAAGAGATTCAACCTTGGCAACAAGTAAGAAATTTAGGGAAAGACATTGTCTTTCCCTTTTTCTTTCAGTTATAATATATTAATACCAACTAAAATTTAATATTCTTTACCAAAATATTTACACACAATTAAGATTGAAATATATACATATAATATTTATATAAATTATAACTTATTATTTTAATGATATAATAAACGATAGATTATAATATAATGGAAATGAGTGAATTTCATGAAAAAGATTTTAATCTTAACAACATCTACAGGTCAAGGGCATAACCAAGCTGCAGATTCAATTTCTGAATCTTTTCAAAATGCGGAATATGAAATCACAAAACTTGATTTTTTAGCTAAAAACAGCAAATTCCTTAATGATATAATTGTAATTGGTTATGAAGTTTTAGCCTCAAAATTCCCTAACTTCTATGGGTGGTTTTATAACTTTACCGACAGTAAAATGACTAATAGATTATTAAGAATTCTCTTTTTTGTTACAAGAAGAAAAGTATCAAAATCAATAGATAAGATTAAACCCGATATAATTATTGCAACACATTCCCTTAGTATAAGTGTTATTTCCGATTTAAAAAAGAATGGATTAAAAACCCCTTATATTTTAATAGTTACAGACTTTAAAGCGCACTATCTTTATGTAGATGATTATGTAGATGCTTATATTACTGGAAGTAATTACACAAAGCAATCATTAATAGATAGAAATGTAGATCCTAACAAAATATATCCTATAGGTATTCCTATAAATAATCGCTTTTATACTGACGTTACAAATGTACGCGATTTGAAAGATGATGAATATTTTAATCTATTACTTATGAGCGGAAGCCTTGGATTAAATACTATTTCCCTAGTGTTAGAGGAATTATTAAAGAATCCTAACAAACTGAGGATAACAGTTGTTTGTGGTAAAAATAATTATTTAAAAGAGAAATTAACAAAATACTGTAATAAAAATCAATTTAAAAATAAAAAACTTCATATTTTAGGATTCACAAAGGATATTTGTTATTTAATGGATTATTGTGATGTTATAATCTCAAAACCAGGGGGCTTAACAGTAACAGAATCTATTGTTAAAAATATTCCACTAATTATCCCTTTTGCTATTCCAGGTCAAGAAAATGAAAATATAGATTTTCTAACTAAAGAAGGATATGCTTTATGCATAAGGGATTTAAGCAAAATTAATGATACATTAAATAATTTAATACAAAATCCAGCTGAATTATCTAAAATAAAAGTCAAATTAAAATCATTGTCATCAACATATTCATTAACAAAGATTGTTGACATTGCTGAAGATTTAATTAATAAAGTTAAAAAGAAATAAAAAAACGGTGAGCATTAAAACCAAAATGATCACCGTTTTTTTATTTAGGTACATTCAAATAAATAACAAGTCTATTTGCCTAATGAAAAATATCCATGACAAATCGACTGTTATTTATTTTCACACGCCTTATTATTTCTTAGGAAATATACTTACAAATTCTTTATTATCACGTGTCTTGGACAACATATTTATAAGATTTTCTGTAACTTCATCTGCATTTCCATCTTTGTACATTGTTCTTCTTATTGAGAATGCTACTTCTTGCTCTTCCTTAGATAAAATTAAATCTTCTTTTCTAGTACCTGATTTATAAATATCTATAGCTGGGAAGATTCTTCTTTCTTGTAATCTTCTATCCAGATGAACTTCCATATTTCCAGTTCCCTTAAACTCTTCAAATATCATATCATCCATTCTTGAGCCTGTTTCCACAAGTGCAGTTGCAAGTATTGTTAAACTTCCGCCTTCTTCAACATTTCTTGCTGCTCCAAAAAATTTCTTTGGCATTATTAGTGCTCCTGGATCAAGCCCTCCAGATAATGTTCTACCAGTTGGATTTATTGTAAGATTATATGCTCTAGATAATCTAGTTATACTGTCCATAAGTATAACTACATCTTTTCCTTGCTCAACCATTCTTTTAGCTCTTTCTAAAACCATTTGAGATACTTTTGCATGATTTTGTGGTTCTTCATCAAAAGTTGAATATACAACGTCTCCATTTATAGATCTCTTCATATCTGTAACTTCTTCTGGTCTTTCATCTATAAGTAAAACTATTAATTTTACATCTGGATAATTTTTCGATACATTTTGAGCAACCCTTTTTAGCAAAGTTGTTTTACCTGCCTTAGGTGGTGCAACTATTATCCCTCTTTGTCCCTTACCTATAGGACAAATTAAATCCATTAATCTAGATGATAAATCACTGTTATCTGAAGTTTCTAATTTTAGTCTTTCCTTAGGATATATTGGTGTTAATGTTTCAAATGATTTTCTTCCAATTGCCTTTTCTGGTCGTTCTCCATTAACACTTTCAACAAATAACAATGCCTTAAATTTTTCAGTTTCCTTTGCTTCTCTTACTTTACCTTGAACTTCATCTCCTGTTCTTAAATTAAATCTTCTAATTTGAGATGGTGAAACATAAATATCATCACTGCTAGTTAAATAATTTTTACATCTTAAGAAACCAAAATTATTATTCTCTAAAATCTCTAAAATTCCCTTTGCAGTATTGGATTCATTTATCATTTCCTTTAAGTTTTCCTGCTTTTCTGCCTTTGCTATTTCATCGTCTGATCTTACGCTTCCATTATTACTTGTATTTACAAATCCATTATTGGTTGGTTTAATATTTTCATTATTATTAAAACTTCTATTAATTTGTGAATTTGTATTTTTGTTTTCTTGAACCTTAGGAGCAATATTTTCCCTTAAAATTACTCCATCCTTTTCTATAGAATTAGGAGAAGTTTTTATTATCTCTTCTACTAACTCATTCTTTTTAAATTTTGATATATTCTTAATGCCTAATCCTTTAGCGACTTCTTTTAAATTCGTTAAAGTCATGGTTTCATATTGTTCTCTTGTCAAATTTGCACCTCCAATTTATAGACTGTCTAATCTATAAAAATCAAATTTTAATTAAATTTATAAACTGGAAAAGTTAATCGTAAGATTTTTAGATGTGATAATGAATTTTAAACTTAGGTACATTCAAAAAAATAACTGGTCCGCCTGCCAAGCCTATTTTTAATCAGATGAAGCTCAACTCGCATACGCTCACTGAGTAAGCGATTCACACCAAATCATTTTTATATGAGGTTAACTCATAAATGAGTTAACTAAATTCAAGAAACCAAATCATAGATTTGGACTTTCACTTATCTGCTCACATTAGCAGATTCCTCTAATAGCCCACTATGAGACAACTCCACTTCCTTGCCTTATCAGAAATAATCATGACATTTTGGACTTGTTATTCTCTTCATGTGCCTAATTTCTATAATAACTTGAATTATTAACTAGTTTTTAATTTAAGAGTTATTTGCAAGATTAAAATTATATTATATTATTTTTGTTTAATAATATAATTTTGAACTGGTAACGTTCTTAAACATTTACCAGTTCACATAAGTTATTATACTTTAAATTTTAAAATATAACAAATTTTATTTTTAGTTGTTTTTTTCTAATGCAGCTTTAATAAATCCAGTAAATAATGGATGTGGCTTATTTGGTCTTGATTTTAATTCTGGATGGAATTGAGCTGCTACATACCATGGATGATCTTCAATTTCAACAATTTCAACAAGTCTTCCGTCTGGACTTGTTCCAACTATTTTCATTCCACCTTCAGCTATTTGCTGTCTGTATGTATTATTAAATTCATATCTATGTCTATGTCTTTCACTTATAAGCTCAGAATTATACACTTCATGTGAATTAGTATCTTCTTCTAATTTACATGGGTATTGTCCTAATCTCATTGTTCCACCAAGATTTTCAATATCCTTTTGATCATTCATAAGATCTATTACTGGATATTTAGTATTTGGATTTATTTCCGAACTATTTGCACCTTCAAATCCTAATACATTTCTTGCATATTCAATAACAGCACATTGCATTCCTAAACATATTCCAAAGAAAGGAATTTTGTTTTCTCTAGCATATTTTATAGCTGAAATCTTACCTTCTATTCCTCTATCTCCAAATCCACCTGGAACTAATATTCCATCTACATCTGAAAGAATTTCATTTACATCTCCAGTTTCAATTTCTTCAGCATTAACCCATTTAATTTCAACCTTTGAATTATTAGCATATCCACCATGACTTAAAGCTTCAACTACTGATATATATGCATCATGTAATTCTACATATTTACCAACTAGAGCTATTTTAACATTATTCTTAAGATTCTTTATTTTATTAACCATTTCAATCCATTCAGAATTGTCTATATCTCTACATCCTAAATGTAATTTTTCACATACTAAATTATCTAATCCTTCAGCATGTAGCATTAATGGCACTTCGTAAAGATGTTCAGCATCAAGATTTTGAATTACTGATCTTCCCTCTATATTACAGAATAAACCTATCTTACCTTTTATGTCATCTGATAACTCTTTTTCTGTTCTACAAACTATGATATCTGGTTGTATACCAATAGTTCTTAATTCTTTTACTGAATGTTGAGTTGGTTTTGTCTTTAATTCTCCTGCTTTTCCTAAGTATGGTACTAAAGTTACGTGGATATAACAAACATTTTCTGATCCAACTTCACTCTTTATTTGTCTAATAGCTTCTAAAAATGGTTGAGATTCTATATCTCCAACTGTTCCACCAATTTCAGTAATTATTACATCTACATCTCTTTCTTTAGCTGCTTGATAAACTTTATCCTTTATAGCATTTGTTATATGAGGAATTACTTGAACTGTACCTCCAAGATATTCTCCTCTTCTTTCCTTTTCTATAACTGAACTGTATATTTTACCAGTTGTAACATTTGAATTTTGAGTCAAATTTTCATCTATAAATCTTTCATAATGTCCTAAATCTAAGTCAGTTTCAGCTCCATCATCAGTTACAAAAACTTCTCCATGTTGATATGGACTCATTGTTCCTGGATCCACATTTAAATATGGATCAAATTTTTGAAGAGAAACTTTCACTCCTCTATTCTTTAATAATCTTCCAAGAGATGCTGCTGTTATCCCTTTTCCTATCCCCGAAACAACTCCACCTGTAACAAAAATGTATTTAGTGCTCATTTTTTTCCTCCCTATGTCAAAACATGTTTTACTCTTATATTGACTTTTTTTAATTTTATGATATAATATAAATTACCCCATAAAATACATTATGGGCTATTTGTGTTGTTCAATAACATAGGTATTATAATATCACATATTTTTATTAATAGCTAGTTTTTTTTTATCAAATTTATTATTCATCTCTATGTTCTCTTCTATTTCAAAATACCTCTCTCTAAAATCCTTATTTATAAGTAATTTTTCCTCTGCTAACTTCAAGTTATTCTTTATACTTTTAGTTGTTTTGACGTTTAACATTTCTTTAATTATTTCACATTCTAAACATTTATTATTTTTTAAAATTAATAATAATAAATATTTATTTTCTCTAACTTTCAATAAGTCTATAAATTCATTTTGATTAATACCATAGTAATTACATATCATATTTAATATTTTTAAATATCTTAATTTACTTATCATAAAGATTCCTCCTTCTTTTAATTATTCCCATAAATTCAAAAATATAATCCCATTTAAATCCTAATGATTTATTTTTATACATAAACTACTTAGAATTTAAACTTATATGGCAATTTACCCGAATTAAATAACTCATTAAATTTAGTTAATACTCATTTTCTATAAATAAACAAACTCCAAACTATATTCAAGCTTAGAAATGTACGCCAAATTACAAAGTAAGAGGATTCTTTTGCATAGCATTGCATTAAAACATTGTTATAAACATTTCTGCAATAAAAGTTGTTTTATTCTTGCTTGTCACAAGCTTGCCTTGCGAACGTAAAAGAATATAATAACTTTTACTGGTAGAAATCCACAGCAATATTCTATAGCAATCGAGCAAAAGAATCCTCCTACTTTTGAATATACATTCAAAACATAAGTGTAATTTATAAATTAGATATCTATAGTAACGTTATTTTTTATATCTTTAATTATTTTTATAACAAATTTAATCTGCCTTAATATCAACTATTAATTTAGTTTTTAATGGTTGTTGACCTTCTATATGTAAATTATAAAATGTACTTATTGTACCACCATCATCAGTCATATTAATTTCTAATTTTTTTGTATTTATACAAATCTCCATTACTCCATATGGCGTTTTATATAAAGATATTGATTCATGATTTTTTTTAAATTCCATTGTAGTTTCTGTACTTCCTATTCTTATTAAGTCAAAAGACTTTTCTCTTATTATCATAATAGTATGAGTGTCTTCCATTCCAGAAATTTTTGTTTCATCGTATTCTACTTTAAAACCTTCTTCCGTTTTATAAAACTTTCCTGGAGTCACTACCTCTATTAAATCTTCTTCATCTCCAGAAATGCTACTCTTAACATTAATAATTGCCTTTTTACCCATTACCTTCCTCCAACTTTATCATTAATATTTCTATATATTGCAATTTTAATTTTTCCGTAAAATTTAATTTATTACTACTCACCTTAGTTTCAATTATTTTTATATTAAATTACACATTATATATAAATAATATTAATTTATATTATATTTATCTAATTCTTCTTGTGTTATTGAATTAACTATTTTCTTATTATTGAAATTAGTTGAAACTTGTCCGTATTTAACTTCAACCAACTCTTCATCTTTACCTTTACTGTATCTGACTGCAAGTCTGCATGCTAATGTTATATCCTCTTCATTCGGTGTATTTCCTTCTGGTATTATAACCATTGCACCATTAAATTTAGTAGTTAAAAACATCAAATCATTTTTACTTATTAATTGTTTTATATATTGTCCTTCTTCACTTGTTCTAGATACTATTATCTTAGTATTATTTTCAGTTACAAAATGTCTTCCATATCTTAATAAATTTAGATCTTTCTCTGTAACATCTCCTTTTCTATCTATAATTTCTTTTAATCTTATAGAATAGTTAGGCTCTGTTAGTTTACAGCCTCCAGCTGGTGATGGATAATCTTTTATTCCCCATTTTTCAGCTAATGCCATTTGAGGCTTTCTATTTCTTCCAGAAATATCTAACATTTTTTCTCTATCAACTAATCCATCAATCTCCATTTGTGTTTCCTTTAAATTTTTTGCACATAATGGTCTTAAAATCTTATCACTAAATCCTGATTGTTTTTTTACTACATCTAATGCTGATCTATTTTGTGACATTGGTCTTTGATTTAAAACTTCACCTGTTATAATAAAATCAGCATCAAATTTTTTAAGCAACTCTCCTGAATATCTCATCATCATTGCATGACAATCTATACATGGATTCATGTTCTTACCCCAACCATGGTTTGGATTTTTAACCATTTCAAAATGTTCCTTAGAAAAATCAACAACTTCTAATCTTATTCCAATTTGTTTTGTCATTCTTTTCGCATTTTCTTCATTAAAAAAATATGATCTAAAACATATTCCTATTACTTCTATACCTTGTTCTTTTATTAACTTTGCTGCTAATATACTATCTAGTCCTCCTGAAATCATAGCTAATGCTCTTGTCATTTTTATCCTCCTAGTTAAATAAATTCTTTATAGTTTCTACTACTTTAAACTTTATTTGTATATTGTTTTTATTATTTTGTTTATTAGATTCTTCTCCATCATTTGTAACTTCTTGAGATTTAGCTGGAGATGCATTATCCTTTTTATTGTTAGAATCATCATTGTTGGATTTTATTCTATTTTCAACTTTATCATATTCCACTTCTGCCTTTGACTCATCTACGAAACATAATGGTGGAAACATAACACACCACCAATTCTTGCCTTCTCCACTTCCTATTATTATTCTAAATGCTTCATAATTTCCTTGTGGTAAAGTGATATTTCCATAAGACTTATCTGGAAAATTTTCTCTTGATAATTCAAGTTTAACATCATAATTATAATTGTTTCTCTTTATTACATCTTCTGCAATATTTTTCACTTCATTCATGTTATCTTTTATTATTTGTCTTGATTGTTCTATGGATTTAGATTCATTTAAATATGGATATAGATAATCTATAACTCTATTTTTTACTTCTATTTTTAAATTTTGATCTTCCTCACTATCACTATTGGCAATAACGTGAAATCTGATTAATGAATCTTTTACTTCATCATAATTAAGTACTCGAGTTTTGTTTTCACTTTTAGTAGTATTAACTAACTGATTAATACTATATCCCTTGTCCACATCTTGACTACTTTCAAAACATCCTGTCAATACAGTTGTGCTAATTATAACCAATCCTATATACACTAAACTTTTTAATTTAATACTTTTTTTCATAACTAAGCCCCCTTGTAGCTAAAATTATTACCACTTGGAGGCTTTTTATACATTCAAATAAAATTAAATTGTTCTAGTTATAAATACATCTTTATAATCTCTCTTCATATTATCATAGCAATTCTGAGCTTTTAACATATCATCAAAAAATGCAAACACAGTTGCCCCACTTCCACTCATCATAGTGCCAATGCAACCTTTTGATTTAACCTCATCTTTAATATTAGCTATAATCTTATGCTTCTTTAAAGTTACATTTTCTAATAAATTCTTCATATTATTTGCTACAAAATAAAGATTATCATTTGCCATGTTTTCCATTAATTCTTCTATTCTTGGATGAAAAACAACTTTAGATAAATCAAATGATTTATATACTTCTTTAGTTGATACTCCAAAAGAAGGCTTAATTAAAACTACAATCTTATCTTTAAAAGGTTTTAATTGAGTAATCTTTTCTCCTATCCCCTCGCATAATGCAGTTCCACCATTAATGCAATATGGAACATCAGCCCCTAACTTTAATCCTAAAGCTTTCAATTCATTATCCGATGCATTTACATTAAACATTTTATTCATAATCTTCAAAACAGCTGCTGCATCCGTACTTCCACCAGCAAGCCCTGCTGAAACAGGAATATTTTTTATTAAATTAATATATACACCATCTTGTATAGAATAAGTATCTTTAAATAATTTTGCAGCTTTATATGCTAAATTTCTTTCATCTGTTGGTACATAATGTTTATTGCACTTCATCTCAATTCCTGATTGAGTTTTCTCAATATCAATTATGTCATATAAATCTATAGTTTGCATTATCATTTTTAATAAATGATACCCATCATCCCTTTTCCCAACAACATCTAAGGCAATATTTATTTTGGCATAAGCCTTAATTTTCATCTTTTATTTATCCTTTCTTCACATTTTAATAACATTTTATCATAGGTGAAAAATCCTGTCTAATTAAGTTGTTGATAAAAGGTTTATATTATATTTTTAGAAATTATAAATTTCACTTACACATTCAGGTACATTTTCCTTCTTAATAAAATCTGTAAGTCTTTTTAAATCTTCAAAGAAAACAACAATTATATCATTTTTGTTACTTATATTCAAAGCATGTTTAAGTGCCTCTACTTCATCTAGACATATGCTTACCTTTGCATTTTTATTATTCTTTAATATAGATTTTTCCAACACAGACGCAACTTCACCAATTTTTCTGCCTCTTCTATCTTTATCTTCTTTTATTACTATTTTATCTAAGTGATTAGCACATATTTTTCCTATTTCATACCCTATATCATCTTGTCTATCTCCTGGTATACCTATTACTCCAATTATATTATTTTTTTCCTTTATCTTTTCCAATGAAGATATTACCGATTTATATCCCTCAATATTATGTCCGTAATCTAAAATAACTCTTCTAGAATTGTACATATATTGATTGAATCTTCCATTACTATCTTTATCATCTAATTGAAAATCCATCAATCCTTTAGAAATCATACAATAATCTACTTTTAATCCTATTAAAGTTCCACATGCAGCCATCGCATTTTCTATATTATATTCTAATATACCATTGTAAGATACAGGTAACTTCTTAACAGAAAGTATCTCATATTTTCTGTTATTATTAATTACGCACATCATATCATTTTCAATAAAAATCGCTATTTTATTATTCCTTATATTTTGTTGTATTAATTCATTATTTTTTGATTTAGAAAAATAAATTTTCTCGCATTTAAATCTATTAATTATAGTTTTACTATATTTATCATCAGCATTTATAACAACAAAACCATCTTCCTTTACAACTTCTCCAACTAATGATTTTACAAAGCTTAGTTCTTCCATCGAATTTATGCCATCTAATCCAAGATGATCATTAGTTATATTAGTGATAACGCCAACATCTGCTACGTTATATGCTAAACCCTTTCTTATCAATCCGCCTCTTGCCGTTTCTAAAACTGCTATATCAACATCTCTATTTAATAATATTGTTTTAGCACTATTAAAACCAGAATCGTCTCCTCTGTGTATACACCTATCATTTAAATATATACCATCAGTTGATGTCATTCCAACATTATATCCCATTCTTCTCAAAACATGATTAACTAGCCTAGTAGTTGTTGTTTTCCCATTTGTACCTGTAATAGATACTATAGGAATACTACTTGGTTCTCCATCATAAAGTGATTCAAGTATTGCTTTTCCAACATCATGTTTTTTACCTTTCGAAGGGTAATGATGCATTCTTATTCCAGGTGCTGCATTAACTTCCATTATAATTCCATTATTCTCGCTTATAGGAACACTAATATCATTTGAGCAAATATCCACTCCACATATATCTAATCCTAATGTTTTAGCTGCATTTATGCAATATTCTATGTTTTCTTCACAAATCTCGTCTGTGCAATCAATAGCCATGCCTCCTGTTGACAAGTTTGCATTTTCTCTTAATAATATTTTCTTTCCATCTGCTGGTATATATTCCAAATCCATCCCCTGCTTTATGATGCATCTAATCAATTCTTCATTAATTTTTATTTTTGTTAATGGTTTTTCATGATCTTCTCCTCTTAATGGATCGTTATTAAGAATATTAATTAATGTTCTTAATTTATCCTTTCCATTTCCAGTCACAAATGGTGCAATTCTAAGTGCACCTGCTACTACTTTATAGTTTACCACACATATTCTATAATCTTTGCCATTAGCATACTTTTCTATAATAATATCTTTTTGAGTTTTTCTTAAATCTGTGTATGAATTCACTAATTGCTTTTCATTTTCTATATTAAGTATTACATCTTTTCCTTTACTTCCATATTGGGGTTTAAGAACTACTGGGTATCCTATAGCTTCAGCTTCTTTCAAAGCACCAATTATATTAAGCACCTTGTTTCCTTGTGCTACAGGTATATTCTGACTTTCTAGCAATTTCTTTGTTAATAGTTTATCACAAGAAATATCTACAGCTACACATCCTGTTTTATTTCCTATTGTAGCTTCTATAAACTTACTCATTTTCCCATAACCTATTTGATAAATTCCACTATCCCCTAAAGGTGTCACTGGAAGATTATATTCCTTAGCAGCTTCACAAATTGCCTTTGTGCTCGGTCCAATTTCCTCTTTTCTTAACGTTTCTTTTATAACTGATATTCTTTCTTGAAAGTTTAATGGAATTTGATTAATTAAACAATTAATTAAATCTATAGCTAAATTAGCTACTTCAATTGCTGTATTTTTATATTCATATTCTACAATAATGTAATACATGTCATCTTCAATTTCTCTAGCTTTTCCATATGAAACATCTATACCTAAAGTATTTTGTATTGCTATGATTATATGTTCACAAATATGCGCTAAATAAGTTCCTGTTTCAAGTCTTTTAACAAAGCCGCCTTCTTCATCAATTCCACATCTATGTTTTTTTAATTCTGGTATAATTTTAATAAGATTGAAATTAAAATTAGGTATTTCGTTACTTGGTATTTCACAATATCCCTCTAAATCAACATCGATTCTAATACATTTTTTATAAGAATATACATTCTTTCCTTCATATATTCTCTTCTGAACTATCTTCATGACTAAATTTTTCCTCCTCAAAAGGTGACTTTTTTATAAGATCAAATCTGTTTCCATCAGTTAAGATATGCAATTTTACATTATGCATACTTAAAATTTCATCTGCATATAATTCCGAAACATTTGTATGAGTAATTGCGCTTCCATCAATAAAATAAACTGCTCCTTCCCCTATAACCTCTATTATTCCTTCTTTATTTACTACTATTCCTGTATTTTCATCTATACCAATTCCTAACACTTCAGGATTTTGAGCAATTCCTGTTAACAATCTTCCAATTCTGCCTCTCTGAGCAAAATGCTGATCAATTATAACATCTTTAATTAGCCCTAAACCTGGAGCCATCTTTAATGTACATTTTCTTGGTGAATCCTCGTCCTCTCCTTGTACTATCATAGTATCACTCATTACAGACGCACCTGCAGAAGTTCCAACAATAATAGTTCCTTTTTGGCTAACTTCCTTTAGTGCATCATAAACAGAGGTGCCACCAATCAAACTTGTTATTCTTAATTGATCTCCACCTGTGAAAAATATTAAAGATGCTGATTTTATTAAATCTGCATTCGATTGTTCAAATGCTTCTAACCTATTACTAATATCTAATATTTTTATATTTTTAACATCAAGTTCCTTAAAAACTTTTTTATATTTTGCTGCTGCTTCCTTTGGATATTCGGTAGCAATAGTTGCAACTAATAATATATCCTTATCTTTATCTATTGAATTACAAACTCTGTTTAAAATTTCTTTCTTATTTTCTTTATCTTCAGCTCCTCCAATAATTATTAAATTGCCACTTAAAATTTCTTTCAATTAGTATCACCTCATATCATGTATTACATATTGTTTCCACTAAATAAAAGAATTATTCAATTAATTTTTTGATTATGCCTTATTTATACAAAAACAGCCTAAGATGATTTATAACCATCTTAGGCTGCATAGAATACATACTATTTATTTTTAAAATATCGCTCTTCCTGGAATTATCAGTTTTTGCCCTACTTCTATATCGTCAGAATCCTCCATCTCATTTATTTTAAGCAAATCCCCAACTGTTGTATTATATTTCTTTGCTAAGTTCCAAAGAGTATCACCATCTCCTACAACATAAATAGTTATACTTGCCTTTTTTTCTGGCTTGTCTCCTTCTTCTTCAACTACATCAGATATGAATTCCTTAGTTATTTCATAAAGAATCTTTCCTGACAATGTTATATTTGCCTTTATTGCAATTGTATTTCCCTCTATAGCAGTATCTAAATTTTCTAAATTTGCCCTTACTATAGCTTTCATTCTATCGTCTGCACCTGAAATATCAATCGCAGATGAAAATGGAATTTCAGCCTTAATATTAGATATAAATCTTTCTTCATCAGTCGTTGTGTATAATATATCTGCTTTAATTATGCCCTCTACAATAATTTTATCTTTTATAACTTCCTTATCTGTTAATATTATTGTTGCATTCGCTGATATAATTTGTTCTGGCTTCAAATCATTTTCTTTTAATTGAACGTTATCTTTAACAATTGACTCTGAAGTATTAGTTCCTTGAAGTATACCAATCTCATATTCATCCTTTTTCAACCCAAGTAAACACATAGGTGAATATGCATCTTTAACTACATCAATATTTTCCCTTGAAAATATTTTTATGTTAGCTTTAACTATAAATTCATTATTTATAATTCTTACTTCTCCTAAATCATCTTCTTCAAGAATCATATCATCATTTAGTATTTCATAATAAACTAAAGGAATCATATCTGGTGTTACTCCAGGGGCTTCTTCTTCCTGAGATAAATAAACATCATCTTCCAGGCAAATTATATCTCTTGACTCATCTCCTTTATATAAAATGTTTAATTTGCAATAACAACCTAAATAAATCTTATCATCAGCAATTTTTATTTCTTTTTTATGCAATGATAATGAGCAATTTAATATCTTATTTATTTGTGGTTTATCCATAGGAACTCTAATCATGGATTTACCATTTAACTCTACCTCTTTATTTACACTTATTCTATTTATTGTTTCTGTTTTCTTTAAAATCTCCACATCTTCAGTACCCTCAATATCTTTTACAAATTCAAATTCACTGCTCTTATATAGCTCCCAATCAATTGTGACTATACCCTGAATTGATATTTTCCTTTCATTCATTATAGCAGCTTCAATATGTTCCACATTGCATTCTACTTCACAAATAACCCTATGTTCTCCTTGATTCAGGTCAATATTACTTGTAAATTTTTGAGTGTAATTTACTGAATTTGCAACTAATCCATCTTCTCTTGCTAAATATAACACTGTATATTCAACTTTTCCTTCTAGTTCTATTTTATCTCCAACTAATTCTTTACTAACTATCATAGGTCTAGCCTCAACAGTCAATATCATCTGTACATCTGGATGAGTATCAGGAATTAAGTATTCTTCTTTTAATACAGTATTGGAATTATTTTCCCTAAGTAATTGTTCAAACTGAACATTTTCTTTTATAACATCTATATCTGACATATCTATACCTCCCATAAAATTCCTACTATCTATTTATATACTCATCTCTTAAACTTTATGATATATAAGAGAATATTTAAATATTCTTTTTTAGTGAAAAATTCGTAAAATTCGTGGAATAATATCTATATTCAAAGTTTTTTTATTTTTTTTGTTTTTTTTATTGACAACCATTATATTTTGTCGTAATATAGTAATTGGTTATTGACCATATAACCTCTCATAAATTCTCAATACCCTTTTATACCATAGTTGAAAGATGGAAACCCACCATCTTTCTTTTTTATTTTTAAAAATAGACAAAAACTTCTCGGTAAACCATGTATTTCTACTACTTTAAAAAATTATCAGCAAATTTTACTTTATTATAATTTA
Source organism: Clostridium saccharobutylicum DSM 13864 (assembly GCF_000473995.1). Classification (NCBI taxonomy): domain Bacteria; kingdom Bacillati; phylum Bacillota; class Clostridia; order Eubacteriales; family Clostridiaceae; genus Clostridium; species Clostridium saccharobutylicum. Next base: position 506,577 of record NC_022571.1, on the reverse strand, counting down.
TAGAGATAAAAAAAACTTCGATCATGTCGAAGTTTATATTCTAGCTGGGAATACCAATTGTACAGTCTTTGTTAATACATCTGAATAACTATAAGTCACAGTCCTTTGGGTGTCATTTTTTAACCTTATAACAAAAATACTTGGATAAACACTGTCTATAATTCCATCATTAACTAAAATCTTTTTTCTTCCACCATTAGCTTTAAGTGTAACCTTTTCTCCTACGTGTCTCTGTATATCATTCTTAATGGAAGCAATAGTTTTTACTTTTTCCATATAAACACCCTCTTTCCAATTTAAATTATACCCCTTATCCTTTCATTTGTCAACCAAAATTTTTATTGTATCATTTATTATGCATAATGTCAATGTAAACATTTTTCCAACTTTCGTTTTTTTAACCTATACCAATATATTATCTGTATTTTTTTATTTTTTATGCTATATATATTTAAATTTAATCTGTTTTACAGAAAAGTCCATAAAATACAAATCTCAGCTCATAATTACAATATTTCAAAGTTCAAGCTTATATATAACAAACTATAAATTACATTTAAACTTCAATATATATTACATACAAAAAAATGAAGACTACTTTTCATAGTGCTGCATTAATAATTGCATTGTTAGAAATCCGCAACCCAATTATCTGGCAACCAAAAATAATCTTCATTCTTTCCTTAAGTTACATTATAAATTCAAGTTCTAGTCGTTTATCTATAATCTAAATTGTTTTATTTGATTTTTAAGGTCATTTGCAACATCTTGCAAATTATTCGCATAAGCCGCAAGATTATCCATAGTTGCATTTACTTCTTCTGTTGAAGCTGTAACTTCTTCAGTTATAGATGCTGCTTCTTCTGATACTGATGCTATATTTTCAATCTGTGACTTTACATCTTCCTTATTTGAATTCATCTTTACATTTAAACTATTTATATTATCAATAGCTCCTGTTAAAGGTATTATAGAATCAACTATTTTATTAAATATATCTTCTGTTTCATTTATTGCATTATCTTGATTTTGCAACATTTCTTTACTTTCTTCCATTGCACCTTTAGCACTATTTGCATTAACATTTATTTCTATAATAACAGCTTTTATTTCATCTGTAGATTTTTTAGACTCTTCTGCCAATTTTCTAATTTCTTCTGCAACCACTGCAAATCCTTTTCCAGCTTCTCCTGCCCTTGCTGCTTCTATACCTGCGTTTAAAGATAAAAGATTAGTTTGCTCCGTAATTCCTGCTATTACATCTGATATATAATTTATACTCTCTATACTCTTTATCATTCCATTTACCATAGTTGAAGATTCAATAGTATTTTCTCTAGCCTTTTTAGATTTTTCTACTAAATCATTAAGTGTTTTTATTCCTCTAGTACTTAAATTTTCGGTTTCATTTGATAGCTCACCGATATGTTTTGAATGTTTCTGCACTTCATTCATTCTATTTGATAAATCTTCAACACTTAAAGCAACATTAGTTGCCGATTGTGCTTGATTAGTAGCTCCTGTTGCAACTTCATTTATCGCTTCTGACACTTGTGCTACAGACGCTGTAGTCTCTTCTGACATATTAGCTATGTTAACTGATGACTCAATCAAATCTGATGATGTTTTTTCAATATTCTTGATTAATTTCGATATATTATCAATCATAAAATTAAAACTATTCCCAAGGCTCCCAAATTCATCTTTAGCAGTAACTTCTATTCTTTCTGTAAAATCTCCATCTGCAACTTTAGAAAGTACTAATTTCAATTTATTTATTTCTTTTACTATGCTTAATGCAAAAACAATTCCTATGATTACTGCGACTATTATACATAGTATAGTGGTAATTATCGTTGTTATTTTCATAGCAGTAACATTATCTTCTACTTCTCTACTTTCTAAAACTCCAATCAACTTCCAACCCGTCTCTTGATTTGTTTCTTGGCATACATAAAAATCTTTACCATTATGACTCCAAGTATATACCCCTCTATCTTCATTTTTAGCCTTTTCCCAAAATTCTAAATCACTAACTTTATCTTCTGCTTCTTTATTATTATCATTATTTATTACAATATTTCCATCTTTATCTACAAGTAAAAGGAATCCTGTATTTAACATCTGTGTATCTCTTACGTAGTTTTCCATAGATTCTAATGACATGTCTATTACTATTACACCTATAAATTGACTATTATCATCCTTAACGGCTTGAGATACTGTCATTACTTGTTTTCCAGTCTTAGCATCTTTATACGGTTTTGTGTATGTAACTTTTCCATTAGCCTCTTTTGCTTCTTTATACCACACTCTCTCTTTATAATTAAGATCATTTATAGTCATTACTCCACTATCTGTTAAAAGCTCACCATATTCTCCTGCATAACCTACATTAATAATACCATCTATTGAATCCTTAGTATCTTTAAGCATGTCTTGTACATATTTAGATGTAAGTTGATGATCTGCTTGTACATTAGATAATTCTTTTACATGAATGTTTTTTGACATTATTGAAATTTGTGTACTTAATACATTTAAATGCTGATTGAATCCTTTATCAACTTCTTTGATTGTTTGTATGCTTGTTGTTTTTAAATTATCTTCCATCACTTTTCTTGATTTAATAATAGACATTTCACTTACCAATATTACTGGTAATGATACCATTAATATAATTGAAACTAATAATTTTTTCAGTAATTTGCTTTTATTAAGTGCTTTTTTCATTTTCCCCTCCAAATTTAAATATAATTATTCAAGTTAAATATTATAATTATTGAACTCTATTTTTTTATTTTAACTCATAATCCAACAGTTTTGTATATTTTTCTATTTATGTTATATTACTATAATTAAGGTTTTTTCCTATTATAACCTAGTCATTTTAATTATATATTTTTTATTGAAACTTTTATCATTAAAAATATTTAAAAACTAATCCTAGCAATTTATTCAAAAAAATAGGAATAGTCCGTGTAACCCACAAACTATTCTTATTATTGTTGCTTGATCTTACATTATTTTTTTAGATAAGTTTTCCCCAACATTAAACTTCCCATTACTAATTGATTTATATTATTACTATTTAACATATTCACACCATCAAGACACTTTGCATTTCCAAGCATTTTTTATTTAGTACTGATTTTTTTCTTTTTTACATTTTGATCTTTAACCATATTCTTATATACCTGTGGTGATACATTTAATTTAACTTTTGAAGATCCAAATGATATCTTTTGAAGTCTATTTTCTATATCTCTTCTTATGTCTTCTGCTGCAATATCTTCTTCTGAATATATAGCATTAGTCCATTAGTAGATATACTGAAAGTTGTTTTACTATGAAATTCTTCTATTAATTTCAAATAAAAAGACCTGTAAATCCTCTAATAAATAGAGAATCTACAGGCTTATTTTTTGATTTTACTTATATATAAGGTGACTTAGGATACCCTTCCCTATACTTTCCTCTAGTTTGAAGCCCTCCGACACCTTTTATTCCTGTTATAGTATTTTCAATTACATCAGTTATTGAAACCACTTGATCTATTCTTGTGTAGGCAATCTTCTCACATACAAAAACTGGATCTAAACAATGAATTAAAACCCTATTGGGACTTGAAGCAAAGTTAGCACCCATGTCTAAAATTCTTTCATAACAACTTTGACATGCTCCTGCAAATATAACCAGCTCATCATAGCTTGAATTATAATTTCTTAAATTTTTTACTGATTCTAAATAGTATTTAGAATTTCTGTAATTATCTAAATCCAAATAATCTTTAGGATCTTTTATCACACTATCATGACCTGTTAAAACAACTATATCTGGTTTTATTTCTTTAACCAAACTTACAATAACCTCTGGCTGCTTTCTTTCTGGTATGGCTTTACCTACTGCATCTAATGCTAACTGCTTATATACCTTTAAACAGGTTTCCATGTACTCACTATCTCCATCTACATGAAGTATTTTTCCTGGTCTTCCAAAAAACAATTCATCATTTTTTTTTATTTTGGGATATTTATCAACTTTATCTCTAACATCACTTCTTAATAAAACTGCATTCTTTATTGCTTCTTTTACTCTTGTATTTAAAATTTTATCCTGTGACCCACTATTCTCTTCAGCCATCTCAAGATCTTCACCTTTTGAATCTGCTATAATTCTTATATTAATCCCCTTTAAAATAAAATTTCTTTCTCCTACATTTTCTTTGATATCAATTATCTTAAAAGTAACATCTTTATCATAAGATTTCCTAACAACTATATCCCCAATATCCATTACTTTCTCCTCAGCATATTATTATATACTGTATAATATGGTCTAATATATTAAAGGTTGCATCATATATGTATTATATGTTGTTCTACCTTTAAACAAATATCGATAAACTATAGACTGAATAGAGGCTATTTCAAAACACATGTTAGATACAATATCTAGATAGTTCAAAAATAGAATCAACTTACATATTGTGCTAAATTTGTATTTTGAGACAGCCTCATCATCCACATTACTCTCTTATAATTTATATTCATTCTTAAACTTTTCTAAAAATTCTAAGTACTTATCCTGCTCATCTATTATGGAACCTAATTTACTTGCAAATGTATTTTGCCCCCAATTAACTTCATTATAGTAATATCTATTTGCAAGCCTCCAATATCTTTGAGGAAATTGAAGATATGCGTATAATACTTTATACTCTTCTGGTTTTAACTCTGATACTGAATTATATGAATTTAAAATATTAATAGCAAAATCTAAATCCCAGTCTACTCTCTTTAAAACTTTTGTCATAAAATTACTTATATCAAATGTTCTAACTTCTCTCTTACAATAATCAAAATCTATAACATGTACATCCATGTTCTCACTAAGAATTATATTATGATAAGTAAAATCATGATGGCAAAAGCTTTTTTCATTTTCTGCAATCATACATAATTCGTAGTAGTCAGATTCTTTTAATGTTGTCAAAGCTTGTCTACCTATTTCTTTATAAAATTCCATTGATTTTAAGTAAAGCATATCAAAATCGCTTTTTATGTTTTTCTTCCTTACCATATCTCTCATTTTATCTAACGATTTTATTCTTTTTTCCATTAGATGAGGCCATCTACCAAGATCGCTTTTCAATTTAGAATTTTCTGGTGGATCATATCCTTTAGATGCTTCATGTAGTTTTGCTAAAGTTGAAGCCGCTATTTTTACTTCATCTATATTGTGAAAGTCACATTCTCTTCCATCCAACCATTCTGATAAAGTATACAAATCCTCATTAACCAATGCATAAGGTTCTTTATTTATGTTTAAATAATAATTATCTAAATTTGTGAACCCATTTTTTCTTAAATGCTCTTTCGCACCATATACAAACAATAATTTTTGAGGACCATAGTTTATCTTTTTTAAACATCGCTCTCCCTTATCTGTTTTAAGATAGTAAACACCTTTATTTGCTTTAATTTTTTCTATCTTAATGTTAAATTGTCTTTCAATTTCAAATTCCCTCATCATCGTTCTCACCTCCTATATATTTATATGTGGATATAACTTCTTTTATTAACATTTTTTATATTCTTTTAATATAATACAATAAGATAAATACTGTGGAAGGGTTTAGTAATGAAAATAGGAATAGATGGTAGGGCTGCAAAGTGGTATAGGGGGACTGGAATAGGAACATATACCCATGAATTAATAAGAGGTCTTAATAGTACTGATTGTAGTAATGATTATTTAATTTTTATGCCACAATGCGATTCTTTAAGTAATTTAAAGGATAATTTTAAAATACAACCTGTTGAATCTATATCTTCAAATAATTTTTGGGATAATGTAAAAGTTCCAAATATACTAAATGACGCAAATATCGAACTTTATCATGTACCTCAAAATGGTGTTGGACTTTCAGATAACATTAGCTGTAAAAAAGTTATTACTTTACATGATATCATTCCTCTCAGAATGCCTGAAACTGTTAGTGATAGATATCTCAGAATATTCAATAACGAGTTACCTAAAATTTTAGATAACTGTGATGGGATAATTACAGTTTCACAATTTTCTAAGGATGATATTTCAAGAGAATTTAATTTTCCTCTTAAAAATATTTATGTAACACCTCTCGCTGCTGAAGATATTTATAAACCATTAAGTAAATGTCAATCCAAAGCCCTAATTACAAAAAAATATGGCATAGAAGAAGATTTTATACTTTATGTTGGTGGATTCAGTCCAAGAAAAAATATCTTAGGTTTAATTGAAGCGTATTCAAAACTTTCTAACAAATTAAAAGAAACATTTAAATTAGTTATTACAGGTAGAAAAGGTCCGTCTTATTACAAATACAAATCTAGAGCAGAGGAACTTAGCGTATCTAAAAATGTAATCTTTACAGATTTTGTACCCCTTGAAGATATGCCTTTATTTTATAATGCCACAGAAGTATTAGTATACCCATCTTTCTACGAAGGATTTGGTCTTCCTCCTGTAGAAGCCATGGCCTGTGGTACTCCTGTTATTGCTTCTAATACAACATCTCTACCTGAGGTATGTTACGAATCAGCTCTTTTAATAGATCCTTATGATATAGATTTATTAGCTTATGATATAGAAAGAGTATTAAGTAACAGTTTGTTAAAATTAACAATGGTTAAAAAGAGTTTAACTCGTAGTAATGAATTTTCTTGGAATAAAACAGCTATAAATACCATAAATGCTTACAAATCAATCATAAGCTCATAAACATTCGTGCGATTATTGAAATTCTATGATAACCAATTTAGACTTATGTGTAATCAACAAAAAAAAATGGTGTTCTTTTGTTAATGTTACTTGAGAATGTAACACTCCACAAAAGAGCACCATTTCTTTATAGCTTGAACTACATTTCAAAGTATAAATCTACTTCCTTGCCTGATGCAAAATAATCATGGCATTTTGGACTTATTATTTTCTTTCATGTGCCTTATAAACATCTAAAAATTCGTATCTAAACCTTTCATTATCTAATTTTGCCTTTAATCTGCTTAAATAAACATCATAATCCCAATTTTTTCTTTTATAATAGTAATCTCTAGATATATTATAAAAATCTTGAGGAAATTCTAAAAGTATATATAATAATTCTTTTTCTTCATTTCTTAAACTGCTAACACTTTCATATCCTTCTATTGCTAGAAGCATTTTATTAACATCATAAGCTGCATTCTTTATAGATTTTAAAATAAAATCTGCAACATCCATTATTCTTAAATCTAAAGTCATAAAATCAAAATCTATTATACTTATTTCTTTATTTTTAACTAGGAAGTTATGATATGCTAAATCATTGTGACAAAGGCAAATCAACTCTTTGTCCTGCCTTAATTTTTCATAGCTGCTTTTTTCAAGTTTATCTTGCACTTTCCTTATTTCAAGCAAATATTTATTTATATTGTTGCTGAATAAAGTATCAAATTCATTTTTATATTTATAATTATTAACTAAATTTTTCATATAAACAAGTTCATCATAAGCTTTTTGAAATTTCTCTTTCAATGATATATCCAGAAAGTCTTTATTATATTTCTCACTTAAATACTCTCTTAAGCCTTTTGATGCTTTATGCATTAAAGCTATATTTTTTGCACAAAGGCTTACTTCTACTGGGTTTGAAATAGATACTTCTCTTCCATCTAAAATATCCATAACAACATAAATATCTTTTTTCCATTCCTTGTAATTAAGATTATTTTTAAGCTTGTTATATGATATTACATTCTTATAAGTTTTTTTTATATACTCTAAAGAATCACTAATTAAATTTACTTTATCTATATCATAATTAACTTTTTTTAAAATTTTATTTCCATCATCAGTAGATATAACAAATACCTTTCTAAGAGGTACAATATCATTCACTTTAATTCCTAATTCATTAAAAAACTCTAAACTCAAATCATAATTACATAAATATTTTTTTTCAGAATATTTAATTTTATTCATTTTCGCCCTCCTAATAAACAAATGAGAACTATTTAAAAAAGCTCTTCCCTTCATAATTAAGGCTATTCTTCAATTCTGCTAAAAATTCATCATTTGTCTTTCCTTTTTTGTTTTGCCTATATCTCTCCCAACTCCTAAAAAAGTCCCTTGGATAACTACATAAACCTCTTAAATATTCAAGACTGTTAAATGATAAATGAGATGAATGTACAAATATGTTTATGAGCTCTTCTTCATCTATGTTAATTCTCTTTCTCTGTAACTTCTTAATATATTTATACATATCTTCTTCTACTAAATTATATGTCATATTCTTAATCGTACCTATTTCAAATTTTTCTTTGTTCTTTCTTAAATTTCCGTGATCAACCCGTCCAATACATATTTCTTGTCTATTCATACTACGTTCTATAGCTGAAAAATAATCGTGTTTATAAATATAGTCTATTGATTCTGCTCCTTGCTTAAGCATATTATTTCCTTCTAACAAAATTAACCTATCTACATTGTTTTGACAACAATTATTAAGAATATAATCATAATTTCTCTGAAGTCTTCTTATTTGAACTTTATATGATTCTATCTCTTTGCCTATTGTACTTCCAATCCTGCTTAATCCTTCAAATCTACACCCCATTAAAGTTTTATGAAAGTCCACTATTAAATTAATTTGAGAAAAAATATTTTTACTGTCTAAATTTTTATCATAACTAAAATATTTTCCAACAATATTTATGCCATTTTTATTTAAATATTCATTAACCGATGAAGCATTAATATTAATCTCCTCCCTTAAAATAGCTGTCAATAAATTCTTCTCTCGCAAGGCAGTCAGACAGATACTTTTTCATTTTATTAATAAAAAACTCTTCTCCCCAAGGCTGCTGCTCCCAATATACTTGAAGTCCTATTTGCCAAAAAGCTTGTGGAAATCTTATAAATTCTCTTATTATTGGTATTTCATAATTTTTTATTTCCATTACTTTTCTATAGGAGTTTAATATTAAATCTGCTTTTTCTTTTTCCCATTTATCATCCTTCATAGTCCTTATTAGAAATGACGACAGATCATGTAAATGTGAATCTAATATACAATAATCAAAATCTATAACATTAATATTTCTATTATCATCTATTAAAATATTGTGATGAGCGTAATCATGATGGCAAAATCCTCTACCAAAAACCTCTTTTTCCATAACCTTTATATAATTATTTTTCTTAAGACCTGATATACTTCTATCTGCTCTCTTTATTTCCTGTTCAATATTATCTAAGTATAATAAGTCAAATTCTGATTTATTAGCTTTTTGATTTATTCTATTTTTAAAATCTAATATTTCATTCTTTCTTGTTTCAAATACTTTCTCCCATGAAAACCATCCTATTCTTGGCTTCATTTCTTTTTCTAACGTAAATCCCTTGCTACATTGATGCAGCTTCCCAAGTTCAGCTGCAATCTTAGCTAATTCTATTGGATTATCATAATTACTTACTCTTGATGGAATCCATTTTGTTAAATAAACATAATTACCATCTAAAACTCCATAATCCTTCTTATCCTTATTTAAAATAAACTCTGGAATATCATTAAAACCTTTTCTCTGTAAATGTTTCATCGCAGATAAAATAAAATAGAAATGAGAAAATTCATATCTAATTACTTTTAAACAATATCCACCATCTTTAGTAAGAATTTTATAGCTATTTTTAACTTTTTCTACATCTTCTACATCTAAATTGTAGTTTTTCTCAACATAGTCCTTAATTCTCAGTATCTCTTTACTATTATCCATAAAATTCCTCATAAACCATGATTCTTCTTATTATATGTGGGTAAATAATTTATTGTGATTTATATTCACAAAATTAAAATATACTAATACTTTATAATATAGATGTATTTATAGAGGTGTTTATATGAAAATTGCCATAGATGCACGTGGTGCTAGTTTATATCACGGGACTGGCATTGGTACTTATACTAATAACCTTATATCAGAATCTCTTTCTATTGATTCAGAAGATGAATTCACCTTGTTTTGTACTGGAAAATTTAATGATGAATTCAATAAAAAAAATGCTAATATCATATTGTCCTCCGGCAAACATGGTGGTTTTTATGAAAAGTATTATATACCTAAGCAATTAAACGAACTTCATGTAGATTTATATCATATTCCTCAAAATGGAATAGGTTTTGATTTTGATACAACTATTCCTACACTTGTTACAATACATGATTTAATTCCTTATATAATGCCAGAAACTGTAGGTAAAGGCTATTTAGAAAGATTCTTACGTGATATGCCTAATATAATTATGAATTCAGCAGGTATTTTAACTGTATCAGAATACTCTAAAAAAGATATTTTAAAATTTTTCAGCTTTTATCCTGAAGATAAAATATTTGTGACTCCACTAGCTGCAAATAGCAGTTTTAAGCCTTTAAATAAAGAGAACTGCATGTCATATGTAAAAAATAAATTTAAACTAAGCGAACCATATATACTATATATTGGTGGATTTAGTCCCAGAAAAAATGCTTTAGGATTAATAAAAGCGTTTCAAAATGTATATAAGGATTTGAATAAGCCATATAAATTACTACTTGGGGGTTCATTAAAAGATGAAGGTGAGAATCTATACAAATTTGTAAAAGAAACTAACTTACAGGATAGAGTTATTTTTTGCGGATTTTTAGAAGATGAAATATTACCAATTCTATATAGTGGATGTGATGCATTTGTATACCCTTCTCTATATGAGGGATTTGGACTTCCACCATTAGAAGCTATGAGCTGCAAAGCACCTGTTATAACCTCCAATTTATCTTCAATACCAGAAGTCACTGGAGACAGTGCCATATTAATAAATCCATGTAATAAAGACGATTTAGAAAATGCCTTAGTAAATGTTTTAAATAATGAAGATTTAAAAGATACACTTAGAGAAAAAGGATACATGAGAAGCCGTAATTTTACATGGCAGAAAACCGCACAAAAAACATTAACTGCCTATAAATCATTAATATCTAGTTATAAATAAACACATTAATACTTAAAATTATAATGTAATCAACCGAAATAAATGGTGCTCTTTTGTTTGGCTTACTAGAAAAAATGATTGTAATAATAACTTACTCAAAGTAAAAAAACATTTTTCTCAATTACTATACTTACTTATACTTTAAAATGTGTTAAAAATCAGAAAGACATGGTGATTTTTTGTGAAGTGTTACATTGAAAAAATAGTTGTAGAATTTCTTCATGAGAAGCTGTTCCATTCTTGCATGTCCTAACCTGTTTAAATAACATGCAAAAATGGATACAACGTTTATTATTAAAAATTTACAATTATTTTTTCCAGTAACAGAAACAAAAAACCACCATGTCTTTCGAAAAGTTAAGCACGTGAAAATAAATAGTATGTCCTATTTACCATGGATATTTTGCGTCAGGCAAAGAGGTAAACTCATCCCATAGTGTATGATCTATTGGGTCAATTTGCCGATGCAGCCTGATGGAAAATATACTATAAGATAGACTTGTTATTTATTTGAATGTACATTATATTTAAACTTTAACTCATAAGTTCTTTTTTTACCTTGATGTATTTATCATAGTCATCTATTCCTAGTGCTTTTTCTTCTACATTACTTAAAACTATAAGTGGACTTTTACCTACAAAGTTCTTAACTGGTTGTTCTATTTCCTTTTCTTTATAAGTGTACAAATAACTTGAGAAAAATTCTCCACTCTTCACATATTTAATAGCTTCTTCGTTGTTTGTTATTACATAAGTTATAAACTTTTCAATCAACTTTTGATTATCACTATTTTTATTTAATATAACTAGATTATCTCCTTCTGTTGCAAAAAATTTATTTGCTCCTGGTTGAATGCTTGGTACATTATCTATACTCCATTCACATGGTACATCTAACGCCATTATTTCCTTCATTCCATTAATTGAAGCTATACGAGCCAAAAATTCTCCATTTTCTTGTAAATTCAATATATTGTTGTCTTTTAATTCTTTTATCATAGATTCAACTTGTGACTTGACTTCTTCCTCACTTTTACCTAAATTTAAATTTTCCATTATTAATAAATCTAATAGATCTTTATAATCTTGCCCTGTTGCATTTATGATTCTAACTGTTCCATTACTTTTTTGATAAATATCTTTTCCTATTTCTATTAAATCATTCCATGTATTCATGCTATCTCTTTTATATCCATATTGCTTAAGCATATCTTCCCTAACATAAAATCCTAATGGTCGAGAATTCAATGGTATTCCAAAAGATTTTTCATCACTTTTAACTTGATCAACTCTATATTTTGCAAAGTTTTTAGAATATGTATTCAAAAGCTCTGTCTCATCATTATCATATTTTGAATCATTTATCTCTAATTTTTCAAAGCTGCATCTATCTATTTGACCTACATTAGCAGGCTTTTCTTTATCAGATTTATTTAATGCATCTTTAATTTGGCTATAATCATCCATCTTTTTTATATTAATTGTAGTTTTATCATTTAATTTCATAAATTTATTTGCACATGTAACTAAATAATCATAAGAATTTTCATTTACTAAAAGTTCTATGCTTCCTTTAACCTGTTGTTCCTTATTAGGTTGAAATAAGTTAATGCTTATTATTCCTATAACTAAAACAGTAGAAAAAACAAAAGCATACTTGAGTTTATTTTTCATAATTACACCTCTGCCTAAATATAATTTGTTTGTCATTTTTTTAATATAAATAAATTATTATATATATTAGGCACGTTCAAAAAAATAACAAGTCTATCTGATAAACCTATTTTTCTTTCATGTACCTTATAAAATCATATTATTAAGTATAACATAAAAAGTTCTCTTTAAAAGAAAACTTTTAAAGAGAACTTTTCACTAAAACAAATAACAACTATATAATTTTAATTGTTAATAATTAAGACTTTATAGTTTCTGTTCATTATCATTACTTACATCCAGAATCATGTCTTTTGCACTTATTACCAATACAGTCTCCATCAGAACATTCTGCATCAATAGGATCGTATCTGATAGTAATATTATCTTTATAAATCTTTAACATATATTTTTGATTAGGACAAAGTGGTCCTAACAAAAATTGACCATATTTATCTGTAAATGTGTGTGTTAATGGAATTATTCTACCATTATCACAAACTTGCAATAATTTAACTACTGCATCAGCTACAGGATCTCTATTTTCATCTATTACTGTCCCATAAATAACACTTCTTCTTTCTCTGCCTATTTTAATTACTGCATCAATTTGCTCATTTTCTCCTGGACATATAGTACACATACTTAATCTTCCGCTCATTATTTTCCCCTCCAAAAGTTATTTATACTAATAAAATATGAAAATTATATATATTTGGTGAATTATTTGTAAAAGTTGAAGACAAAATAAAAAGGTGTCACTTTTGCTGATACCCTTACGCTTATCGTAATATAAAGATATGTGTTCTATTTATAATATATAGCAAATTATAAAAAATGATGTTCTGTTATGAAGTGTTACGTTAAAGTAACCTAAACAACAGAGCATCATTTCTTTAAATTTATTTCATATATCTTTAATTTATATATTACTACATTTAAATTCTATTATGATTTTTCTTGTAATACGACAGATAAATCAATAGTTTTCTTATCTCTTATTACTTCTATACTAATAGCATCACCTGCATTTTTAGTATCCTTTATATCCTTAAGTTCTTTGAATGTCTTAGCTGATTTTCCGTCTGCTTTTACTATAATATCTCCAATCTTAAGTCCAGCTTTTTCAGCTGGCGAGTATTCATCAACTGAAGCAACATAGATTCCCTCTGTTAAGTCATACTTCTTAGCAGTATCACTATCAAGTTCTCTTATTTGAATTCCTAAATTTAATGCTGGTTTTGATAAAGCATCTATTTTACTCTTCACTTCATTTATAGGAATTGCAAATCCTATACCTTCAACTGAAGTAGAAGCTCCTGCTGCTTGGCTTCCAATCTTCATAGAATTTATTCCTATAACTTGACCTTTAGCATTTACTAATGGTCCACCACTATTACCTGGATTTATAGCTGCATCTGTTTGAATCAAATTCATCTTAGTTCCATTTTCGCCCTCTATAGTTCTGTTATTACCACTTATAACTCCCTTTGTAAGTGTTTGTGCAAAATCTTTTGAAAGTGGTGTTCCAATCGCTATAACCTCTGCACCTGGATATACTTCATCAGAGTCACCAAGTTCTGCTACCGCTGGCACCTTAGTTCCTGCTTTTAACTTAATCATTGCAATATCTTTTTCTTGATCGTAATTAACTACAGTTGCTGGAACTTCAGTTTTATCACTTAAAGTAACTGTAATCTCTTTAGCATTTCCTATTACATGATAATTTGTTAGTATATCGCCATCTTCATTTATTATAAAGCCCGACCCCATACCTTCCACTTCTCCACTTGTAAATCCATTACTTGCTGAACTTTTAGTTGAAACAATAACAACTGCTGGTGCTACTTTATTAAATACATCTGCAGCTGACATTGCATCAGATGTACTAGCTGTAAATGATTGTGGAATAGTACTTGTTATTTCTTTAGGATAAATAGATGATATATTTTTTTTCATCAATGAATATGTTATACCACTTCCAAATAATCCACCTACCATTGTAATAATTAAAAGACCTGCTACTTTTCCTAACATACGAATTCCTTTTTTCTTTTTCTTTTTATTATATATATAATTTTCATCTTCAAAACAATTTTTCCAAGCAACTTGTTGTCCTTCATCAACTGGTGATGATTCTACATCAATAAAATTATTATTTTTATTATTATCCATATATAATTCCTCCCATACTAATCTCTTAATTCAATAATATATTATTCATAAAAATAAATTAAATTTTCCTTAATATTTTGTTAAGGAACTGTTCTATGATATTAGTATAGAATTATTTTGTGTCAAACAAATGACAATAATCTATATTTTATAAATAAACATACTATAGATTAGACTTACGTATAAAATTACACCTTATTATATATAAACTTTTAAATGTATCACAGATTAGGAAGAAATGTTGCGCTGTTGTGTAGTATTACATTTAAAAAATGCTTGTAGAACTTCTTTAATACAAGTCACTTCATTTTGCATGTCATTAACTTACTTAAGACTCATGCTGAATGATACAACTTTTGTTATTTGAAATCCACAAGCATTTTTCTAGTACTCTAAACATCAGAGCATAATTTTTTTCTGTTAAGTGCTATATATATAATTTAAATTTATGAACTCTTCGCTAATTTTCTTACTTCTTTCAACGTAGTGTTTATTCCATTTACTATTTCATCTGAATCTAATAATGATAATGTATCACTATTTGCCTCCGATTTAACTACAGTAGTAAGTGATTGATTTCCTATCTTCTTTATGGAATCATCATCATTAGATGTTATTAAACATAATGGTTTATTGGATAATAACCCTTCTGTCTGGCTTTCAGATGCATTTCTGTATAAATTCTTCAATTCATTTGACACAGCCTCTTTATAATTTTTCTTGTTCTTAAATTTATTAAATTCCTCTAATTCATTTTGATCTATATTTTCTTCAAAACTTTTATTTTCTATAGTTAATCCCATTTTACTCATTAATGAAGTCAATCCAAAATTAGAACCTATTTTTTCAAATTCACTTCTATAGTATTTATATTTTATACTATTTTTAAATTCTTCTGTATTTATGTTTTCCTCAGACAAAGGATTTACTAATACAGCACCCGCTACTGACTCCGGATATAATTTTGCAAAATTGGTAGCAACTAAACTTCCATATTCTTCTCCAACAAAGATATAAGGTTCAGGAGCTCCTGCTTTTTTTAACAAATTCTTTAAAATCTTTGCTTGTTCTTCTGGCGTCATAAGATCTCCACCATCGTTAAACTCATAGCCACGTCTATTATATACAAATGTTGATAATTTCTTATCAGCTTCTAATGTTTTACAAACCTTATCCCATTCATACATATTAGCTCCGATTTCACCGTCAAACACCACAGTATAATCTGAACCACCACTGCTTTTAAGTTTATATTCAATCTTTTTTCCATCTATCCTAACATATTTAAATTTTGATTTTAATCCTAAATTATCTACAAAATCTGTTACCATTTGTATCACAAAACCTAAAATTAGCAATCCTATAAAAAAAATAATGCATCGTTTTATAATTGCAATCTTTCCAAGCTTTTCCTTGTCAACTGTATGTAGTCCATTAGAGTGTGATATTAACCTCATACTGCCATCTAATCCTCCCCTAATTTCAAATTAGGCTTTGCATTAATATCTAAATCTGATACTAACCCTTCTTCATAATTATAATAAGCCGCACTTCCAATCATAGCCGCATTATCAGTACATAATATTGGTGCTGGGAATAAAATTTCAATTCCCTTCTTAGCTCCTTCATTTTGAAGTGTTTCTCTTAAACAAGAATTAGAAGCAACTCCACCTGCTACTGCAATCTTCTTAACACCTCTTCTTTCACATGTTAAAAAAACATTATTTTTTAATACATCTACAATTGCTTTTTGAAATGATGCTGCAACATCAGCTTTGTTTACTTCTACATCTTTCATTTTTGCTTTGTTTAAGTAATTTAATACAGCAGATTTCACTCCACTAAATGAGAAATCTAATGTATCATCATGAAATTTAGCTCTTGGAAATTCTATTGCATTCTCATTGCCTTCTTTAGCTAATTTATCAATTTTAGGTCCACCTGGATATCCAAGTCCTAAAGCTCTTGCTACTTTATCATATGCTTCTCCAGCTGCATCATCTCTTGTTTGTCCTATGACTTCAAAATCCCTGTATCCTTTTACATAAACTATAAATGTATGACCACCTGATACAACTAATGATACAAATGGTGGTTTTAAATCTTTATGCTGAATGAAATTAGCGCTAATATGACCTTGAATATGATTAACCGGTATTAGTGGTATTTTTGAACCTAAAGAAAGTCCCTTCGCATATTGAAGACCAACCAAAAGAGCTCCAACAAGTCCTGGACCATAAGTAACACCTATTCCATCTATATCTTTTAAAGAAACTTTAGCTTCCTCTAAAGCTGCTTTTACTACGCTGTCTATTACTTCAATATGCATTCTTGATGCAACTTCTGGAACAACGCCTCCAAACTTCTTATGTGTATCTATTTGTGATGCAATTACATTAGACAAAACTTCCCTGCCATTTACAACAACTGCAGCAGATGTTTCATCGCAACTCGATTCTATTGCTAAAATTATTTTTTTACTCATATATTTATCCCTCTTCTTATTTTAAGTTTTTCTTCATAATTCACATGAAAGAAAATAATAGACTAAAATTTCGCTGAATATTTGGTAGCAAACAATGAAACAAATTATACTTACAAACAAGTATCTCGTCATAATTTGCGAACTCAATATGGTGCTAAATAATCAAGCCTATAATCTATTCTTTTGATTATTCTTAATAACTTGGGTACATAAAATAAAATAACATGTCAAAATGGAATGGATATATTATGCCATGCAGTAAAGCAACTTGTTTACCTGTTGAGCATCATGATGACTTGTTATTCTTCTAGATTTAGTTTAAATTTATATCTATAATTATAACTTATAAAACTTACATTATCCTATCAATTATATTACATATTTATTATATTTAAACATACATAAAATGCAATATGTCGTAAAAAATCAATTAAATATGTATATTATGAAAAAATAATTTATCATAATACAGATGACAGTAACTTTATTTTATTTAACTATTAAAATTGCAACATAATATTTAAATATTTTTCACATTTATATTACTCAAATATTATACTTTATCTATCCAATATTATCAATTTATGATTATTGTATAATATATATGTTGTATATTTTAGTGAAAGACAAAATATACATACAAAAAATAATATATAATTTTATTCAAGGAGAATTTAAATGGCTGATTACGCTAAAGTTATAATCAATGGTTCACCCATAACAAAATCAAATTTTAAATTACATAATATAAACGGACGTGCTATTCTTCCAAATAATTCAGGAAAATATCATGATAGATATGCATTATATGAACAAGAAATTGCATTATTAGCAAGAAGTCAAAATCCAGATATCATTTTCGATGAAAGTTTAATTGCTATACTTAGAGTTTTTTATAAAAGTGAAAAGCGTCATCCAGATACAATCAACATTACAAAAAGCATATTCGATGGCATAGAAAAAAGCGGATTAATTGTTAATGATGCTCAAATAACAAGAATTTTTACTGAAGAATATTATGATAATAAAAATCCTAGATTTGAATTAGAATTATTTGCTGAAAGTAAATACAATTTTAACTTTACAATAACTCAAAAACCTATACCTTCACAACCAAAACTATATTCTCCAATAAAAAAAGGATTATTTAATAATAATCTTGAAAATACTAGCTCCAAAATAGATTTAACCACTACAAAATCAAAAAAAAATACTACTAAATCACAACAAACTGATAATAATAAAACTATTCCATTATTAAAAATATGTACTATATGTAAAAAAAATATAACATCTGATGATTATGTAAAAGCTGATAGTGGTAAAACTTTAATTTGTAAAAAATGCTTCAATAAATTATTCTAATATGTTTTAGGTCATGATAGATTAGACTTGTTATTTTCTTTCATGTGCCTAAAATTTACTTGATTAACTTTTAATTAGAAAGGGATTTTTATTATGGACAATAATTTTAATATTATATTTTTTGGAGACAGCTTAACAGTTGGATATGGAGTATCTAAAGAAAATTCTTGGGTATATAAGCTTACTGAAAAACTTCATTTTTACTCATTAAATAAAGCATGTAATGGAGACACTACACCCTCAATGATTTCTAGATATTACACTGATGTATTAATGTATTCTCCATCTAAAATTTTTATAATGGCGGGGACAAATGACCTTCTTCTTGGAAGAAGTGTTAATTCAATAATTGAAAATATAGACTTAATGATTAAAGATACAATAAATATTAATTCCAAAATCATAATAGGTATACCACCTAAAATTATTGGCCAAATGGCATCAAAAATATTTGCTCCCTCTTCATTTTATGATTATGCAGAAAGTGAACTTAAAATATTAAGAGAACGACTTATTGACTTGTGCAATAGATATAATATTAAATTCATTGATTTCTATACTTTAACAATAAATCAGGATGAAAGAATATATCTAGATGGACTTCACTTAAACTCTTTGGGTCATGAGCTTATGTACAAAGAAGCCATGAATTCCATTGACTTCAACATATAATAAACTATTTTAAATTTAAACTTATATTGTATAATTTCTTTAACAAAAGTTGTTTCCTTTATGATGGTCCTTAGTTTACTCTGAAGATCATGCATAAATAAGTACAACTTTTGTTATTAGAAATCTACACGCATTTTCTCTAGTAATCGAAATAAAAGAATACCATGTACTTTAATTAATTATTAGACAACTCTAATATATATACTTTTGTATATATTCTGCTGCTTTTATTCCACACTCAATACCATCAATTTCTTCCATATTTAACGCTGCTTCACCATATATAATATTTCCACAAGCAAAGAATCCATCTAATGATGTTTTAAAATCTCTTACTTTAGGTCCTAATGTTTTATCATCAAAATTTATTTTTAATTTTCTAAGTATTGAAACTTCTGGTACAAATCCTACAGATAATAGTAATGAATCACATTCCTTTTCGGTAATTGTCTTATCATTTACGTTCATGATTCTAATTTTCTGTACTCTAGTTTTTCCCTCAACATTAATAACTTTGGAATTTTCAATTATAGGTATATTAAAACCATCAATTATACTTTCTATCTCTGGATTTGCTATTTTGTTAAATTCATTTTCAAGTATTACACCTTCTACATTTCCGCCTTCTATTATTAATCTTCTTGCCATTATAAATCCCCATTTATCCTTAGCCATAATAATAGTTTTCTTTCCTGGTAAATATCCTTCTAAATTTACTATTCTCTGAGCTTCTCCAACTGTAAATATTCCTGTTAATCCATTTGTAGGTATTAAAAAGTTACCAGAATATTTTTCTTTAGCACCCATTGCAAGTATTATAGCTCCTGCACTTTCATCCTTTACCCCATCTTTAGGGCTCACATATGTGACTACTTTTTCTCTTGTAATATCTAGGACATTAGCATTTAAAACTACATCTACATTAGCTTTTTCTAATTGTTTTTCTATGTGACAAATGTATTCTGGACCTGTTACCTTCTCTCCTATAAGCTTTTCTCCAAATCCATTATGAATACATTGATTAATTATTCCTCCAACATTTGATTCTTTTTCAAGCATTAATATCTTCTTAATCCCTCTTTCTCTAGCCCCTATTGCTGCCGTCATTCCTGCTATTCCAGCACCAATAATAATCAATTCATAATTAGGCATGTTAACATCCTCCATACAATAACACTTCTCATTATATTTCTTACTAAATATATATGTATATTTATCAATTCTTATAATTTTATTAAGTTCTTTGATTTTTTCATCAAAATAACCATATGATACATATTTGTAATATCACCAAAAGTAATGTCTTCTTTCAAATTATAATAATCTAAAGATGTATCATTAATTAAAATCCCAACACCTTTTTTATGTAACATTCTTATTTCTTCTAAAGTCTCTGAATCTTTTGCAAATAACTTAACAGCTGAATTTAAGAATAATATATGTCGAGGAAGTTCATCGCATTCATTTAATGCCTCAAAATATTCTTTAATTAAAATTCTTCCTAACTTTTCATCTTCTCCAAATTTATCACAAGTAACTAATATAGAAAATATTTGCTCTTCTACCTCGATTTCTAAACATCCTCTTTTTTCAACTTTTATTCTAAATATGTCATCATCACTTTCTTGTTCTACATGATATCCCTTATGTAATGTGTATCTAATAACATTGGATTTACCAAGATCACTATCAACTATTACTATAGCTTCTCCTTCACCAATTGAATTAAAATAGCCTTTTATTTCTCTTATTATTTTTAAATAAGATAATCCTCTACAATCTATTTCTTTCATATAATATAACCCCTTTGTAAAATATTTAGTTGATTCTATTAATCACTATTATTCAACTTAACCTTTAAATTTGCTACTACTATTATATAATTTTTTTGCATTAATAGTATACCCCCATATATTAATCTTGGTTTAATTTATAATTTTATGTATACTATATTGTAGTAACTATTAATGAATTGAGGTGAATTTATGAATTCTTTTAGCTCCAAGCTTAATGAATTTCTAAAAAATAATTTAACAAAACATACAATTGTAAAATCTGTTTTATTTTTGATTCCACTAATTTCAATGGTCTTAAAGGGCATTTTCGTCCAAGGATTTCTTACAAGTAAAAACCCTTATAACTTTAATTTTTTTGCAGGTTATAATTCTGCTAATGCATGCTTAACTTACTATATAGCTTTTACCCTAGTACTTTTGAGTTTTTCCCTTTTATTTAAAGGAAGAGGAATGGTAATATACATATTTATAGTAGACATAATTACAACATTTCTAGTATTACTTGATGTTTGGTACTTCAGAGGTTTTCAAACAATGCCATCAGCATTGCTTCTATCTCAAACATCTAACTTAGATAACATGACAGGCAGCATAATGTCAATGATTAGTTCTTATGATTATCTATTTATTTTAGATTTAATAATACTTCCTATATATGTTTTCTTTACTAGAAAATCTTATGTTAAAAACATTAACAGGTCACCAAAAACATTCCTGTGTGTTTTTATTGTTGCATTAATATATATAGTTTATGTTCCATTTAACATTAATGTACTACATAATAAAAATGTTAAAAATTCTTATTTTTTTGATAACTATGATCCAACAAGTACAACAAGATACCTTTCACCTGTAGGTTATCATATAATCGATGCTTACACAGTATATCGTGATTCTAAGCCATATAAGTTAACTAAAGAAGATATGACTGATATTAACGAATACTTTGAAACAAAAAAAGAGAATTTACCCGATAATGAGTACTTTGGTGCTGCAAAAGGTAAGAACTTAATTTATATTCAAGTGGAATCTCTTGAAAACTTTGTCATTGGACAAAAAATTAATGGACAAGAAATTACACCTAATTTAAATAAATTGTTAAACAACTCACTTTACTTCCCTAACACATTCGAACAAGTTAATGAAGGTACAAGTGCAGATTGTGATTTCATGACAAATACATCATTATTACCACTTAGAAGAGGCTGTACATTCTTTAGATATCCAAATAATGACTATGCTTCAATGCCAAAAATTTTAGCTAAAAATGGATATAACACTACTGTTATACATCCTGATAAAGGTTCATTTTGGAACTATCAATTAGCTTTAAGTGGAGGAATTGGTTTTCAAAAATTTACTGATTATTACTCATTTAATCATGATGAAGAAATAGGTATGGGAACAAGTGATAGAAGCTACTTTGAACAAGTTACCCCAATGTTAAAGCAAGAACCTCAGCCTTTCTATGGTATGACTATAACTTTAACTAGTCATGGTCCATTTGATTTGCCACAGCAATATAGAAAGTTAAATCTTGATCCTGAATTAGATAAAAATAAACTTGGCGGATACTTTGAGAGTATTCATTATACAGACGAACAAACAGGTCACTTCCTTGACTTATTAAACCAAGAAGGTATTTTACAAAATAGCATTATTGCTATCATGGGTGATCATACTGGAGTTCATAAATACTATGATGATGATATCGATCAACTATCAACTAAACAAGATTGGTTCTTAGATAATGGTAATCACAACGTTCCAATTATAATTTATGATCCATCATCAACTATTAAAGCTAAATCATTTGACAAATTATATAATGGAGAAATTGATTTAATGCCAACACTACTTTATTTACTTGGTGTACCTAAAGATCAATATGAAAATTCAGTTATGGGTAGAAATCTTCTAAACACTGAAAGATCATTCGCTATAATAACAGATGGTACATTAAAGGGCGGAGAAAATCTTACAGATGAACAAAAAGCAATTTATAAAAAATCACTAGACATTTCAGACAAAATGATACGTGCAAATTATGTTCATAAATAATATTAAAATTATTTTGTAACTAACCAAAATTAAGGGAACTCTTTTGCTAGATTGCTATAGAATAAGGCTGTGGATTTCTAAAAGTAAAAGTTGTTCAAATCCTGCATGCTCCTCAGGCAAACTGATAACAAGCAAGATTTGAACAACTTCTACTTAAGAAATACCTACAGCCTCATGCTAAATGCAATGCTACGCAAAAGAGATCCCTTAATTTCTATTACTAAATATATTCTAAGTATAAGTATAATTCGAAGTCTTTTTATAGATAAATAATAATAATAATAAGCGTAAAGTTAACCTATTCTAATGCAGATAACTGATAAAAATTAATTTATTTCAATCATTGTGACTTTATATCTTATAATATTTAACATATAGTATAATAGTTACTAGCTTTGCTTTACGCACATGAATAAGTAATTAATTATTCATTAATTTTACTTTACAAAATTCTTTTATTTACCTGCTATTGAAAGTTCTTTTATGATTACTGATGGGCATCCTATACTGCTCATAGGGAATTTTAGATCACTTCCTACTTCTTCTATATCCTTTAATAAAGTAAAGAAATTTCCTGCTACTGTAATCTGTTCTATAGGGAATGTCTTCTTTCCATTTTCTATCATGAATCCCTTAGCTGCTAAAGAAAAATCGCCTGTTACTGAACTTGCACCTGAATGAAGTCCAGCAAATTCAGTTAATATTACACCATCTTTCACATCTTCACAAAGCTCTTCAAATGACTTCTTTCCTGGATTTATATAAAAGTTTGTTGCACTAGTTCCAACTATTGATGCATATGATGATTTAAACCCATTAGCTGTTGATTTAACTCCTGCTTTATGTGCAGTTTTTAAATTATATAGCAAAGTGTTTAATTTACCATTACTTATAATTTCCTTTTTGTAAGTTGCAACACCTTCATCATCAAAACAACATGAACCAAGTCCATCTTTTAAATGTGGATCATCAACTAATGTTACTATGTTCGAAGCTATAACTTCTCCTTCCTTTCCCTTTAATAAAGATAATCCTTTTTGAGCCTGTTCTGCATCAAAAATAGAATCAAATGTTCCAAGTAATGATACCATAGCCTCGTTGTTTATAATAATCTTATATTTACCTGAAGGAATACTCTTCCCACCAACTTTAGAAAGTGCTTCTTCAAGACCTTGCTTTGCTAATTTTTTAGGCTCTATATCACCTAACTTCTTAGCAACAACATATCCCATACCATCATATTTTTGATCTCCATCTTCAATTATAGGGACTACATATGCAGTCAAACTATTTCTTGAGCTCTTTAAATCAAGACCTTTTGAATTCATTATTCCATAGCTAGACTTACCATACCCTATTCCGCATCCACCAAAATTAACTACCTTATCACATTGTTTCTTACATTCTTGTTCCATTTCTAATGCAAGTTTAATATATTCATCCGGTTTAATGCTATCTAGCTCTTTTTTATAATAATCTATATTTTTATACTCTTTATCTCCTTCATAGATAAATTGGACATCATCATTTTCTATAGCAATAGCTGCCCCCTTAGCATTATTAATAAGCATGGATATTGCATCTTTATCTAATATTTCAGTATAAGAATATCCCATTTTACCATTTATCTTACCTCTAAAAGATAATCCAAAAGCATTATTTAACTTATACTTTTCAACTTCACCTTCATAAATATTTAAACTTAGACTCTCTGCATCTGAATAAAATATTTCACATTCTTCAAATCCATTTTTCTTGGCTTCTTTAAATAACTCTTCCTTAAATAAGCTAATATCCATATCCTATCTACCTCCTACAGTCATTTTCTTTACTCTAATCATAGGTTGACCTACATTAGTTGGAATATTTCCAGATGAAGCTCCACAAACGCCCTGAGCTAATTTCAAATTATCTCCAACCATATCAATATCCATAAGAACCTCACTTCCCTTACCAATAAGACTGGCACCTCTTACAGGCTCTTGTATAATACCATTCTTAACTAGATATCCTTCTTGAACAGAGAAATTAAACTCACCAGTTACAGGATTTACAGATCCTCCTCCTAGTTTTTTAGCATATAATCCATCAGAAATAGATTTAATAATATCTTCTGCTTTATCAGTGCCTGCAGCAATATAAGTATTAGTCATTCTTGAAGTTGGTTGATATTTATAGCTTTGTCTCCTTGAACTACCAGTAGCCTCCATGTTCATACGTCTTCCATTTAACTTATCAATCATATAACCTTTTAAAATTCCATTTTCAATTAGCACATTTTTTTGAGTCTTATTACCTTCATCATCTACATTTAATGATCCCCAAGCATTTGGAATTGTCCCATCATCTATAGCAGTAACTTTAGTTGATGCAATTTGTTGTCCTAATTTATTTGCAAAAACAGAATTTCCTTTGGAAACTGAACTCGCTTCCAAAGCATGACCACACGCTTCATGGAATATAACTCCACCAAATCCATTATCAATTGCAACAGCCATATTACCTGCTGGACAATTTTTAGCATAAAGTAAAGTTGTTGCTACTCTTGCAGCTTCCTTTCCATAGTATTCTGGATCTATGGTATCAAATAATTCAATTCCTTTATGTGCACCTGGTCCTTCAAAACCAGTTTGATTTTCATTCTCCTTAGATGCAATTGCACTTATTCCAAGTCTTGTTCGTACTCGTGTATCTTCTATATATAATCCTTCAGTATTTGCAATTAAAATATGTTGTTGCTTATCTGAGTAGTTTGCAACAACTTGTGAAATATCATCACTATAATTCTTAGCTGCTCCATACCCACTTTTCAAAATACTTATTCTCTTTTCATAAGCTACATCTTTAGGATAATAGATTATTGGATGTATTGTAGTTATCTTACTTTCATTAAGTATAATTGATTTATCTTCTTTTATTTCTCCTAATGCTAACGCTGCACTATAAGCAGTTTCTAAAAGACTATCTAAACTATTATTATTTGTATATGCATATACACTTTTTAACCCTTTAAAAATTCTGATTCCTATTCCATAAGTTCTTCCACCTATTGCATTTTCAACTCTTCCATCAATTAATGATATAGAATTATTAATCGAATCATCTTCAAATATTTCAGCAAAGTCTCCACCTGTCGCTAAGCACTTTGCCAATACCTCTTGAGCAATATTTTTTGATAACATGTTATTCCTCCTTATTCCTTGCATAATGTGAAAATAATATTAAGTACCAAAAGATCACCTATATTAATAGTTTATCATTACTAAATAATATTTCAATTAAATTATTAAACCTATATTCTTAATATATATTTTAAAAAATAATTTATAAAAAAATGAATACTAATAGCTTAATTTTTTATATTTTTCTAATACTAGACTTTAAAATTAGAAAAAGCTTGTTAATTTTCTCAATATACTAAAATAGGCTATGTTATTTTAAATTAATAATATATATTAATCTTCTAGTTTAACTAGTACATAATATATAAAACTAAAAATAACATAGCCTGTCTATTTTTAATACTTATATTAAATTATTTCATAATTTTAAACTCGTATCCTTGCCCTTTTAAGTACTTTATTACCTCAGGTAAAGCTTTTGCTGTTTCTTCTTTACCATAAGTATCATGCATTAATATTATAGCCTTCTCTCTACCAGCGACAGTTTTTATAACTTCATCTTTTAACTGTTCAGCATTCTTAGGCGAGCCTTCTGCATCTGCTGATAATGCATTCCAATCAATTTGATGCCAATCTTTTCCGTGTAATGATTTATCCATAGCATCTGCTCCAGTAGGGTCTTTCTTACTCCATGTCATTTGTCCTCCTGGAAATCTAATAGCTCTCGTTGAAAAATCTTGTCCTAAAACATTTTTTAATGATTGTTCAGTCTTTTCAAAATCAGACATACAATTTTGTAAATTTATCTTTCCATTTGGATATAAATAATTATAATCATGTGAATAAGTATGATTTCCTATTGCATTGCCTTCAGCTAATTCTCTTTTTACTAAGTTTTTACTTGTATCATCTTTATCAATATATTTTCCTATAAGAAAAAAAGTTGCATGTACATTTTCATTTTTAAGAGTATCTAATATTTGTGGTGTTACTGTTTCTGATGGACCGTCATCAAACGTCAAATATACAACTTTTTTGCCATCTGCACCATCAGGTTTTTGACCTTTCATCTGCTGATCTAAATATTTTTCTATAAATGCCGGATTTTCAACTTCCGAATCACTTTCTTTTGTTATATTATTTTCTGTTTCTTTGCTACTTGCATTTTCTCCTTGAGAATCAGTTTGCTTATTTGCTTCAACTGCTTGGGCTTGTACATTTTGTTTATTTGCAGAAAACTTTTGAGCCATTATAGTACTACCTACAACAACAATTACAGCAATAACAATACATGAAATAATTAATCTTAATTTTTTAATATTTCTTTGTTTGTTTTTATTGTACCTAAAATTATTTTTCATTTTTATACCCCTTAGATTTTAAATATAGTATTGTATTTTATTCTCTTAAGTTTATATAGAACTGCAATATTTTCTCTACACATATTATATAGCTTTTAGCGCATTTTTTACAATAAAAAAAGCCGATTTCTCGACTAAATATTCTTAAATTTTTATTAAATTTTTTTACGATCTCATAAAAGTTTCATATTTTTAAAAAACCTTATAAAATAAAAATGGCTCCGCGAAGAGGACTCGAACCTCCAACCTATCGGTTAACAGCCGAGTGCTCCACCATTGAGCTATCGCGGAACGTCATTCTGAAAGAATATTGTTCTTTCAAAATTGCATACATTAATGTATAATTTACAACTTGATTATATTGGTCAAGCCCTCGACCTATTAGTATCAGTCAGCTAAATACGTTGCCGCACTTACACCTCTGACCTATCAACCTTGTAGTCTTCAAGGGGTCTTACTAGCTTATGCTATGGGAAATCTCATCTTGAGGTGGGCTTCACACTTAGATGCTTTCAGCGTTTATCCCTTCCCGACTTAGCTACCCAGCTATGCTTCTGGCGAAACAACTGGTACACCATAGGTCAGTCCATCCCGGTCCTCTCGTACTAAGGACAGCTCCTCTCAAATTTCCTACGCCCGCGACGGATAGGGACCGAACTGTCTCACGACGTTCTGAACCCAGCTCGCGTGCCGCTTTAATGGGCGAACAGCCCAACCCTTGGGACCTACTTCAGCCCCAGGATGCGACGAGCCGACATCGAGGTGCCAAACCTCCCCGTCGATGTGAACTCTTGGGGGAGATCAGCCTGTTATCCCCGAGGTAGCTTTTATCCGTTGAGCGATGGCCCTCCCACGAGGTACCACCGGATCACTAAGCCCGACTTTCGTCCCTGCTCCACTTGTAGGTGTCGCAGTCAGGCTCCCTTCTGCCTTTGCACTCTTCGAACGATTTCCGACCGTTCTGAGGGAACCTTTGGGCGCCTCCGTTACATTTTAGGAGGCGACCGCCCCAGTCAAACTGCCCACCTAACAATGTCCTGTCACCAGTTTCATGGCATCCAGTTAGAATTTCAATACTATCAGGGTGGTATCCCAACAACGACTCCACTAAGGCTGACGCCCTAGTTTCCCAGTCTCCCACCTATCCTGTACAGACAATACCGAAATTCAATGCTAAGCTACAGTAAAGCTCTACGGGGTCTTTCCGTCCAATCGCGGGTAGCGAGCATCTTCACTCGCACTACAACTTCGCCGGATTTGCAGTTGAGACAGTGCACAAGTCATTACGCCATTCGTGCGGGTCAGAACTTACCTGACAAGGAATTTCGCTAC